>CAZNKB010000088.1:0-1500 GCA_964573695.1 uncultured Gammaproteobacteria bacterium | reverse complement strand
ATTTTCACTTCAGGTACGAAACGGGCAACATTGAAACCCTGAAACGGATGGTGGCGTTCAGCCGCTCCGTGCCAGTGCAATGGAGCGAACATGTGCGGCTCGCGCGCACCCCGAAAGGGCTCGCGCTGCATGCGCTCAATCTTGATATCGACATCGGCCCGCTGTTGCAGACGCAGAAGCTCTTGGATTCCGTCCTGTTTGCTCGCGCCAAGGGGATCGGCCGCGAACTCACCGCGGCCGAGCTCGAAATGATGAACCTCACCGGCGACGGTAACGGTTTCGACATGCTTTCACTCTCGCTGGAGATGCGCGCCAAGGTGCCGACCGCCAATTTCTTCCAGCGGCTCGGCTACGAACGCAACCCGATCGCCGGCCGCACCAAGGTGGTGGAGAAACTGATCGCCGAGACCGATGCGGTGATGGACCGGGAAACGGCGCGCGACGGCGCCAGGGAACTGGCGCGCATTTTCCAGCAGCAGGCCAGCAATTGAGCCTGCCCGCACGGCACGGCCGTGCGGGCGCGAACGTAGGACCAACGCCGATTATTGCGCCGTGATGTTGCCTTTCTTGATGACATCGCCCCAGCGCTTGTACTCGTCGGCGACGAATTTCTTGGTCTCTTCCGGCGTGCCGAGCATCGCTGTGAGGCCCTGCTTTTCGAACTGGGCCCGCACATCGGCCGATTCAAAGGCTTTCTTGGCTTCCGCATAGAGGTGGTCCACGATCGCTTGCGGGGTCTTGGCCGGAACGAAGAATCCGAACCAGGGGCCGCTTTCAAGCTGCGGGAATCCGGCTTCACCGACGGTCGGCACGTCGGGAATGAGCGGGACGCGCTTTGGCGAGGCGACCGCCAGGGGGCGCACCTTTTGACCCTGGATTTGTGGCACCGCGAGCGTGAGCACGTCGAACATGATGTTCACGTGTCCGGCGATCAAATCCTGTACGGCGGGCGCGCCGCCGCGATAGGGCACATGCAGGATGTTGATGTCGGCGACCTGCTTGAATTGCTCGCCGACGATATGTCCGGTGCTGCCGTTGCCCTGCGAGGCGAAGGTGACCTTGCCGGGGTTGGCCTTGGCATGATCGACCAGTTCCTTCATCGACTTTGCGGGGACCGATGGATTGACCACCAGCACGTTGGCGGTACGGGCCGCCACCGTGATCGGGATGAAATCGTTCTGCGCATCGTAATTCAGCTTCTGCAGATGCGGAAGGATCGCGTTGGTGGCGTGGAAGCCGACATAGACCGTGTACCCGTCTGGTGGAGATTTGGCGACGAAGTCGGCGGCGATGGCGCCGCCCGCGCCGGTCTTGTTCTCCACAATCGCGGTCTTGCCGCTCTCGTTGAGCTTCTGCGCGAAGGTGCGCCCCACAATATCGGCGACCCCGCCAGGTGCGGTCGGCACGATAATCTTGATCGGCTGGGACGGATAGGTCTGGGCCGTGGCGTATGGCGCTGCCGCGCAGACCATCACTGTCGCGAATGCCAAGGATAGGATG
>CAZNKB010000087.1:0-1502 GCA_964573695.1 uncultured Gammaproteobacteria bacterium | reverse complement strand
CCGTACTCCTCCACCAGTGCCGCCGCAACGTCGTCCTGGGTCGAAAGCGGGTTGCTCGCGCACACGCGCAGGTCCGCCCCGGCGTCGCGCAGGGTGATCGCAAGGTTCGCCGTCTCCGTCGTCACATGCAGGCAGGCCGTCATCCGGATCCCCTGCAGCGGCTTCTCCCTCGCGAACCGCTCGCGGATCAGCCGCAGCACCGGCATTTCGCGTTCCGCCCACTCAATGCGGCGCACGCCCTCCGGGGCCAGCCGGGGGTTGGCAATATCACACGGTACAGACACTGGGGGTTCTCCTCGGAGCGGCGCCTGCGTGGCCGCGGCTCGTTCAATTAGTCGTGAAGCGTCACGAGACTCCCATCATACTTGCGGCCCCGGATTGCGGCACGCATCCGCCGGATACTCGATGCCACACCCGATGGGTCGCGCCGCGCCGCGCTCGCTTCCACCAGCTGGCACGCCTCCCGGTAACCCAGCCGCGTGTAGGCCGCCACCGCGGGCAGGTTGCCCGGGTCAACTGTCAGCACCACGTGCTCGCAGAACTCCAGCAGGGCCTCCGTCACCGCGCTCGCCGCCGCCGTCGCGAACCCGTGGCCCCGGTAGGAGGGATGCGTGAACACGTTCCCCACCACCGCCACACCCTCCAGTCGGGAGACCACGTGTGTGCCCGCCACCGCCACCAGCCGCCCATCCCGGACCACTCCGCGATACACGCCGTTGTCGATGTGCTCCGGGACGTAGTAGCTGGGCCCGCCCTCCGATCCATACAGCCCGTTGAGCTTCCGGATGTCGAGCCCCGTGAGGGTCACCACCTCAACCCCGCGCGCTGGCGAAAACGCTTCCCGCTGGATGCTCATCCGCACCATCGTGTTCTGCGTCGCCAGCCGGTAGATCCGCTTCAGCGCCACCATGTGCTGCGGTTGGCAGGTCGCGAACGTCTGTGCCGTCCCCGGGTGGATGGTGAGGATCGCCAGCACCGCATCCGGGTCGCCCATCACGAACGTGGCATCGCCAAGCCCCCCGCGGCTATGCAGTACGAGCCCGCTGCCCGTGGTCCCCCGGGCGTAGAACCAGCGGGTCCGTGGGAAGAAGGCGGGGTCCAGCTGCCCCATCGCATAGGCGGTGTACTCGATGCGCGGGGCCAGGAGCGCGCGGATCGCCTGCGGGTCCCGCAGCGGCTGGACCACATAGTCCAGCTGCTTCCGGGCAACCCCCTGCCAGCGAACCTCGCGCTCAGCCATCAGCCATCGACCTCGAAGTGGGTCAGCTCCCGGAACTGCCGGTACCGCACCTCCACCTCCTCGCGCGTGAGCGTCAGCAGGCGTGAAGGGCCCACCCCCTCCACCGAGAAGGACGCAACCGTCGATCCATAGATAATCGCCCGCCGGATCTCCGTCCGCGTGATCTCGGGCGCCGTATCCAGGTACCCGAGGAAGCCCCCGGCGAACGAGTCGCCCGCGCCCGTCGGGTCGACAACTTCCTCCAGCGGGTACCCGGGCGCCA
>CAZNKB010000086.1:0-1528 GCA_964573695.1 uncultured Gammaproteobacteria bacterium | reverse complement strand
TCGCCCTTCTACAATCAGCTGTGGCGCACCGTCATCGTCAACACGATCACCAACTACACCAGCGGCACCCAGTGGTGCCTGGGCAAGCCCACGCGCACGACGAGCACGAACACGGTGCCGGGCCAGCCCGTGCTCACCCGCACGGTGGATCACACGGTGGATGCGACCTACTGCCGCTTCACCACCGAGACGCTCGAGCCCGCGAGCTCGACGCTGAAAGTCGTCACGACCTTCGGGTTCGACAGCTGCGGCAACGTGAACTCGGTGTCCATCGTCGGGCGGGACAAGAGCGGGGCAGCGATGCCCGCGCGCACCACGACCTCGAGCTTTGGCACGCGCTGCGCCTTCCCCGAGAGCGTGACCAATGCGCTCGCGCAGACCTCGACCAGCGCCTACCACTACGGCTACGGGGTGAAGAGCTCCACGACCGATCCCAACGGCATCAGCGTGAGCTTCGGCTACGACAGCTTCGCTCGCAGGACGAGCGAGTACCGGCCCGATGGGACCTACTCCACCTGGACGTACGAGGACTGCGTCGCGGCGAGCTGCTGGGGCGATGCGGTGCTGCGGCTGCGCGTGACCGAGTCGCTCTACGATGCGGGCTATGCCAACATCCGCAGCCGCCAGCGCTATTTCGATGCGTTCGAGCGCCTGAGCTACGATGAAGGCCACCGCGTGCTGGGCACCTGGACGAACACGCGCACCACGTACGATAGTCTCGGGCGCAAGCTCAACGTCTACCAGCCCTACAGTGCCGCGTACAACGGCCATCATCATTTCATCTACGACGTTCTGAACCGCCCGACCTCCGACCAGCTCTACAACGCGAGCGGTGCCCTGGATCGTACGACCCTCATGGCCTACGCGGGGCTCAAGACCACGTACACGGACGCCCGGAACAACGTCACGCACAAGTGGACCGACGTCACCGGCAAGCTGCGCAAGATCACCGACCCCTCGCCCGGCGGCACCACCGAGCACAGCTTCGATGCCTTCGGGAACCTGGTGAAGATGAAGGATGCCGGGGCGGTCGAGACCACCTACACCTACAACCTGCGCGGGTTCAAGACCGGTTCGAGCGATCCGGACACCGGCAGCTGGACCTATACGCCCAACTCCTTGAACGAGCTGGTCGAACAGACCGACGCCAAGGGCCAGCTCACCCGCTTCGACTACGACAAGCTCGGGCGCATGATCTCGCGCACGGAGCCCGAGTATCCCTCCACGCCGACGACCTGGACCTATGGCACCAGCGCGGCCGCCCACAACATCGGGCGGCTCCAGAGCCTCGCCAAGCCCGACGGCTACCAGGAGAGCTATACCTTCGACAGCCTCGGCCGCCCCGCCGTCTCCACCTACACGATGGACGGCACGGCCTACGCGGTCGACTACACCTACAACACCCTCGGGGCGGTGGACACGCTCAAGTACCCGACCAGCTCGACCGGGTATCGGTTCACGCTCAAGTACGTCTACTCCTACGGCTTCGTCCAGCAGGTCAAGGACAATGCGGCCGGGACGATCTTCT
>CAZNKB010000085.1:0-1528 GCA_964573695.1 uncultured Gammaproteobacteria bacterium | reverse complement strand
TGGACTCGGCCGACGAGATCACCGTGAAGTTCAACGACAAGCGCGAATTCAAGGCGAAGGTCATCGGCGCCGACCGGCGCACCGACGTGGCGCTGATCAAGATCGATGCGGCCGGCCTGCAGGCGGTGAAGTTCGGCGACCCGTCGAAGCTGCGGGTGGGAGAGTGGGTGGTCGCGATCGGCGCGCCGTTCGGCTTCGAGAACTCCGTGACGGCGGGGATCGTGAGCGCGAAGGGCCGCTCCCTGCCGCAGGAAAACTTCGTTCCCTTCATTCAGACCGACGTGGCGATCAACCCCGGCAACTCGGGCGGCCCGCTCTTCAATCTGCGCGGCGAAGTGGTCGGGATCAATTCCCAGATCTATAGCCGCACCGGCGGGTTCATGGGTCTGTCCTTCGCGATTCCCATCGACGTTGCGATGGAGATCTCCGGGCAGCTGCGCAGCGCCGGGCGCGTGCAGCGCGGGCGCATCGGCGTCGTGATCCAGGAGGTGTCGAAGGAGCTCGCCGACTCGTTCGGCCTCGGCAAGCCGGCCGGAGCGCTGGTGAACGGGGTCGAGAAAGGCGGTCCGGCGGAGAAGGCGGGCGTCGAGACGGGCGACATCATCCTGCGCTTCGACGGCAAGACCGTCACCGCGTCGTCGGATCTTCCGCGCATCGTGGGCGGGACCCGGCCGGGTTCGAAAGTGGCGATGCAGCTCTGGCGCAAGGGGCAGACGCGGGAAGTGTCCGTCATCGTCGGCGAGATCCCCGACGACCGCGTCGCCAGCGCGCGCGGGGTCAAGCCGGGCGCGCCGAAGGCGGAGGCCGCGGCGAACCGGCTCGGCCTGGTGGTGAGCGACCTCGGCGAGGAGAAGCGGCGCGACCTGCGCCTGCCGGGCGGAGTGGTGGTCGACGAGGTGCGGACCGCGCCGCGCGCGGACATCCGGCAGGGGGACGTGATCGTGGCCCTGTCCGCGCGGGGCACGACCACCGAGCTCAGGTCGGCGAAGCAGTTCAACGAGCTGCTCGCGTCGCTCGACAAGGGCACGACGATGACGCTGCAGATCCGCCGCGGCGAGGCGAACATCTTCGCCACCATCCGCGGCGAGACGGCCGGTGGCTGAGGCCGCCGCCGGCGTCGCGCTGACGCTCTACGGCCGCAGCTACTGCCATCTCTGCGACGACATGGCGGCCGCGCTCGAACCCCTGCGGGACGAGTTCGGCTTTGCGCTCGAGCGCGTCGACGTGGAGCGGGACCCGGCGCTCGAGGCGCGCTACGGCGAGCGCGTTCCGGTGCTCGCGCACGGCGAGGCGGAGCTCAGCCACTACTTCCTCGACGCCGCCCGGGTGCGCGCCTACCTCGCGCGGATCGGCTAGAATCCGCTCCGCCTCGTCCAAGGAAGCCTCGTCGAGCGAAAAGGTGCCTGAGCGGCGCCTTTTTTCTGGGGCCTGCGTGCACGAGCGCGCAACGCGCCTGCGATCCCGTTCCGGCTGATGCAGCACATCCGCAACTTCTCCATCATCGCGCACATCGACCACGGCAAGTCGA
>CAZNKB010000084.1:0-1537 GCA_964573695.1 uncultured Gammaproteobacteria bacterium | reverse complement strand
GGCGGTCGGTGACGGCCCCCATCCGCGACTGCGCATCGAAATCCCTGCCGAGCGCCGTGCCGCCGGCGCCGACATTCTTGCCCGCGCCGGCCTAGCCCTGCCGCCGCCAGGACAGCCGCTGCGGGTTGAGTTCCGCCCACCCCCTTCCACACCCTGACACTTACCGGCCCGCCACGTCCACGCATATGGATAGACACAGGCGCCGACCCGCCAGAAAGGAACATATCAACATGTTCGCTCAGACCACACGGCCAACCGCAGTCGGGATCAACTGCATCCGGAAAATCGGCCCCGCCCGCCATGTGCTGCGTGGCCCCCTTGCTGCACTTGCGATGATCCCGGCCTTGGTCTCGGCGGCGGTATGCACCGATCTCGCAACACTTGATGTTTCAGGCGCGTCGCATCTGTCATGGGGCGGGAACACGCAGCCATACTATGCCCTGGTGATCGGGGAGAACCTGCACCTCCGCGAGAAATCCGGTCATCGCGAGATTCTGAAACTCGATGGATTGAACCGCGTGGCCATGCATCCTGAATTGCCGAAGTTCGTAGCCGGCCGTCATGTGCCTCGCCCGAATAGCATCGACAGACAACCGTTCCAGCTATGGAGTATCCAGCCGGGCCAGGCTACCTCGCCCAGGCATGAGGATGCCGATCGCGTGGCCTTTCTCGGCTCCCGGTTCTTCATGCTGTGGTGCTGTGGCGGTGCATCGGCCAGGGTACGCATCCTCGATTCGGAATCCGGGCGCGAACTCCTTGGCATGCCTGGCACATCGGTTGCATTTTGGAGCGAAGCCGGGCTGGGCAAGCCGCCGCAAAGTGCGCTGATTGCCCATTTTGGCGATGACCACAAGGATATCGTGGTTCGTGAACTCGAGACAGGCCGCGAGTTGTCTCGCATCGCTTATGAAAGAAGTTTTGAAAACACCCCCCCCGTCACCTTTGTATCCCGCTCTAGGCTGGCCGTCGGATACGCAAAGGGCCGGGTGGCAAAGGTTTACGACACCGCCACCGGAAGGGAACTCGCGAGCTATCCCGGCTTTTCAAGCGTTGATTCGAGCGGCGGCCTGCTTGTGCTGAGCGGAGGAGAGAATGGCGTCATGATCGTGGACTCCTCCGGCAAAGATGTCTTTTCACAACCTGGGGTCGCGGCACAAGCGGCTGAAGCCAGGGTGGATCCGAGAGGGCGTCTGCGGGCCGTCATCACGAAATCGCTTTCTGAGTGGAACCCGAAAAACGGGATGATTGCGCTGTGGGATACCCTCACCCGCCAGGAGCGCGCGCGCTGGGAAGCCAATTGGGGAATGCTTTCCCCGGACGGTACGTTCGTTATTTCGTACACCCGACACGGCACGTTGATCAGCATTAAAGCTGTCGAAAGCGCGACGGGGCGCGAGGTTTGCACCGACGTCTTCGAAGAAGCTAAGGAATCGCCCGATCTGTTCGAGAGGCTTCCCGTCATGAATTGGCTTTCACCAACCACGTTCAGCCTCGCGAATATGCGCGACGGCGAGTTATACAAGGCAATGATCGTCGA
>CAZNKB010000083.1:0-1547 GCA_964573695.1 uncultured Gammaproteobacteria bacterium | reverse complement strand
CACTCTCGGCTACACCGCCGTCACCCCGCTCTGGCTCGAGGCGAAGCTCGACGAGGCGAAGGCCGCAGGGCGCTTTGCACCTCTCGAAGCGAAGTCGGAGACGCCGAAGCTCGACCTCGCGAAGGTGAAGGACCGGGGCCGGGTCGAGGCGAAGCAGCTCTGGCAGGGCACCCTCTTCCCGGCGAGCGCCGCCGACCACTGGCTGGCGAGCGGCACGGCGGGGTACTGGCAGATCCTGCACGACCTGCCGGAAGACGACGAGAAAGCCGCCAGGGCAATGGGCGACGCGCTCGCCCGCCAAAACGTGCTCCTCCAGGCGACGCTCGAGCGCGAGGCGGACCTCCCCGCGGTCGAGGCGGAGCGCTCCTACACCCGCTACGCGCCCTATCGGGTGGCGCGGGTCAAGGGGACCTTCGCGCTCCACCAGCTCCGGCTCCAGCTCGGCAACGAGCTCTTCCTGAAGACGATGCGGACGCTCCACGAGCGCTTCGCCGGCAAGAGCGTGACGACCGGCGACTTCCTCGCCGTGGCGCGCGAGATGGCGGGCCGTGACGTGGCGCCGATCCTCGCCCCCTGGCTCGAGCGCACCGGTTTCCCGGCGCCCGCGCCGAGGGTCTCCTACTCGAGGAAGGGAAAGGAGTGGCGAGTGACGGTCGCGGTCCATCAGCCGGAGGGGAACGTCT
Source organism: uncultured Gammaproteobacteria bacterium (assembly GCA_964573695.1). Lineage (GTDB taxonomy): Bacteria > Patescibacteriota > Microgenomatia > UBA10105 > UBA927 > UBA927. The sequence goes on along the minus strand of CAZNKB010000083.1, from coordinate 864 downwards.
ATCCGCTCGCGACCAGCGTCGAGATCGAGACCGCGAAGGCGCGCGTCCGTCACCCGATGATCCTCACCGGCGCCCGCGACGTCGCGACTTTCGACGTCGCGGAACGACCGCTCGCCATGCGCTTCGACCCCGGCAACGACGTCCCGGTCGCGCGCGAAAACTGGGCGGCCTGGCCGCACGTCACCGAGCGCTGGCCGGAGACCCTCATCGTGCACGGCACCGGCCGCGCCGACGAGGCGCAGCGCACCCTGGCGCTGCGCTTCCAGACTACGCTCGCCGACAACTTCACCGAACAGCTCGTTCCCGTGGTGAAGGACGCCGAAGTGAGCGAGGAGCAGCTCGCGACGCGCGATCTCGTGCTGCTCGGCGGCCCGCGTGACAACGCGCTGGTCGCACGGCTGGTGGCGGCGTGGGGCGAGCAGGCCCCCGCGACACTGGGCGACGGTTATTTCCGGTTCGAAGGCCGCAGCCACGGCAGCGCGGACGAAGGACTCTTCCTGGCCCTGCCCAGTCCGTTCGGCGAGGGACGTCTGGTCTACCTCTTCGCCGCCAACTCGGCGCTCGAGCTGCACGAGATGACGAAGAGCTACACGCCCGGGCTCCCCGCGTGGGCGCGTTTCAGCGGGGAGAAGGTCGACGCCCAAGGCTACCTGCCGGAGCCGGGTTTCGTTCTCGCGGGCGCTCCGGAGGGCAAGGAGTGACGGCGGAGCGCGCCACAGCGCCTGGGGGAAGCCTCGCCGCGCCGCTCGGCGGTCTCGCCGGCGCTTTCGCTGCGGGGCGCGACCTGGAGCTCCTGGCGCCGCTCGGCTTCGTCGCTCCGGGGGAGGCGCCGGGCGCCGCGCGGCCGGTGACCGGCCGCGGCGA
>CAZNKB010000082.1:0-1549 GCA_964573695.1 uncultured Gammaproteobacteria bacterium | reverse complement strand
TGATGTATTTCTATGGCAACAATCTGATCGGGTTTATCCCGTTGCCATTATTGTTGATTATCTCCGCCATATTGTTGTTACCGTTTGTCTTGATCTCCGTTTCTGCCGCGCTGGGACTATCCCTCTTGCGTTGGAAGCCTGGGCATATTTTGCTTCTGTTGTTGTTTGTCGGTTACATTGCACCGCATGTGTTTATCCTTGCAGAGGATCGCTTCCATCTGGCATTGGTGCCATATTTTGCCATCCTTGCCGCGCAGGTCTGGACCGGCGGCTTCGGTGATGTCGCCGTCCGCTGGCACGAATCGAGAATGGGGAAAGTCGTAGTCAGTCTCTGTATCCTTGTGGCGATACTACTCGTAACCAATTGGGGGTTTGAACTTGTTCGGGATGCGGATAAAATAGCGCAGTTGCTCGGACCAACGGGTAACGAATCCTATTTCTCGTATTAATTCGTCCTGAGCAGATGGACTGAGTGTAAGACAAGGTCTCGTAGACGAAGGACGGTGTGCACGAAAAATAACGTTTCAACTGCGTTCACCTGCCGGCTCGCTCCACTCAACGCGTATCAAAAGGTATCATGAACTATCTCCTCGGCGAAAAACTTAAACTCGATTGGAAGGTCGTAACAATTACGATCGTATCCACGTTGTTACTGATGGTGGATTACTATCACAAATTCACTGCTTTCAAGTATTGGGACCGGGTATTTCTGTATCTCATTATTCCCTTGTTCTTTATCCTGGTCGTTTTTCGTGAAAATCCCAAAGAATATGGATTTACGCTCGGCGATTGGAAGGCGGGATTGATCATCACAGGCATCGGTATCCTTGTCATGGCTCCGGTCATCTATTATTTGGGGAGCGGCGACGCGTCCATGCAGGCGTATTACAAGTCTCTCACGCGCGGGTTGCCGTGGACGACCTTCCTCGACCTGATCGGCTGGGAGTTCATCTTCCGCGGCTGGATCCTGTTCGGGTACGCACGCAAATTCGGACCGGAAGCGTTGTGGTTGCAGGCGGTCCCGTTTGCGATCGCGCACATCAGCAAGCCCGAAGTGGAGACGCTTTCCACGATCTTCGGCGGATTTGCCTTTGGCTGGGTCGCCTACCGGACCAAATCATTTCTTTATCCATTTCTCATCCATTGGTTTATCGGAACATTTATCATTATCGTTGCGGCAGGTGCGATTTAGCGTGTAGCCACTTTGGTGTGTTTTCAAATCCTGTTGTGTGTCATTCTGAGGAGTGAAGCGACGAAGAAACTCGAATTTTGGCTTTCCAACCACCAAAAAACCTAGACTCTTCGCTCCGCTCAGAGTGACATACCCTAATTTGCACACGAACCCTAGAAATTTACCGTTCGACCATAAAATTTCTGCCTACCGTCAAACTATCCGACTACCAGACTATATGACTACAATTCGCCCCGCACGGGAAACGGAATCCCGCCAGATCACAGACCTGATTCATGTAGTCGGGATCAACCCAATGGGTTTGGATTGGAAACGTTTTGTCGTCGCAGTGAACGAACAGGATGAAATGATCGGCTG
>CAZNKB010000081.1:0-1561 GCA_964573695.1 uncultured Gammaproteobacteria bacterium | reverse complement strand
GAAAAGGACCCATCATGGCCGATGCTGTCAGTAAGAACATTGCTGTGGTGTTGCGCTACTTCGATGCATGCAACACCGGAGCGGTGGACGAACTCAAGGCAACACTACATCCTGAAGTCATTCACTACTTCTTGCCGCCGAGCTTCGCCACGATCAATGGCGCCGACCATTTGGCCCGCTACTGGCGAAAGTACAAGTTGGCCCTCGACCCGGTCTGGAAGATCGATCGCATCATCGGTCAGGGCGACCAGGTCGTTAGTGAATGGAGTTGCCTCTGGACAGACCCTGCATCGTCGCGTCGAGTCATGAGCCGAGGCACCGAGTGGTACGAAATGCGGGACGGGCTCATTGCTGAGGTCCGCGCCTACTTTGTCGCCGGATCGCATGATTCGGAGCTTCCCGGTTTTCCCTACGCGGAGCGTCAGTACCTCTCCAGAGCGCAATAGACGGACCACTTCGAGAGCTTGTGCTGCGCCGCCTAACATGTCGTTTCAGCGGGCAACAGGGCTGGGCTTCGCCCAACCCTGTTGCCGCTGAACTCCAGTTCCGTTAGACGGCAGTATGAGAGTACCTGCAGCCGCGAGCATTGCTCTGATTCTCTCCGTCGCGTGTGGCGGTGAGTCGCTCCGCCGCGACGAACTTGCGGTTCAAGTCCGTGGCAGCGCTTCGATTCCCGAGGGTCGCTGGTTTGGGGGTGATGGTCGCGAGGAGTTTCAAGTGAAGCGCGCAGGCAACGGCCTCACAGCGGCTTGGCTGCTCCCGCGCGAGTATCCCTACCGCCTCGTTGCAGCCCAGGCAACGGCCGATGGTCTCCATTTGTGGATCGAGGGGCCAGCCAGCAGGCAGGAGTATCGGCTACATCAGGTGAAGGACGAGGTTTGGAGCCTGACAACGGTTGAGTTGCGGCCGGGCTACCCAGAGCATGGATACACGTTGACTAAGGACCCTGATCTCGCGTGGCTCGCTGAAGCCGCAGCCCATCGGACGGCTGAAGAACAGTCAAACCGAGTCGAGCACTTCGTCGACTGGCTGGTTCGAACACTATGAAGTCGCGGACGGTATGTAGTGGCCTGCCGTCTAACCCCTCGCTCGAGCGGACAAACGGGCTGCGCCCGCTTGCCGCTCAGCTCATGATCCGTTATGTGGCGTAGCAGCGCCGTGGCTGCCGGAGCTCTGTTTGGCCTGGCCTGCGCCACCGCTCCGCAGGGCCCCGCCGGGGCTACCTACCGAAGTTCTTGTATGCACATGGAGACTGGTGTCTTCGAAGGAGAGTACTCGGCCAGTGCGATCGAGGGCAGGACCGTAGTTGGTGTTGATGGCGACTTCGAGGGCCTTCCGAACGTACAGGTGGCGGCGCGAAGCCTGAGCACGCAGCGCGTAGTGTTCGTCGTTTCGGATTCCACAGGGCGGTTCTCACTTCCTCGTCTTGAACCCGGCCGTTACGAGGTGTCGACCTGTCTAGATGGCTTCGATTCCGTAGAGTTCACGGCGCGCGTCGCGCAGACGGCGAGGCCAGGTACGTTTCTGCTCTTCTTGCCGGCTTCAGAGTCTGGTTCAGGCA
>CAZNKB010000080.1:0-1574 GCA_964573695.1 uncultured Gammaproteobacteria bacterium | reverse complement strand
GGTATGGCACGGTGATTTATACGACAAATGGCGGCGCCACCTGGACTTCCCAGACCGGCAGGACGAGTAACGTACTTGAGAGCGTTTACTTCACCAACGCCAATAACGGCTGGGCTGTGGGATGGTATGGCACGGTGATTTATACGACAAATGGCGGCGCCACCTGGACTTCCCAGACTAGCGGGACGAGTAGCAACCTTTATAGCGTTCACTTCACCGACGCCAATAACGGCTGGGCTGTGGGATTCGCTGGCACGGTGATTCATACAACCAATGGCGGTACCACCTGGACTTCCCAGACCAGCGGGGCGACGAGTCTTGACCTTTATAGCGTTTACTTCACCAACGCCAATAACGGCTGGGCTGTGGGAGGGTATGGCACGGTGATTCATACGACGAATGGCGGCGTCACCTGGACTTCCCAGACCAGCGGGACGAGTAACCACCTTTATAGTGTTTACTTCACCGACGCCAATAACGGCTGTGCTGTGGGAATCAACGGTATCGTACTCAAGTACACCGCGCTCGTCAGTGTTAAGGAGCATCCCCTTGTCAAGTTGCCGCAGGAGTATGAACTGCATCAGAACTATCCCAATCCGTTCAATCCCAGCACGAGGATTCTCTTCGATCTGCTCGAAACCGGTTACGTTCGCTTGAAGGTTTATGATCTTCTGGGAACGGAGGTTTTGAGTTTGGTGGATGAAAACAAAACTGCGGGCACGCACCAAGTTGAGTTTAACGGCGCGCATCTGCAAAGTGGGATTTATCTCTGCCGATTGCAAGCCGGCGCGTTTTCGCAGACGATCAAGGTCACGTTGCTCAAGTAGTTTTCAGGAGCTACACACACTATACTGTCATCCTGTAAGGACCTTCCCTAGAAACGAGTACAGTGCCGAGCGCTAGGGAAGGTTCTTCCAGAATGACAGGCATAGAGGGTTGTGCAATCAAAAAAGAAAAATACGCTATGCGCACAAACTCATTCCGCCGTCACGCTATTATCATCGCAAGCCTTCTCGTTCAACTCGTTGGAGTCGAACTCGCTTCCGCGCAGTTCTTCGATCCCAGCTCGGGACTCATTCTCGGCGTGCTGCGCGAGATTTCTTTCAAGCACCAGCTTGGGTTGGAAGAACAACGTCGGCAGACCGCGCAGATGGTGCAACAGGTCAAGCAGTTTTACGACACGTACACGCTGCTGCGCCGCGATCTTGAGTTCACGCAGAGTTTGTATCAAGACATGCAGGCCGTGAAGAACTTGGATTTGAGCAATAGCTATGCGGTCTCGAACTTCGTCATCAATGCCGACCGCTTGAATTACTGGCTGCCGAGCACGACTTCCGATCTCACGCGCACGACGATGGACGCGCAGGCGCTGCTCGGCAATGCCGACGAATTGCAGCGCGCGTATGAAAGTTTCGCGCTCTCGACGGAGAAAGACGAAATCCCCGACGACCTCGAGGCGCGGCGGCACAACGCGCTGCGCGGCGAAGAAGTGTTTTCGCAAGCCATGCTTGAATACGCCGTGAAGAGCCAAGTGCTCGCGCGCACGTATGACTCGCTCGCGGTGGAGCTGCATC
>CAZNKB010000079.1:0-1581 GCA_964573695.1 uncultured Gammaproteobacteria bacterium | reverse complement strand
ATCGCTTCCAGCGGCGTTTCTGATTCCGCATCTGCGAGCACTAGGAGATCAGCGGGTGATTCCAAATCAATCCGCAATGTATCGCTATTCCCCAGCACGGCGTCACACTGGATGAACACAAACCCTTCGCGCGGATTCGTAAATCGCAGTTCCAGTTCTTCGGATGGTTTTAGGTCAGTCTTGTCTAATAGATCCGCGGTGAGATTGTTTCGCGCACGCACACCCGGCGCGGCAAGCTTCGGCAGTTGCCAACCGCGCGCCGCAGTATGAACGAGCGCCCCCTGCGCATCCCGAACTGCCGCGGTAATTTTGTACGCACCCGCAGGCAAGTCATTCGTAGGAAAATTCAAAATCGTGTGTTGGTTCTCTTTATCAATGTTTTGCGTGGCCTCGCGCAATACGCCATCACCGGAAATCAGCTTCATCTGAATTGATTTTGCGTCATCTGGCAATTCGCTCACGTCCGCTTCGATGCGCAAATTCTGCTGCGCCGCCTGCAATCGCGGTACGAAAGTGAGCGAATACGGTACCTTCGGCTGAAAGGTCGGCGCTGAATCCGCGAATCGTTTTTCGATTTCGCTCGCGTCCAACGCGCGCGTGTAGACGCGGACCTTGGCAATCATCCCATCGAAGAAAGGCAGGCCCTGCGCATACCCCATGCCAATGCGCAGCGGCACGTGCTTCGTGTCCGGCGAAAAGTAGCTGGGCTTGGACGCTTGCAACTTCCCATTGCGATACAACCGCATTTCGTTCTCATCGAAAGTCAAAACGATATGCGACCAACGACCCAGCAGATCGATTGTGCGATCCTTCCCCTCGACAACATTCGTGAGCGCAGCATTCCATTGGACATACGGGTCAGGCCCAACGATAGGATCATTCTTCCAATCCGACGCAACGCCTAACAACCGGTTATAAGAGTAAATGTCGAAGTAGAGGGAGAGAGGCTTCGGCGTCGCGGGGTGTTCGTAATGCCAAGAAATAAGCCCACCGCCAAACACGCGCGGGTAACACCACAATTCCAAAGTCCCAGCCGCACCGATATCCAGCCCAGACGGCCCTTCGATGAACCCATCGATACCATCGAGTGAGACCGCCCCAAAAGATTCAGTCACCCAAGACGCGCCACCCTTCAACACCCCATCCCGCCCCGCGCCGCTGCTGTCATGCACGACCGAACCCTGGCCTTCATTGAACGTATACTCAAGCAACATACCTTCGTCTGCACCCGATGCAGGGGACAACACGCTTAGGAGTACAATCGAGACAAGTATGGATAGGGGTTTCATGTTCGGAATGATAGAGTATTGCCTATGACTGGGAAAGAATGTCTATTGGAATTTATGCTCTCGCTCGTACTCTTCTTTTGCGCGCTAATTGTGCTCAATAATTCGGGCTTGGCGATTCTGTGAAAATCACGCACGTACCCGATCCAAAGCACTCGAAGTAAGCTCGATCCGGTCAGTCGGCGTCAAAGTTTTTCATTAACCCCATTTTTTGTCAGCTAAACACGGGTCGTTTCGTAACCCGTACCTCAATCAACGTACGCCGTGTCAACAGTGTTACCCTTGTTTCCCAAAG
>CAZNKB010000078.1:0-1606 GCA_964573695.1 uncultured Gammaproteobacteria bacterium | reverse complement strand
CTCGCTACCCAACTGCTCATGCCATACGTCAGCAGAATAATCGTTATAGAACTCGCCGGCATCAGGATCGCGGCGATAATGGGGGACAGGGTCCCTTGTACCGCGAAATAGAGGCCGATGATATTGTAGATGATCGAGATCCCAAAACTGAACAGAATGATCTTCCTGCCCGCTTTGATGTACTCGAGGATGCGGTCCAGGATCGGGACGTTTGATGCGTGCAGGATACCATCCGCCGCGGGCGTAAAATTGTTGTCATCCTCACATACGGCAATGCCCGCATCGCTTTGCTGCAACGCAGCAGCGTCATTCAATCCATCCCCCACCATCAGTACTTTGGAATGGCGTTGGTCCTGCAAATACCGGATGTACGCCATCTTGTCATCCGGGCGTTGGTCAAAGAAGATATCACATTCATCTCCCATCTTTTGTTGCAGGGTTGTGGCCTCCGCATCATTGTCACCGGAGACCAGGGCAAGACGATATTTTTTGCGGAGGGATTGAAAAAGGTCGAAAACACCAAACCGGTATACATTGCCGATATGAAATGTTCCAACAGGTTTTTGATCGATCGCAATGGTGACCACACTTCCTTTCTTATCGGACATGCCCATTCCGGTAAATTCCGGGGAACCGATTTTGATATGATGTTCATCGATCCATCCCTCAATCCCCTGATTTTCGATGAGGCGGAAACTGCTCACCCGCATTTGGGGTGTCGTCTGGAGATAATGAAAAACAGCTTTGCTCAAAGGATGGGTAGAGTGGACGAGCAGGGAAGCGAGTTGTGATTTTACCTCAGGCGCCAGGATGATCCCTTCATAGCGGACATTCGTGCGGCTCTTTTGTGTCAGGGTTCCTGTCTTATCAAAGACGATCGTATCAACCCTGGATAACGTTTCAAGGGACTGGGCATTTCGCAGGTACAATTTCTTGCGGGAGAGGATCCGCAACATGTTGCCCCGGGTAAAGTTGGCTGACAATAACAAGGCGCATGGGCATGCCACGATCAGGATGGTCGTGAGCGCGTTCCACATGAGTTGGGTTTCCCCTTTTGTGCTCCAGTATCCGGCTGCCGTGGCGCCGATCAACAGGACGATATAAGTAAAATACCGGCTGAGCTGATCGATAAAGGAATGTGTAGCAGCAGGATCCGCGTGTCTGTTACTTCGATTCCACAAATGAGTGAGATAGGATTGAGATACTTCCTTGACGACAAGCAGTTCAAGGATACCTCCCATTTGTTTTCCCCCCGCATAGATAATCTCACCCTTGTTGACCTGCACCGGAAGGCTTTCACCCGTGACAAAGCTGTAGTCCACCTCGCCTTGCCCTTTGGACAGGATTGCATCTACAGGCACCAGCTCAGCATGATGGATCTGGATAACATCGTTGGTTTTGATGTCTTCGACCGGTACGGTTCGGATATGGCTACCTTTGATGACATTGACGGCGATGGGAAAAAAGGATTTGTAATCCCGGTCGAATGAAATCGTCTGGTACGTTTTATCCTGAAGCCAGCGGCCGATCAGCATAAAGAAGACGATGCCGCTCATGCTGTCGAGATATCCGGCGCCTGTCCCGGTCCCGATCTCATAGAGGCTTC
>CAZNKB010000077.1:0-1611 GCA_964573695.1 uncultured Gammaproteobacteria bacterium | reverse complement strand
TCAGGCCGTCGGCGAGCGCGACCAGGGTGGCGAACCAGGCGAGCGTGTTCCACGCGCCCTTGTTCCCCGTGATGTCGTCCCAGGTCACCACCCCCGTCAGGAGCATGAGCGAGATCACGACCAGCGCCGCGGTCGTGGCATCGACGTACTTGCCGCCGAAGATCCACAGCGACAGCGCCACCACCACCAGGATCGCGAGGATCGTCTCGCGGCGCGTGATCGGCCCCATCTTCTGGAGCTCGGCACCGGCCCACTTGGGCACCTCCTCGCCCGACTTCACCTCCGGCGGGTAGAGGAAGTACACGAGCAGCGGCACCGCGATGAGCAACACGATTCCGACGGGAGCGAACGCCATGAACCACTGCATCCAGCTGATCTCGACCTTCGCCGTCTTCTGCGCGAGCTCCAGCGCGAGCAGGTTGGGCGCGAGCGCGGTCAGGAACATCGAGCTCGTGACGCAGGTGGCGGCGAGCGCGGTCCACATGATGTAGCCGCCGATGCGCCGCGCGGACGGGTCGTTCGGCTTCGAGTCGTAGAGCGGCGGCAGGTTCTTGATCACCGGGAAGATCGTCCCGCCGCTGCGCGCGGTGTTCGACGGTGTGAACGGGGCGAGGATCACGTCGGCGACGGTGATCGCGTAACCGAGCGTCAGCGTCTTGCGCCCCATCGCCTTCACCAGCATGAGCGCGATGCGCCGGCCGAGCCCGGTCTTCTCGTAGCCCATCGCGAACATGAAGGCGCCGAAGATGAGCCAGACCGTGGTGTTCGAGAAGCCGGACAGCCCCCAGCGGATCGCCTCGGCCGGCCATCGCGAGCCCGACTTCGCGAGCTGCTCGGGCGAGAGGTACACGTGGTTCGCGAGCACCACGACCAGCGTCACGCCGATCAGCCCGATCGCGCCGCCGGGCAGCGGCTCGAACATCAGGCCGACGATGACGCCGGCGAAGATCGCGAAGTACCACCAGGCGTGCTGCGGCAGACCCTCGGGCGGCGGTATCACCGCGACGATGATTGCGACGACGACCGGAGTGGCGGCCTTCCACCAGCTGTTCATCGTTCTCTCCCTCGCCCCCGGCGCCTATTTCCACCCCAGCGCGGCCATCTTGCGGCGGATGAACGCGATCTGGGTCTGCAGCGGCAGGTCCTTCGGACAGACGTCGTGGCAGGCGAGCAGCGACATGCAGCCGAACACCCCGCTGTCGTCCCCGATCAGCTCGTAGTAGTCCTCATCGGTGCGCCGCTCGCGCGGGTCGAGGCGCAGGCGCGCGATCTTGTTGAGGCCGACCGCGCCGACGAAGTCCTCGCGCATGCGCGCGGTGCCGCAGCCGGCGACGCAGCAGCCGCACTCGATGCAGCGGTCGAGGAGGTAGATCTCCTCGGCCAGCTCCGGCTCCATGCGCTCCTCGATGCGCGTCAGGTCGGGCGTCTCCGACTTCATGTGCACCCAGGTCTGCAGCCGCTCGCTCATCGCGCGCATCCACTTGCCGGTGTTCACCGAGAGGTCGGCGATCAGCTCGAACACCGGCAGCGGCGCGAGGGTGAAGGACTCGGGCAGGTCCTTGGTCTGGGTGCGGCAGGCGAGCCCCGGCCGGCCGTTGATCATCATCCCGC
>CAZNKB010000076.1:0-1612 GCA_964573695.1 uncultured Gammaproteobacteria bacterium | reverse complement strand
GCTACGACGATTACCTCGACTATCAACTCGATCACACCAACATCGACGACAGCGATCTGCAGGATCGCCTTTCTGATTTCGTCAGCTTGAACTGGAGCGCGAAGCAACTCGCCGACGCGGCCAATGAAGGCAACTACGAAGTATTTTACGAAATCATCAATTCCACCATCATGCGCTCGGCGTATAGCAAGCGTCAGCTCTACGAGCGCATGGTCGAGTTCTGGCGCGACCACTTCAACATCTTTATCGAAAAAGACTACATGTATTACATGCTGCCGACGGACACGCGCGATGTGGTCCGCAAGCACGCGCTCGGCAGTTTTCCGGACATGGCGTCGGCATCGATGCACAGCCCGGCCATGCTCATTTACCTCGACAACGATCCCAGCTCAAAAGAAGCGCCGAACCAGAACTACGCGCGCGAGTTGATGGAGTTGCACACGCTCGGTGTCGGCAACTACACGCAGAAAGACGTGGAAGAAGTCGCGCGCTGTCTCACCGGCTACTCCTTTGTGTGGGAGTATGATCACCCGAACTGGGGCAAGTTCAAGTTCTACAACTGGGCGCACGACAAGAAGAAAAAGAAAGTGCTCGGCTACGAAATACCGAAAAAAGGCGGCGTGAACGACGCGGAGATCGTGCTCGACATCCTCACGAACAGCCCCGAATACGCGCCGATCACAGGCCGTTTCATTGGCCGCAAGATGGCGAACTGGCTCTGGGGCTACAACCCGCCGGAGGCGCTGGTGAACAGCATCGCCGACACCTACGTCAGCAGCGGCGGCAACATCAAGAAGATGATCAAGGTGGCGCTGAGCCCCGAATGGCTCGTGCAGTCCTTGCCAAAACTAAAGCGCCCCTACCACCTCGTGATGTCCACGCTACGTATGGTGCCCTCGGAGATCATCGACTTCTGGGCCATCCGCTACACGCTCTCGCTTATGGGACACGAGCCGTACCAATGGTCGCCTCCAAACGGCTACGCCGATACCCTCGAATATTGGGCGGGCGGATTGTTGCCGCGCTGGCGCTACGGCTCCTACATCTACAGCCAAAATTATAATCCGGTCTTCGACCTGTCCGCGTTTGAAGGCGAGATGGACACCGACACCTTCATCAAAAAGGTGAGCAACACGTTTTTCGCCGGCAAGATGTCGCAAGCCGACAAGGCAATTCTGGGGAACTACGCCAGCGAAAGCATCGCATCCGTGTGGCGGCGGCGCGAGGTCTTGGGCCTCGCCGTATCGTCGTCGAATTTCCAGTGGTACTAACGGCTGCGCGCCAGGAGTTTCACCAATGCACAAGTGCAAACAACGCGGATGCAACGAATACAACAACCTGTCGCGCCGGCAATTCATGGGCGTGGGCGCGGCAACGGCAGCGGCCGTCGGCGTGCCGATGTGGCTGCCACGCGTGGCCTTCGCAGACGGCCCGACCGATCGCGACGTGCTGATCACGATCTTCCTGCGCGGCGGCGCGGACGCATTGACCATGTGCGTGCCGCACGGCGACAACCATTACTATTCGCTCCGGCCCACGTTGAATATCCCGCGACCCGACAGCGGTAACCCTGATGCCTGCACGGATCTCGATGGCTTCTTCGGCATCCCAA
>CAZNKB010000075.1:0-1613 GCA_964573695.1 uncultured Gammaproteobacteria bacterium | reverse complement strand
CGAGCCCATCGAGCCCGAAGCCATCGGCTACTACCCCGGGTTCAGCGACGGACGCGGTTCCGGCGTCTATCGCGGCGAGCTCATGAGCGAGCACGACGTGTGGACCTACACCGACCGCGAACTCGAGGATCCACAGGGCCGGCGCCGTATCCGCAACGGCTGGGTCGGTCCCGCGCGGCTGCTGCAGGGGTCGAGCGAGGGCGTCGCGTGGTTCGAGCATCTCATCAACGGTTCCAATCACCGATACGGGCTCGTGGCCGACGCCGCCGTGCCCGTCGCCGTCATCGTCTGAGGGAGAGACGCACCGATGTACACGAGCAAGGATGACCTGTTCCACCAGGCGCCGGTCGGCGACTGGGCCTGGACCGAGACGAACTGGTTCAGCTTCCAGATCCCCGAGGAGAACATCGATGGCGAGGTCTATGTCTACTGCCGGCCGAACATCGGCGTGACCTACGCGGGCGTGTTCGTCTGGGACAGCTTCTGCAGGCACTTCACCGACGCCTACTACTTCGACATCCGGCACCATCTGCCGATGCCGAAGGGCGACCTCGACGACTACACGCTCGAGAACGGGCTGCGCATCCGGGTGCTGGAACCCCTGCGGCGCTACGAGGTCACGTACGAGCCCGGCACGGACAGCTGGCTGCGCATGACCTTCGAGGCCATTGCCGAGGCCATCGACTACAACGAGAACCGCGAGCTCAGCGCCGAGGAGCGGTTCATCGCCAACCACATGGAGCAGCCCGGCCGCGTGCGTGGCGAGCTGTGCGTGCGGGGCCGAAGGCACCGGATCGACTGCCTCGCACATCGCGACCATTCCTGGGCACGCCGGTTCGAGACGCTCGACTCGATCCCGAACCTCGGCTGGCACGTCGGCCACTTCGACGAGGACAACTGGTTCCACTGCTGGCTGTGGGGCGACGGCGACGTCCAGGACCGCCTCGCCAACGCCTACGTGATCACGAACGGCGTGCGCAGGACGATCGTCGCGGCACGGCGCGAGTCGAAGTGGGACGAGAGCGGCATCGAACCCCGCGAGATCCATCTCGAGCTCACCGACACCGATGGCGTCGTGCACGTCATCGACGGCACCGTCAAGAACCTGTTCCCGTGGCCGTCCTGGTACAACCTGCTCACGCAGGCGGGGCTCGTCGAATGGCGCAGCGGCGGACGCCGTGGCTGGGGTGAAGTCCAGGACGTGCGCCAGGTGGACTGGGTCATCCGCAGGAAGCGGGCCGGATGAAACCGCCGGCAACACCGCGGGACGGGCCGGTATCATTGGCCGGTGTGTGCGCTGAAATCGACTGATGCACCGGGAGGATGTGCCATGCGTCCATTGAACACCGCCATGGCGGCGGCCCTGCTGTTCGCGGCGTTCGCGCCGGCATCCCTGGCGAACCACCATCCGATGACGCAGGACGATCTCGACTACCCCGGGACGATCGCGATCGCAGACGGTCACGGCAAGGTGGACGTGCGGATCATCTTCGAGGCAGCCGAGGACTGCTGGCGAATCGTCTCGGCGCGGCCCGGCACGCCGAAGCCGGAAGAGGACCTGCCCTCAGGACGCCACCTCTACATCACGGTGACGATCGAACACACCACGAAGG
>CAZNKB010000074.1:0-1658 GCA_964573695.1 uncultured Gammaproteobacteria bacterium | reverse complement strand
CTGCTCCAGGGTGGTGTTCATCATCATCGGTGTTCCCTGCTGGTCTCGGTTCATTGGTAGTAGCCGGGGCCGCGCACATGGGCATGCTGCGGGCTGGTCCATTGCGGCGTGTCAGCCGCATGGACCCGGTCGCGGCCGTTGGCCAGGATGTCGCGCACGTGGCTGTAGCGCGCCGTGCCCAGCTCCAGGGCCACCAGGCAGGCCGCCTCCAGCCGCGGCTTGCCGTACTTGCGCACCAGCGACAGCAGCCCCAGGCAAGCCCGGTAGCCGTGCTCGGGATGGCGCTGCTCCTCCACCAGCGCCGCTCACTGGTACGTGAACTGCGCGACGAAGTGGCGCGCTGCGCCGACCGCGATCAGCTACTCGTGCGGGCGCGTCAATGGCTGTACAAGAACAAGCTGGTGATCGTGCACGAGCGGGCAATTCGGACACTGATTGCGGCGGCACTTGCCCAGCTTGAAGTTGAAACAGGCACCGCCATCGCCGCCAGCGTTGATCCAGCAACACTTGATCGCTGGCGAGCCTCAGTTTCAGAGCTGCGCCCAGATGGACAAACCCAGCAGAGTTGGCTATGGGCTGCACCGGCGAAACACTCAACCCGCCAAATCAGCGAGGTACTGGAGCGCATCGACCTGCTTTACACGCTGGACGTTCATAAGCACCTGGCAGACATCCCCGATCTCATCTTGCGCCGCTACGCGCGCCGACTTGTCTCCAGGCCGCCCTCAGCCGGAGCCAAGATCAAAGAGCCAGCGCGCACCGTGGAGGTCGCATGCTTTCTTCGGTATTGGACTTACCCCGATTCCACGGACACAACGGGACTGCGTTGATTGCTACTGCGGCTGAGTGTGGCTGATGTCGGAGAGTTCGGACGCAGGGTTATCCAACGGGCTTGCCTGTGGACAAGGCGACGGGCCTTTCGATCGCCTGGACGGCGGCTTGTCCACAGGTGCGCAGCACCCGTTGGGTAACCCGTCGTCGATGGCGCGGACGTGGCGGTCGGCGTGCTCGCGCTCGAAGTTCACAGGCGATTTCTGACCGAGGCCGCGGTGACGCCGACGCGGGTTGTACCAGCCCTCGATCCAGCTGAAGATCTCCATTCGCGCCTGTGCGAAGGACTTCCAGACTCGCCGGTCGATGAGCTCGCACTCCAGGCTGGCGAAGAAGCTCTCGGCCATCGCGTTGTCGTAGGCGTCGCCGACGCTGCCCATCGAGGGGCGCACGCCCATGAGTTCGCAGCGCCGGCCGAACTCCACGCTGGTGTACTGGCTGCCCTGGTCGGAGTGATGGATGACGCCGCGGGCCTTGCGCGTCAGCAGCGCCATGTTCAGCGCCGCCAGCACCAGATCGGCCGTCTGCCGCTGCCCGAAGGCCCAGCCGACGACCTTGCGGCTGAAGACGTCCAGCACCACGGCCAGGTAGCCGAAGCCGGCCCAGGTGGGGATGTAGGTGATGTCGGCCACCCACAGCTGGTTGATGTCGCTGGCCTGAAAGCGCCGCTGCACCAGGTCAGGCGCCGGCTGGCGAGTCTTGTCGCGCCGCGTCGTCACGCACCAGCCGCGCCGGCGACTGACGCCGCGCAAGCCGTGCAGCCGCATGAGTCGGGCCACGCGGTTGTGGCCGGCCGCGCGTTCGACGGTCAGCCAGCCACGCTAGTC
>CAZNKB010000073.1:0-1685 GCA_964573695.1 uncultured Gammaproteobacteria bacterium | reverse complement strand
TGCTTCGCAAACCCATCGGCTGCGTCCCGTACCAGTAGATTTCGAAAGGCCGGAAGCGAAATTAACCCAGTGGAAGTGACGTTGGCCTCATATTTCATATCGGCCAATAAGGGCAATTCTCCTTGCGCCTTTTGCTCGTCAATTGAAATCGTCTCGCTCCAATCCACCATGATGTGGCTTGTGTACGAAGCAAACTTACCCAGAATCGTTACAGACTTTCGCGCGTAAAACGGACTCCAAAACCCCCTCTCGTCTCGCGCCGCCACCAAAACCAAGGGAAAATCGTCGGGCCCCGGATCATTGTTCAGTAGAGTGACGATGACGCCGAATTCCTTTTGTAACGCGTTGCGCATTTCCCAAGCGAGCACACCGCCGAGCCCTTCGCGATCTTCCACATGTATATACATGCGATTTCCAGACAAGACGTGAAGATCGCCGGACTTTTCCACCGAGGCGTTAGCATAGGTATGCGTGTCGCTCCTCTCGGTCATCGCGAATTGAAAGTTCAATGTGCCCGCGGCAACACCGAAGGACAGAAGAACAAACGCCAAGACAATCAGAACACGATAAATTCGCATCAAAATCCACCTTCACCCCTTTTACGATTTCTCTGCCAACTAAAGCGTAATGACTTATGCCGGTGCCGCGCAATCTGCTGAGAGGCAGACAATTGGATTTTTCGCCCGCCAGTTTGCATGATCCGCGCCATGCACACCGATGTATCCCAAATTGACGCACCATCCTTTCGCCGCGCGCTTTTGGCATGGTATCGCGCAAACGCGCGCGACTTGCCCTGGCGCCGCACAAAAGATCCCTACGCAATCTGGTTGTCCGAGATTATGCTACAGCAGACCCGCGTCGATCAGGGCACACCCTACTACGAACGGTTCATCGCCGCCTTTCCCGACGTGCACGCCCTCGCCCGTGCAAGCGAGGATCGCGTGCTGAAACTCTGGGAAGGTCTCGGCTACTACTCGCGCGCGCGCAACCTGCATCGTGCCGCAAAAACGGTCTCGAATGTACACGACGGCGCATTTCCGAAATCGGCAGTAGAACTTCAAACGTTGCCCGGCATCGGACGCTACACCGCAGGTGCCATCGCGAGTATCGCGTTTGGCGAACGTGTGCCCGTGCTCGATGGCAATGTAATTCGCGTACTTTCGCGCGTGCACAATCTTGACGCGTGCACCGACGAGCCGAAGGTCCGAGAGCAACTCTGGGAAATCGCCGCCGCATTCGTTCCGGCGCGGGACCCCGGAGATTTCAATCAGGCGATGATGGAGCTTGGTGCGCGCGTATGCACGCCCAAAACTCCGCTGTGCATGGAGTGTCCGGTCAATAAGCATTGCCGTGCGCGCGTGGCCGGCGTCGAGCAACAGCGGCCAGTCCGAAAAACGAAAAGCGAAATACCCCGGCGTGAGATGGTCGCCGCCGCTATCCAGAACAAAGGGAAATACTTGATGGCCAAGCGACCCTCGTCTGGATTGCTTGGTGGGATGTGGGAATTTCCGGCCGGCACGGTGCGCAATCGCGAATCACACCAACGCGCACTGTCACGCGAGTTAAAAGAGAATTTTGGACTCCGCATCAAGCCCGGCAAGCTAATCGCAAGCGTGCAGCACGCATACTCTCACTTCAAGGTTACGCTGCATGTCTACGCGTGCGACCTGATCGACGGCACGCCC
>CAZNKB010000072.1:0-1704 GCA_964573695.1 uncultured Gammaproteobacteria bacterium | reverse complement strand
CCGAGAAGACGCTCGATTTCAGCGTCCTCGCCGACATCCGGCCGATGATCGAGACCTTGCCGCTGGAGCGAGCCTTCGAGGCTTACCAGCGGATGCGATCCGGCCATTCGCGCTTCCGCATGGTCCTCACAGTGGCGCTGGCGTGACGATAGGCTCCAGGCCGATCATCTGGTCAACTGCTTGACCAAAGTAGCTATTTTTGGTCAAAATATTGACCAAATGAGCACTTCGAGAATCAGCGCCGTCCTGGAACGCCAGTTGCTGCTCCAACTGGGCGACCGGCTCAAGTGCCTGCGCAAAGCGCAGGGACTTGGCACTGTGGCGATGTCCGAGCGCGCCGGAATCACCCGCAACACCTTGCGAGCCGTCGAAGCAGGTGATCCGGCACCCTCGATCGGCACTTACCTGCGCGTGATGTCCGTCCTGGGGATCAGCGGCGAGTTGGCCCTGCTGGCTGGAGACACCCTGCAACCACCGCCAGCGGATTCCGCCGCTGCGCGATCCCGTCGTGCGGCGCCGGTCGTGCAGGTGAGCGTTGTTGCGGAGGACGCAAGGCACCGGCTTCAGGATCTGCAGAGCCTGGCGCTTCACGAGGAGGCCGTAAGGCTGGCCAAGGCCGATCCCGCCCTGGTGCAACAGGCCCAGGACACCGCCAAGCGCTGGCTTGCCAAGGGCGATTCCCGTTCCGCAAGCCTGTGGCGCGAGTGGCTGAACATCCTGGCAGCCGGTACCTGGCGAAAGGCGCTCGGCCGCACGAGGCACGCTCAACAGCTTCGCCAGGCCTCGCCGCTCGTCACCGTTCTTCCGGAAGAAGCGCGCCGGCGCATCCTGGAGCAAGTGAATGACCTGAGGAAAGGGGTCGAATTCGGCGGCGCGCAGGCCACTCCCGGGAAAGGAAAGAGCTCGAAGGCAGCGCCATGACGCGGGAAGAACTCGAACACATCATCCGCGCCAGCGGCGAAATCACGAAGCGGTACGAATTCGTGATCGTCGGGAGCCAGTCGATGCTCGGCTCCGTGCCCAACCCCGAATCGGTCTTCACGTCTTCCATGGAGGCCGATATCTACCCGCTCGACGCTCCCGAATTGGCCGAAGTGATCGATGGAGCCATCGGCGAGGGTTCGCTGTTCCACGAGAAATTTGGCTGCTACGCCCAAGGTGTGAGCCCGAGCACGGCCATCTTGCCGAGGGACTGGAAGAGACGGCTGCATCGGGTCCAAAGCAAGAATACGCAAGGTCGGGTGGGATTCTGTCTCGATCTGCTCGATCTCTTCCTTTCGAAGGCCGCCGCCGGACGCGAGAAGGACCGCGAGTTCTGCATCGCGCTGCTCGAGTATCGCTACGTCACTCTCGACCAGGTGCTGGAGCTGGTGCCGACCATGCCCATCGACGACGAGGGGCAGCGCAGGCTGCGCGCGACAATTCGCCGCTGGGCCAAAGCCGCACCAGGTGCCGGTCTCGACTTTCCCGCGGTTTGAGAGGCACCGTCCTACAGGACATAGCGCATGGCGACTCGCTACACCCTCGATATCGAAACCCTCTGGCAGCTCGATCGCGTCGCCAGCGTGGCCATCTCGCCCGACGGATCGGCGGCCGCATGCACCGTGACGACCTATTCGATGACGGAGAACAAGGGCGCCACCAGCCTCTGGCTCCTCCCCACCGGTTCGCCCAGCCCGAAGCGCCTCACGCGCTGCGGCGAGA
>CAZNKB010000071.1:0-1758 GCA_964573695.1 uncultured Gammaproteobacteria bacterium | reverse complement strand
GTCAACCGCAACATCAACTACACGAACATCTGCTATTTCCGCTGCCAGTTCTGCGCCTTTGCCAAGGGCAAGATGAGCGAGAGCCTGCGCGGCACTCCCTACGACCTCGGCCTTGATGAGATCGTCCGCCGGTCCGAGGAAGCGTGGGAGCGCGGCGCGACCGAGGTGTGCATGCAGGGTGGCATCCACCCGGAATACACCGGCCAGACGTACGTGGAGATCCTGCGTGCTGTGAAGGCGGCCCTGCCCGGGATGCACATCCACGCGTTCTCGCCGCTCGAAGTTGCCCAGGGGGCCGAAACGCTGGGCATTCCCGTGCCGGAGTTCCTGCGGCAACTCAAGGAGGCCGGGCTGGGCACACTCCCCGGCACCGCCGCGGAAATCCTCGACGACGAGGTCCGCGCGACCCTCTGCCCCGACAAACTCAGCACGTCCGAATGGCTGCAAGTGGTCGAAGCCGCCCACCGGGCCGGGTTCCGCACCACCTCCACGGTCATGTACGGGCATATCGATGGCCCGCTGAACTGGGCGCGGCACCTCGTCGCCCTGCGCGACCTGCAGCGGCGCACCGGGGGAATCACCGAGTTCGTCCCGCTGCCGTTCGTCCACATGGAAGCGCCCCTCTACCTGAAGGGCAAAGCGCGCCGCGGCCCGACATTCCGCGAGGCCGTCCTGATGCACGCGGTGGCCCGCCTGGCGCTGCACCCGTACGTCACGAACATCCAGGTCTCCTGGGTCAAGATGGGCCTGCCCGGTGTGAGCGCCTGCCTGCAGGCCGGGGTTAACGACATGGGCGGCACACTCATGAACGAGAGCATCTCCCGGGCGGCCGGGGCCGCGTTCGGGCAAGAGTTGCCCCCTGAGGAGATGGAACGCGCCATCCGCGCGATGGGCCGGACCCCGCGCCAGCGCACGACCGAATACGGCGCCGCGCCCGAGGCCCAGCTGATCGCCTCGTTCAACGCCCCGCCGCTCCTGCCGCTCGTCCTCACACCGGCACGAAAGTACCAGCGCAAGCGCCACGAAATGCCCGCCTGAGGCCCTGTCGCGGCGCGCCTCAAGGGTGTAAGCTTCCGCGATTCTCATGAGCGGAGGCTGCGGACCTTTGGACGGCGCGGAGGCTGCATCGCGAACAGGGCTGGTGAAGCTCGTCCTTGCCCAGGGCATCTCGGCGAGCGGCGATACCTTTCTCCTGACAGCCGCGTCCATCGCCATCTTTCGGGAGACCGGTTCACCGACCGCGGTGAGCCTGCTCCTCGGTCTGGCAGCGGTGCCCACCGTCCTGCTGGGGCCGTTCGCCGGCGCCGTTGCCGACTGGTACTCCCGGCTGCGCATCATGATTGCGGCGGACCTGCTTTGCGCGCTCGCGTGCCTCGCGGGCCTCGCTATCCTGCCGTTCGCCCCGCTCACGGCAACCGTCTTCCTCTCCGTCGGGATGGTCTACAGCCTCTCCACGTTCTACCGCCCGGCTGCGCAGGCGCTCCTCCCGGCGATCGCGGGGCCCGGGCAGCTCGGGCGGGCGAACAGCGCACTGCGCCTCGCGACCAGCCTTGCCAGCATTATCGGCCCGGCTGGCGCGGGGGTCATCGCCGGGCGAAGCGGGTTCTCCCTGGTGCTGTTGCTCAATGGCGCATCATTCCTCGCCTCGGCGGGCCTCGTAGCAGCGCTCGTCCGGGGCGCCGGCGAGACGCTCCAATCCGGGGCCCGGCACTCCCCGCTGGCTGACGCGCTCGCCGGGCTTGATTACGCACGCAGGAG
>CAZNKB010000070.1:0-1772 GCA_964573695.1 uncultured Gammaproteobacteria bacterium | reverse complement strand
GTCGGCGTTGACCGGCAGCACGCGTACGCCGTAACGCAGCTGGCCGCTGGACTGCGGCGTGAACTCACCACGATACTGGAACACGCCGTGGTTCGCCGACGCTACCCGCTCCATCGGGATGTCCCACGACGGTGCGTCCTCCCCTTCCCCATAGCGGTAGACGATTTCCACCGCGACATCCTCGGGTGCCAGTGCGCCAAGACGGACGTGGGCTTCGATGACGACGTGGTCGCCAACCGTGACTTGACCTTCGTGCGGCCCACGCGCTTCCACGTGTAGCTGCGGCCAGTTGAAATGCACGCGATGGCGCCATTCGGCCAGCTGGCGGGCGCGGGTGAAGTTGTCGGCCGCCAGAACCGCCGCGTGACGCGCGGCCGGCATGTACATGACGTCGGTGTACTCCTTCACCATGCGCGCCATGCTGAACAACCAGGCCGTGCTCTTAATCGACGCCCGCACCGTGTGCAGCCAGTCGCGCGGCACGCCGTCTTCGTCACGCGCGTAGTAGCGCGGCACCACGTCCTCTTCGAGTGTGCTGTACAGCGATAAGGCATCGGCTTCGTCCTGGGTGGCTTCATCCTTGTACAGACGTTCCTCGCCAATGGCCCAGCCGTTCTGCCGATTGTAGCCCTCGACCCACCAGCCGTCCAGCACGCTCAGGTTGGGCGCGCCGTTGAGCGCAGCCTTCTGCCCACTGGTACCACTCGCTTCACGCGGGCGGCGCGGGTTATTGAGCCAGACATCCACCCCCTGCACCAGGTAACGTGCAATGTTCATGTCGTAGTCTTCGACGAAGATGACGCGGCTGTCGAATTCAGGTGTCTGGGCGATGCGCGTCACCTGGGCAATCAGGTCCTTGCCCGGCTCGTCGGCCGGGTGCGATTAGCCCGCAAAGATCAGCATGACGGGCCGCCCAGCGTCGCCCAACAGCCGGTGAATACGCTGCAAGTCGCGGAAGATCAGGGTCGCGCGTTTGTAAGTGGCGAAGCGGCGGGCAAACCCGATGACCAGGGCGTCCTGGTTGAAAAACTGCGCCACCTGTTTGATGCGTGCAGGACCCTCACCCATCCGGTAGGCGCGTTCCTGGGCCCGCAGTGCCATGAAACGGAAGAGGCGCGATTTGCCGGCCTGCAGCGCAGCCCACAGCTCGGCGTCGGGAATCTGGTCGACGGCGTCCCAGGTATGCGGATCGTCGACCTCTTCCGGCCAATTGCTCGCCAGGTATTTGTCGAAGAGGGTGCGCAGCGAGGCCGACAACCAGGTCTGGGTGTGCACGCCGTTGGTGATGTGGGTGATCGGCACTTCGCTCTCGGGCGTACCTGGCCACATCCAGTTCCACATCGCGCGCGACACTTCGCCGTGCAGCTTGCTCACGCCGTTGTAGATGCCGGCCGCGCGCAGGGCCAGCACGGTCATGCTGAAGGTCGGTCCCCAGGTCTGGTCCTGGCGCGCAAACTGCAAGAACGAGTCGCGGTTCAAACCAAGTTGGCCCCAATAACGGCCAAAGTACTTGTCCATCAGGTCGAAACCAAAGACGTCGTGCCCGGCCGGCACGGGCGTGTGGGTGGTGAACACCGTGCTGGCGCGCGTCACTTCCAGTGCCTGCTGAAAGGTCAATCCCTGCTGCACGAGTTCGCGCATGCGTTCCAGGCCGAGAAAGGCCGCGTGTCCCTCGTTCATGTGCCAGACCGCCGGGTCGTACCCCAGGGCCCGCAATGCGCGCACGCCGCCGATGCCCAGCACGATCTCCTGTGAGATGCGAATTTCCTGGT
>CAZNKB010000069.1:0-1776 GCA_964573695.1 uncultured Gammaproteobacteria bacterium | reverse complement strand
CGCGGCGCGGCTCGACGGCACGACCAGCGTCGAGCACGACGGCCGCAGCCAGGCGCTGTCGGCCTGGCTCGAAACCGACCGCGAGATCACGCGGCTGTCGCGCCCCTTCCTCGAGGCGCACGCGCGCCTCGCCGACGCGTCCGATCTCGCCGCGGCGCTGACGAGCGCCGGCGCCGCGAAACTGCGCGAGCTGCTCGCCGACTGGCAGGTCGCCGACGTGCTCAAGCGCTGGCCCGCCGCCTGGACGCCAGCGGCCCTGATCGCGGCGCTGCGGCCGCTGGCGCCGCGGCTCTATTCGATCGCTTCGAGCCGGCTCGCGGTCGGCGACGAAGTGCACCTCACGGTCGCGACCGTCGACTACCTCTTCGACGGCGAGCGCCGCGTCGGCTCCGCTTCGCAGTATCTCGCCGCGCTCGTGGCCGAAGGCGCGACGCTGCCGGCCTACGTCGAGCACAACCCACGCTTCCGCCTGCCGGCCGACGGCGGCCGCGACGTGATCATGATCGGCCCGGGCACCGGTGTCGCGCCGTTCCGCGGCTTCGTGCAGCAGCGCGAGGCGGCGGGCGCGAGCGGTCGCAACTGGCTGTTCTTCGGCGCGCGCCATTTCGACGACGAGTTCCTCTACCAGACCGAGTGGCTCGCCGCGCTCAAGCGCGGCGCGCTGCACCGCATGGACGTCGCGTTCTCGCGCGACCAGCCGCAGCGCATCCACGTGCAGCAGCGTATCGCCGAGCAGGGCGCTGAGCTGTGGCGCTGGCTCGACGGCGGTGCGCACGTCTATGTCTGCGGCGATGCGCAGAAGATGGCGCCCGCGCTCGACGATGGGTGGTCGGTGAAGGACGCGCTGGCGCACATCAGCGCGGGGGAGCGCACGGCGGCGGGATGGCTGGAGGCGGTCGAGCGCGGCGAGTCGCCCGAACGGCCGGAAGTCGCCGATACGGATGCGACGAACGCGCGCTTCCATGCGGCGGCGCAGGACCGGGCGCTGGCGCTCGTGCTCGACGAGTCGCGGGCGTCGCACGCGGCGCTGGTCGCGGTCGCCGAGCGGCTGAGCGACGCGATGCTGAACGACAAGCGGCCGTTCGGCTTCCGGCTGTGGCACGTGGTCGACGGCAACAGCGCGGAGCATTACCGGGAGCACATCGAGCAGATCGAGCGGTGGCTGGCGGCGGGACGCGACGCGCGATGAGCATGGAGCTGGATGCCGAAGCGCGGGCGTTTCTCGAGACGCAGCACTCGGCGGCGATGACGACGCTGCGGCGGGACGGCACGCCGCACACGGTGCGGATCGGGGTCGCGCTGGTCGACGGCCAGATCTGGTCGTCGGGGACGCGGGCGCGGCTGCGGACGGCGCACCTGCGCCGCGACCCGCGGGCGACGCTGTTCGTGTTCGACGCGGCGTTCCGCTTCCTGACGCTGGAGTGCCGCGTGCGCATCCTGGATGGCGCGGACGCGCCGCAGCAGAACCTGCGGCTGTTCCAGGTGATGCAGGCCGGCATGACACCCGCGCCGGCTGTGGGGACGATCATGTGGTACGGGCAGGCGAAGACGCACGAGGAGTTCCTGCAGGCGATGCAGGAGGAGGGGCGGCTGGTGTACGAGTTTGAGCCGCAGCGCGCGTACGGCCTGTATGGCGCGGCGTCATCACGATGAGCGGACCGCTGGTCCCGGAGATGCCGGACGCCGTGCTGTTCGATATGGACGGCACGCTCGTTGACTGGCAGACCAACATGGACGAGACGTGGCTGGCGGCGTGCGAGGCGCACTGCGACGGCG
>CAZNKB010000068.1:0-1781 GCA_964573695.1 uncultured Gammaproteobacteria bacterium | reverse complement strand
ATATTTGCGATAGGTGTCGGCGATGGTGCGCACGGCATAGGGGCGCGGGTCGACGATCTCGGCCGCTCCGAATTGTCGCGCCGCAACGACGCCCGCCCCATAGGCCATCTCACCGTGAGTGAGCGTCGGGCCATCCTCAATGATTAGAACTCGCTTGCCGCGAATGGCCGCCGGGTCTTCGACGAACAGAGGGGACGCGCCCCGCACGATGACAGCCGTGGGATTGACTTCGCGCACGTTACTCAACACTGTGTTGACGCCCGTCGAATCGGCCGTGTCGATTTTGTTGATTACGACAACATCGGCCATACGGAGATTGGCCTCTCCGGGATGGTAGCGCAACTCATGGCCCGGTCGATGCGGATCGGCGACGACGATATGGCAGTCGGGCTTAAAGAACGGCAAATCGTTGTTGCCGCCATCCCAAATGATAACATCCGCTTCCTCCTCCGCCCGACGCAGGATCGCCTCATAATCGACACCGGCAAAGATAACTGCGCCACGTTCGATATAGGGTTCATACTCTTCACGCTCCTCGATCGTGCAGCGCGCGCGGTCCATCTCTTCGTTGGAGGCAAAACGCTGCACGGCTTGTGCAGCCAAATCACCGTATGGCATCGGATGGCGCACGGCTACCACGCGACCAAACCCCATTTCGTCTTTCAGGATATCAAGCACCTTGCGGGAGGTCTGGCTCTTGCCGCTGCCGGTGCGCACAGCGCAAACGGCAACCACGGGCTTGCTCGACTTCAGCATCGTTTGTTGCGGGTTCATCAAATGGAAACCAGCGCCCGCCGCCAGCACGCGTGACGCCAGATGCATCACGTATTCATGTGAAACGTCGGAATAGGAAAAGACAACCTGATCGACCTCGTGCTTGCGGATCAGTTCAGAGAGCTCACCCTCGGGGTAAATGCGTATCCCATTCGGATATAGCGGCCCCGAAAGGGTAGGCGGATATAGCCGGCCCTCGATGTTTGGAATCTGGGTTGCCGTAAATCCGACGACTTTTGTGTTTTCGTCATGACGAAATACGGTATTGAAATCGTGGAAATCTCGGCCGGCTGCGCCGGCAATGATCGTACGCACCGGTTTTTGCGGACTCATGGGATTTTATGCTCCTTGGTTTGGGAATCGGCCGGCGTCGATCGTAAGGCAAATAGCAAACGGCCGACGACAGCGAAATGACGTAAAGCCGATAAGCATTATGCTACCTGAAAATTAGCAAACAGGCATTTGATATTATGAAAAGTAGTGCTATAATGCTGGGGAGTTGCATGACATAATCCAACGGGCGCTGCGCAGGAGCCTCGTGTGTTCCCTGGCCCGGCGGATGGTTGTCTCGACTCTGATCAGAGAGGAGATGTAAAGTTACTGGCTGCCCGCCACGGCCAAGCTCCCTCATATTCGAAAGCAGAGATAATCTATTCGGCTACCGATCAGGGAGTAGAATGCCATGGAAGAGCAATTAGTTGCCTTCTTGTTGCACCTGGAGCAGGAATATCGGTATTCAGAAAATACCATCGCGGCGTATCGGAACGATCTAACCCAGTTTCTGGAGTATGTTGAAAGGCACGCCGGTTCCAGGCTGACCGAATGGTCGGCCGTCTCCGAAAGCGACATAGAAGCATATTTGACCTACATGAAGCATAAGCCTGAACCTTATGCTTCTTCGACCATCGCTCGCAAGGTAGCTGCCATCAAATCCTTCTATAACTTCCTGACCGCGCAAGGGATCATCGAGACGAATCCGACGCTGAACATCGATTCACCCAAGGTGA
>CAZNKB010000067.1:0-1789 GCA_964573695.1 uncultured Gammaproteobacteria bacterium | reverse complement strand
CTTCCGAGAGCAGCCAGCGGTCCAGCGTCGGGAGCGTGAAGTCGGTGATGCCCATCGCGACCCGGCGGTGCGCCTCGGGGAAGAGCGCCTCCCGCCGCTCCGCGGGCAGCCGGTCGAACAGCTCCGCCGAAGCGACGGAGTAGACCCACGGGTCCAGCCCCGCCGCACGCAGCAGCGGCAGGGCCTGCTCGACGAACGCGTAGGTCACCGCGCTGCCCTGCAGCACGACGACGCCGTCGCCCCTGCCGCGCGGCGTGCAGAGCCGGTAGACGCCCGTCACCGCCTCGGACGCCGGCGCCAGGCCGAGCCCGGCGCGGTCGAGCACGGTCTCGGGCGGGCGGGTCACGAACGGCGCGATCACCGCGGGCCGCGCGGCGAGCGCGGCCGAGACGAGCGGGAACACCTCCTGCGGGTCCCATGGCGTCAGCGTGACCAGGGTGCCCGCGGGGAAGTTCTCCTGCAGCAGCTGGAGCGGCTGCGGGTCGGCGTGGGTCGGCCCGTCCTCGCCGGTCTTGAGCCCCGCGTGCGCGCAGACGAGGAAGAACGGCCGGTGCTCGCCGCCGTCCACGGCGATCCGTGCCTGCCCGCCGATCGCGTGCAGGCGCGACGCGATGTGCCCGAGCGGGGCGATGAACGCCCCGTACGACGAGCCGACGCCGCTGTGGCGGCCGAAGGTCGCGATCCCCGCGAGCATCGCGGTCATGGCGTCCTCGCAGATGCCGCCGATCGACAGCGTGCGCGCGAGCGGGTTCGCGCGCCGGTTCCAGAAGCCCGGCGGGAAGCCTTCGGCGACCTTGTTCACGCTGGTCGAGCCCAGCAGGTCGGCGGCCGCGACGACGAACGCACCGCCGCTCGCCTGGTTGTAGTGCTGCAACGCCGCCCCGAGCGCCTCGCGCAACGTGACCTTCCTGCCGGGCGCGAGGACGAGCGCGGCCTCGGCGTCGGAGCCCGCCTTCGCCGCGGCGTCGAAGGCCGCCTGCAAGCGCGGCGCCCCGTCGCGCTCGCGGCGCGCCCGCTTGCCGAGCCGTTCGCGCGCCGCCCGCAGCCGCGCGGCCAACATCTCGACCGCGGGCCGCTTCGCCTCGAGCGCGCCGCGCACGGCGAGCAGCGCGTCCCAGTAGCAGCGCTCGACGGTCGCGGCGTCGCCGCCGGCGCCGCAGCGCTGCGCGCCGCTCTCGCAGCGCGGGAACGCGACCGGCGTCGCGCCGGCGATCTCGTCCACGGTCTTCAGGAACGCCTCCGAGCACAGCGGGTGCCCGGCGCCGTGCGAGGCGCGGCCCTCGATGCCGTACCGCCAGCCCTTCACGGTGCGGTAGACGATCGCGGTCGGCTGGCCGTTGCTGAGCGCCAGCGCGGCGCGCTGGGCGGCGAACACCTGTTGCCAGTCGAAGCCGTCGGCCACCTCGATCACGTTCCAGTCGTGCAGCCACGCCAGCTCGGCCGGCGTCCACTGCACGTAGTCGCCCGGCTGGTCGCCGTCGCGGCAGACGCGGTTGCTGTCGATCGAGGCCTGGTTCCAGTCCACGTGCAGGATCGCGTTGCCGAGCGAGCCCGTCCCCGCGGCGGCCAGCGCCTCGGCGACGCGGCCGGGCGTGAGTCCGCCCTCGCCCTCGACGACGTGCACGCGCGGCGCGTCCGCGCCGTAGACGTCGGCCGCCGCCCACGCGAGGCCGAGCGACGACGGCAGCCCGACGCCCGAGGCGCCGGTCGAGAGGCGGATGAACGGCGTGCCCGGCGTCGGGTGGCCGTCGAGCGCCTTCGCGGCGTGGCGCGTGAAGAGCGGCGTGGC
>CAZNKB010000066.1:0-1794 GCA_964573695.1 uncultured Gammaproteobacteria bacterium | reverse complement strand
GAAGCAGGCGGCGGAGTAATGCCGCTTCGCCTCATTTTCATGGGCACTCCGGATTTTTCGGTGCCCACGCTGATCGAGATCGTCGGTGCCGGCCATGACGTTGCCGCGGTGTATACGCGGGCGCCGAAACCCGCCGGACGCGGCATGGATCTGCAGGAGACGCCGGTCGCGCGCGAAGCCCGGCGGTTCGGGCTCTCCGTTATGACGCCGAAGTCGCTGCGCGGCGCCGAAGCGCAGGAGGAATTTGCCGCCTTCGGCGCCGACGCCGCGGTGGTGGTCGCCTATGGCCTGATCCTGCCGAAGCCGATCCTCGACGCTGTCCCGCTCGGCTGTTTCAACCTGCATGCGTCCCTGTTGCCGCGCTGGCGCGGCGCCGCGCCGATCAACCGCGCGGTGATGGCGGGCGATGCCGAAAGCGGCGTCACCGTCATGAAAATGGACGAGGGGCTCGATACCGGCGGCATGGCGATGATGGAGCGGGTGGCGATCGGCGCCGATATGACGGCCGGCGAACTGCACGACAGGCTTGCGGCGATCGGTGCCGACCTGATGCACCGCTCGCTCGGCGCGCTGGAGCGCGGCTCGTTGCAGATCACCGCACAGCCCGATGCCGGCGTCACCTACGCGGAGAAAATCGACAAGGGCGAGACCCGCATCGACTGGAGCAAGCCCGCGCAACAGGTGCACAATCACATCCGCGGGCTGTCGCCGTTTCCGGGCGCATGGTTCGAGATGGCAAGCGACACGGGAGCGGTGCGGGTAAAGCTGCTGCGCTCGGCGCTCGCGCCGGGGCAGGGCGCGCCGGGCTCTGCGCTGGACGATGGTCTGACGATTGCCTGCGGGGACGGCGCGGTCCGCATTCTCGAATTGCAGCGTGCCGGCAAGCGGCCGATGAAGGCGGATGAGTTCTTGCGCGGGACGCCGGTGAATGCGGGGACAAGGTTGGGCTAGGCTTGTCATCGCCCGCAAACTCGGTTGTCATCGCCCGCGGAGGCGGGCGATCCAGTAAACGCAATGTTGGCCGATGCGACGAGAGCGACGTTACTTCGTGTATATTCTCGCGAGCAGGATCGGAGGGACACTCTCTATATCGGCGTTACAAATGATTTGATTCGGCGCGTGTTTGAGCACCGGTCCGATGGCGTCCCCGGCTTCACAAAACAGTATGGCGTGCACAAGTTAGTCCACTATGAGATCTATGATGACGTTCAGTTCGCGATCCAGCGCGAGAAACGTCTCAAGAAATGGAACCGGGCTTGGAAGATCAGGCTGATCGAAGAAAACAATCCGAACTGGTCCTACCTCTATCCGTCGATCGCTCGACCGTGAGTACTGACAAGAGAGAGTTGCGAATCCCTCACACGAAATTGCGGTCCGCCATGCGCTTCTGGAAGCTTTCGGCCGGGTGACCGGCCCAATGGTGGCGCCGGCTTTCGATGAAGTCCTTCAGGTCGTTCTCGCTGACGCTGACGAGGTCAGTATGGCCGAAGCCCTTCGAATAATCGAGGATCGAAACGATTTCCGGGGTGATGCGCATCAGCGGCACGGCCGCGGGGTCCGGCTGCGGCATGATCTTGTATTCGGGATAGCGCTTGAGCTGCAGGGCATAGGCGTGGTCGATCTCGCCCCGATCCCTGACCAGCTCGGCGCGGGCGGCCATCGACAGACCCTTGATCTGCAGGGGCTGGCGCACGTCGTTGCCGATCGCGATCGACACGCGCGGATCGCGGGTGAGATTGGCGAATTTCTGGCCGTCGCGGGCGATGAAGCAGTAGATGATGAGGCCGTCATTGG
>CAZNKB010000065.1:0-1800 GCA_964573695.1 uncultured Gammaproteobacteria bacterium | reverse complement strand
CAGCATCGTCTTGGACAAAGCGGGCTCCGCATAGGAGTACGTGATCGCGCCGGCCAGAGCGCCGATCAGGGTGACAATGGCATCGCGATAGCCAGCGCCGACCTGCGCCAGCACGGTGCCGGGACAGGCCCCTGCGAGAGCGATGCCCATGCCGAGGATGAGCCCGCCGACGATGTCCGCGCCATAGAGCGCCGCCTTGGGGGCGAGCTTGACAAAGCCGAAGCCGTTGAGGACCGCCAGCACGACTGCGCCGGTGGCGACCGCGGTGAGGAACACCTTCAGCATGATGAAGTTGCGCAACTGCATCTGGCCGACGATAACGCCCGGCTCGAACACACGGGATTTCTCCAGCGCGAAGCCGAACACAACGCCCATCAAGAGTCCGATGGCAATGGCGGTGACGAGTGACATGATGGTCTCCTTCCGATCGCTTCAGATGCGCCGAAGCGCCAGCATTCCGGTGACGATGCCGCCGGCAAACATGGCGGCGACGGCGACAATCGAGCCAACCGCAAGCTGCGCGACGCCCGACAGCCCGTGACCGCTGGTGCAGCCATCCGCAAGCCGTGCGCCGAACAGCATCAGGAACCCGGCCACGAAGGCGATGGCATAGCGGCGCGACGGCGATTCGGAGTCGAGAGCGCGTGCCCAGATCGGCGAGATCGCCTGACGGCGCGCGCCCGACAGCTTCATCGAGATGAAAGCACCGATCGCGATGCCGACAACGAGCGCAACCTGCCACCAGTTCTTGCCCGTCGCCGCGACATGGCGGGCGACGTAATCGATCTTCAGGATCGCGGGATCGGCCCACGAGGCGAGCAGGCCGCCGATGGTCACGTAGGACGAGGACGCCCCGAGCGCTGTCTCGATCAGGAGAAAGGCCGGGATCTGCAACAATCCGATCACGATGCCGGCCACATAGGGCGACCATGACCTGGAGGTGAGCGAGAGCATGCGATGGCTCCTTCAGGCAAAATATTATATATTCAAATAGTAGAATATGATTCGGTTCCGGGGTTGATCTGGGTCAAGCCGGGCGTCAGATCATCACTGGCGAAATGCGAGGCTTCGCGGCAATAATTCGTGCCATGCCGAAGCCAAACAACTACCGCCCGTTCCAGCCCGATCCGGCGCAGCTTGCGCTAAAGCCTGCCGTGTCGGGCAACGCCATCAATGGGCTCGGCGAAGCGACGCCGCGGCGTCCGCGCCTTGTCTACTGGGCGCCCGATCCGGACACGATTCCGCACGGCCGCATGCAGCGCTGGTTCTACAAGGTCAATCCGGACCACCCAGCGTTGGTCCGCGCCCGCGAGCAGCGCGCACAGATGGCCTCCGAATCGATGCCGGAGGTGACGGGTGATCCGGCGCAACGGACGCCGGAGGAATGGAATGCCGCGCTCGATGAGTACGGCAAGGGTGGCCTGTTCGACATGTGGGGCGTGGCCGAGTTGGACCCGCTCTGGGTCTATGAGGGACAAACCGTCACGCAAAGCCGCATCATCATGCTCGGCTTCGCGCATGATTATGACCAGATCGCCACTGCGCCAGAGCCCGAAGCGGGCGCCGAAGTGGTACGGCAATACGGACGCGCCATGCAGGCCGCCAAGCGCGTCGCCGGCTGGCTGCATCTGCAAGGCTGGGAGGCCGAGCCGCTCACAGGCCCGATGACCTCGAAGGTGATGATGATCCCGCCCGCCATCGCCTGCGGCTTCGGCGAACTCGGCAAGCACGGCTCGACCATCAATCCGGAATTCGGCTCATCGTTCCGCCTCTCGGCGGTGCTGACCGACGCACCCTTCA
>CAZNKB010000064.1:0-1833 GCA_964573695.1 uncultured Gammaproteobacteria bacterium | reverse complement strand
TCCTGTCGAAGCACAGGACCGGCTGATCGCCAATGAGCTGGCGCAGAAACTCGGCGGCTTCCTTGCCTGCGGGGTACAAGCGCCCATCAATCATCCCCATTTGATGGAGATCGGGGGCCGCCGTGTTCAGTCGGTACATGGTCCCGTCTTCCAACAGCAGCGTGTTGGCGTCGAGCACGTTCACCTTGCTCTTGGTGTACGGTTTCTCGGTCAGCGTAACACCCGCAGGCCAAGGCGCCCCCGCATCGATCCATCGGCGGATCGTCTCGGCCACCGTTTCTGCCGAAGCGCCGGGATGCAGTCGCGCGACGACGGCGTTGACCGTATCGCGGCTTGCATTTCCCGCGCCGCGCGCGATCTGCACGCGAGCGGCCGGCGGGGCGAGATCAAACTGCAGCTTTTGTGCGTCGAGCAGAGTTACGTAGATGGCGGGGTCCCCGCCGGAATTAACCTGATGCCGCGTCAATCCGACAACGGTGAACATGCTGCGGCCAAGACGAATGTTTTCGCCAAGTGTCAACCCCGCGCTCTGATCGGCAACCATCTCAAAGTGACCGCGTGCGATCCCGCGCCCTGCGACGATCTCCGGCGGCCCTCCCGGTCGCGTCGGCTCGTAACCGATGACATAGAGCCTGAGCTTGGCTCCGACACGCTCGGTCTCGACGGTCTGATAGGTAATGCTTCCTGCTGCCGACACACCGGCAATGCGCGCGATCGCCTCGCGCACGTCGCCGGGGATACGCGAAGCTTCGGCGAAGGGACCGCGTGTGTTAGCCTCCACAACCCACAGATCGACGACGGGCGCGCGCGCAATGGTCAGCGCATCGACGACCAGCCCCTGGTAGATACCGACCATCGCCAGCACGATGCCGAGCAGAAGCCCGAGCCCGACACAAGTCAACAGGAAGCGGCCAAGGTTATGCCTGATGTCGCGATAGGCAAGGTTCATCGCTTCCCGCCCTCGCCGATCCGCGCGAGCCGACCCTCACGGAAGCCCGCTTCAACGCGGATAGCCGCGCGCGCGCCCTCCGGCAGGCCATCGATGATTTCGAGACGCGCGTCCTCGGTGCGGTGCCGGAACTTGACCGAACGCCTGTGCAGACGGTCATTCTCGACCGTCCATACAATCCCCTCGCGACCGTTATAGCCATGAACAGCGGCCTCCGGCACGAGCAGCGCCTTATCAAGCCTCGCGACCGTGATCAGAAATTCCACCTGCTCACCAAGAAAGATCCGTGGCGGCGGATCGTCGCCTTTGATGAATACGCGCCGTTCTTCGGTCACACGATCGCTCTCGAGTCCGATACGCGCCACCTCACCGGTAAAGGCATCCTGAGGACGCGATCGCAGCCGCGCTTCGACTCGTTGCCCCTCCGTGATGAATCCCGCCCGCGCTTCGTCAATATAGGCGAGGCCCCAATAAGATCCGACGGCAACGAGCGTGAAGATCGGATCGCCGGCCTTGACCACGGTGCCACGCTCCTTGTGCCGCTCGATGACAATGGCATCGTAAGGCGCAACAAGCGTGCGATGTCTCAGCAAGGTCTCCTCAAATCCAAGTTGCGCCTGAGCGTCCGTCATCTGCGCTTTGGTGCCTGCAATCTCCGTTTCAGCGACCATGAGGTCTGCCCTGGCCACGGCCTCGTCGCGCGCTGCCTCCTCGGCCACCTGCTGCGATACGATGTCGCGTCCGACAAGCGTCTGCTTGCGCCGATTGGCTTCCTGCTTCTGAGCCAGAACCGCCCGCGTCTTCTCCAGATTGGCCTCTGCCCGCTTGATGTTGACCTCGGCGATCTCTCGCGCAGCACGCGCTTTGGCGACTTTCGCCTCCTG
>CAZNKB010000063.1:0-1838 GCA_964573695.1 uncultured Gammaproteobacteria bacterium | reverse complement strand
TGAAAAACGGCCCACAGTTAAAGATCCATTCAATCCGTGGGTCGCTTTTCATCCGCTATATTAAAATGCAAGCATTTTTCCTCGGGACGAGGTTTTTTGTTGCTCAGATTCAGAGTCATGACATAAAATTGTAATTGCCTTTCCGACATCGTCGATATAGATTGAAGTGTTCGGTGAAACGGAAGCGAGCGCTGCTGAGGAGCAACTCGCCAGGGATAACCGAACCAACGTGAATATGACGGGAAAGGCCGAAGTCCTGCTGTCTTTCCCGTTTTGTTTTCACATATTCTCGTTGAAAAAATGCCTAAGAAAACCTAAAATCCCTCCGGCCATGCACGAGCCGCTGGCGTGGCCGAAGGAAATTTCAATGAACAAAAATTTTGACGCGGCACTTGTTCTCTGACATTCTGCTATTCGTGGTCCACGCGTGCATCGCGACATGGCCGACAAGTTTTTTTTTCGTAAAGAAAACAACAGACGCCGCAAACTGTGGGACAAGCTTAACGCCGGCCGTAGCCGGAGTCTATCATAGGATAAAATCGCAGTCGCCTGATTTAAATCTTTCCAAGTGCGCTTCAAAAAAACTGCGGTTAGCACACGCCGACGACATAGTCGATTTCATCTAACAGGCAACGGCGTAAACGAATCGCCAAACTGTGGGCGACCGCGACAATGGCTTTTTTGCCATTGGTGCCGCGTTGCCGCAGGCGATCATACTTGGCGCGCAGATGCGGATCGTGGCGAATCACCGTCCACGCGCTTTCCACCAACACGCCCCGCAAGGCGGCGTTGCCTTGCCGCGTGATGTGACCAAACCGGACATTCTCCCCCGAAGAATATTGCGCCGGTGTCAGGCCCAAATAACTGGCAAATTCTTCGGCGCGCCGAAACCGGCCAAAGTCAAAAATTTCGAGCAAGAACGTCATGCCGGTAATCAGGCCGACGCCGCGCGCCGTGCGTAGGCGTTTGAAATGGTCGGCATAACGTGACCATCCGGACATCTCGCGCAGTTGTTGGGTGACGGCCGCTAAGTCGTCGCGATGGCGTTGATAGCACGTCAACAGATTTTTGAAGGTGAAGCCATCGGACGGCTGTTCCCAAGCGAGGCCGTTGAGCCATGCCACATAGCGTTTGCTCCATTTGGAGCGAATCTCATCCGGTGTTTTCAGCCCGTGCAGATGGAGGAACGAGGTGATATGATTTTTCGCTCGCGTCATTTGTGTGCTCAATTGCCGGCGCCGACGCACCACCCGCCGATCCGCCTCGACTTCCACCGGCGGCACATACACGGCTTTGAGGATGCCGGCAGCGAAATAGGAGGCTAAGGCTCGTGCATCACGTTTGTTGGTTTTAACGTGGCTGTGGTTCTGCGGAATCAAGCTCGGCGCCGTGACCATACAATCGTAGTTCCGTTGGCGTAATTGACGATAGACCCAAAAACCGCTGAAACCCGCTTCGTAAACGACACGAACTTGACGCGCGCTGGAATAATTCTGCAGCGCATACAGCAGGATCGTTAAATCACCCTTGATACGAAGTTCTTCCACGACTTCGCCATCGCAAAGAAAGCATAACTCCCAGTGTTGCTGATGCATGTCGATGCCACAAAAAACCATTTTGCCAGCGACAAAGGCCGAGATATTTTTGAAGTAGCGCATAACGCCTCCTCGTTTAGGGTTCAGGGAAAATTTGAGCTTTTTCCAAGATAACCTCGCGGGGAGGCTTTTACTACATTTTAATATAGAAACTGTGGGTCATTGGCTTTTTCCAATAATATCAAATTTCTTTCCTCAACCTCGACACCGGTATATTCATCTGCTCGCGATATTTTGCCACCG
>CAZNKB010000062.1:0-1845 GCA_964573695.1 uncultured Gammaproteobacteria bacterium | reverse complement strand
CGATACCCCCAGTGTGGAAACGAAGGCCGTGCTGTAGTCGAAGGTCGAGTTGCGTTTGACGCCGGCGATGATGCCGGCCGGGATGGCCAGGAGCGCGGCCAGAATCAGTGACGACAGATTGAGGAACGCGGTCACCGGCGCGGCTTCGAGGATCATGTCGCGCACGGGCACGCCGCGCCGCACCAGCGATTCGCCAAAGTCGCCGCGCAACAGGCTCACCAGCCAGATCCAGTATTGCTCGTGATAGGGCTTGTCGAACCCCCATTTGGCGTGGATCGCTGCGCGCAGTTCATTGGTCATCTTCACCTTGCCTTCGCCCAGCAGCAATTGCACCGGGTCGCCGGGCAACAGCCGCATGATCGCAAAGGTGATCACGCTGACAAGGAAGATGATCAACATTCCCTGAAGCAAACGACGAATGATGTAGGCGATCATAGTGCGTTTGGAAAACGAATTACGAATTACGAATTACAAAATCCTGAGAATTCTCCGGGGACCATCGTAAGTCGTAATTCGTAATTGCTTTATCAGCCCTGTTGCTGCTTCAATGGCATGACATAGGAATAGAGGGGATAGGTGTTCGAGGTTACATCGGGCAACCCTTCCACGCGCTTGTTGAAGGGCAACATCCAGGTGTCGAACTGAAGATAGAGCACCGGCACCTCTTCGACAAAGATCTCCTGAATGCGATCATAGATCGGCTTGCGCAGTTCTGGATCGACCTGCTGTAACCCTTGAGCCAGTAACTCGTCCATCTCAGCGTTTGAGAATTGGGCGAAGTTGTTGCCGCCGCTGGTGCTCAGGGTGTCTGTGGCGTCTGGCTCCAGGACGCCGCTGTTGTACGTCCAGTTGAAGATCGAGCATTCCATGGTGCCTTCGCGCATTGCCGTCAGGATTTCTGCGACGGGCGCTTCGGTGATGTTCATCTCTACGCCCACATCCTTGAAGAGCTGCTGCGCCAGCTCGGCGATGGCTTTGCGCGCCTGGTCGCCAGCCTTGGCGGTGCAGGTAAAGGAAAACTTGACGCCGTCCTTCTCGCGGATGCCGTCGGCGCCTACCGCCCAGCCAGCTTCATCTAGCAGCGCTTTGGCCTTTTCCGGGTCGAATTCGTACTGTGGGAGTCCTTCCTTGTAGAATTTGCTGCTGGGTGGAATGTTGGAGTGCGCCACTTCTGCTGCGCCATTCCACAGGTCATCGATGATGCGTTGACGATCCAGGGCGTGCATCAACGCCTGACGATTACGCTTGTCGCTGAAGTAGGGGCGGGTGTTGTCGATGGGGAAATGTTTGATCGAGTCGCCGGGCGTGCGGTAGACGATGAAGTTGGGATCCTGCTCTAAAGCCAGGCTATCTTCCACCAACAGCGGCCACGCCGATGAGTCGGCCTCGCCCGTGTCCAACGCGGCCTTGCGCACCGCGTCTTCGGGCACCACTTCCATGCGGATGAAATCCACCAGGGGACGGCCCTCGAAGTAGTCGTCGAAGGCTTCCAACTCGGTGTATTCCGAGGCCTTCCACTCCTTGAGTTTGAACGGCCCGGTGCCGATGGGCGAGGTCGAATAGGCGGCGTCGCCCACTTCGGCGTGGTGTTTGGCGTTGACGATGGGATTCGTCGCCCAGTTGACCAGCGACGCAGCGTTCACCGTGTCCATGTTCACGACGACGGTGTAATCGTCGGGCGTCTCTACACTGCCGATGCCGGTATAGGCGCTCTGGATGGGCGAAGCGTTCGCCTCATCGCGATAAAAGTCGATGGTGTACTTCACATCGGCAGATGTTAGCTCGCTGCCATCCTGAAACTTGACGCCCGGGCGCAGCTTGAAGGTGTATTTCAACCCATCGGGC
>CAZNKB010000061.1:0-1846 GCA_964573695.1 uncultured Gammaproteobacteria bacterium | reverse complement strand
CTTCGGGCGAATAAAATCTAGCACCCTCGCCTTTTACTTTATGTTTATCGGTGCTGCGTTTGCCTTTAGTAATATAATACAGTCCCAAAACCATGTCCTGTGACGGCACTGTAATTGGCGCACCGTTGGCAGGATTCAAAATGTTATGCGAAGCAAGCATCAGCATTTGTGCTTCAAGGATTGCTGCATTGCCGAGTGGTACGTGTACAGCCATTTGGTCACCGTCAAAGTCAGCATTGAATGCCGTACAAACCAAAGGATGCAATCGGATGGCCTTGCCTTCAATCATTTTTGGTTGAAAAGCCTGAATACCGAGTCGGTGAAGTGTGGGAGCACGGTTAAGTAATACCGGGTGTCCTTTTAAAACATTTTCAAGAATATCCCAAACTACCGGGTCTTTCCGGTCAACAATTTTCTTAGCCGATTTTACTGTTTTTACAATACCGCGTTCAATCATTTTTCTTATGATGAATGGCTTGAATAATTCTGCTGCCATGTCCTTAGGCAAACCACACTCATGCAATTGCATTTCGGGTCCTACCACAATTACCGAACGGGCAGAATAATCAACACGTTTTCCGAGCAGGTTCTGACGGAAACGGCCTTGCTTTCCTTTTAATGAATCGGATAATGATTTTAAGGTTCAGTTATTTTCTGTTTTAACAGCATTAACTTTTCTTGAGTTATCGAATAACGAGTCAACCGCTTCCTGAAGCATCCTTTTTTCGTTTCGCAAAATCACATCGGGTGCTTTAATTTCCATCAAACGCTTCAAACGATTATTGCGGATAATAACCCTGCGATAGAGATCATTTAAATCGGAAGTTGCAAAGCGGCCGCCATCCAATGGAACAAGCGGACGCAACTCAGGTGGAATTACCGGAACAACTTTAACAATCATCCATTCAGGACGGTTTTCAATATGCTCATTCGCACCTCTGAAAGCTTCAACAACTGAAAGGCGTTTTAATGCTTCATTTTTACGTTGCTGCGAAGTTTCTGTATTGGCCTGATGACGAAGCTTAAATGAAAGATCGTCTAAATCAAGGCGCGACAATAAATCGTACAAGGCTTCGGCACCCATTTTAGCGACAAACTTATTTGGGTCGGTGTCATCAAGATGCTGATTGTCTTTTGGCAATTTGTCTAAGGCATCAAGATACTCTTCTTCTGAAAGGAAGTCGAGATAATTAACGCCTTCGGCAGCTAACACACCGGGATTGATTACAACATAACGTTCGTAATAAATAATAAGATCGAGGCGTTTGGTAGGAAGACCTAATAAGTAACCAATTTTGTTTGGCAACGAACGGAAATACCAGATATGCGCAACCGGAACCACCAACTGAATGTGGCCCATGCGTTCTCTGCGGACTTTTTTCTCGGTTACTTCCACACCGCAACGATCGCAAACTATGCCTTTGTAGCGAATGCGTTTGTATTTGCCGCAATGACATTCCCAATCTTTTACCGGACCAAAAATCCGTTCGCAAAACAAACCATCGCGTTCGGGTTTGTAAGTACGATAGTTAATAGTTTCCGGCTTAAGCACTTCACCGGCCGATTGCTCCAACACCTCTTCGGGCGAAGCGAGCGAAATGGTAATCCGTGTGAAATTACTTTTTACTTTATTTTCTTTACGTGGAGTCATTTTTTCTTTTGTTTTTTTTACTGGTACTTTAAATCAGGTTAATTGAAATGCATAATTAATCAAGTGAAATCTTCAATCCCAATCCTCTTAATTCATGCAACAATACATTGAATGATTCAGGCACTCCCGGAGTTCCGAGGTTATCGCCTTTCACAATCGATTCGTATGCTTTGGCACGGCCTACTACATCGTCAG
>CAZNKB010000060.1:0-1859 GCA_964573695.1 uncultured Gammaproteobacteria bacterium | reverse complement strand
AAATTCAGTCTCGGTCGCCGAGTTGGCTCTGGGCCTGATGCTCGCCCTGGCCCGGCAGATTCCTGAGGCGGCGGACGCGGTCCACAAGGGTCAATGGCCTCGCTTCGCGGGAGTGAGCCTGGAGGGAGTCTCCATAACCATGTAACCCTCACCACGAACGCAGACATAAACCTCAGAAGTATCGAGGACCGAATGGAAATGGCCCTTGGTCATGTAGTACTCGTCGCCGACCTTGCCGGGATGGACGATGGAGATGCCGTGCAGCACCTCGCCCGACTCGTGCGGCCGCGCCAGTTCGTACACCTCGTAGAGCAACGCGTCGCCCCCGGCCAGCATGGCCTCATAGGCGGCCGTGTCGTGGTACTGCCCCCGCATCGAGGTCAGCGTCCGCTTGATGTGGTTGTCATAGCGCGTCGGCACAAACCCCGGCGCGTTCAATTCAAAGGTGTAAGGCAGATCGAGCATTATCTCTCCTTATTATGACGACAGACGACAGACCACGGCGTCCAGAGTTCCCTATTCGTGGCCCGTCGTCTGTGGTCTGTTGTCTATCGTCTGTCGTCCATAATCGCCAGCCTCCCCGCAATATTGCCGCCCAGCAACCCGTCGATGGTCGTTGTCGGCAAATCCATGCGTGACAGACCATCCTTGATAAGGGTAAAGAATCCCGACAGACCCGGCTTTCCGCCCAGTTCGGCCCACAAACCGGGTTCGGCCATGTCTGTCGCCAGAGCCACCTGCCCGGCCAGCCCCGCGCCGGCCATCCGGCGGATGAGCGGCCAGACGTTATCCTCCGGGTTGTACTTCGGCCGGAAGAACGTATCGTACTCCAGCAGCACGCCCGCGCGGGCCAGCTCGCGGTGCAGGCCGAAATCCGGCCGCTTGTCGACGTGGCAAAACACCAACTGCCGCGGCGGCAACCCCTGCCCGCCAAAGAAGGCCAAAAACTCCTCGACGCCCGCGCCCCGCTCGGTGTGCATCTCGATGGCGTAGCCCGTCTCCCGGGCCACGGCCGCCGCCGCCTCAAACAACGCAAGCGGCGATGCCGACAGGCTTGCCTCGGCGGCGATTTTGATCACGCCGGGGAAGGCGACGGACCACAGACCACGGACCACAGCTTCGCCGATCCCGTGGTCTGTCGTCCGTCGTCCGTGGTCCGTTCTCGTCTCCACCAACCCCTTCCCAATCTCGTCCCGAAAGACGCCGGCCGCCGCCTCGGCGCTCATGGCGAACAGCGGCGCGTCGGGCGGATAGTAGCGGCGGCGGTGGAAGCCGGTGTACGCGATCACGTGGACGCCGCTTTGTTCGGAAAGCCGCCGCAGGACGCGGCCGTCTCGCCCGCAGCCGCCCGGCTGGCAATCGACAATTGCCCCGCCTCCGGCCGCGCAAAATGCCGCCAGCTCGCGGCCGACCCCCGCCTCATCGGCCAGCACCGGCGCGTCGACCGCGCCGCCGATCACCCGCGCGATATGGAGATGGCTATGGGCATCGACCACACCCAGCGCGCCCGGCACAACCGGGCCAAGCACCGTCATTACTGTGTTACCGGACATCATTTATGGTATCAACGTCACCCGCAAGTTTTTGCCGTCGGCCGCGGCGGCGAAGGCGGCGACGGCCTCGCTCAAGGGGTAGGCGGCGGTGATCAGCGGCGACAGGTCGAGCCGGCCGCTGTTGACGATCTCGGCCGCGCGCAGGCAATCCCAGGTGCTGCATGCCGTCGTGCCGGTGACGATCAACTCCTTGTAATGAACCGTGTTGCTGTTGAAGCGAATGGTCGGGTCATCCTTGGCCAGCCCGCCGAAGTAGTTGATCCGCCCGCCCATCGCCGCCAGGTCAAGCGCCTGCTCTTGCAAGCC
>CAZNKB010000059.1:0-1868 GCA_964573695.1 uncultured Gammaproteobacteria bacterium | reverse complement strand
TATCTTGACGCGCTTGGAAGGCGCGTTCAAGATTTAGCGGGGCGAGTGTTGCGCAGCTTCCCGTGATCGGCGGCGATTGATTGCCGCGCCATCCGCAACATGCGGCGTGTTCGGCACGCGTACACGACAAACTTGCCGCTAAAACTTTTTCGCCCCGCTTCGTTACTCAACGCGGAGACTGCTTGGTGTTGTGAAATGTGGCCGCAATTTGCAAATATTCGGGAGTCAGTGTCCCAAAAGTGTCCCAAGAAGCTGTTTTGCGTTTCCGCAGATTCAGCTCGAGTCACGTAAGTACCCGAAAAGAAATGCCCAGAGCCGGAATCGAACCGGCACGTCCCTTGCGGAACTCAGGATTTTAAGTCCTGTGCGTCTACCAATTTCGCCATCCGGGCAGATGTCGGAAAAACCGCTTATAACAGGAAAATTAAAGTTTGCCATTAGGCTACCGATACCTCAAGACGCGCTCAGCATCTATCGCGAGTTTTATTCGCCCTCACGGCGAGCCGCAGCGGCAGCCCCTCTTTTTGCCGGATTATTATAAAAGGGCGGGCTCGGAACGGTCGGGAAATATTCATGCGGCTCAAGATGGCTGAGCGAAGAGGATGCAGCCTCAACGAAAAGAAAATGGTCATGCGCCTGCGTAAATTCTTTCAGCACTTTGAAAGTCGAATCAACTTCGGCGAGCTGTTCGAGACGCCAGCCTTCTTCTTCCTTGTTCAGCAAGAGATAGCTTCGGCCGTTCACATTGGCGGGATTTTTCGCCTGCGCCGGATCGAGCCGCGCCGTGTCCCGGCCGAGAATTTTCAGATAATAGGTGATCCAGCGCTCGAATAGCTCGACGTTATAGAGCGTGAGCCCCGGCGGCATCGCAGCATCAATCTCCAGCGCGATAGGCTTCACCGTACGGGTGTAGTTCCGGTAGGGCGCAAATATTTCCGCCTGCCCGATGCGAATCCCTCCCAGGATGAGAAATACCGCCGCAAACGCCATATCTTCCCGCTTCCGGCGGCAGGCAAGAAAAAGCAGCGCCGACGGAGGAAACAAGGCCAGACCGGTGACAAACAGTTCAGAATTTGTGAGGCCTTCGCCGGGAAGAAAAAATACGGCTATCGGCAGCGCCGCCATCAGCAGACAGCCGAGCAGCATCCCGAGCCGAAAAAACCAGACTTTGAGCGGCGATGCCGCAAAAGAATAAATAAAATAGGTCGTCAGGTTCACTGCTGCCGCATAAACGGGGAAAAAATAGCGGCTGGATTTTCCTTCGGCGGCGCTCAGCATCAGCAGGGCACCGATCACGAACACCGCGTTAAAAAGAAAAAAACTCTGAGCCGGAGCACCGGAACCCCACTTCGGCAGCTTTCTCCGGTAGAGCGAAAGACCGATCCCGGCCAGCAAAAAAATACTCCAGGGCGCAAGTCCGGTAATAACACTCCCCATGTAAAAAAGCGGCCCGCGGGGATGATGCGTTTCCGAAAGAAAGCGGTCGAGCACCTCGACCCGCACTTGATGCGCGAGGGGCTCCCAGCCGACGGCGTGCGCAATGAGGAGCAGCCAGCCGAGGACGACTGCCGCAAATACCAAGCAGCCGGCGATGTTCCAGAGCAGAAACCGGCTGACATTCGGCAGCGGAAATTCTTTTTTGCGCCGCATCATCACATACATCGCCACGTGCCCGAAGGCAAAGAAAAAAACGATCGGCGGGCCTTTCGCCAGAAAGGCCAGTGCCGCTGCGGCATAGGCCAGGCAAGTGACGCGAAGCGACGATTCCGAGAGCGAGAAGTAGGCGAAATAAAAAGATACCGCGCAGAGAAAGCCGAAGAGCATGTCGATCTCGGCGAGTGCGGCGAGGATAAAAAATGAGCTGCCGG
>CAZNKB010000058.1:0-1887 GCA_964573695.1 uncultured Gammaproteobacteria bacterium | reverse complement strand
CGGTCGGCGAATCGCCGTTCTAGTGCGCCGGACGAGCACGGCAACACGAGCGGGTTCCGCGTGCTGCGAGAGTCGTGAGCACTGGCGTGCATGGTAGACATTGTTCCGCTCGGACGTGCTTTCCGAGAAGAGGAGGGACTCCAATCATGAAATACAAAGTCGTGCTGGTGTTGGCTGTTACGCTCGTCGGCGTGCTGTCCGGCTGTCCGTTCGCTTTGAGGGCAGGTGCGACTCGGACATTTCATGGCATGAAATTTCAGTGGTGCCCGGCGGGGACCTTCATAATGGGAAGCCCGGCGGATGAAGAAGGCCGCAGAGACAACGAAACACAACATCAGGTCACACTCACGCAAGGATTCTGGCTTGGCACCTACGAGGTGACCCAGTCCCAGTGGGACGACGTCATGGGCGACAACCCCTCCGAATTTCCGGGGGCGAACAGGCCGGTCGAGATGGTGAGTTGGGAAGACGTGCAGGATTTTATTGCCGAACTGAACGCAGGCATTGGGGCCGGAAAATATCGGCTTCCCACTGAGGCCGAGTGGGAGTATGCGTGTCGCGCGGGCACGACGACTCGGTTCCATTGGGGCGAAGATGCGGATGAAGCCGAGATTGACGATTTTGCGTGGTACGACGGAAACAGTGCCGATGAGACCCATCCCGTTGGGGGGAGAATGCCCAATGCGTGGGGGTTGTACGATATGAGCAGCAACGTTTTCGAGTGGTGCCAAGATTGGCACGATTCGTATCCGGAATGGCCGCTCACAGATCCAACCGGGCCCGAGGACGGTGCTCGCCGGGTGCTGCGCGGGGGTGCATTTGATGCCACTCCAGATAATTGCCGCTCCGCATTCCGGAACAACAATGAGCCTGACAGCCGGTTTAGCGATTACGGATTCCGCGTACTGCGGGAGCCGTGAGACCAATCAGAGCTT
This sequence comes from uncultured Gammaproteobacteria bacterium, assembly GCA_964573695.1. Taxonomy (GTDB): domain Bacteria; phylum Patescibacteriota; class Microgenomatia; order UBA10105; family UBA927; genus UBA927. Next base: position 952 of record CAZNKB010000058.1, on the reverse strand, counting down.
CTTGTCATCGAAACGCTCGCGAGAATAAAGGCATTCACATTCGCAAACTAAGAGGTAGCGCGTATGAAACACAGGTCAGGCGCGATCAAGCCGATTTCGCTTTGCGCCGCCGTAATCGTACTCCTCGGCTGTCCCGGCAACCTAACACCACCCTATTATTATGGAGATTGGGTGAACGACGATCCCGATACACGCCATATCGCACGCATCGTCATCGGTCCGGAGGATCGCGACACGGTCATCGTCAACGCGTACGGCGCGTGCGACCCGGAGCCTTGCGACTGGGAGGCTGTGAATGGATGGTTTTCCGGCGGCTTTCCCGGTGGTTACGACGTGGTCGCCCGTTATGACAACGTCGGTCAAACCGTAAAACGAGTAGACCTCTCGATGCTGCTTGACCGCTATGCGGGGGTACTTACGGTTCATGAGCACTACAGTTTTTACGATTCAGAACGTCAAGATGAATCGTTGGACGAGACATTTCACAGGGCGGATTGACCCAGCCCTGCAACGACCGTCGGACGAAGAGTGATAACCGTTCGAATGGCGGGTACCCGAATACGGAAGATGGTCTGAAAAAGGAGGCGCAGGATTGGTTGTTCGGAATTTGGCCCTTGCAACCCCAGTCGTTGCGGGGTTTCTCATAGTCATAATCGGTTGCCCATCAAATCGGCAGACTGCGGAGATCCTGTTGGTAAATACGCGGGACAACTTCGAAGTGCGTGCCTTGCGCTTATTTGATTCGGGCGATCCCGTGTCTTCCAACTTGTTGGAGTCGGAATTACCACCGTTACACAGCAGAATCATATCAATCCCCTTTGAGGATACGTATGCTGCCGACTCGATTGGTGTTTCGTTTGCACGCCCGGGAGAAGAAGTGGCTATCTCATATTTTCCAGACAACGTTGAAAACGGATTTGAGCCAGGCGGGCGAATCGTGTTTGTCCTCGTG
>CAZNKB010000057.1:0-1898 GCA_964573695.1 uncultured Gammaproteobacteria bacterium | reverse complement strand
ATCAAAAACGTGGTCTTTCTCTCGGGCGATGTGCATTGGGTGCAAGCCAATGCCTATGATCCCAACCACGACGGGGTCATCGACTTTCATGAATACATCGCAGGTCCGCTCTCAGCACCTCCGGGGAGATTCGCTCCAACTCAAACAGCACTTCACCCTACAGAATTATTCTATGAGACGGGGTATCACAATTTTGGCCTCGCCAGGGCTACGAAGAATTATTTCCACGTGTGCATGGTAGATGAGACAGGCAAGGAACGAGCGTCTCACCGCATTGTGGCCCGATAGCATAGATTGTGATCTGGTTTCTACCCCTTGCAATCGAGGCTTGGTGGCGGGTACGGTACGTGTTTCAAGGCCATTGGTTATGTTTCCTGTAATCAGGTAGAAAGGAACAGCATGTCGGGATTGATGTCCGCTGATGATATTTTTTCGAGAACAGAAACGGCGGCCGTTGCAGCGACGGGGCCGGATGAGAAGGCATTACAGATCGATTATGAGGCTTTAAAAGGGAAGTTTCGTCACATGTTGGGTGATAGAAAGATCGCTCTTTGCCATGTCAATAAATTTTTACCTGAAGGGTACGAAGACCAGGGGCGGTTCAATGTGGTCCTGCTGACGGCGGGGCACGTGGTGTTTGACGTCGTGATTGGAGACTCCTACTTTCGATACGATGTGGTTTCGGTTGGTCAATTGGATAAGGTTCAGCTGATCGACGCAATGTGGGACAATCGCGAAAAGCGCCGGGAAGAGCCGTTCTTGAGCCTTCGCCTGATGCACGGTGAAGAGGCACACTTACTACTGGCATTGGATGATGAGGAGAGAGCCAGTCTACTGAATTTTGCCTCGGCCGTTGCGCTGGCAAGAAATCCTGAGCGATAGCCTGGTCTCAAATTCTTACCTAAGTGGCTCAGTATGAAGGCTTGTGCGGATGTGGCACCCAGCCTCCGCAGTCCGGGTTTAACTCTGACTGTCTCCTAGTCTATGTGTTGGATATCGTGGCAGTGATTAAGCGCTGCATTACAATTCCCTCTCCCTTTCTTCCTTCGCTTTCTCACAGAGACACAGGCCATCATTGGAAGTATCTCATCAGATTAGGCCCAGCGTTGTCGTATCCGAATTGCCTGCAACATTATCAGGGCAGTCAGTCTCTAGGATCTCGATAAATCAATCTTTAGAATCTACGTATATCATCTACCTGCTAACACGTTGAGTGAGTAAGGGAAAAGTTGGAAGTGCAGCGGCCACTGGAGCGGGGCTGCATTTGTGTTCGGAGTGGTCTCAGGCTGACCAACTTTGCTCTATTGGTATCGATCTACAGTTGACCTGAACATATCTGTTTTCAACACCAGTGCATGTCAGCTATGCAGTTGTGGGCCTCATCTCTCTGGTTTACGCCGGAAGAGTCCAAAGCAGTCTGATCCTACTTTCGTCTAGCTCTCATCCCCAAACGCGTAGTTTTCAGTTCATATTTGAAATGCTATCCATACAGACCATGGATGCTCACCTTCATCCTGCCCTGTTGCACCAGATTGTGTTCAGTGGAAATCCCGATGTGCCAATGTCCCCTATGGACGGGGAAACAGTGATCTTGAATCTCAGTACCAGCCGACATTACACCCTCAATTGGTTAGAAATCCTAAGCTGTGAGTTTTTGCCGGCTAACAGACTATCAGCGACATCCATACGAGATTCTGTAGCCGTTTTGATGTCGCTTTCGAGCGAGCCCTTGACGATCTCGTCACCCTGGTCAATCAGCTGCCCAGGAGGGGCTACTTCAACAAGAAAGGAGGTGAAACAACATGACGAAAGAGACGTATGTGCAGCCAAGAGTTGCCAAACATGAACTCTTGCGGGATATCACTGCCAAGAGGTCTGGTTCTGGTGGTTCTATTGCT
>CAZNKB010000056.1:0-1901 GCA_964573695.1 uncultured Gammaproteobacteria bacterium | reverse complement strand
ACAGAAAGCACAGTATGGAAGCCCGTTTGCAGCGTTATCGTTCATGAACCTTTGCCATTGCTGGTCGCAGCCGACTCGCTGGCGAACTGAATCTCGCCGCCCTTGCCCATGATGACGATGTCTGTGCTATCGCCCAACACATCATCCACAATGCCAAAAACCTTGGCGTCCAGAGCATTCATATAGCGATCGCGGGTAAACTCTTCTTCGATCTCCTTCCAGTGGTGGCCCGTGTGTTTGCCCACCAGGTGGAAGAGCTGGGTTTGGACGCGTTCTTGTTCGCGGAAGGCGATGCGCATGTCTTCCGTGTAGCCCTGCGCGCCACTGCTGGCCGGGTGCATGTGGATGGTGGCGTGAGGCAAGGCATAACGACGCCCCTTGGCGCCAGCCGCCAGCAGCACGGTGCCCATGCTGGCTGTGATGCCGACGGCATAGGTGCTTACCGGCGCGGTGATCATCTGGATGGTGTCGTAGATCGCCAATCCAGCATAGATGCTGCCGCCCGGACTGTTGATGTACATGTTGATGTTCTGATTGGGGTCTTCGCTGTTCAGGTAAAGAAGCTGCGCCACGATCAGATTCGCTATCTGGTCGTTGATGGCCGTGCCCAGAAAAACAATGCGTTCTTTCAAGAGCAGGCTGTAGATGTCGTACGCGCGTTCGCCCCGGCTGGAGCTGTCGATCACCATGGGGATGACGCTGGCCGGAGCGAGGGTCGAGGACGGATGATTCATAAGGTTTCTCCACATTGTCAACTTTGCTCGAAACGGTTCATGCAACAAATGCCGGGAACCGAACCTGCCTGCTCGACTCATTGCCTCGCTCAAGTCAGTGTCGTCCAGTATGCCCGCAGTGTAGAGTCATTCTACATCACCGATACCATAGTCTGCGGGCGGAATCAACACTGTAAGCCGCCTACACATTTGTGTTTGCGATGTGTTAGTCCTGCCTGACGGCTGTCGGGTCCACTCACGGCGCCTGCCCCAACTTGAACTACGCCCCTTCCGCCTCTGCCTCTGGTTGCGCGTCTTCACTGGCTGCGTCGCTCTGCGACGCCGGGGCCGGCTCCGGGATCTCTTCGCCCCGCACAATGGCGAGCAGCCGCTCGATAGCCTTTTCGTGGAGAATCTGGCTGATCATGATCGAACGCCCGGCGTCGCTGCGCAGCATTGACAACATGGCGCTGCGTTGATTGCCTGCGCTACCCTCAGCTTCATTATCTACATCGATATCGCCAAACATTTCTTCTAATTTGGCGTCGATATCTTCGTCCGTCGCCTGCAGCTGCTCGGCGCGAATCAATTCGGAAAGAGCCAAATTGTTCTCAGCAATGCGAGTGGCGTCAGGGATCATGTTGCGGCGATACTCATCCTTGTCCTGATTGGTCTGTTTGAAATAGAAATCAAGGTCGTCGATGCCATAGGATCGCAGCTGTTGCGCCGTGTCATTCATCATAGAGTCGAGCTGGTCTTCGATGACGACGGGCGGGTAGTCCAGTTTGCTGATCTCGACAAGACGGCTCAGCGCATTCTGGGTGTACTCAATCTCTGCGCGACGGCTTTCCGCCAGCGTCATCGAGGCGCGAATGCTCGCTCTCAAATCGTCAATCGTCTCGAAGTCCGGCCCGACAAGTTTGGCCAGGTCGTCGTTGAGTTCGGCTTTTTGATACGTCTGTATTTCCTGAACCGTCACCTGAAAGTGCGCGGTCTTGCCGGCGTACATGCTTCTGCTGTCTTCCGGCCAAGAGAGATCGAACTCTTCCTTATCGCCCGTCGCCAGCCCGATGAGCGCCGCATCCAGACCCGGCGGATCCGAAGGGTTCTCTTCGTCGGGCGTCACATCCCAACCGGTTTCATTCATGACGATGGTCTCGCTGCCATCATCTTCGGTGATGACGCTGC
>CAZNKB010000055.1:0-1981 GCA_964573695.1 uncultured Gammaproteobacteria bacterium | reverse complement strand
AGGCCTACGTGGACGGGGTATCGTGCGAGCTGACGCCGACAGAGTTCCGGTTGCTGTACGCGCTCGCGCTCGAGCAGGGCCGGGTCGTGACCCGCGACGAGCTGCTCCAGCGCGTCTGGGGCCGGCGGGCCACCCACCGGGATCGCACCGCCGACGTCTTCGTGCGCCGTCTGCGCGACAAGGTCGACCGCCGGGCGACCGCGCACAGCTTCATCCAGACCCGCTACGGGGTCGGCTACAAGCTCGAAGCGCTCCCGAAATAGGGGCGGGCATTGCGGGCGGGATGAGATCCCGCCCCTCATATGGGAGTGGTTTTGTCAACGGTCCAGGCCGCGTCACCCCCGGGGTGGGGGTGAGTGGCTGCTCGGGTGGGCGTCGGGCGCGGCGGCGACGGTGGCTTGCGGTCAGTCTCACGATGCGGGGGTTGGTTACCCCAGTGCCCTGGTTGCGTCGCCGGGCGTGCGCTGTCTACGAGCGGGCGTGGCCGCTGGGGCTGCCCATAGGGGCATCGCGCGTGCCTGGCGGCTTTGGCCCGGCGCCCGCCCGAGCAGGCGGCGGTGTTGTCGGGGTCATTCGGCCACGGCGGCGGCCCAGAGGAAGCAGGCGAGCTCGCGGGCGGCGGCGATGGTGGCGACGTTGGCGGGCTTGCCGCGGGCGCGCAGGCGCGCGTGGAGGCGGTAGAGGCGGTGCTGGGCGCGCCAGGCGATCCGGAGCACCTGGGCCGGCTGGTCGTGCTGGCGGGCGGCGAGCGCCGCCCCGACCGCGGGCTGGCGCAGGTAGTGCCAGGCGGCCTCGACAAGCAGACGGCGGGCGTAGCCGGAGCCGGTCTTGGTGATCGCTCCCTCGACTCTGCGCTCCCCGGACTGGTCGAGCGCGGGCACGAGCCCAAGCCAGGAAGCGAGCCGGGAGGGCCGCGGGAAACGGTGGAAGTCACCGATCTCGAGCGTGAGCGCGAAGGCGCTCAGCGTGTCGATGCCGCGAAAGCAGCGCAGCCGCGCCACCGTCGACCGCCACTCGCCCTCGACGGCAAGCCGGGAGAGACGCTCATCGAGCGCCTGCCTGCGCGCCACCAGCCCCTCAACGGCAGCGAGCGCGTCGAGGTAGGCAAGCTCGGCAGCCGGCTCTTCGAAGCGCTGGCGGCTGAGCCAGTCACGGTGGCGCTGTGTCCAGGTGTTCGGGTGCGGGTAGAGCCGCCCGTGCAGAAGCAACAGCTTCGAGACCCGATGGCGAGAGCGCATCAGGTCAAAGCGCACCTGCTCCCGGGCCCGGCAGAGATGACGGGCCGCCTCGTAGCTCGCGCTCGGCACAGCCACAAACGCAAGCTGCCCAGCCAAGAGCAGCCGCGCAAGCAGCTCAGCGTCCTTGCGATCGGTCTTGACCCGACCGCCCGGCGCCCGCGGCGTCTTCGACGGCGCCACCACCTCAACGCGCACACCCGCGGCCTCAGCCGCCCGAAACAGCGAAAACCCGGTCGGCCCGGCCTCATAACAAGCCCGCACCGGCCCAGGCAACGTCCCCAGCCACCCGACCACCTCCTCACAGCCAGCGCCGAACCGAGCCCGGCGCAACTCACCGCTCACCACATCGACCGCCGCCGCATGCGTCGAGCGAGCATGGACATCCAGCCCCACGTACGTCATCGTTGCCACCACGGCCGGACCCTCCTTTCGGTGCACGGGGACAGCCGGAGCCCGTCCCCGGCCAGACAACCCCCGGAACTGCCACCAGAGGGTCCGGCCCAGACCGGACAACGGCCAATCCGCATAGGGTCTACGGGGGCCATGGCGACGGCGCCTCCTACCCGGTGTTTCCTGCGCCGGGGTGCCTGGCATCGGTGTCCCTCGCTGAGGTTGTCCGCCATTGGCGGGTCGTGTGCCCGTAGCCGGGCCGGAGGGCTGGCGGCCGGCGTCGGGGTCGCGCGGTAGGGGCGGCATCTCATGCCGCTCTGGGCCGGATGAGGTCCGGCCCGTACACCGACGAG
>CAZNKB010000054.1:0-2019 GCA_964573695.1 uncultured Gammaproteobacteria bacterium | reverse complement strand
CGCGCCAGAGCAGCGGGGAAAGGACCGCGCCAATCGGCCCCATGTAGGAGGAGCCGTAGGAAAGCCCGCCGGCTGTGCGGTAGACCGGGCAGCTGTTCATGCAGGCGCTGCAGCGGATGCAGCGGAGGACATCGCGGTAGCGCGGGTCGGCGAGGATGCGGGAACGGCCGTTATCGAGGAAGACGACGTGGCGCTGCTGCCCGGGCGCGGGTTCGGCGAGGAAGTGGGAGAACGCGGTCAGCGGCTGGGCGGTGGCATTGGCGGCCAGCACCTGCAGGATTGAGAGGGCAGCCGCCTCATCGGCGACGACCTTTTCGATGCCGGTGATCACGATATGGAGCGCCGGGTGGCTGACACCGAGGGAGACGTTGCCCTCGTTTTCGACGATGACGATGCGGCCGCTGCCCGCGACGACGGCGTTGGCACCGGTGATCGCGGCATCGCAATCGGCGAAGAACGTGCCGACGACATCGCGCACGTAGCGGGAGAGGCGGGTTGGGTCGTCATCGGGCAGGTTGGCGCCGGTGCGGTCGAGCATTTCGCGGATGCGGGCGCGGTTGAGGTGAAGGGCGGGGGCGGTGATGTGGCTGGGGCCGCGGCCCTCGATATCGACGATGTACTCGCCGATGTCGGTTTCCAGGACATCGATACCGGCGCCGCGGAGGGCGTGGGTGAGGCCGATCTCCTCGCCGACCATGGACTTGGACTTGGCAACGCGACGCGCATCGCCCAGTAGCTGGCGGATGGTGGCGACGGCCTGGGCGGGGGTGGCCGCCCGGTGGTAGCCGATGCCCCGGCGTTCGAACTGCTGGCGGAGGGTGGCATGCAGCTCATCGAGGTGGTCCACGGCGTAGGCGCGGGCAGCGGCGGCGCGGACGCGGGCATCTGCCGGGCCACGACCGAGGGTGACGGCGGAATCGGCCATGAGCTTCCGCATGATCGGGGTAACCGTGGCGGATGGGCGTTCGTCACGGATTTCGCGGGCGGCGCGTTCTCGGTAGGAGCTCATCCGAGTGCCCTCGCGAGGAGTTCGGGGAGCGACCACGCCTCGAGCTGGATGCCCATGCCGGCGGCGCCGGACTGGATGTGGGCGAGGCAGGAGAAATCCGCGGAGACGACCACGCGGGCGCCGGTGAGCGAGATGTCGTCCAGCTTCGAGGTCAGCATCGCGACCGAGACCTCGGGCTGTTTCACGGCGAAGGTGCCGCCAAAGCCGCAGCATTCCTCTTCGTGCAGCAGCCGGCGGACTTCGAGGCCTTCGATGCGGGAGAGGAGCGAGAGGACGGTGGCGGAAACGCCGAGTTCGCGGCGGGTGTGGCAGGAATCGTGATAGACGACCACGCCTTCGAGCCGGAACCCGAGCTGGCCCAGGTTGGGGTGGGCGGCGACGTAGCTGGCGAAGTCCACGAACCGGGAGGCGATCCTGTCGGCGGCGACGGCGCGATCGCCTTCAAACAGGCCGGGGAGGTAGTGGCGCACCATGCTGGTGCACGAGCCGGAGGTGGAGACGACCGCTTCGTACGGCTGGCCGGCCTTCAGGAGCTGGCGGCCGGCGGTGCGGGCCTCGGAGCGGAAGCCGCTGTTGAAGGCGGGCTGGCCACAGCAGCGGCCATCGAGCAGGGAGACGGTATCGCCGAGCGATTCGAGGACATGGACTGCGTTGGCGGCATCGCCGGGGCGGACCGTGGCCATGAAGCAGGGGTCGAAGAGCGCGATGCGTGCCACGGGCGCATTGTACGGGCTGCACGCGGAACGGAGCTTGCTGGTAGACTCCGCTCACCATTCAGAAGGGGGCTACCAATCATGGAGCCGGTGATCATCGATGTCCGGGACAACGGGCCGCTCATCGTCCGCGGGACTGTGACGGTCAAAGACGCGGAGGGGAACGCCTACGAGGCGAAGGAGACGGTGTTCCTCTGCCGTTGCGGGCAATCGGAGAAGAAGCCCTACTGCGACGGGACCCACAAGAACTGCGGGTTCGAATCGGCGCCGCGGGCGGGCGCCTGAGGGGCCTCCCCT
>CAZNKB010000053.1:0-2031 GCA_964573695.1 uncultured Gammaproteobacteria bacterium | reverse complement strand
AAAATTGCTAACGTTGGAAGAATTGCGAAGCCAACTTGTTAATCTTAATCCTAACGCTCATGTTAAAAAGGATTTGTTGTCCAAAAGCAGGATGACTAAAGCGATTTTAGTTGAAGAGGCAAAGGAAAGTTTAAATGATTTCCCCCGAATACATCCACTTGTATTCGGTTTGAATGTTAGCCGGGATGAAGTGCGCAAAAGAATTACCGAACGTCTTAAAAAACGGCTTGAGGATGGAATGATCGAAGAAGTAAAAAAGCTTCTGGATTCAGGTATATCTTTTGAACGGCTAATTTCTTTTGGTTTGGAATACAAGTTCATTTCAATGTATTTGAATAGTGAACTAAATCATGATGAAATGTTTCAGAAGCTAAACACCGCAATCCATCAGTTTGCAAAGAGACAAATGACATGGTTTAGAAAAATGGAACGCGAAGGAGTGAAGATTGAATGGTTAAACGGGGCTGACTTCGAAACCGCATGCAAAATTATTGATGATAAGTTGAGCTCTAATTAATGAACTCCCTTCCAATACTGGTTGAACAATATCTTAAAAAGTATTCAGTTGGCAATTGGAAATTAGAACCTCAATTTAAAAACACTTTTGATAATATTATTGTAATTCCTGTCATTGCCGAATATGATAACCTCCGAAGACTCTTTATCTCGTTACTCAGTAATGATGAAAAATACTTTAGAAGATCTGCAATTATAATTGTGGTTAATAACACCCCCGATTCATCTGATGAGGTTAAAAATGATAATCAGAAGACGCTAAATTTCCTTAAAACTCTAAAATCAAATTCTGCCAGCGATGAAACACTTGTTGAGCAATTAGGCAAATCTGGCTTGAATGTTGGGTTCATTGATGCATCAAGCACAGGATTTGAAATGCCCAAAAAAATTGGCGGAGTAGGTTTGGCCCGTAAGATAGGAATGGATGAGGCATTGAAGATTTTCGATTACTCCTCATCCGCCAAGAAAATTTTTATTTGTCTTGATGCTGATTGCGCGGTTGATCCAAATTATCTAACCACAGTTGTTGAGGAATTTAATCGAAATAATTTGTTTGCGGCAGTTGTTAAATTCAAACATAATGTAGAAGAAAATTCACCTACGACTCAAGCAATTATTTGTTACGAAATATTCCTCCACTATTATGTTCTGGGATTGAAATATGCAAATTCACCTTTTGCATTTCATACAGTCGGTTCCACGATGATCTGTGATCATAAGAGTTACATAAAAGTTGAAGGTATGAACAAACAAAAAGCAGCAGAAGATTTTTACTTTCTTGAAAAGCTTGCAAAGAATTTTAAGATTGAAAAAATAAATTCAACAACGGTTTACCCTTCATCAAGAAGTTCTTGGCGGGTTCCTTTCGGAACCGGACAAAGAGTTAAGAGGTTTTTATCGCATTCACAAAATGAATACTTACTCTATGATCCATCAAGTTTTGATATCCTAAAACAATGGCTGATTATTTTTTCATCAGATTCCAAAACCTCCGGTGATTATCTTGAACAAGCGAAGAATATTCACCCAGATTTGAGTAATTTTCTCATAGAGCAAAATTTTGAAAGTGATTGGAACAGAATCGGAGAAAATTCAACAACAGCCGAACAGCTTGCAAAGCAAAAACACAAATGGTTTGACGGATTCAGAACTCTTAAGCTGATCCACTTTTTAAGAGATAAGGCATTCCCTCAAATTGATATGTTTGAAGCATTGAATGGAATGTTCGAGAGAGTAGATATTAAAGAGAACTTTTTCTGGTTTGAAAAGAGAATTCCACAACTTGATGTTCAAAAAAAATATTTGAAGCTATTGCGTGAGTTAACATGATTTCTCAGTCCAGCAATAATCTTGAATATAAATTAAGAGTAGTTTGTCATTCCGAACTTGTTTCGGAATCTAATTCTCCTTTTTCGTTAACAAGAAGCTGAAACAAGTTTAGTTTGACATTAAAAACAATGTTGCAAAAAATATAATTTCAATATGATCATCAAAACTTCACCTGACGAAATACAA
>CAZNKB010000052.1:0-2035 GCA_964573695.1 uncultured Gammaproteobacteria bacterium | reverse complement strand
AGCCGCAGACATGGAACCGCTACCTATCGGTGCTTAGCTGTGTTCTCCAACTATGTGCGCAAGACTGGGAATGGATGGAGTTCAATACCGCCCGACGAGTCAGGCGCGAGAGGGAAGCTCCAGGGCGTGTACGCTTTCTTTCAACTGAAGAGCGAGAGAAGTTACTCGAAGTTTGCCAAAAAAGTTCTTCTGCAAATTTATACCCAATTGTGGTGTTAGCATTATCTACCGGCATGCGACGCGGCGAGATGCTCTCACTTACTTGGGATCAGATTGACCTTGGGAGTGGTGTTCTGATCCTCGAAGAGACAAAAAATGGCGAGCGTCGTCGAGTTAGTATTCGAGGCCGAGCTCTTGAAGTGCTCAGGAAACATGCAAAGGTTAGGCGCATTGACACCAATCTGGTTTTCCCTAGTGAAACCAAAGATAGTCGTTTCTCGCTTGATAAGCCTTGGTATAGGTCGCTCCGTGACGCGGGTATCCCCAATTTCCGCTTCCACGATTTACGGCACTCGGCAGCTTCTTATCTCGCCATGAACGGTGCCACCATGCTTCAGATATCAGAAGTTCTAGGGCATAAGACCCTACAGATGGTAAAACGGTACTCGCACTTTGCTGAAAGCGAGATAGCCGACGTAGTGGAACGGATGAATAAAAAGATCTTCGGTGATTGATGCAGTTAGGGAAGAAAGAAACAATCGTCTTTGGACTCTGCATGACAGTGATCCCACTGATGATCACCTCATGGTCGATTAAGGCCGGACTACTTTTTGCTGTAGGCTACCCCCTCATTGCCCTTCTGCCATGGCCAAAGTCCTTGACGATGATCACATGGGTGTGTGTTTGGATTTACATTTGGTTTGGCTTTAGCGTCTCTTACTATCATGCGTTGATCCGTGATGTTGATTTAGTGACCAAGGGAATCAACCTAATACTTCCTACGGTATTCGGATATTTTATGTTTGGGTGGTGCCGCTACGGTGCTCCTTACTACTCAATCGGTAGAAGCCAGAGATATCCCTGGCCAAAGCTAAAGGATATGCCACCACCGGAGCCCGAACCTGAACCAGTTAAGACAGAGGTGCAATCTCCAGTATTTGACCCCTACAAAGTTCTTGGACTCTCGCCCTTAGCGACGAAAGTTGAAATTGATTCGAGCTACAGAAAAGAGATCGCGCTCTACCATCCTGATAAGGTCGCTCACCTTGGTGATGACCTAAAGAAAGTCGCTCACGAGCGAACCCTTCAGATTCAACTGGCCTACCAGGCTCTTACCCGCCACTAACTGTCCTTTACTAATCCGATTCACCTTCAGGTTGGAAATCATCGGGGGAACCATGTCCCGCTGATTCCAGTTACTTTCTTACGCATGAAAGGCGAAGAGATACCGCACCTGATTAGTAATCGGAATGAGGAGGCAACAATGGCCGAAGAAGAAAGCCAATCGGATGTGAGAATACGAAGATTGATCCCAATACCGGAGTTTAACAAATACCACCCTGACCCCACCCCAGCAGCCATCCGTTGGATGATCTTTAAAAACAAAAATGGGTTTAAGCGTTGCGTCGTAAGACGTGGCCACAGGGTTCTAATTGATGAGCTTGAATACTTTCGTTGGCTCGAAGAACAGAACGGTACTGACTGCGATTAAAGATTTAACTAACAAGGAGTAAACCATGCCAAAGCTATCTCAATTTGTTGACGTAACCGTCGCCGATGACGGCGAGGGAAGCGGAAAGCGAAAGCTTACCATCTCTATCGAAGCCTCCCGGGATCTATTTATGCTCTCAGATCTTTTGGCCCGTGAAGGTGCAATCAAGAACATCGAACAGAGCTTAAAACATTCAACTCGGAAAGCTGTCGCGGAGTACCTAAGCAGCGGCAGAGAATTTCTAAGAGGCGTGAACAATAGAAGGAAGGGACATGAGGGAGCAGCGGTTGAATAGAAAGGGCAAGATAAAAGAGTTGCCATACTTTGTTTGTAACTTCACGGCAGGACTCACGAATTCCTGCCATACAAATCAACCGCTGCCAT
>CAZNKB010000051.1:0-2045 GCA_964573695.1 uncultured Gammaproteobacteria bacterium | reverse complement strand
GCGCGATTGGCTTTCTCCTCCAACCGATCTGGATCTCCGCTGTGATCGGCGGTGTTATCGGGTTCTTCCTACCGCGATTTTATGTCAAACGGCAGCAAACTCAGCGGCTTTACAAGTTTAACGATCAGCTCTCTGATATGCTGAACCTGATGGTGAACGGTTTGCGCGCGGGGTACTCTACTATGCAAGCTATGGAAGCAGTGAGCCGGGAACTTCCCGCTCCGATTTCCGATGAGTTCAGGAGATTGGTACAGGAGATACAGATCGGTATCCCGCAAGAGAAGGCGCTTGATAACATGCTTCGCCGCATTCCCAGCGACGATCTTGATTTTGTGATCACGGCGATTAACGTTCAGCGTGAAGTCGGCGGTAACCTGTCTGAAATCCTCGATACGATTTCCTTTACCATACGGGAACGTGTGCGTATCAAAGGTGAGATACGCGTATTGACCGCATCCGTGCGAACCTCCGGAACCGTTTTGTCATTCATCCCAGTATTTCTAACCCTGGCGCTTTGGTTCGTCAGCCCGACGTATCTGGCAGGTTTTTTTGACGATCGCGGAGGAATACCCCAACCGATGTGCGGAATTATCGCTGTGGCGGTCATCGTCGGTATGATCGCGCTGGGTTATTTCATCATGATGAAGATCGCGGATATCGAGGTGTGATATGAGCGTTGGACTGTATATCTTCGGCGGTATTGTCATATTGGTCATTATTGCCGTGGTGATCTTTAGCATCCGGGCAAACGCTACTGCGCAAGGTGACGCGGACGATCCGTTACAGGAACGTCTTTCAGAATTCATTCAGCGGGGTGAAGTGGCATCCCTTGAGGAGATCGAGCTTTCTCAAAACTTCAGCGAACGGGTGCTCATTCCGGCGGTGAGGAGGTTAGGCGAATTTTCAGCCCGCTTTACGCCTCAAAAGATGATTCAAGATACTGCCCGTAATCTTGAATTGGCGGGTAACCCTTGGCCCGTAGATGCGCCTACGTTCTTAGCAATTCGCTTTATTCTTGCTGTTTTGCTGGGTGGATTCATGATTACGATGGTGGCTTTGAATCCGGCGCCAAAAGCAAGTAACAACTTTCTATATATCGGCGGAGCGCTCTTTGGAGGTTTTTTTCTGCCGCATTTGATTTTGACGAGTCGAATCACCCGCCGGCAGACCGAAGTGCGAAAGGCAATGCCTGATGCTCTCGATTTGTTGACGATCTGCGTAGAGGCCGGCTTGGGTTTTGACGCCGCAATGGCAAAAGTGACCGAGAAATGGGAGAATGAACTTTCTTTGGCATTCGCGCGCACTATCCGCGAAGTGCAATTGGGCAAGACCCGCCGCGAAGCATTGAAAACCATGGGGGACCGTCTGGGAATCCCCGAGGTATCGAGTTTCGTGGCGGCGATCATTCAAAGTGAAATGTTGGGCGTGAGCATGGCGCGCGTATTGAGAATTCAATCGGATCAAATGCGCGTCAAGAGACGCCAGATCGCGGAAGAAGCGGCTCATAAGGCGCCCGTAAAGATGATTATCCCCATGGCGTTATTGATCTTCCCATCCATCATGATCATCATTCTTACTCCGGCGGCGCTTAACATTTACGCAACTTTGTGATCTAATGCTTTGAGAAACATTCCGTGGTCGTATCGCCTCTACCGATTGACCTGGAACGGGCTGGACTTGCTCTTCCCGCCCGTGTGCGGCGGATGCGGCAAGCCTGGCTCACGCTGGTGCGCTGATTGCAGAAAGCGCGTGCCGCGCATCCGCAAGCCGTTTTGCGAGAAATGCGGAATACCGACGAAAGGGGCTGAACGATGCGAGAAATGTAAAGCAAACCCGCCCGCGTATCGAATGATGCGTTCGTGGGCGGTTTTTGATTCGCCGGTGCAGAACGCCTTGCACACCATCAAGTACCGCCGCAACATTGGGCTTGCGGACGCGATCGCGCTGGATATGGTCGAGTTTGTGCAAATGTTGAATTGGAATGTGGATGTGTTGATCCCGATTCCGTTGGGGAAGGCTCGTTTGAAAGAGCGAGGATATAATCA
>CAZNKB010000050.1:0-2087 GCA_964573695.1 uncultured Gammaproteobacteria bacterium | reverse complement strand
ATGGGAGTCTAACTGGTATGGTAGCAAAAAAGATTTTGCAGGCAGACTGATTGAGGATAACAAAATCAGAACCTACCTGAATGCCCGTATCAATAAAGGTGGCATTTCAAAAATTGTTATTGAAAGAACTTTAGGAAAACTGATTGTAACCATCCACACTTCCAAGCCAGGAATTATCATCGGTAAAGGTGGTGGCGAAGTAGATCGTATCAAGGAGGAATTGAAGAAGTTGACTGGAAAAGAGGATGTTCAGATTAATATCCTTGAGATACGCAGACCTGAACTAGATGCAATGATCGTTGCAGATACAATTGCCCGCCAGATCGAAAATCGTATTAACTATAAAAGAGCTATAAAAATGTCCATTGCTTCTGCACTGCGTATGGGTGCTGAAGGAATAAAGGTTAAAGTTTCAGGAAGATTAGGTGGTGCAGAAATTGCCCGTACCGAGGAAATTAAACAAGGAAGAATTCCGCTTCACACTTTCCGTATGGATATCGATTATGCCAATGTATTTGCATTGACTGTGTATGGTAAGATCGGTATCAAAGTATGGATTTGTAAAGGCGAGGTTCTTACAAAAAGAGATTTGAACCCCAATTTCGTTGGCGGTAAGAGTGAAGTAATGGATAGAAGAGAAAGAAGAGATGATCATCACCGTCGTGATGACAGAAGAGGTGATAGAAGAGGTGGAGGAAGAGACAGAAGAAACTAAAAGTATTAAGTATCTAGTACTGGGTAATGATACTAAGTACTAAAAATCTGAACGTATATGTTACAACCGAAAAGAACGAAGCACAGGAAAATGCAGAAGGGTCGCATGAAGGGCGATGCTAAAAGAGGCACGACGATTTCCTTTGGTTCTTATGCTCTAAAGGCATTGGACAGTCATTGGATCACTGATCGTCAGATAGAAGCTGCCCGCCAGGCACTGACCCGTGAAATGAAAAGAGAAGGTAATGTTTGGATCCGCATTTTCCCTGATAAACCAATTACCCGTAAGCCGCTGGAGGTAAGAATGGGTAAGGGTAAAGGTAACCTTGAATTCTGGGCCGCAGTTGTAAAACCAGGCCGCATACTTTTCGAGGTAGATGGTGTAAGTGAAGAGGTTGCCCGTGCTTCTTTAGCATTAGCTGCCGGTAAACTTCCAATCAAAACAAAATTTGTTATACGTCGTGACCTTGTTACTGCGTAGATGATCAATAAACTGAAAGTGATGTCAAAAAAATCTGATTTTGTAAAAAGTATCCATGGGATGAATGAGCAGGACCTGAAAGCCCGCCTTGAAGAAGATAAGCAACGTCTGAAAAAGCTGGAATTCGCACATACTATCTCACCCCTGGAAAACCCAATGACGATCCGTTCATTACGTCGTGATATTGCCCGTTTGAAAACGGAACTTAAGTTAAAGCAAAAGCAAGCATAATAAAGCAACAAAATGGAAGCAAGAAATTTAAGGAAAACAAGAATAGGGTACGTTACCAGCAACAAAATGGCTAAGACCATTACTGTCGAGGTAGAAAGAAAAGTAAAACATCCTATTTATGGAAAGTTTGTAAAGAAAACCTCAAAGTTCCATGCACACGATGAAAAAAATGAGTGCAGCATTGGTGACCTTGTAAAGATCATGGAAACAAGACCACTGAGCAAAACAAAGAGGTGGAGACTGATTGAGGTGGTTGAGAAGGTGAAATAAAACAATTAAGATAAACAATTGCTGTAAGCTGTTTAACAGCCATCAGCTCAAAGCTAAAAAGCTCAAGATATGATTCAGCAAGAAAGCCGTTTAAATGTTGCGGATAATAGTGGCGCTAAAGAGGTGCTTTGTATCCGTGTACTCGGCAACAGCGGTCAGCGGTATGCTAAGATTGGAGACAAGATTGTAGTTACTGTTAAGGATGCATTACCGGCGGGGGGTATCAAAAAAGGCACAGTGGCTAAAGCGGTGATCGTACGTACCACAAATAAACTGCGTCGTAAGGACGGATCTTATATCCGTTTTGATGATAATGCGGTTGTGATCCTTAACCAGGCTGATGAGCCAAGGGGAACAAGGATATTCGGACCCGTAGCCAGGGAACTGCGTG
>CAZNKB010000049.1:0-2134 GCA_964573695.1 uncultured Gammaproteobacteria bacterium | reverse complement strand
ATCCACCTTCATCACCCGCACCGTGCGCAGGGGCTGCGCCGGCTCCTCCGGTTTCGAGCAGCCGCCCGCCAGCAGCAAGGCGAAGGAGGCGACGCCCAGGATATTGAGTCTCATGATGTCCTTCCGAAGGAGAAACGCTGCAGCAGGCCGCGGCGCAACGCGGTGCGCGGGCGCATGAACAGCCAGTAAAGCAGCGGGATGACGAACAGCGTCAGCACGGTGGCGAAGCCCAGGCCCCAGACGATGGCGCCCGCCACCGGTCCCCACAGCATGGACTTGCCGCCGAGGCCGAAGGCCAGCGAGAACAGGCCGCCCACCGTGGTGACGCTGGTGATGATGATCGGCACGACGCGGCGGCGCGCGGCATACACCGCCGCGTGCAGCACGCCCATGCCGGACTGCAGGCGCTCGTTGGCGGCGTCGATCAGCACGATGGCCGAGTTCACCGCGATGCCGGTCAGCGCGATGACGCCGTACATGGTGTACAGCGACAGCGGGTCGCGCGAGATGATCAGGCCCAGCGCCACGCCGGTGAACGCCAGCGGCACGGTGACGAGGATCAAGAGCGGCTGCCAGTAGCTCCTGAACTGCGCGGCGAGGATCATGTAGATCAGGCCTAGGCCGACGAGGAACAGCACCGCCATGGCATCGAGGCTCTCCTGGATGTCGTCCAGCTCGCCGGAGAAATCCAGCGAGACGCCCGGATGGTTCGCCTGCACCTTCTTCCATTCCTCGGCGACGATGCGGTTGGCCTCGACCGTGTCGGTCTGCGCCTTGTCGAGGTCGGCTTCCACCGTGATGGCGCGCTTCAGGTTGTAGTGCTTGACGATGCCGGGGCCGCTGCGCGTCTCCTCGCGCACCAGGGCGCCGAGCGTGGTGCTGCCGCCGCCGGGCAGGGCCACCGGGTCGGACAGGATCGAGGCGATGTCCGCCGTCCCCTCGCGCTTCGCCCGCACCCGCACCTCGATCTTCTCGCCCTTGTCGCGCGCCAGGGCGACGATCTCGCCATCCACATGCAGGCGCACGATGCGCGCCACCAGGGCCGGGTTGAGGCCGGCGTTGCGCACCGCCTCGCGATCGAGCGCCAGCACCAGTTCGGGCCGGCCCGGCACCTCGTCGTCGGCGACGTCCTGGGCGCCGGGGATGGCGCGCACGATGGCGAGCAGCGCGTCGGCCGCCGCGCGCAGGGCGTTCTGGTCGTCGCCGCGCGCGCGCACGCGCACTGCCTTCGACAGCGGCGGGCCGCCGGAGAGGATGGTGAACGTCACCTTGCCCGGCCCGGGCGTGGCCTCGACCTCGGCGCGCATCGCCTCGATCAGCTGCGGCACGCTGCGCGCATCGCCGGTGTGCGGATTGAGCGAAACGAAGACCTGGCCGTAGGCGTCACCGTAGAGCGGCTCGGTGTCGGTGAACTTCAGGCCGGCGATGGAAGCCAGTTCGCGCGCCTCGTCTGCCTTCAGCTGGCTGCGGACGCGCGCCTCGACCGCCTGCACCTTGGCCAAAGTGGCATCCACCGGCGCGCCGGCAGGCATGTCCACGTTCACATAAAAGAGGCGCAGCGGGTCCAGGGCGAAGAACTGCACGCGGATGACGCCCGTTGCCAGCGCCGCCGCGGCGAGCAGCAGCATGCCGCCTGCCACCACCAGCCACAATTTCGGCCGGCGCATGACGCGGATCAGCAGCCGGGCGTACTTCACGCGCAGGCTGTGCAGGAAATTGGTGCGCCAGCGCTGCATGCGCGAAGGATTGTCGAAATTCAGGCGCAACACGGTAACGTGGGCCGGCAGCATCCAGTAGGCCTCGATCAGGCTGATCGTCAGTGCCAGGGTGACGACGAAGGGGATGATGAACATGAACTTGCCGACGATGCCGGGCAGCAGCATCAGCGGCAGGAAGGCCGAGACGGTCGTCGCCACCGAGGAGGTCACCGGCGCGATCACCTCGCGCAGGGCGTCGATGGCGGCATTGAAATAGTCCTGGCCGCGCTGGATGCGGTAATAGATGGCCTCGACCACCACCACGGCGTCGTCCACCAGCACGCCGAGCGCGATGACGATGCCGAGCAGCACCGAGATGTTGAGCGTGTAGCCCAGGGCGTGCAGCACGCCAAAGGTGCCGGCCAGAGAGAAGGGAA
>CAZNKB010000048.1:0-2137 GCA_964573695.1 uncultured Gammaproteobacteria bacterium | reverse complement strand
GACCTGGCCGCATACGGCGCCGCTTACGAACTGGAGCCTCGTACTCTGTGGAAGCGTGGCAACCGCCCTGCCGGGCGAAACGTCGAAATCGCGAAGGCCAAGGTCCTTGACCCACGGAGCGAACAGCCACTCGTAGAAGTGCAGAACCGACTCGTTCGTGATGGGAAGACCGGGAGGCTGCGACGGATGCGACATGAGGGTGCTCCCTGAGGTGCCTGACGTAGAGCTGGCCGGCCCGCGCAGGTATACAACGCCTGGCCGCGGAATGGCAATGAGCACCGAGGCCGGGAGCGGCCAGGCGACGGCTGCCGCAGCGGATCCGGCTGAACGACATGTCAGGCCTCGGGTTCGTGGTAGACCGCCTCGATGTTGTGCCCGTCAGGGCCAATGACAAACGCCGCGTAGTAGCGACCGCTGTACTGTGGACGCAGGCCAGGAGGACCGTTGTCCTTGCCGCCGGCCCCAAGAGCCGCCTGGTAGAACGCGTCGACTTCGTGCCGGCTGGCGGCCGAGAATGCAAGGTGAAGATGTGCTGGCTTCTCTTCGGTTTGGTAGAGGCACAGCGAGGCCCCGCTCCTTGAACAGATCTCGACGCCGCTTGGCGGCCAGTCCACAACATCGACGAAGCCGAGCGGCTCGAGTGCGCTGAGAAAGAATGCCCTGCTCTCGGGAAAGTTGCTGACGCCGAACTTGACGTGATCAAACATGAGCTCACCTGAGGCGAACAAGGCATCGTGGCGATGCTGACCATTTCTCGCAGCCTGGCCGGGGCACTTCCGAGCGCGCTCTCCGAGGCCTAACAGGGTGTTGAATTTCGACGCAGAAACGGACGCGGCAAGCTTGGCGACAAAGATCTCCGTGAAGCGTTCACCGCTTTTGACAGGACCGGCTCGGAATCGAGCCCAGCGAACAGTCTTCCGCTCGTCGTTTGCCGCTTCATTGCCGTGCTCCCGTCGGCACCGCCACCGGCATTCGGGCCAGACGCAGCAAGTTGCTCGCCGTCATCGTCAGCTTGAACTGCAGATCGACCCGCCGCAGTCCGCGAAACACGGTTTGCCGGATGCGACCGACGGTCTTAGCCCAGCCGAAGTGTTCCTCAATGCGCTTGCGCACCATCTGGCTCAGCCGATACCCAGCGTGCCGGGTGGTGCGCCCATCGAGGGCACTGCCCCCTTGTCGAGTGTCGTTCTGGGCCAAGTGCGGGGTCACGCCACGCTCGCGGCAAGCGGCCACGAAATCGCTGCTGTCGTAGGCCTTGTCGCCGCCCAGCGTGCGCCGGCCACGCGGCGGCATCGCGTCGAGCATCGCCAGCGCCGCTCGCCTTTCGCCGAAACCGTCGGCGTGGGTGACCACCGCACTGACCGCCAGACCTTGCCGATTCTCCATCAGCACATGGCCCTGGTAGCACAGGATCGCCGCGGTGTTGTGGCTCTTGCGGTAATTGCGGGCATCCGGATCGGTGGTGCTGGCGTGGGTGTCGTTGCTGCGTGGCTGCCCCTTCCAATCGGCCTGGGCATTGCGCCCGCCGCCGCCCGGGCGCTGATCATCGCTGCCGTCCTTCGGTCGGAAGCTCTTCTGGCTCGCCCAAGCCTGGATCAGCGTCCCGTCCACCGAGAAATGCTCCTTGGACAGCAGCCCCTTGGCCTCGGCCTGGCGCAGCACCTCGGCGAATAAGCCTTCGACCACCCGATGCGCCAGCAGCCGATCCCGGTTCTTGGAGAAGGTCGAGTGATCCCACACCGCATCGTCGAGCGCCAGCCCGACGAACCAGCGAAACAGCAGGTTGTAGCCAAGTTGCTCGCAGAGCTGCCGCTCGCTGCGCACCGAGTAGAACACCTGCAGCAGCAACGCCCGGATCAGCTTCTCCGGGGCGATCGAGTCACGACCGCTGTCGGCGTAGATCTCGTTGAACCGCGCATTCATCGCCGCCAGTGCCTCGTTCACCAACAGCCGGATCGCCCGCAGCGGATGATCCCGCGGCACGAAGTCGTCCAGCTTCGCTACCGTGAACAGACTTTCCTGCATCGCATCGGTACCGCGCATCGCCGTTGCCTCGTTGCCAGAATTGGGAGGGCCCCTCTTATGACAATAGCCACCGTCAGCGCATTTGCAAGTCGATTTTCAACACCCTGTTAGG
>CAZNKB010000047.1:0-2156 GCA_964573695.1 uncultured Gammaproteobacteria bacterium | reverse complement strand
CGGGAGGCCGTTTAATTGTGCAAATTATCGATCCCCTCTTCCCGCTTCCCGCCTTTTCCATCATCCTTTCAAGGGACGGCAGTTCCTCCAGGCATGGCTTGCACCAGCTTGCCCAGAAATTCATCACTACCACTTTCCCTTTCAGATCGCTCAGCTTCACCTTCTTGCCAGCTGCATCCACGAAAGAAACATCAGGTGCCATTTCTGCTTTGCTTGCATCTGCAACTTGCTCATCATTTAAGTGCTGGACATCCGGAGTCAGGAACATGTCACGCATGAAGGCAGCAGCAAATAAAAAGGCCACACCAAATACGATAATCAATTTCCTTTTCGCACTCATGCCTGCTTCTTCTCCCTCACTCTTATGGCAATATAACAGCCGAAAATAATCGCCAGTTCAGAAGCAATAAAAATGCCAAGATTAAATGCCGCATGGCGGGTAAATCCATATGAATGCAAGCCAACGTTCAGCAGGTTCACCCCGAACCACGCCAGCGAAACCATAATGCCACCAGCTGCCATTCCCATTGCCACACCCAGCTCGCCCAAAATGCCGCTTATCCTGCCATGAATCACCCACGCCAGCCACAGCACAATTAAGAGCGCGCCGTTTTCTTTCGGGTCCCACCCCCAGAAGCGTCCCCATGATTGATCCGCCCAGATGCCACCCAGAATGGTCCCAAGTGCGGTGAAGAAAATCGCCACCAGGCCAAGACCGCGCAAATTTGCATAAAGCTCTTTCTGAAGCTCTCGCGCATCCGGCCTGAACACCCTGTGCAGTAGGTACAGGTGAGCCACCGCACATCCGGCAATGGTTGAAGCGTAGCCGATTGTTATGGCAACCACATGGGTTCCCAGCCAGAAGTTGGTATCCAGCACCGCCACCAGAACCTTCATGGTATCGCCTTCCATTTCGTAGCGGCGGGCAATAAACAAAAGCGCAGTGCCTAGAAGGCTTGAAGCTGCAATGCCGAAGCCGTCGCGGCGCTTCCACTCAAGGAAAAGCCCCCAGAACACAGCAGCGAACGATACGAATATTATAGATTCATAAAGAGTACTAACCGGGGGGCGCGCCATAATAACCATCCGCATAACAAGCCCTGCGCCGTGGGTTGCAACACCTGCCAGTATGGCGGCAAGCGAAACTCTCCACGCAGTTTTTGGGTTTTTTATTATGCGCGGAAGCGTGGTTACAAGAAAGAACGCCAGTGCATAAAAACAAAGCGCAACTGTGAACGGGGAAAATTTGTTGAACAGCAGTTCCAGCTTCAGGCGGAACAGCGTAGAATCATTTCGCGGCATTGCCATTACAAGCGACTGTGCATTTTCTGATGCCTCTTTCCATGCGGCTGCATCACCGGCGTTATATGCAGTTGCCATATCACGCCACGCTGCAAGCAGCTTTGCGCTATCCGGTGAGCCTTGCCCGCCAAAGCTTGCATCCCAGAGTGAAAGCCACTCATGGCTGCTGTCATCCCACTGCGGAGGCACTACCGCCAGCGCGCCAGACTTCATATGGCTTTCAATAAGCTCCATCTGCTTCTTTATGAAGCGTGCTTCTTCTGTTTTGCTGTTTTCAATTACCTCGCGCTTTTTGCGAAGAGACATATAATCCAGCCGCTCATCTGGTTTCACACCCAGCGCCTTTGCAAGCTCCCTATCGCGCACTTTTATAACTGGAATAACCAGCGCCATGGAGTTTGAAAGGTCATCAAAAGCTGCCACGGCATCATATAATTCCAGCAGTTTTTCCTGCCCTGCAGAAAGCTCAGTAATCGGCTTTGCGGCAAGCGTTCGCACCGTTTCCAGATTGCCCTGCATTGGCCCCACCAGCTCCGCATATGAATACCTGTGGTCTTTCCTCCGCTCCAGTTGAAGGGCGTTCACCACATCCGGCGACTGTATGTTGAACACGCGCTTATTTATGGCAAGCTCGGGCGCAAACAGCAGCTCCGCAAGCCAGTTTATGGCATCTGCATCATCAAGGCTGTCGCTGCCGCGCATTACTTTCAGGTATGTGCGCGCGAAGGTATCCAGCGGCTTTACGCGCCCGTCCTGAAGCACAGGGATTGCCTTGAATGCTCCAAAATCGAATGCTTCCATTCCTGCCCTTGCCTGCATCGCCGTAAACACCAGCATAAGCAGAAACGCGAGAA
>CAZNKB010000046.1:0-2188 GCA_964573695.1 uncultured Gammaproteobacteria bacterium | reverse complement strand
CGGGCCGTGCCGATGCTGAGGAGTACCGTAGCCTTGGTAGAGCTTATGGAAATCTCGATCCACAGCGGCACTTCATTGCACGGGCCTCTGGCAGCTCAATGGACGGCGGCAAAAGTCCGATACGGGATGGAGACTACCTCTTGCTCGAGTTGATGTCGCCAACACGAGCCGGCTCGATTACTGGGAACATCGTTGCAATCGAGCGCCAAGACGAGGTTGGGGACAACCAATACCTTCTTCGTGTCGTTGCTAAGCAGTCCGATGGCACCTACTTATTAAAGGCGAACAATCCTGCGTACGCGGACATGCCTGCAGACGATTCACTGCGCACATTGGCGCGATTTAAGGCTGTCGTAAATCCGCTGGAGTTTGCTGTTGGGCAGCAATTTATGCGGGATGTAATTCCTCAGCTCTTTGGAGCAGAATTTAATCCAGGGAACTGGAATGCCGGCCACGTTGTGCTCCAGGATGGAAAGATTCATGTGCTTCTGGTGACTATCAACAAACAAGGCAAATCTGATGATCATCGCTACATCGATCACTGGATCGATGACCATACCTTCCATTGGCAAAGTCAAAATCAAACCGGGCCAGGTGACAATCGCGGACGCAGCATCATTGAGCATGAGCGACATAATGTCGCCATTCATTTATTTGTCCGTGAGAACAAGCTAGTCAATGGAAAGGCTGCCCCATTCCTTTACTGCGGGCCGGTGCGCTATGTTCGCCATTCAGGTAGCAAGCCAATGAGTGTGGTATTTGATGTGCCTGAATTAACCTGAAGAACTGTAGCGTTGGGCTCGATGTTGCGTGATTCATCCAAGTAATTCTAGGCACTGTCGTCGTGTTGCAGCGACTGACTTTTGAAGCAATGCGCTTGCAATAAGCAGCGCTGACCTACAGAGATGGGTTCTTGGTTAATGTTGCGCTTGCGAATCTAATAGCCACAAAGGAATAGAGAATGGCAACGCTGATCCCAAGTTACGGAACATGTGCAAGTCGGATGTCCTCAGGCGAACGACGACTTGCACAGCGGCTCGAAGCCAAGCTCGAGGACG
Organism: uncultured Gammaproteobacteria bacterium; assembly: GCA_964573695.1. GTDB lineage: Bacteria > Patescibacteriota > Microgenomatia > UBA10105 > UBA927 > UBA927. The sequence goes on along the minus strand of CAZNKB010000046.1, from coordinate 1,130 downwards.
ACTACCTTTGTTGGTACGACGTACCTGTCGGCCCGACCAACAGCCACCCCGACTTTATCGTTCTGCATCCTCGCCGGGGTTTGCTGATCCTGGAAGTAAAGGACTGGAAACCGGACACCATCCAGTCGATGACAAAATCCGAGGCCGCGATTTTCACCCCCAAAGGCCTCAAGCATGTGCTCAATCCGCTGGAGCAAGCTCGCCAATACGTCCATGCGGTCATCAACGTGCTGGAGCGTGACAATCAGCTGACCTTCTCCAGTGGCCGGCACGCAGGAAAGCTGATGTTTCCGTGGGCCTATGGCGTCGTGCTGACGAATATCTCAAGGCGAATCTTCGAAAAATCCGGCCTTGCCGAGGTCATCGAGCCCAGCCGTGCAATCTGCCAGGATGAGATGACGGATTCGGCCGAAGCGGAAGATTTTCAGCGGCGCCTGTGGGAAATGTTCTCGGTTAAGTTCGAGGGCAATTTGTCTCTTCCGCAGCTGGATCGCGTGCGCTGGCACCTGTTTCCTGAAATCCGCCTGCCTGATCCCCAAGAAGGGCTCTTCAAGTCGGACGAGATTGCAGACGTCGAGATTCCGGACTTGATGCGCGTGATGGATTTGCAGCAAGAGCAGCTGGCGCGGAGTCTTGGCGAAGGGCATCGCGTCATTCACGGCGTGGCCGGGTCCGGGAAGACGCTTATTCTTGGCTACCGCGCCGAGCAGCTTGCCAAGATGTGCGCAAAGCCGATTCTCGTGCTCTGCTACAACAAGACACTCGCGGGCCGGCTTGTGCATTGGATGTCCAGCAAGGGCGTTTCCGACAAAGTGCATGTGCGTACATTTCATAGCTGGTGCCACAGTCAATTGCGCGCGTACAACGTCAAGTTGCCGCAAAGCAAGGAAGCAACAGACCAGGTCATGGCTGAAATGGTCGAGACCGTCATCCGGGAAGCTGATCGTGGACATATCCCGTCAGCTCAATACGAGGCGGTACTGATAGACGAAGGGCACGACTTCAAGCCGGAATGGCTGAAGCTCGTTGTCCAGATGGTCGACCCGCGAACGAATTCCCTGCTGGTGCTCTATGACGATGCACAGTCAATCTACGAGGCTGGACGGCAGAAAAATTTCAGCTTCAAGAGC
>CAZNKB010000045.1:0-2206 GCA_964573695.1 uncultured Gammaproteobacteria bacterium | reverse complement strand
CAGGTTGAAGTCGAGATGTGAGTTGGGCGGAATGCTGCGCAGGACGCCGGTCACGGTGAATGCGGTTTGGCCAAATTCGGGGAAATCCTCGGCTTCGATTTGCAAGGGCCTGCCCAGCGGCTCTTCATCGCCGAACAACTGTTTCGCCAGCGCCGCCGTCAACACCACCGAGCCAGGAGTCGAGAGCGCGCGATTGCGATCTCCGGTACTCAATTGGAAATCGAAAAGTTTAAAAAAGCTCTCGTCCGTGAAAAAATTCCTCCGCACGATTTGTCCGGTGGGGCCGGTGGCCTCACGCTTCACCGTCAACCGCCATCCCTGGAACAATCGCGTCGACGCTTCAACTCCCGGAAATTCATTAACGAGCGCCGGACCGAAAGGCGCCATGGTATAAGCCACTTGTTGCTCGCCTTGTGAGCCGCTGCGAACCTGAATCACGCGAAAAAGGCGATCCGCCTTTTCGTGAAAGCGGTCGAAATTCAGCTCATCGTGGACGTGCAGAAGAATGAGAATACAACAAGCAAGTCCGATGGCCAGCCCGAAAATATTGATAAACGAATAGATTTTGAATTTTCGGAAATTCCTGAGGGCGACGATAAAATAATTTCTGAACATGCTAACCTCATTTGTCGAAGGGAGAGGGCAGAGAGCCGAGGACAAAGCGCTTTGCTAGGCGCCATGCCCTCTGCCCATACTCATTCATATCTCAACGTCTCAACCGGATTCGCCAGCGCGGTTTTAAGGGTCTGTATGCTGACGGTGAGCAGGGCAATGATCAGCGCCACACTGCCGGCCAGCACAAAGACTCCCCAACCGAGCTCGATGTGGTAAGCAAAGTCTTGCAGCCAGCCGCTGATGAAATAATAGGACACCGGCCAGGCGATGAAATTGGCAATTGCGACCAGCTTGACAAATTCTTTTGACAACAAACCCACGATGCCCGGGGTGGTGGCGCCCAGCGTTTTCCGAATGCCAATTTCCTTGGTGCGCTGCTCTGTGGCATAAGTTGCCAATCCCAACAGGCCGAGACACGAGATGAAGATTCCCACACCGGCAAAAATGCCAAAAAGTTTTCCCAGCGCCTGGTCGGCGCGGTAATATCGTTCCAGGCGATCATTGAGAAAGTACGAGGTGAAAGGTTGCCCGCCGCTGAACATTTTCCATTGCGCTTCCACGTCGCGCATAACGGCCGGAATATCACCTTGCACGCGCAGCACAACACGCGTCGGCGCCCCTCGAGAGATCAACGTCACCATCGGGAGAATGGGTTGGTGGAGTGGCTCGTAATGAACGTCTTCGGTCACGCCGATGATGTCCAGTACCCGCTCTCCATCGCCAAAATAGCCGCGGAGTTTTCGGCCAACCGGCTGTTCATATCCCAACAGTTTTGCCGCTTGGTTATTAATGATCACAGCGCGTGATGAATCCGTGGTAAAATCCCTGGAAAAGAATCGTCCGTCTTTCAAGCGCACGCCCATGAAGGGAAGGAAATCCTGGTCGCACCAAAGCTGCCGCAGCGTAAGGGGGTTGGAGCGATCGTCGCCCTCACGCCAGTAGGCCGCGCTACCGATATCGTTGCCCGGAAGATTCTGCGTGAAGGCCGCCGCCGCAATGCCGGGCCGGCCCAGCAATGCCTCCTTGAAGCTTTGGGCTTTGCCGCGGCCCAGTAACCAGGTATTGTCCACCACCAGCATCTGCTCTTTGTTGAATCCAAGATCGCGCGTACGGATGAACTGAAGCTGGCGATAAAGGACTATCGTCCCCACCATCAAGGCAATCGAGATGGCAAATTGGACGACGACGAGCGCGCTGCGCAGCCGGCCACTGCGTATGCCGCTGCGCCACAGACCTTTCAGCACATTGGCCGGCTGAAACGACGAGAGAACGAACGCCGGATAGCTGCCGGCCAAAATGCCAACGACGATCGTGAACGCAGCCAAACCGGCGAGGGCCAGCGGGTTGGCAAAGACTGCCAGGGAGATGGACTTGAAGGCGAGAGCGTTGATCATGGGAAGCGCCAGCTCCATGAGGCCGAGACTGACAAGCATGGCCAAAGCGGAAAGCAGCACGGCTTCACCGACAAACAGAAAAACCAATTGCGGCATTCGCGCACCCAACACTTTACGCACGCCGACTTCTTTGGCGCGGTGAGCCGAGCGCGCGGTGCTGAGATTCATAAAATTGATGCAGGCGATCAGGAGAATGA
>CAZNKB010000044.1:0-2221 GCA_964573695.1 uncultured Gammaproteobacteria bacterium | reverse complement strand
GACAGTGTGCAGGCGAGCCAGCGAGCGGGCGTTGCCGTGGCCGTTTCCGGCGGGCTGCTCGGATCGACGCCAGCCTTCGGTCGCAGAATCGCGCGCGTTTGCTGGCGGATTGCTGAGAGTGCGGCCAGCGAGCGAGTCCGAGGCCCAGGCGGCACCCGGGTCGGCGGCCGCCCCTTCGGGAGGGATCATCTCCCCGACTCGGAAGTCATGGCGAGGGTCGAGGCCGATGTGGAAGTCGGCGTCCAGAGGCCGGGCGACTTCCTCACGGAGAAACGCGCCGGGCGACTTGCCTGTCGCGCGCCTTATGACCTCGCCGAGGAGGAAGCCCTGGGTGCTGGCGTGGTAACCGGAGGCTGTGCCAGGTTCCCACCACGGAGCCTGGGCAGCCAGCAGTGATGTCACCTTCTCCCAGTCATACTGGTCCTCCACGGTCAGTGGCGCATCCCAGCCCGAGAGCCCGGCGGAATGACTCATCACGTGGCGGACCTCGATGCGCTCCTTCCCGTTCTGCGCGAACTCGGGCCAGTAGCGGGCAACGGGTGCGTTGAAGTCGATCACACCGCGGTCGGCGAGGATCAGCGCGCAGAGGGCGGTGACGGTCTTCGTCGAGGAGTAGACGTTCACGATCGTGTCGCGCTCCCAGGGGCGCGTGCGGGCCTCGTCGGCGTGGCCTCCCCAGAGATCGACGACGAACTCACCGTCAAGCGTAGCCGCGACTGAGGCGCCGACCTCCAGTCCCTCGTCAAAGTTCTGCTGGAACGCTTCGCGGACCGCCGCGAAGCGTTCGTCACAGGTGCCGTGGATCTCAGTCATTCACGCCTCCTGAAAGGGCATGGCGGGACCTGGCGCGCTTCAGAGGTGGAGAGGGCACCGGGTGAATGTGCGCGGAATCTACTCGCCCATAACGGGCTTTACAACCCTGTATTCCGAAGTATTTCGCTTGAGCCGGGTCCGCCCGAGGACACGGGCCTGGCGGGCGCACTGAGGCACCCCGGGACGTTACCAGGCGCCGGACCAGCGGCGGGGGCGCGGCACGGCCCCCTTCCTATTGCTGGTCGAGCACGCGTTTAAGGCGCGCACGTACGGTATCCGCCTGGCGCTCCGAGAAGTTGGCGCGCGGGACGATCGCCTCGGCGGGACAGTAGGGCACGCAGTCGGCGCAGCCATCGCACAGGCGCTTATCGATGATGAACTGCCTGGGGGCCTGGATGATGGCGCCCTCCGAGCACATGAACTCGCAGACGCCGCAGTTCATGCAGTCCGAGCTGATCATGTAGGGGGCGCGCCCATCCGGCTCCCCGGAGCCGGGCGCCAACGGGCGTTCGCCGCTCACGGGCTGGGCCGGGTCTCGATCCGGGCCGAGGCATCGAAGAATGCCTGCAGGCTGCCGTTCACCCGGAAAAAGAGGTCCGCCTTCAGCTGATCCCCGGCGACAAGGTCGATGATGCCGAAGTGCAGGTAGTTGAGGGTATGGTGAAGGTCAGCGCCGCCGTTTTCACGGATATTGCCGATCATCTCCTGCCAGGCTGAGTAGGGGGCACGCAGCGTGAAGTCCACGTCTTCTCCCGGCTTGCCTTCCCGGACCGAATCGAGCGAGTACGCACCGAACGTGAGGATGAACGTGCGCTCCGCCCCCCCGGGCCCGCCATCGGCGCCGACGGTAATGCCCAGTGTGGTATCGATGAAACCGAGCTTGCGGAAGGCGTCTTCGTCTTTCCGGGCGGCCTCGGCGACTGCTTCGAACCACGTTGTGGACGGGAAGGGATAGATGGTTGCCGTCGTCATGTCACTGCTTTCCTTTCGCGCCCGTGGCTAGTACGGGGGCTCATCGGGGAGCTTGATGCGAGACCGGCGGTCGAATCCGGCCAGGTCGCAGCGGTTCAGGTACTCATCGACAATGCGGCGCCAGACCAGCTTCACGGCTTCCATTCCGCGGTCGATGTGCTTGATGCCGCCGCCAGCGAGCACAGCCAGGGGCTCGACGATCCAGGGGTTGACCAGGAAGGTCGCGAACCCGCGCTCGAACGAGTCGGCGACGACGTGGAGCTCATCCTCGGCTTCCTGCCGATTCGGGTGGTGTTCGAGGAAGTACTTGAGGTGCATGGTGCCGTAGGAGACGTGGCGGGCCTCGTCCTGCATGCAGAGCCGGTACATCTCCTTTTCGCACTTGTTCTGGGCGAGGAACTCGCCTGCGCGGACGATGTCGAGGACGAGCCCTTCC
>CAZNKB010000043.1:0-2225 GCA_964573695.1 uncultured Gammaproteobacteria bacterium | reverse complement strand
GACGATGTTGTCGCCGCAGACCCAGCAGAAGGCGTACCAGTTGCGCACGCAGTATTCGAAGTCGCTCCATTCCGGCTTGCGCGGGTGTGTGAAGGGCAGTTCGCCGCACCAGTAGACGCGCATCGCGAGGATGTCGCCGATGGCGCCTTCGTGCAGTTTCGCGATGGTTTCCTGATAGTCGAGGCTGTGGCGGCGTTGCGTGCCGGCTACGAGCGTCAGCTTTTTTTCTTCGGCCATTTTCGCGGCCGCAATGAACTGGCGGATGCCTGTCGGATCAACGGCCGCGGGCTTTTCAGTGAACACGTGTTTGCCCGCGTTGATTGCCGCTTCGACGTGTTTCGGGCGCGAGTAGGGGAGCGTGCCTTCGATCAGGATGTCGATATCCGTTTCGAGGATGCCTTTGTATGCATCAAAGCCGACGAAGATATTCTTCTTCGAGACGTCTACTTTCTCGTTTACTTTCTTCTTATCGCGGCATTCCGTCTTATTCGCCATTAGACCGTTCAACGAGCCTTGCAGACGGTCCTCGAACAAGTCGGCCATGGCGACCAGCTTGATGTTCTCGTTACCGATCAGCGTCTGCGCCGCGGCGCCGCTCCCGCGTCCACCGCAACCGAGCAGGCCGACTTTCAATGGTTTCGTTTTTGCCGCTGCAATCGGGTCCGCCAAGATCGTGGCCAAACCGGCGGCCGCGGTGAACTTTGCGAAATCCCTGCGCGTAATTCCCGTACCCTCGCTCATAACACCCTCCTGCGTTCGCATTCGTTTGATTGCGTGTTGCCGTCGCGCACGCACGCCCAAGTGAGGAAGTGCGCCCTTGTCCGCGATCGCCGGGACCCGAAATCCATTCCATCTTGCGCGTTCCCCTCGGCACGCGCCTCTGGTCAGGGCGATTGCATGAAGAAAAACAGGATAGCACATAGGGGGGATGTGTGCATCAAGTCACGTTCAAAGAAGAAAACACTCCGCGCTAAAAGCCGAGGCGGGGGATGGTTTTCCAGATTTCCTGGATGGGCTTGGAGGGCGTGCGGCAGATCATGATTGGAATGTTGGTTTCCCATTTGACGGTGTGTTCGTTGATGACGGTCGCCACCGTTTTGACATCGGCGTACGCGCCGACGTTTTCGGGTTTGAGGCCGACCATGATGGCGATATCGCCAGGGCGATCGCCCGGCCCCCAGAAATAGTAGGACATTCCGTTGCAGCGAGCGTCGGGCAGGCCGTATTGCTTGCCGAAGAAATTGATGGCGCTGGCCTGACCGTAATTTCGCGTGAAGATGATGCACTTGTCTTGCTCTTCGGGCGTTAGCGATTGGTAGACCTTGGCGATTTCAGCAACTGTGTTTTCCCAGCCGTGCTGGTCGCGCCAGTCGCCGGTGATTTCGTGGGCGGTATTTTCATCCACGATGCCAAACGTCATTTTACTGATGGCAACCCGTGCAGTTTCGATTTCGAGCATGGGAAGGCCTAGCGGGGCAAGCCAGAGGAGGCCGACGATGGGCAACGCAAATAGCGCGCGTTGCAGCCAGACGCGGTTTTGCGCGAGACCGTACCACGCGAGCGCGCCGCCCGCAAAAAGCGCAGGGTAGGCCGGTGCGAGGTAATAGACCTTCGCTTTTGCAATGACCATGATTGCATATGCCGTCACGCAGATGAGGCCGAGTGCCCGGTATTTCGCGCCGTTCTTTGAGAACAATAAGAAGTAAAGACCGGGTATCCACACGATCGCATTTAATGGGCCCATGTACAACACTTGGCCCAGCATGAAATCGAGGAAAGAGATGTCTTTCATTTGGTCTTCGTTGAGCTGTTTCACAAAGCGATAGGTGGCCCAGTCGTGGTTGTATTGCCAGATGAGGTTGGGCAGGAAGATGAGGAATGCAATCGCGCCGCCTGCGTAGACCCACGGACGGAGCAGGTGTTTGCGCATTGGCGTTGCGAGCAGCGCGACGGCTACGCCTGTGCCGAGGAAGAGCACGGTGGGCTTGTTCATGATGCCGACGCCGGCGATTGCGCCGAAGAGCAGCCAGAGTTTTTCGTTGCCGCCGTTAATAATCTTTGCGAGGACAAGGAAGCAGGCGGTCCAATAAATGACTTCAAACGTGGGGATATGAAGAATGCTGTGCACGCGGAGGTATGCGGGCGCGGCGACCATGATAGCGCATGCGAAGGCCTGCGCCCAGCGGCGTCCGCCCATTTCGCGGACGAGCAGGCCGGCGAGCACG
>CAZNKB010000042.1:0-2225 GCA_964573695.1 uncultured Gammaproteobacteria bacterium | reverse complement strand
CATACTTGAGGCAAGTTCCATATTTGTCGTCTTATTTGGCGACTAGTGAGTAAGGAGATTTGCGTTCGTTCGGTGAGTGCTGGCGAGGCGCCACGCTACCGGGAACTCATGCGACGCCACCACCATTTTGGTGACCTGGCAAAGATCGGTCATACGCTCTGGTATGTCGCCACCTATGAACAATCCGCGACACCCTGCACGCCGGCTCAAAGGCTGCGAAGCAGCTGGGATCGAAGACACCCACTTCCACGATATTCCAGCGGCTTCGGCAACCGATGTGAAAGCCTAGGGCCTTGACAGCAAGACCCTGCTCGGACACACCATTGAAAGCAGTCACAATCGCTACCTGCGAAGTAAGGCGTATTTCTCGCAAGTGTGCGAACGTTTCCCTCCGCTAACCTGTCAGGCGTAGAATTTCGACCGTTACCTGATTCTGGCAATCGGGCGTTTAGCAAGGCGAGGCCTCTGATGAATTTGCCCAAGAATACCGAAGACTTCTCAACACGGATTGTCCATTCCGACGCTCGATTGGGTGTCGAATACGGAGGAGTTCATCAAGCTATTTTTACGTCTGCACAATACGGTTTTGAACGAGTCGAAGATCTTGTGGACGTTTTCCAAGGCAAGAACAAGAAGGGCTTCGTTTACGCTAGACAAGGGTCACCGACCACCGCCTATTTGGAGCACAAGTTGGCGGATATGGAAGACGGAATTGGTGCAGTATGCTTTTCAACAGGCATGGCCGCGATTGCGGCCGTTCTGATGTCATTGTTGAAGTGCGGCGACCATGTTGTAGTCAGTCAACACTTGTTTGGCAATACCAGCAGCCTATTCGAAACGCTGGGCAACTTCGGCGTTAAGGTCTCCCGGATTGATATGACTTCGGTTGCGAATGTTGCGTCGTCGATTCGATCCAATACGCGCTTGGTGTTTTCGGAAACGGTTGCTAACCCTGGGACACAAGTGACCGATTTCTTCGAGATAGGTAAACTTTGCAAGATACATGGCATCTTATTTGTTTTGGACAATACAGTTCTGTCACCGTATCTTTTCCGACCGAAGGAGGTAGGGGTTGATCTGGTCGTTCACTCGTTGACAAAAACCATCGGCGGTCATGGCAATGTCCTTGGGGGTGCCGTAATCGATTGCGGACTCTTTAATTGGTCGAAATTCCCCAACATTTTTGATGGATATCGAAAAGGAGATACACGGCTCTGGGGATTGACCCAAATTCGGAAAAAGGGATTGCGCGATATGGGTGGAACGTTGTCTTCGGAAAGCGCCCACCTGATCAGCACCGGCGCTGAAACGTTGGCACTGCGCTTGGACGATATTTCCGGGAAAGCGCTGAAGTTGGCAGGTTATTTTGAGGCTCATCCGCGAGTGAAACGGGTTAACTACCCGTTCTTGCCATCACACCCTCAGCATGGGCTAGCTGCAAAATGGTTCAAGGCTGGTTCCTGGCTAATGTCGATTGAACTAACTGACCCCAATTTCTGTTTTGAGTTCTTGAACAGATTAAAGATTGCGATACGCTCGACTGGATTGGCCGACAATCGCACCCTGGTTATACCTGTAGCGCATACGATATTTTGGGAGGTTGGCGCCAAGGTTCGTGCCGAAATGGGTATTTCGGATGGATTGATACGGATTTCGGTCGGATTGGAAAACGTGGACGATTTAATAAGTGATTTCGAGCAGGCCTTAGGTACTATTCGCGGTCAGTAATAGATCTTGATAATGTTGCAATGGATGATAGAAGGAACGGAGGGGGACGCGATTGGGGCAAGGCATCATGACCACCTGCGCGCGATTCGCGATTGGACTCGATCGATGTAACCAGAGCGATCGCACGGTAGCCCTTCACGGCGATCCAGGCGCCGCAGCGCAATAGTCCGCCGGAACGGCGTCGCTGGCGCGGTCCCGAAGTCTTGGAATACCCACTCGGTGGCCATTCGGCGCCACAGGTTCATTTGGCCCGGCCGCTAGTCTTCGTCCGCATGCCGTCGCTTGTATTCCCGTATCGCGGCATCTTCCCACCCTAACATGGATACGAAGTACCCGCTTACCCAGCAATTACGCGGTCAGCAGTCGCGCGAGAAGGTAGTTGTCGCCTCGGTCATGCAACCAACGGTTGAATATTGTGACTGGCCAAATTACCCTGTCACCTTCAGTGGCGTCCGGTTAAATACCGAACAGAGTCAATTGGTTATCTTGCATGAGCC
>CAZNKB010000041.1:0-2249 GCA_964573695.1 uncultured Gammaproteobacteria bacterium | reverse complement strand
GCCGATACGGGGCAGGCCGAGGCGAAGGCGGTCGCGGCGTCAAGCGCGCATCGACAGACCGTGACACCGGACCCGGCGTTTTTGTTTAGATATTCGGCGCTGACCTTCAACGCACACCGGATCCACTACGATCGTCCCTATGCGACCGAAGTCGAAGGTTATCCGGCCCTTGTGGTGCATGGGCCGTTGCAGGCGACGCTGCTCTTCAACCATGCAGCTGCGCTGTGGGGTTCGCGGCCGCTGCGCTTCGCGTTTCGCAGTCGCTCGCCGCTATTCGACAGCGAACCGTTTTTCATCGACGCGGAGCGCGCAGGCTCGCACATGAAGCTGTGGACATCATGTGCCGGCGGCCCGGTTGCGATGTTCGCGGAGGCGGAATGGCCGTGAACGATGAGCTTCAATTTGTCACGCCGCTGTTTGTTCCCGGTCATCGGCCGGAACTTGTCCGCAAGGCAATGGCGAGCGGGGCGGATGCGGTCATTATCGATCTTGAGGACGCGGTGCCGGACGACTCCAAGGAGCGCGCTCGTGATTCGATTGGAGAGGCCGTCGGCGAGGTTCCGGTCATCGTGCGGATCAACGGCGCCAATACGCCGTGGCACAGGAACGATCTGGAAGCGGCGTTGCGCCATCCGGTTGCGGCGATCATGTTTCCGAAAGCGGATCTTGGGCACGGTTTAGGCGAATTGGGCTGTTCACCCGATTTCAAAGTGCCGCTGATCGCGTTGCTTGAAACGGCTCAGGGCATCGCGGACAGTCGAGCCGTTTCGGTGCTGCCTAACGTGGCGAGACTGGCGTTCGGATCGTTTGACTATTGCGCGGACATCGGCTGCGCACACACCCGTCACAGTCTGCTGCATGCGCGGTCGAAAATCGTCATCGCCTCTCGCCTGGCCGGAAAGCCGGCACCCATTGACGGGGTGACGGCTTCAATCGACGACGCGATGCAACTTGAAGACGATGCCCGGTATGGCTGCGAACTCGGTTTCGGCGGAAAGCTGTGCATTCATCCTAAGCAGATCAAACCCGTCAGGCTGGGCTTCGCGCCCCGTGAGGAAGAAATCATATGGGCACGGCGGATTCAGTCGAGCGGCGAAGGGGCCACAAAGGTCGACGGGATGATGGTTGATGAGCCGGTTCGGGCACGCGCGCGTTCCGTGCTTCGGCGCGCGGAGCGGGATTAGGCGCGGTCATTGCGATATCGTTCCGGCATAACGGCAATCTATTTTATGTTATGGCGGCAGCGACCATCAATCGCTTAGGTTCCAGGCATATCGCTGCTCGAGAGCCATCATTGTCATCGATGAAACCCGCGCTGAAATTTTATCAACGGAGCACCTGGCGCGCGCCGGCCAGGCACGTGCGCCAATGTGCCGATCATGCGTTATGTGCCGGCGCTATTATCGCGGCTGCTGACGTATTTCAGGTGATGGTGCAATGAATACGATGTTTCGCTCCGTCCCCAAGGCGAGCAATGCTGTCGGACGGCGGCTGCCGCGCATCGATGCGATCTCGCAAGTCACCGGGCAGATGCGGTTTGCCGGAGACATGCGCCTTCCGGGAATGCTGCATGTAAAATTTCTCCGCAGCCGATTTCCACATGCGAGAGTTCTTCGTATCGATACGTCGCGCGCCGCCGAAGCGCCGGGCATCGCGACGATTGTCACCGCGGCGGATGTGCCGTTCAACGGCATGGGCGTATTCCGGCAGGATCAGCCGGTTCTGGCAGCCGATCGCGTGCGCTATCTCGGCGATCCTGTGGTCGCCGTCGCGGGTGAAACAGAAAAGGATGCGGCCCGCGCAATCGATCTGGTTGATGTCGAGTATGAAGAGTTGGCCGCGGTGTTCGACCCGTTGCGCGCACTCGAGGCGGATGCGCCAGTGCTGCATGGCAGCAGCAATTTGTTGGCGCGGCAGGGGCTTCGATGCGGCGATATCGAGCGTGGCTTCGCATCGTCGCATCTCGTGGTGGAAGAGACGTATCGCACGCAGGTCATCGAGCAGTGCACGCTGGAGACACAAATCGTCGTCGTCGATCCGAACGCCGCCGATGGGCTCACCATTTACACGCCGAGTTCGAAGCCCTTTGCCGTTCGTACCGAGGTGGCAAGGGTTCTTGATGTCGACCCGATCGATTTGCATGTAGTCGGCGTTCCCGCGGGCGGAGCCTTCGGTGGAAAAAGCGATGCGTGGCCGGAGCCGATCGCGGCGGTGATTGCCGCCAAAACAGGCCGGCCTGTCGTGGCGAA
>CAZNKB010000040.1:0-2331 GCA_964573695.1 uncultured Gammaproteobacteria bacterium | reverse complement strand
GCTGCCGCTCAAGAAGCCCATGATGGTTTCTTGTATGGTCACGCTCCCATGGCGCCAGAGCTCGCCGCTTCGGGCATATTGAACGAGAAACGCGAATACCTCAGTCGGCGGTGCGAGGAAGAATCTGTCGATCCAGCCGGCTTCTACCGAGTATTGCCAGATACCGAGGGCCGAGAGTGCAATGGCGATCTGTGTCGCGGTGATGGCAAGCTGGTTCTCCCCAAGCGGCGTGCGGGCCTTGACCGGATGCGAGGCAGCTTGGGGCAATGTCTTGTCGGTCAGGTTGACGATGTTTTTCATCAGTGCGAATGTCCAAGTTCGAGCCATACGCGACGAGCGATCTTCACGAATTTGTCGTCGTACCGAATGCCTTCGATGTCGCGCGGCCTCGGAAGGTCGATCATGATGTCGGCCCTGATTCGTCCCGGCCGAGGACTGAACACGATCACACGGTCAGCCATTGCAACCGCTTCTGAAATGTCGTGCGTGACCAAGACAACCGTTTTTCGGCTTTCCTCCCAAATCCGCACGAATTCCTCTTGGAGGACAACCTTGGTTTGGGCATCCAGCGCGGCGAAGGGTTCGTCGAGCAGGAAGATTTCCGGATCGATGGCCATCGTACGTGCGAGGGCCGCGCGTTGCCGCATGCCATGCGAAAGCTGACTGGGGAACGCATTTCCGAACTGGCCCAATCCGACTTTCTCCAGGAGCGCCTGCGCGCGGCGATTTCGTTCCTCACGCGGAGTGCCACGCACTTCGAGACCGAATGACACATTGGCACGAGCGGTCCGCCACGGAAGCAGGCCATCCTTGGCGAACATGTAGCCGACAGACCGGCTTGTCCCAACGACTGGCTTTCCATTCAGAAGCACCTGGCCAGTGCTCGGGCTCACCAGGCCCGCCATCATGTTCAGCACGCTGGTCTTGCCGCATCCGCTCGCTCCTACGATGGCAACGAACTGGCCTTTGGGTACGACGAGGTCGACGTAGTCGACGGCTTTCACCTCGCCGCCGTTCCTGGATAGATACCGATGACTCACGCCGGCGACGTGAACCGCGACATCTTCAGCATCCTGTCCACCGGAGGGTGCCGACACGGCAGCGTCAGGATGATCGAGTTTCAAGGATGTCAATGCCAGTGGCAGATCAGGCGCGCCATCCCATGAGAGAGAACTCTTCATTTGCTGCTCCGTTTAGCTATGATAAACACCGTTCATATTTCAGTTGGTTCTACCACAGGCCGGAACGAACGTCAACGGCTTCGAGGAAAAACGAAGCGGCATGGGGCACCGGCGCGACGGCAAGCGCACCGTCGTGAAGTCCGTTCTCAAGCTCGAAGTCGTTGATGCCAGTGGTCTCTATTACCCTGCTGCCCGACCCATTGCTGAAGCTTGGTATCGCTGTCGGTTGGGTCGGTAGAGTACTGATGAGCAATCCGTAAGCCAGCGACTTCTCCAACGTCATCACGTCCGCTCACATCGCGAGCTTGATCAGGTCTGGAGGTGGTGGCGCTGTGCCGTTCGTGTGCCATGGTCCAAATTGAATGGACACCTCGATAGGGACTTTCCCTCACGAGGTTAGACCGAGCATGACGAGAAGAGATCGCGACGCGCAGGGACCGGTTGCGAGGCTCTCGTAGCTTCGACGACCGACCAGCTACGAGGCAGTTCAGGGGTAAGCAATGGGATGGACGCCCCTACCCGACAACGGCATCGATGTGCCAAAGTGGAAGGGTCACCAACCACTCAGATCGAAAGGAGCGTCCACCATGGAGATTGCGACAGCTGGCATTGACCTGGCAAAGAACGTATTCCAGGTCCACGGAGTGAACGCCCAAGCAAAGGCTGTGCTGGGCAAGCAGTTGCGACGCGACCAATGGGCGTGTTCTTCGCCAGTCTTCCACCCTGTCTAATCGGCATGGAGGCGTGTGGCGGTGCCCATCATTGGGCGCGCAGGCTGCAGACATTCGGGCACACCGTGCGGCTAATGGCGCCGCAGTTCGTCAAGCCCTACGTCAAGAGCAATAAGAATGACGCTGCGGATGCGGAAGCAATCTGCGAGGCGGTGGGCCGCCCGTCTATGCTGGGTATTCTCCAAGGGCGTGGTGGCTAAGTACGCCAGCCTGGCAGCGGCCGCCGGCCTGGACTGGCCCACCATCCAGGGCCTGAGCGAAACCGCCCTGGAGCGGCAACTGGTGGGCGGGCAGCGATCGCCCGTGCCAGTTCCTGCTGCCCGACTTCGGCCGCATCCACCAGGAGCTGCGCCGCAAGGGCATGACGCTGATGCTGCTGTGGCAGTACGTTGAGGCCCACCCTGGCCAAAGCACCTGGT
>CAZNKB010000039.1:0-2424 GCA_964573695.1 uncultured Gammaproteobacteria bacterium | reverse complement strand
CGATCACCTCGCCCCAGAACTGGTCCGGATAGCTGCGCTTGGAGCGCTTGAACAGATACCGCTTTCCGCCGACCAGCACAGCCTCCGGCGGCAGCGCCGGCGCGAACACCGCATCCTTGGCCCGCGCGCCTTGCGGGAAGACGCCGAACTCGGCATCGACTTCCCACTCGGCGACGTCGAAGGCATGGGTCTGGATCAGCGGTGGCTGCCTCACGGGGGCCCGGTGTGCATGTCGTCACCGTGGACGACAACGCCAATGTAGCGGACACGCGAAGCTGCGCCGCTGCGACCGGTGATGCAACGGGCAGTTGCAGAATCGAGGGACGCACCGGTCCGACTGGCCTTCACACCCCGCCTGCTGCACCCGTACCTTTCGGGAAAGTACACCTCCGACAACGCGCTTGCGCTGGACGCCCTGGGAGCGATGTTCGACGGACGGGCCGACACCATTTGCCTGGTCACCAGCGACTCGGACGACGCGTACCTGTGTCGCAAGCTTCGCGAGCGCGGCGCGACCGTGCACATCGTCGGCGAGACCAAGTCGCCCGAGGGACGCGTCGGGCTGGGCGCGTTGGGCCAGTACCTGAAACGCACGGACCCGGCCTTTTCGCCCAAGGCCTTCGGGCACTCCGGCCTGCTGGACATGGTCCAGACCTACACCGACCTCGTGGCCGTGAAGGACGGCGGGGGCTACTGGGTCAGTCCGAAACCACGCACCGAAACCGGGACCAACGGCGCCTGAGTTTGGTTCGCGACCCACCTGCCACTCGTGGGCAGCTTCCGACACCCACAGCCCCGCGTTCGACATAGGGGCGCAGCTCTGGACGAAGCGCCTTGTCGGTGACCAGGTCCACCCGACGCCCGAGCAGATCTTCCAGAAAGAACTGCACGCCGAAGTAGCGTGACGAGGTGGCTGGCCCATCGAACGAGACCAGGATGTCCACGTCGCTGTCGGCACGCGCCGAGTCGCGGACGACTGAACCGAAGAGCGCGAGACGCGTCACCCCATACCTATGGGCAAGCTCAGCCTTGCTCGCAGCCAGTTGCTGCAGCACATGCCTGCGGTTCATGCTCGCCTCACTCACTGCACCCCTTGCGGATACGCGCGATCAACCACGCACGCTCTCGGCGATGAGCACCTCCGCCGGGATACCGAGGCTGCGGTGCAGCCGGCGGATCATCGCCAGCGTCAACGGGCGCTTGCGGCTGAGCACCTCGTACACGCGGTTCGAACGGCCGATGATCGGCTCGAGGTCCTTCACCGTCAGGCCGCTCTGCTCCATCCGGAATTTGATGGCCTCGACAGGATCGGGCGCGTCGATCGGGAAGTGCCGCGCCTCGTAGGCCTGAACCAGCGTGGCCAGGATGTCGAGTCGGTCACCCTTGGGCGTACTTGGCACCGGGTCGGCCTCCATCAAGACCGAGATGTCGGCCAGCGCAGCGCGGTAATCGGCATCGGTGTGGATGGGGCGGATGTTCACGTTGACCTCGCTCAACTCGGCTCGATGGTGTGGGCGTCGATCGCGTCGTACTGATGGTGCGTGCCGATGAACTTCACGTAGACGATCTGCAACCGGCAGGCCACCGCAACGACGAGGCGGTAGTCGTTGCCCTTGATGTTGAAGACCACCCGACGATTCTTCAGGATGCTGGCGCTCCGGTACTGGGCCTTGATGTCCGACGGCTGCGTCCACGAGGCCTTCGAGGCTTCCTCGAACCAAGCCTTCAGGAGCTGCTCGACGTCGGGGTGCTGCAGCCAGAACGCCCTCAGTGAGGCGACCGCGATGACTCTCACCGCAACAGTGTGGTCCCAAAATGGGACTTTTGTCAAACCGCAGTCTTGTCCAACGCGGTATGAGCCTGAAGGCGAGGGCAGGATTCCACCGAGGAATGAGCCTGAGCGGAGTCTGAGGGCGGGGGCATGGCGGCCCAAGGGGGGGCCGCCGCGGGCGCGGCGTCGATCATCGATTCGATGGTGATCGACATGAACGAGTCGAAGGTGCGCAGCCTGGAGCAGGTGCGCCAGGTGTTGGCCGGCACGCAAGTGCTGGAATTCGAGGCCGCGGGGGACGATGCCGCGCGCTATGCATGGATCGAGCAGGTGTTGCGCCGCTTCGGCTATCGGCAGCTTGGCCGCGCCGATCGCGGCACGGTGCTGGCGTACCTGATGCGCTTTGGCGACTACAGCCGCGCGCAGCTCACGCGGCTGGTCTCGCGCTGGGTGGCCGGCAAGACGCTGGTGAAGAACTACGCCGCACCGGCGCACGCCTTCGCGCGGCGCTACACGGCCGCCGATGTGGCGCTGCTGGCGCAGGTGGACCGGGCGCTGGGGACTTTGTCCGGCGCGGCCACGACGTGTGTGCTGCGCCGCCAGCGAGACCTGTTCAAGGTGCCGGGCTTCGAGCGGCTGGCCGACATCTCGGT
>CAZNKB010000038.1:0-2451 GCA_964573695.1 uncultured Gammaproteobacteria bacterium | reverse complement strand
GTGCGCCGTGAAACGGGCGCGTCTATCACTTCCTCAGGAAGTTCTTGTTCGTCAACATTAACAAGAGGGTCATCCAAGTAACCACGTCCACAGCTCGAAAAGCTCCCCGAAAGGGGCGTGGGGAACATAGCATCAAGGAAAAGCGGTCTGAGGCATGGTAGACACTGCCAAGACGAGATCGCAAGACCCGACTGATATGGTTAAAGCTACACTGCCTGAATTCTAGTTCCCAGAGGAGCGATGTCACTCTCGCAAGGAATCTACCTGATGCTTGCGCCCAAAGCTGACCGGAAGGCTTAACGAACACCCAACGGTAGTTGACCGTTTTGGAGCACGATACTGTGAGTATTGGAAAGGGAACGAACGGAGAACCTAAGTCAGTCTAGAACGTAGACGCGTCACGGAACACGGGATTGCCTAAGGGGCGTCAAGCCTTATGGCAACGGAGACACCGTAGTAGTCGAAGTGGTCATGTAATGTGGCTGCATGGCGAAGGGTGTCAGGAAATCAGATACGGAGAGAATCGATGTCAAGCGAAATGCTTCTAGCATCCAAGTATCTTGGTATCATCAACGAGCGAGGCCGACGGTCTCTGCCCCTCAAGCGCGTTTACCGCAATCTGCGGCAGCGCGGTCTGTTTCTCAAAGCCTACGAAAATCTGTACAGCAATAGCGGCGCAACCACTGTGGGTAGTGACCCGATGGACACGATTCAGGGGATGTCGCTTGCCAGAATAGATGCCATCATCCAGCAACTCGGTGACGGCAGCTATCGCTGGAAACCTGCCCGCCGAATCTATGTGCCCAAAGCGAACGGTCAGAAACGGCCGATCGCCATTCCAAGCTGGTCTGACAAACTGGTGCAGGAAGCGATCCGGCTCATCCTGGAAGCATATTACGAACCCCAATTTCGTGATAGTTCACACGGCTTCCGCCCACAGCGTAGTTGCCATACAGCTTTGAAGCGGGTGAAAGAGCAATGGACAGGGACAAAATGGTTCATCGAAGGCGACATCAAAGGTTGTTTTGACAACATCTCGAAATCGAGGCTTCTAGACTTACTGGGGCAGCGAATTCAGGACAACCGCTTTCTGAAGCTACTGCGCGAAATGCTAGACGCCGGCTATGTGGAGGATTGGCAATACCATCAGACACATTCCGGTGTTCCACAGGGAGGTGTGGTCAGTCCGATTTTGTCCAACATCATGTTGCATGAGCTGGACTGTTGGGTTGAAGACACGCTTATTCCCCAGTATTCGCGTGGTAAGCAACGGCACGCTAATCCTGAATACAAAGCTCTGGTCGTGCGCCGGAGTTCTGCCAAGAAGCGTCAAAACTGGCAACTCTACACTGAGTTGGGGAAACAGTTGCGCCACATCTCCAGCAAAATGCCGGATGACCCCGATTATCGCCGGCTGCGCTACGTGCGTTACGCTGATGACTTCCTGCTGGGCTGCATCGGTTCAAAAGCTGAGGCCAAGCAAGTCAAACAGCAGATTAGCGATTTTTTAGGTGAGCTTGATCTCACGCTTTCACAAGAGAAAACGCTCGTCACCCATGCGCGTGACAATTCGGCACACTTTCTTGGCTACACCGTTCAAGTGAGCTACTGCAATACCAAGCTCAGTCGTTCCGCAAGCGGCGTCAAACTGCGAGCGGTCAATGGCACGATTCAATTGCGCGTCCCACATGCCGTCACGACGAAATGGCGGCGGAAATACTGTGTCGGCGGCAAACCGCAGCACAACAAGTGGCTCAGACACTACAGTGACTACGAGATTGTCGCTGCCTACGGAGCGCAACTACGTGGATTGGTCAACTACTACCAACTGGCTCCCAACCTGAGTTGCGAACTTGAAAAGGTACGCTGGGCTTGTGTGGAATCCTGCCGCAAAACACTGGCGGCTAAACACAAGCTCCACCAGCGAGAGAGCTATCGACGGTATGTCGTGAGACCAACTACCAATGAACGGGTACACATTCAAGCTGTTGTCGAACGACCCGGTAAACGTCCTTTGATCGCCAAATGCGGAGAACAACCGTTACGCTATCGCCCTACCATGACCTATGCACCGGACCCGATCCCGCCTTTCACCATTCTTGGTCATACGCGGGAACTGACACAACGACTGCTCGCTGAAAAATGCGAGTGTTGCGGTGCGACATCCGTCCCGCTGGAAGGACATCACGTCAACACACTGTCGCAACTGAGGCATCGATGGCATGGACGCAAACAGAAACCCGCATGGGTGGAATGGATGCTGGCCCGCCGCCGAAAGACGATCTTTGTCTGCCGCCCGTGTCATAGGGATATCACATATGGTCGCTACGATGGTGCGAAGCTCGGATGAGATTTCTGGAAAGCCGAGGTGAAGGGAAACTTTCATGCCCGGTTTGGAGGGGGGCGGTTGGAAACACAAGTTATGTTGTGCGCTGGCCGCCTACCCTACTA
>CAZNKB010000037.1:0-2512 GCA_964573695.1 uncultured Gammaproteobacteria bacterium | reverse complement strand
CGAGACCTATTGGCCAACCGCTCCCCATGATCTCATTTGGTGGCAGCACGGCCCCAGGCTGAAGTATCACGTATTTGAAATCAATCGTGCGGTTGAGCAAGTCGGTGATGGCGACCAAAGCAGCGAGGAAGAACAGACCGAGCGAATAGACGGCGATTAGAGTCCAGCTACGCCTCGACGATTCGGGACCCAGGCCAAACGCCAAAACAAGAATGCAAAACTGCACGGTTAGGAAAGAGCCACTGAGTGCAAACGCCGACGGATTGACCGGCGTGCCCATGATATGTAGATCGACGAGGATCCATAGGGACAGCAGCGCAAGAAGGAGTTGCAACACCCCAATAATGATCGCGCAATAGCGTGCGGTCTGAAACATTCGATTCGCTAATGAGGCGGAGTTATGCTGAATACGCCGTCGCTAGTGTCTTTTACTTGGCTGTTGCGCGTTGATTTAATGCGGATGGTAAATCTTCGTCCGTTGAGACTTCTATCGCCGGGGATTTGCCAATTAAATTCGCCGTCGGTTGGGGTTTCGTTTTTGATTCCCATGACGCGCCGACCATCTTCAAGTAGATCAATGGAAACCGACTCGCCAGTCAGGTCACCTAATTCGCGCCAGCGAATGGGCATCTTGCCTAATGTGTTGAACGATTCGCCACCATTGGGTTTCGTGATCAGAAGCCTTCCCCAGTCGGGTTCGTAAATCGCTTCGACTACCTTCGTTTGGTTTGCTTCGACCGTCACAGGAATTGTAGAAGGCGACCGCCAGCTATGGAGTTCCTTGCAGTAGATGAAGTGTTCGCCTACGGGTAGGTTTGAAACGACCGCGCCGGACGCGTACATGGCGGGTTCGTCGTCCAGGCTCCAGACCGCGCCCAGTTCAATCGCGTAACTGGGCGAAATGTTCACCTGAATGGAACCGCGCACATCGCTGCCGGGGAACGACACTGCGTTGTACGGGTTCGAGCCTGCTGCGGCTTCCTCTTGATCTGAATACCCATCGTTGTCGCTGTCAGTGTCTCGGAAATTGGGGATGTCGTCGTCGTCGGGATCGAGGTCGCGTTCGACGCCATCGCCGAGGCCGTCGTTGTCGCTATCTGGATCGAGGTTGTCGGCCATGCCGTCGTCGTCTGTGTCTTCTGTTCCTTCGATCGCATCGCCGAGGCCATCACCGTCGGTAGCGACTATGGAGCCACCTTCGTAGGCGCCCATGTCAGGGCTCGGGCCTTCAGGACGGGGCAGGCCGCGAATGTCTTCGGTCACGGGCTGCGCGAGCACAACAGCGGCATTGATAACCGGCGAATTGTCGGCGACGGAGAAATTGTTGGCAGCAGGATCTACAAACAAGGGGTCGGCTTCCGTATTGCCGGTGCCCAAAGATGCTGCTTCCGGGCAATTGCTATGTGCAACACCGATGTTTCCGGGTGTGTCGGCGTCGATCACGGTGATGCCACGGTTGTTCCAGATATTGCAGTTCACGGCGTTAATGAAGCTGCCCGGGTCGGCTGACATGGCGCTGCCTTGGCTTGCGCGGTTGTCCGCGATCGTACAATGACGGAGATCCAAGGATGAGGATGCGAACCCGCAACGAATGGTTCCGGTGCTACCAATATTTTTGGCGATAAGGCAGTTGACTACCTCCATAGGTGTTCCCGGCGTATCGATGACGCCATCAAAGTGAATAGCCGAACCGGTCAACGGCGAGGCGTTTGAAAGGAAGTAAGTCTTCGAAATGTTGGCAGAGGCTGTGTCGCGCGCATAGAGCGCGCCGCCAGCGCCGCCGCAATACTTACGTTCGAACCGTGACTTCGTAAGACTGACATCGCCATCAAGTATGGCGAGGCCTCCGCCCCACGAATCGCAGAAATTATCGAGGAAGTTGCATTCGGAAATCGCGATTACGCTGGAGTCAACGCCGTCTATGCACATGCCACCCCCCATAACGAATGCGCTAATCGCATCCAACGTGGCCAATGCGCGGTTTCCGGTAAAGGTTGACTTTGAAATGTTCCACGCGCCAGCATTGAGCAGGTACAGCCCGCCCGCTTGCCCTGCGATGTTGTTTCCAAAAGTACACTGCGAGATTGCGAAGGGCGGCTTGCCTTCGCCGTCTACGCCGTTTTCCATCCAAATGGCACCGCCGACATTCGTTGCGAAGTTGTTGGAAAAGGCACATAGGCTAAACTCGTGCTCCGAGCCTCCGTATATACTAACGGCACCGCCAGCACCGCCACCGATACCCAATTGGCCCGCGCGATTTCCGATGAAGTCTATCTTGGAGCAGCGCAAATGTGACTGGGATGTGGCAAATTCGAGCAACGCGATGGCACCTCGTGAAAGTGTCATGGCATTGTTCGACGAAAAAATACAGCTCTCGATGTCGGCACTTGATTCCAGGAGATAGATGGCGCCACCGCGGTAGGCACGGCAACTTAAGAACGCGCTGTTGGCTACTTCGATGATACCGCCACCTGCGACAGCAATTGCGCCGCCACCGGACCCGTTTATATTG
>CAZNKB010000036.1:0-2514 GCA_964573695.1 uncultured Gammaproteobacteria bacterium | reverse complement strand
AACACCCGTATAGGATTCAACGCAGCCACTGTCGTCAGCCTAGTGCCTTCTGTAGCTCAGGCACCGCCGTGAAGAGGTCGGCCACGAGGCCGTAGTCAGCCACTGAAAAGATCGGGGCTTCCTCGTCCTTGTTGATCGCGACGATGACCTTCGAGTCCTTCATGCCGGCGAGGTGCTGGATCGCGCCAGAGATACCGACCGCGATGTAGAGCTGAGGCGCCACGATCTTGCCCGTCTGGCCGACCTGCCAGTCGTTGGGGGCGTACCCAGCATCCACCGCTGCACGGCTGGCTCCGAGAGCCGCGCCCAGCTTGTCTGCCAGCGGTGCCAACACCTCCTGAAACTTCTCGGCTCCGCCGAGGGCTCTCCCGCCGCTGACAACGATCTTGGCGGCGGTCAGTTCGGGGCGTTCGCTCTTGGTCACCTCCCGGCCCACGAAGTTCGATTTGCCGCTGTCCTGTACACCTTCCACGCTTTCCACCGCGGCACTGCCGCCCGTGGCTGCTGCGGGATCGAAGCCAGTCGTGCGCACCGTGATCACCTTGACCGGGTCGCTGCTCTGAACCGTTGCGATGGCGTTTCCAGCATAGATGGGACGCTCGAACGTGTCAGCGCTGTCCACCTTGGTGATGTCGCTGATCTGGGCCACATCCAGCTTGGCGGCAACGCGCGGAGCCACATTCTTGCCGTTTGCGGTGGCCGAGAACAGGATGTGGCTGTAGTTCTTGGCGATCGAAAGCACCTGGGCGGCGACGTTCTCGGCGAGGTTTTCAGCGAGGCTCGGACTGTCCGCCACGATTACCTTGGCAACCCCTGCCACCTGGGCTGCAGCCTTGCCGGCTTCGGCGGCATTGGCACCAGCCACCAGCACATGGACGTCACCGCTTTGGCAAGCCACTGCAGCCGTGACGGTATTGAGGGTTGCCAGCTTGAGCGTGGCGTGGTCGTGTTCGGCAATTACAAGTACGGTCATGACAGTCTTCCTCAAATTACCTTGGCTTCGTTCTTCAGCTTGTCCACCAGCGTGGCCACATCCGGCACCTTGATGCCCGCGGCTCGCCCAGGGGGCTCAGCAACCTTCAGGGTCTTCAGGCGCGGCGTGACATCGACACCCAGATCCGCCGGACTTACCGTATCGAGCTGCTTCTTCTTGGCTTTCATGATGTTGGGCAGCGTCACGTAGCGCGGCTCGTTCAGGCGCAGGTCGCTGGTGATGACGGCGGGAAGCGAGAGGGAGAGGGTTTCCAGGCCGCCATCGACTTCGCGGGTGACATTGACCTTGTTCTCGGCCACGTCGACCTTCGATGCGAAGGTGGCTTGCGGCAGATCAGCCAGAGCCGCCAGCATCTGGCCGGTCTGGTTCGCATCGTCATCGATCGCCTGCTTGCCGAGGATCACGAGCTGAGGCTGCTCCTTGTCGACCAGCGCCTTCAGGAGTTTGGCCACCGCCAGAGGCTGAAGTTCTTCGGTGGTTTCCACGAGGATGCCTCGATCCGCACCAATGGCCATCGCGGTGCGCAGCGTCTCCTGGCACTTCGCATCGCCACAGGAAACGGCGATGACTTCGGTCGCCACGCCTTGTTCCTTCAGCCGAACCGCCTCTTCGACGGCAATCTCGTCGAAAGGGTTCATGCTCATCTTCACGTTCGCGATGTCGACCCCCATCCCGTCCGATCGAACTCGGACCTTCACGTTGTAGTCCACCACACGCTTCACAGCTACTAGCACCTTCATCAGATTTCCGATCCTTCATACAAAAAAATAGCGCGCGGCCCAACGTCGTTCGGAAAACGAAGGCGGTCCGCGATCAGCATCGAACGGCTGCGCGAAGGCTGCTGATAGGTGTCGCCCTCCGCGCGCAAGAAAAATCATCTCCCCCGGATGGCTGGATTCAGACGGGGAGCAAGCTGCACGTTCCCGCCAAGCCACCAGAACCGGTTCCTCTGGATCTCCGAGCAAATTGATCCAACCAGGCCAATCAACTCCACCAACGAACCGACCCAGTCGATAGATCGAGCATGCGATTGCCTCAGATGAACCCAGCCCCCTCCGCAGTCACTTACCACCTGTCCAACGCTTCTTCGTCGCGAGACGGATAGCGCTCAGGTAGTTAGCGACTCGCCTCCACAATGAGCTGCCTTGTGACGGTGCCGGGGGATTGCGTTGAGCGCCCGAAGAAGCCGTCGTCTCGCAACGACATTGCTCTTGGGAGTCGCACTCGGAAACCTGTGGAAGTAAGGGGTGCATGTGAATTGATCTGTTTGCTCTCCGAGGACGTACTGGGCATGTTCACTGTGCGCGTGATGGCGGACGTGCCCCAGTCGTTCTACGCACGCTGATCTCGTGCAGCGAAGATGTTTGCATTGATCAGGGTCCCGTTCACCTCTACAGGGCGTCAATCCACGCCGTCACGGCACGGTTGACATCGTCGGGGCGGTCTTGCTGAATCCAGTGCCCTGCACTAGGGCGTGTTAACACAAACCACGAAGACCGTCAGCAACCAGGACGAAGCTG
>CAZNKB010000035.1:0-2535 GCA_964573695.1 uncultured Gammaproteobacteria bacterium | reverse complement strand
CCACCGGGCTACTGGTACTCTTCGGCTACATCATCCTGAGCACGACGCTCGCCCTGAATGCCAACTATGGGGTTGAGGTGGTTGGGGAATTGCCACAGGGCCTGCCGTCCATTAGTCTGCCGATTGTCCCTCTCGAGGCGCTTCTGGCCATGGTAACGCCGGCGCTGGGGGTGTTGCTGCTGGCCTTCAGCGAAGCCCTCGGCGTGAGCCGCGAATTTGCCGAGAAGCACGGCTATGAGATCGATCCCAACCAGGAACTAAACGCCCATGCCGTCGCCAACATCCTCGGCGGCCTGTTCGGCGGCATGATCGCCGCCGGCAGCATGTCGGCCTCGGCCGTCAAGGAAACAGCCGGTGCGCGATCACAGGTATCCAACCTGGTCACGTGGCTGGCGGCGATTGTGACCGTCCTGTTCCTGACCCCGCTTTTCAAGAGCCTGCCCGAAGCAGTGCTGGCGGCGCTCATCATTCATGCGGTGTGGCATATCATCACCTCCCGCAAACTGCAACGCCTGCGTCTTGAATCGCGGGCAGAATTTTGGCTGGGCGCCCTCACATTCGCCGGAGTGATTCTCGTTGACGTGCTGGAAGGGATGCTCCTGGGGCTGATCCTGTCACTCCTCGTAACTATCTATAAATCCAGTCGCCCGCATCTGTCGCGACTTGGGAGAGTGCCCAATACCCCCGGTGTGTATTCGGATCTGACCCGGCACCCCGAGAATGTGCCGGTGCCCGGCCTGCTCATCCTGCGGCTCGACGCGCCGCTCTACTACGCCAATGCCCTCACCGTGGCCGAACAGGTGAAGCGGATCGTGGCCGAGGCGGAACCCCGCCCGACGGCGATTCTGCTGGATGCCGCCGCACAGGACGAGCTTGACCTGACCAGCGTCGAAGTAATGAGAAGCCTCGTCCGCGGTCTACAAGCTGAAGGAATCGAGATCTACCTGGCCGAAGTCCACGCCCCGGTATGGGAGGTTATCACAAGGATGGGTCTGGACGAGTTGGTTGGCCCGGAGCGCGTGTACCCCACGGTAGACGCGGCCGTAAAGGCGATTACGAACCCCGGATGAATCTTCCCTGTGATTCAACCATTCAGTCCGGGTGTTATTTGACCCATGATTGCCCCGGCTAAACCGGGCAGGAAGAGGCCTTTGCATCTTTTTTACACCCTTGTGGTGCTACCGAAAGGGCTTGTCCCTGAATAGGATATAAGTATCGGAATGCCCTGGAAGATACATTTGAAAATCGATTTGATATCAACACGATCCATTTGGAGGTATCACAATGTCTAACCAACCCGATAAGCATCTACGCGCAATCCTGCCGATTCCCGACATCGCCAGGCCCGGGCTAACCACCTACGACGCCAAAGACCCGGAAACCCACTATCCGCCCATTGAGCCGCTGCGGCCGCCGGCCGGCGCGCCCAACGTGTTGATCGTCCTGCTCGATGACATCGGCTTCGGCGCGTCGTCGGCCTTCGGCGGCCCGTGCCACACGCCAACGGCCGAGCGGCTGGCCGGCGGTGGCTTGCGCTACAACCGTTTCCACACGACTGCCCTCTGCGCCCCCACCCGGCAGGCGATGCTGACCGGCCGCAACCATCATTCGGTCGGCATGGGCAGCATCACCGAGACGGCCACGTCGGCGCCCGGCAACAATTCGCTGCGCCCGAACACCAAAGCGCCTCTGGCGCTGACGCTCAAGCTCAACGGCTATTCGACCGCCCAGTTCGGCAAATGCCACGAGGTACCGGTCTGGCAGACGTCGCCGATGGGGCCTTTTGACGCCTGGCCGTCGGGCGGCGGCGGGTTTGAGTACTTCTATGGCTTCATCGGCGGAGAAAACAACCAGTGGGACCCGGCGCTCTATGAGGGCACGACGCCCATCGAGCCGCCCGCCACGCCGGAGGAGGGCTATCATCTGACCGAGGACCTGGCCGATCACGCCATCAACTGGATGCGTCAGCAAAAGGCCCTGCTGCCCGACAAGCCTTTCTTCGTCTACTTCGCGCCCGGCGCGACCCACGCGCCGCATCACGTGCCCAAGGAATGGGCCGACAAATACAAGGGCCAATTCGCCCACGGCTGGGATCGGCAACGCGAGATCACCTTCGCTCGCCAGAAGGAGCTGGGCGTCATTCCGGCCGACGCCGATCTGTGCGCGCGCCATAAGGAGATCACCGCCTGGGACGACATGCCCGACGACCTCAAGCCCGTCCTGGAACGACAGATGGAAGTGTACGCCGGGTTCCTGGAGCACACCGACTATCACGTCGGCCGGTTGATCGATACCCTTGTCGACCTGGAGGTTCTCGACAACACGCTCATCTTCTACATCATCGGTGACAACGGCGCGTCGGCCGAGGGCACGATGAACGGCGCCTTCAACGAGATGGCCAACTTCAACGGCATGGCCGCGCTGGAAACGCCGGAGTTCATGCGGTCGAAGATGGATGAATTCGGCTCGCCCGATTCCTACAACCACTATTCAGTGGGCTGGGCCTGGGCGATGGATACACCCTACCAGTGGACC
>CAZNKB010000034.1:0-2548 GCA_964573695.1 uncultured Gammaproteobacteria bacterium | reverse complement strand
CATCGCTGACGACCACTGCCTGGTGCGTCATGGCCAGCGAGCGGACGTCGTCTCGCACCTCCAGCGTGGTGACCCGATCCTCCGCGTTCAGGATCGCGATCTGCCGTTCGGACGCGGTGGCGATGAGTGCCCCGGAATCGCCTTGGATGGACGACGACCTTCGCATGCTGCGCGAGGCCGTGTCGCGCTACGAGGAGACGGAGATGCTGCCGCACGAGCCGCGCTGGCGGGTGCAGCACCACGTGGATCGCGAGACGTGGCGAGCGGTGGGCGAGGCGGGATTCCTGCTGATGGACGTGCCGGCCGAATACGGCGGCGGTGGCGGCGACTTCCGCCACGAGGCGGTGCTGTACGAGGAACTCGCGAGGCGCGGGATCTCGGGCTTCGGCCAGGGCGTGCACAGCATCGCGGCCCACTACGTCCTCAACTACGGCACGGAGGAGCAGAAGCAGCGCTGGCTGCCGCGCATGGCTCGCGGGGAACTGATCGGCGCGATCGCCATGACCGAGCCGGGCGCGGGTTCCGATCTCAAGGGAATCCGCACCCGGGCCGTACGCGAAGGCAGCGAGTACGTCATCAATGGCTCCAAGATCTTCATCACCAACGGATCGATCGCGACGATCCTGATGCTGGTCGTGCGCACCGATCCCGCGGACCGGTCGCGCGGCCTCTCGATCCTGATGGTCGAGACGCAGAACCTGCCCGGTTACCGCGTCGGTCGCGTGCTCGACAAGATGGGCATGACCGCGCAGGACACCTCGGAACTCTTCTTCGAGGACGTGCGCGTGCCCGCCGACTGCCTGCTCGGTGGTGCCGAGGGCCAGGGCATGCACCAGCTGATGGGCGACCTTCCGTACGAGCGGCTGACGATCGCGATCGGCGGCGTCGGCATGATGGAGGGCGCGGTCGCGGAGACCATCCGCTACGTGAACGAGCGCAAGGCGTTCGGGCAGTCGATCTCGGCTTTCCAGAACACGCGCTTCAAGCTTGCCGAGATCGTCACCAAGACGCGCGTCGCCCGCACCTTCGTGGACCGCTGCATCGCGCAGCTGGTGGAGGGGAAGCTCGACACCGAGACCGCCGCGATGGCGAAGTGGTGGATCACCGACACGCAACAGGAGGTGATCGACGAGTGCGTCCAGCTGCACGGCGGCTACGGCTACATGAACGAGTACCTCGTGTGCCGCATGTTCGCCGACTCGCGCGTGCAGCGGATCTACGGCGGCACCAACGAGATCATGAAGGAGCTGATCTCGCGCGCGATCTGAGCGAGGGCGGCAAAATCCCAGGGGAAACAGACAGTTGCGGCGCGAGATGCTAGAGTCGCAACGCCGCCGCAGATGGTGCCCAGGAGAGGACTCGAACCTCCACGGTGTTACCCGCTAGTACCTGAAACTAGTGCGTCTACCAATTCCGCCACCTGGGCATGGGTCGCGGCGCGGGGACCGGGCCCCGCGGGAAGGTGGCGCAATTTACTGGCGCCCCCGGGGGCTGTCAACGAATACTGGCGGGGAAAAACCGCAGTCCCGGAATACTGATGCAGAGACAACGACACCGACGCCCCGGTCAGGCCGAGCGCAGCACGAAGCGACCGCGGCAAGGGCAGCGTAGCGCGCCGGCGCCGGGCGCCGCCGTCCTGCAGGCGCTGCGCCGCGGCGGACGGCCGATGCGGCTCGATGAGATCGCCGCGGTGCTCGGACCCGTGGCCGGTGCCGACGCCGAAGGCCAGCTCGAATCGCTCGTCCGCCGGGGCGAGGTCGTGCTGAACCGGCGCGGCCAGTACTGCCTTCGAGAGCAACTGCCCGGCCTAGCGGTCGGCACCGTGCAGGCACAGCGAAGCGGCGACGGGCTGTTGCTGCCTGACGACGCTTCGGCGCCTATCCATCTGCCGGCGCACCAGATGCGGGAGGTCGTACATGGCGACCGGGTCGCCGTGCGCATCGAGGGCCCGCGGTTTCGCGGCCGGTCGCAGGGCACGATCGTCGAAGTCCTGGAGCGGCGCACGCGCGAGGTCGTCGGCCGGCTGCACGTCGAATCCGGTGTCGCCTACCTGACCGCCGACAACCCGCGCTTCACGCATCGCGTACTCGTCCCTCCGTCGCAGCTGGGCGGCGCCGCATCGGGCCAGGTCGTCATCGTCGAGTTGACGCAGCAGCCGGGCCGCAATGCCCAGCCCGTCGGGCGCGTGACGCGGCTCCTCGGGGAGCACGGTGCGCCCGGCATGGAGACCGAGATCGCGATCCACTCGCACGGCCTGCCGTTCGAGTTCCCGGGCGAGGCGCTCGCCGAGGCGCGCGCCCATGGCGCCCGGATTCCGCAGGACGCCCTCGCCGGGCGCGAGGACCTGCGATCGCTCGAGCTGGTGACGATCGACGGCGAGGACGCGCGCGACTACGACGACGCCGTGTGGTGCGAGCAGGTGCGCGGCGGCTGGCGCGTCATCGTTGCGATCGCCGACGTCGGGCACTACGTGAGGCCCGGCTCGGCGCTCGATGCCGAGGCCCGCAATCGCGGGACGTCCGTCTACTTCCCGAATCGCGTCCTGCCG
>CAZNKB010000033.1:0-2570 GCA_964573695.1 uncultured Gammaproteobacteria bacterium | reverse complement strand
ATTGGCGATTGAATCAACAACGGTACGCTCTGGTGGGCGAGGTATGCCCCAACTGCGGCGTCAAGCTCTTCCCGCCGCGCGATGTTTGCCTGGAGTGCGAGGCCCCGGCCAAAGAGCTTTACACCTTCACCGGTCTGGGCGAGGTCTATTCCTACACCACCATCTATGACCCGCCGGCGGGCTTCGAGCATAACGCGCCCTATATGGTGGCGCTGGTCAAGCTGGAAGAAGGCCCCCTGGTGACGGCGCAACTGACCGACATCGACTTCACCGATGTGGAAATCGGTATGCCGGTGGAGATGGTGACGCGCAAGCTGCGCACCGACGGCGAAGAAGGGATGATCGTCTACGGCTACAAGTTCCGGCCCGCGGTTGCGGCCGTGGTGTAACCCATCAGCGACAAGTGGAGAAGAGCAAACGGCCGGGCTAAACAAGTCCGGCCGATTTTGTTATCGGTCTGAACTTCCTTTGGCGCTTCCGGGGAACTCCTTCCCCGACCAATCGGGAAATCTCCCAACCCCTCAAACTTGCTTGACATCCCTTTTCCTTTCTGTTACGCTCTCCTGTAATTACAGGATAACAGGATGACAAGCGGTCGTCAGCCTGTCGGGTCGGGAGACGATGTCTGTGGAGCTTAACCCCGCCATCGATCGAAGCAGCTACATCCCGCTATACGTGCAGGTCAAGGACGCCTTGAAAGACCTCATTGAAGGCGGTGGCGCGAAACCGGGTGAGCAGCTGCCCGGGGAACCTGAGTTATGTCGCATCTTCGACGTCAGCCGCACCGTCATCCGTCAGGCGCTGCGCGATCTCGAGCTGCAAGGGCTGATCGTCCGCGAAAAAGGCAAGGGTACATTCGTCGCCGAGCCGAAACTGCGCGAGGCGCTCTTTCAGGAGTTGACCGGTTTTTACGGCGACATGGCCGCCAAGGGCCGCCCGCCCGTATCCCGGGTGCTCAAGCAGGAGATCATCCCCGCCGCTCGCAAGATTGCCGCTTATCTGCGGCTGAAGCAAGGCGCACCCGTGGTCCATATCGATCGGCTGCGCTTCGTCGACGGCGAGCCGCTGGTGCTCGTCGCCACCTATTTGCCGGCCGCTCGTTGCTCCGGCCTCGAGCAGGTCGATTTCACCCGCCGTTCGCTCTACGCCTACCTTGAGGCGGCCTACGGGCTGGTCATCGACCGCGGCCGCCGCGTCCTTGAGGCCGTGCCCGCCAGCGATTATGAGGCCGGGCTGCTGGGCGTCAAAAAGGGCGCGCCTCTCATCCTGCTCGATAGCGTCAGCTATCTGGCTGACGGCTCCCCTATTGAGTATTACCACGCGTTGCATCGCGGCGATCGCTCCCGGTTCGAGGTGGAACTCATCCGCGTGCGGGGCGGGGAGAGCAGGAAGGCGGAGATTGAAGCCTGGTAATTGGAGGCTGCTCCAATCCTTACTTGTCGTCGTTCGTCATTCGTAACTTGCAGTTAAGGAGATTTTCCACATGGCTATGAAAGTCGGCATTGACAGCTATTGCTTCCACCGCTACTTCGGCGAGGTATACGGCCATCAGACACCGCCGCCGCAACGCATGACCGTCTTCGACTTCCTCGATTTCGCCAAAGACCTGAACGTCGATGGTGTATCGCTGGAATCGTGCTTCTTCCCGTCCCACGACAACGCGTTCTACGACGACCTGAAGGCCCGACTCGATGGGTATGGCTTCGACCGTGTCTATGCCTGGGGCCATCCCGACGGGTTGGAGGCGGGACGCAATGAGGATGCCTTCCATGATATGCTCAAGAGCGTCGAATATGCCGCCCGCATCGGCGCGTCGGTCATGCGCATCTGCGCCAGCAGCTTCACCTTCCGGCTGGAGCCGCACGCGCCGCAGATGGAAAAGCTCGTGCCGTGGCTGAAGGAAGGGGCGCGCGTGGCCGAATCCTGGGGCATCAGGATGGCCGCCGAGAACCATATCGACTACACCAGCAGTGAATGGCTGGAACTGCTGGAGCGCGTCGACTCCCCCTATATGGGCCTCAACCTCGACACAGGCAACTTCCTGCGCCTGCTTGACGACCCCATCGAGGGGAGCCGCAAGCTGGCCGACCGCGTCTATGCCACCCATATCAAGGACCTGAAGCCGGTGCGCGGCGTGAATGTCGGTGAGTGGTATTTCTTCAGCAGCACGCCTGTCGGCGACGGTCTGGTAGACAATCAACAATTGGCTCAGATCCTTTATGATGCCAATTACTCCGGTTTCCTGGCGGTCGAGACCGACTCGCTGCACCCCGATTATGAGAATCAGGAGCATTGGGCGGTGGAGAAGAGCGTCTGGATGCTCAAGCGCATCGCCCGTAATGTGAAATAGATCGGCGATCCCGACCGGCGCGAGGCACATTCATTGTCCCTGTGCCGGTCGCGGTATTTTTTACTCATTGACAGGTCACTCACCTTATGCTAATCTGTCCGCAACTTACTTCAATAAATAAAGTAAGTCGCCCAATTACTGTTCGAAGTGCATTTATGGGCGGCCCAGGCTTTTGGGAGCGGATCGCGTGGCGGAGTTGTCATCCATTTCCGACAGTAAT
>CAZNKB010000032.1:0-2647 GCA_964573695.1 uncultured Gammaproteobacteria bacterium | reverse complement strand
TGTTGTGCTTGAGGTTGTGCAGGAGCGCGTGCGGAACGCGGTCCGGCGTCGAGGTCAGGAACACCGCGGTGCCCTCGACTCGCACCGGCGGGGCCAGTTCGATCGACTGGATGAACTCCCGCAGCGGCAGCGCGTCCTCCGACAGCCGGTCCATCAGCACCTTGCGACCGCGCTTCCAGGTCGTGAGCAGCGTGAACATCACGGCGCCGACGATGAGCGGGAACCAGCCGCCGTAGGGGATCTTCAGCATGTTCGACGCGAGGAACGCGAGGTCGATCAGCGCGAGCGGCGCCGTGATGCCGAGCGCGACCCACCGCGACCACCCCCAGAGGCGGCGCATCACGAAGTAGATGAGGACCGAGTCGATCATCATCGACATCGTCACCGCGAAGCCGTACGCGCCGGCGAGCGCGGTGGACGAGCGGAATCCGACCACGAGCAGCAACACCGCGACGAGGAGCGTCCAGTTGATGAACGGGACGTAGATCTGCCCGATCGCCTTCTCGGACGTGTGGCGGATCGCGAGGCGCGGACAGTAGCCCATCTGCACTGCGGCGCGCGTGATCGAGTACGCGCCGGAGATGACCGCCTGCGACGCGATCACGGCCGCCGCGGTCGCGAGGATCACGAGCGGCAGGAGCGCCCACGACGGCGCGAGCAGGTAGAACGGGTTCGCGATCGCCGAAGGCGTCGTCAGCAGCAGCGCGCCCTGCCCGAAGTAGTTCAGCACGAGCGCAGGCCCGACGACGAGCAGCCAGGCGCGCCGGATGGGCGAGGCGCCGAAGTGCCCCATGTCGGCGTACAGCGCCTCGGTGCCGGTGACGGCGAGCACGACCGCGCCGAGCGACAGGAACGCGACGCCCGGCTCGCCGGCGACGAAGCGGACCGCCCACACCGGCGAGAGCGCCTCCAGGACGACCGGGTGCTCGACGAGCGCGATCCCTCCCAGCACGGCGAGCACGACGAACCAGAGCGCGCAGATCGGCCCGAACAGCACGCCGACCGACGCCGTCCCGTGGCGCTGGATCGCGAACAGCCCGACGATGATCGCGATCGCGAGCGGGACGACGTAGGGCGTCAGCACCGGCGTCATCACCTCGATCCCCTCGAGGGCCCCCAGCACCGACACCGCCGGCGTGATCATCGCGTCGCCGAAGAACATCGCGGCGCCGAAGATGCCGAGCCCCGCGAGCCACCATCGGAGCCGGCTCTCCCGCGTGAGCCGGCCGGAGACGAGCGCGGTCAGCGCGAGCACGCCGCCCTCGCCGCGGTTGTCGGCGCGCATGATCAGCGTCGCGTACTTGAGCGTCACGACGATCACGAGCGACCAGAAGATCACCGACAGGAGCCCCAGCACGTTGTCGTGCGTGAGCGGCACGCCGAAGCGCCCGGTGAACAGCGCGCGCATCGTGTACAGCGGCGAGGTGCCGATGTCGCCGAAGACGACGCCGATGGCGCCGAGCATCAGCAGGCCCATCGGCTGCTTGCCGCCGTGTGTCGCGTCGCCGCTCATCGGACGTGCCCGGCGGTCAGCCCGGCGGAGTGTCGTCCCCGCGCCGCGCGAAGCGGATGTTGAGCTGCTTCAGCTTGCGGTAGAGATGGGTGCGCTCGAGACCGGCCTTCTCGGCGACGCGGCTCATGTTGCTCTGCTCGCGGCCGAGCAGCTGCTCGAAGTAGATCCGCTCGAAGGCCTCGCGCGCC
Organism: uncultured Gammaproteobacteria bacterium; assembly: GCA_964573695.1. Taxonomy (GTDB): domain Bacteria; phylum Patescibacteriota; class Microgenomatia; order UBA10105; family UBA927; genus UBA927. Next base: position 946 of record CAZNKB010000032.1, on the reverse strand, counting down.
TCGCGCAGCGGCAACTCGAAGAAGCGTGCCGTGATCTCGGGCGCGACGGCCTGGTTCGCCGCCGCCGCCTCGCCCAGCATCCGCTTCACGTGTTCGGTCGTGATCTCGCCCGAGCCCGCGAACAGCGCGAGATTCGCGACGACGCTCTGCAGGTGGTCGAGGTTGCCGGGCCAGTACGCTCCGGCGAGCGCGGCGAGCGCCTGCGGCTGCAGCACCGCCAGCGGCCGGGCGGCGGTCTGCTGCACGTTGCGCTCCTGCGCTGCGACTTCGTGCCAATAGCGTTCGATCAAGCCCGGGATGTCCTCGCGCCGCGCACGCAGAGGCGGCAGGAGCACCGCCCCCGCCGACAGCGCGGCGAGCAGACCCGCGTCGAACTTGCCCTCCGCGGCAAGGTTTCCGAGCGGCTCCGCGCTCGTGCATACGAGCGTCACGTTCGCCTTCTCGATCTTCGGCGCGAGGAAGGCGAGGCCCCGCTGCTCGGCCTTCGTGTACTGCCCGATCTCCGCGCAAAGGAGCGTGCCGTCGCGCGCCTCCTCGAGCACCGCGAGGGGGTTTGTCGTCAGCCGCGCGCCGCCCGCGAGCGCGACCCATGGCGTGTCCGGCGCCTGCAACGCGCGCGCCGCCGTGTCGTGGCCCGTTCCCGATTCGCCGAGGATCAGGATCGGCTTCCGCGCGGCGAGCAGCTGCTCGAGCTGGCGCTCGACGTCGCGCACCGCCGCACTCGTCCCCAGGCCCGCAAGCGAAACCCGGCGCGGCTCCCTCGCGAGCGCGCTCTTGAGCGCTCGGGTGACGGTGCCGAGCAGCTTCTGCATTCCCACCGGCTTCTCGAGGAAATCGAAGGCGCCGATCTTGGTCGCCTCGACCGCGGTCTCGATCGTGCCGTGCCCCGACATCATGACCACCGGCATCGTGAGCAGGCCGGCGGCCGCCCACTCGCGCAGGAGTG
>CAZNKB010000031.1:0-2697 GCA_964573695.1 uncultured Gammaproteobacteria bacterium | reverse complement strand
ATCGTCGGACGGGTGAAGAACACCTTCTCGCGCGAGAACCTGGAGGCCTGCCTGGAGCCGCTGACGATGGACCGTGCCGAGGTCCTGTCGTACACGCCCTTCGCCGGCACGCGCGACACCGGGGTGGCGGTCTGGGGCAACCTGTTCGACGCGCGGGTGCAGTACCGGCTGATGGTGGCCGACGGGCGCGAGGGCCCCGAGGTGCCCAAGGACAAGCCGCGCGTCACGGCGCGCGTGCACTTGAGCCTCTGGGACCCCGAGTTCAACTACGGCTACCAGGGCACCTACCTCGGCACGCAGAAGGTGCTGACCATCGGTGCCGCCTACGACCAGCAGGCCGACGTGGCCTACGCGAACTACCTTTCGCGGGACGATGCCCGCAGCTACAAGGCCTGGACCGTCGACGCCTTCATGGAGCTGCCGCACCGCAGCGGCGTCTACACGGTGTCGGGGGCGATGTTCAAGTACGACACCGGAGGTGCCTTCGGCCGGTCGCCGGACCCGAAGCTCTCGGCCAATACCGACCTCGAGGGCTACTACATCAAGGCCGGCTACATGCTGCCCGGAAAAATCGGACCCGGGCGGCTGCAGCTCTTTGCGCGTCACGAAAGGCTGGACTACGGCGTCAAGACCGGCAACGCGGAGTACTTCGACAACCGCTGGAACAGCGTCGGCTTCAACTACTACATCGACGGGCAGCGCCTGAAGATCACCGGCGAGTTGGCCGACATCAAGTACGACACTCCACATCCCGGATTCGCGGCGTTGAGCGACTATCGGCAGGCTACACTGGGCCTGCAGCTGATCTTCTGACGCTGGCGGCCGGGTCTGCCGGGGCGGCGGCGGACGTCGCGGCGCGACTCGACCGAGGGGTGTGATGGGCGGCAGTGCGAGCAACCATCCGGTGGGCCTCGGCTCCGACGCCGGTCCTCCCGGACAGGGCCGTGCCGGCGCAGTCTTCCAGTCTGCCTGGATACCGTCGGCAGCGGCGGCGCTGGCCGCGCTGATCTACGGCGTGTCCGGCGGGCGTTGGCACGAGGCGGCCGCGCCCTGGATGCTGGGGGCGGCGTTGGCCGCTGCGCTCACCTGGCTGGCGGCACGCCTGGTGGCCGAGCTGGCTGCACTGAGACAGCTGGAACAAGCCATCCACAGTGCACGCGAAGGACTGCTCTCGCCGACCGAATTGCGCGGCCTCGGATGGACCACCGTCGGTCGCCTGATCCCCGAGCACAACCGCACGGTGTCGGCGCTGGCCCTGATGTTCCGGACGGTCGAGGAATGCCAGCTGCGCTTCCTCAACGAACGCAACCGCATCAACGCCATCCTGCAGAGCTCGCCCGGCGCGCTGCTGGGCGTGACCGACGACCTCGTTGTGGCCATCGCCAACCGGCGCGCGGAGGCCTGCTTCGGCGACGGCGCGCGTGAGCTGGTCGGGCGCGGGCTGTTCGATCTGCTGGTACCCGACGAGCGGGGGCGCAACTTGCTGCGCGATGCGTTCCTGTACAAGCAGGAGATACACGATCACGAGCTCGAACTCACCGTGCAAGGGCGGCAGCGAGCCTTCAGCCTGAACATGGCCTTCTACACCGACGAGCGCGATGACATGGGCGGCGTGCTCATCCTGCAGGACGTGACCGAGCGCCGCCAGCTGATGCAGACCGTGGCCACGCGCGAGAAGCTGGTCGCGATGGGGCAGCTGGCTGCCGGCGTGGCGCACGAACTGAACACTCCCCTGGGCAACATCCTGGGTTATGCCCAGCTGTTGCGCAACGAGGTTGCCGACCGCCCGCGTGCGGCCGAGTGGGCGGAGATCATCGCCAACCACAGCCAGCGTGCCTCGCGCGTGGTGCAGGACCTGCTGTCGTACGCGCGCAAGGACCCGTGCAGCGGTGAGGGTTGTCCGGTCAACGAGATGGTGCAGGAACTGCTCGAGGCCTTCATCCACTGCCGGCTCAAGCGCTACGGCATCGACGTCGAACTGCAGCTGTCCGATGTCGAACTGTTTGCCGAAGGCGGCTGCGGTGAAGTCGACATCGTGCTCACCAACGTCATCTCGAACTCGGTCCAGGCACTGGCCAGGACACCGCAGCCACGCATCGTGGTCTCGACCTGGCGCGAAGCGGCCGTGGTCGCGATCGCGGTCTCCGACAACGGGCCGGGCGTGCCGCTGCCGGCGCGGGCGCGGCTGTTCGACCCCTTCTTCACGACCAAGGAAACAGGCCAGGGCTCGGGGCTGGGCCTGTTCATCAGCCAGGCGCTGGTGACGCGGCGCGGCGGGCGGATCGACTTCGACGCCGAGCACAGCCCCGGAGCGCGCTTCGTCATCCGCTTGCCGGCCATCGAGACCGAGCGTATCGGCGCGCCGACATGAAGGCCGCAGCCGCACCGCTCAGGAGCCTGCCGGCAGCGGGTGCCGCGATGCCCGAGGCGGCGATGCCGCGCGTCCTCGTCGCCGAAGACGACCGCGACATGCGCGAGCTCATCGGCATCGTGATGCGGGGCCTGCCACAGCCCATCGACGTGGTCATGGTCGAGAACGCCGTCGCCGCGATGGACGTCCTCGAAGAGCTGCCGGTGTCGCTGGTGGTGACGGATCTGTGCATGCCGGGTGCCGATGGCATGGACCTGCTGCACTTCGCGCGCAAGCGCCAGCCGTTGTGCCAGGTGCTGCTGGTGACGGGTTTCGCCACGGTCGAG
>CAZNKB010000030.1:0-2730 GCA_964573695.1 uncultured Gammaproteobacteria bacterium | reverse complement strand
GGGGTTCTCCGCCGGGCTGCCGTTCATGCTGGTGTTCGCGACGCTGTCGGCCTGGCTGCGTACCGCAGGCATCGATCGCGCGACGATCGGCATGCTGGCCTGGGTCGGCATCGTCTACTCGCTCAAGTTCCTGTGGGCGCCGGCGGTCGATCGCCTGAGCCTGCCGCTGCTGGGGCGCTGGCTCGGGCAGCGGCGCAGCTGGATGCTGCTCGCCCAGGCCGGCATTGCCGCCGGGCTCGCCGGCATCGCCAGCAGCGATCCGGCCGCCGGCGTGGGTCGGGTGGCACTGCTGGCGCTGCTCACGGCGTTCTGCTCGGCGACTCAGGACATCTGCATCGACGCCTGGCGCATCGAGTCCGCGCCGGCCGAGCAGCAGGGTGCGATGGCCTCGGCCTACCAGTTCGGCTACCTGCTGGCCGTGAAGTTCGTCGCCTCGGCGGGGGCGCTGCTGATCGCCGATGCCTATGGCTGGCACGCCAGCTACAGCACGATGGCCCTGCTGGTCGGCGTGGGCGCCCTCACGACGCTGCTGGTCCGCGAGCCGCAGCGCATCGTGCCACCGACGGCGGTGTTCGCGGAGGCACGCGTCGTCGACTGGCTGGCGCGCCGCGCACACTGGCCGCCATCCTGGCGCCGTGCCGGCGGCTGGATAGTCGGCGCCGTCGTCTGCCCGATCACCGACTTCTTCGTGCGCTTCGGTCTGCGGCTCGGACTGATCATCTTCGGGTTCATCAGCCTGTACCGCCTGACCGACTACGCCATGGGCGTCATGGCGAACCCGTTCTATCTCGACACCGGGTTCACGTTGACCCAGATCGGTACGGTCGCGAAGCTCTATGGCACGCTGATGTCCTTCGTCGGCATCCTGCTGGGCGGCATTGTCACGACACGCCTGGGCCGGGTGCGCGCGCTGGTGCTCGGCAGCGTGCTGATCATCGCTTCCAACCTGGCCTACGCGGTGTTCGCCCTGCTCGATCGCTCCAGTGTCGGCGGGCTGGCGCTGATCATCAGCCTGGACAACGTGGCGATCGGTGTGCATGGCACCGCGCTGATTGCCTTCCTGTCTTCGCTGACCAGCGCGCGCTACACGGCCACCCAGTACGCGGTCCTGTCCTCGATCTACGCCTTGCCCGGCAAGCTGCTGATGGGTACTTCCGGGATGGTCGTCGATCAGATCGGTTATCCGGCCTTCTTTGTCTACACGGCCGCGCTCAGCCTGCCGGCCCTGGTGCTGCTGTGGCTGGTGTGGCGTGGCGGTGGCGCCGCGTTGCTGCAGCCGGCCGCGGTCTTGCCGGCTTCCGCGCCCGGCAGCCGCTGATCGGGGCTGCTACTGACCGGGCTGCTGCGCTGCCCGGGCCGGAGGCGCTCACTCGAACAGGTCAAGATCCTCGAGGCTACCGGCGTTCATGCGCCGGTCGGTGTCCAGGCTGTCGAGCGACCCAGGGGCTTCCTGTTCGTCGTCGACATCGACCGAGCCGCTCCAGTCCTCGGGTGCGTCCGCAGCCTCGAGCGCGCCGGCCTTCCACTGCTCCTTCCAGTCCTCGATCTCCAGTTCCTCGACCGTGCCGTCGAAGTACTGGATCTCGATCGTGCCGGCCTCCTCGTCGACCGCGACTACCTCGAAGTGCTGCTCGCCGTGCTGGCGGTACCACTCGCCGATCGCCGGTTGAGGAACGGACATCGAACGACTCCTTCGGAGGGGAATCCGTGAAAGACCATGCGCTCGGCACGTTCCCGCTCCGAGGGCCATGTTGCACCCCCACCGCCGCGCAGACAAGCGGGTTTTCTCCGGAATGCCGACGTTATTGCGCAGCGACATCGCTGCCGGGCGGTCAGCGACGGCGAAACAGCAGGTCGCGGACGACATGGCCGAGCCGGAGGCCGCGGCGTTCGAACCGCGTGGCGGGACGCGCCAGCGGCGGCTGCGCGTAGCCGTCCTCGGCGCCACGGTTCTCCAGCACCGGGCAGCGGCCCAGCACCTCGAGCATGTGCGCGGCATACGGCTCCCAGTCGGTCGCGAGGTGCAGGCGAGCGCCACGGGCGAGGCGGCTCGCGAGCAGTTCGACGAACGCGTCCTGGATGAGGCGGCGCTTGTGGTGGCGCTTCTTCGGCCAGGGATCGGGGAACAGTATCTCAATCTCATCCAGTGAGGCAGGCGCGATCTGCTCGCGCAGTACCTCGACGGCATCGTGCCCGATCACGCGCAGGTTGCGCACGCCGGCCGCGCCCGCGGCGAGCAGCAGGTGGCCGATCCCGGGGCGATGCACCTCGACGCCGAGGAAATCGCGATCGGGCTCGGCAACGGCGCGCGCGAGCAGGTGCTCGCCGTTGCCGAAACCGATCTCCAGCGTGCGCGGTGCGTCGCGCCCGAAGACTGAGGCGAGGTCCAGCGGCTGCGGCGCGTAGTCGATGCCGAATGCCGGCCAGAGTACGTCGAGCGCGCGCTGCTGCGCGGCGGTGATGCGGCCGCCGCGAACGACGAAGGAACGTACGGCGCGATGCGTCGCCGGTTTGCCGGTGGTCGGGTCCAAGGGCTGAAGGGTACGACAAAGCCGGCGCCGTCGCCTGCGCGCGGGGCCGCAGCGCTGCGTGCGCACCCGCGGGTGGCGTCCCTGCCCGCGCGCGTATATACGTATGTCGCGGGGCCGGTTCCGGGGTCCACTATTCATGCGGTTGGCCTTCTAAGGAGAAGCAGCGTGATCCAGGAAGTGAGTGGCGACATCCTGCTGT
>CAZNKB010000029.1:0-2742 GCA_964573695.1 uncultured Gammaproteobacteria bacterium | reverse complement strand
GTGAGTTATTTCGATGTGCGTAGCTTAATCCCCTAAACCGGGAGGAGGCGTAGGGAAACCAAGTCCGAATAGGGCGTTTTGTACGTCGAAATAGACCCGAAACCGGGTGAGCTAACCATGAGCAGGGTGAGTTCCGGAGAAATCCGGAAGGAGGCCCGAACTCGTCAGGGTTACAAACCTGTGAGATGACTTGTGGTTAGGGGTAATATGCCTATCGAACCCGGAGATAGCTGGTTCTCCCCGAAATATATTTAGGTATAGCGTCTGGTGAAGTGGAGCTGGGGTAGAGCACTCAAAGAAATGCCAAGCGAAAGCGAGGTTTTTCTATGAAACTCCGAATACAGACTCCGTTATCCAGGCAGTCAGTCATGCGGGGCTAAGCTCGTGTGGCTAAAGGGAAACATCCCATGACTTTCGTCTAAGGCCTCTCAGTCTTTGCTAAGTGGTTAAGGAAGTCGCGGTTTTAAGACACCCAGGAAGTTGGCTTAGAAGCAGCCACCTTTTAAAGAAAGCGTAACAGCTCACTGGATGAAAACTGCGGCGCCGAAAATGATCGAGGCTCAAGCAAAGCGCCGAAGACAGAGATGTATTTCGAGATTTATTTCGTAGTACGTGGTAGGGGAGTGTTCTGTTTGCAGTGAAGCATACGGTGTAAACCGGTGTGGAGCGGACAGAAGTAAGAATGCCGGCATGAGTAGCGTTAAAAGGTGAGAATCCTTTTTGCCGAATGCGCAAGGTTTCCGAAGCAACGTTCGTCGTCTTCGGGTAAGTCGGATCTAAGGCGAGGCCAATCTAAGTTGGCGTAGCTCGATGTATAACAGGTTGATATTCCTGTACTAAAGATGTGTTGATTAAGACCCAAAGGGGTGACGTAGGGGAATGGGTGTGCTGGCTGTGATGCCACTAAGCTCCAAAGTAGTGAAGACTGGTAAATCCGTTTTCATGTTTAACTTGAGGAGTTATGGGAAGTCCAAGGAGCAATCTGCGGGCAACGTACATAGTTTCGCTACCGAGAAAATCCTCGTTGGGGAACACGTTTTTATCCGTACCGCAAACCGACACTGGTGCGCTGGTGTTAGAGTACCAAGGCAAGCGAGTGAGAGTAGTTCAAGGAACTCGGCAACAAAAGCTGGGCGTAACTTTTTGGAGATGCCCTACCCGGATAGTATCCGGGTCACAGTAAATGATGCTATGCAACTGTTTAACTAAAACACAGGTCTCTGCGAAGCGGAAACGCAACGTATAGGGGCTGACACCTGCCCAGTGCCGGTAAGTTAAGAGTGGCTGGTGACCTTCGAAAGTTGGAAGCTAGTTTCTCAAGCTCCGGTGAACGGCAGCAGTAACTATAAAATACAGTTTTGTAGTTCTAAAAGTTGACTAAATGCTGGAAGAGCCGTACCGTCGTTACAAAACGAACGGTTGAAGTATCTGTCGCTACCAGGTATACTGGTAACAATGCGTACAGTGCGGCAAATCAGCAGGAAAGACTTGAAAAGGAATGAACTTGGCTATTTCTTAGCTGGGTTTGTAGAAGGTGAGGGAAGTTTTAATGTCTCGTTACGGCGAAAAGCTGACTATAAGGTCAACTGGCAAGTCGTGATGAGCTTTAATGTCTCGCAGAAGGATCCCACAATATTATATATATTGAAAGATCAACTTCAGTGCGGAATCATTAAATCGCGAAAACGAGACGGACTTCACTCATTTGATGCTACGAATCCAGAAGATTTAATCAAGTATGTTATTCCGTATTTTCAACAATACCCGGTACTTTCAGAATCAAAAAAGAGAAATTTTGCAATTTTTTGCAAAATTGCTGATTTGATGAAGAAAGGGGAGCATAGAACTCAAACCGGACTTAAAAAAATTCTTTTTCTTCGGGAAACAATTAACGAAGGAAAAGGAAGGACAAGAAAATATGGTATTAACGACGTATTTCCTATTCAAGAATCCTCAGAGACTACACGTCGACGGAATATTTGATATATGCAGTGCATATATCATATTCCATGATATAGTCCGACCTCATGGGCGATCATGAGATTACGTAATCAATCGTAATTTATAACAAAGTGAACTGTTCTATGGTAGAAATATTTTGCTGCCATAGTGAGGTAGTCAATCCTCTCTGTATCCAAGTGCATAAGGAAAATGGATATATGAAAAATTGCACTATATGCTGGAACAACTCAGTATTTGACGATACTTCGATCAAATCGGAGTGACAATTTGTTCAGTGGAGTCAATCAGCAGGAAAGATCCCTTTTAAAGGGAAATCCTCAACGACTACACGTGCAACCCGCCGATGAGGCGAGGAAGATATAGTCTGATCTCATAGGCGACTATGAGCTAACAAATAATTTAATGAGCGAAATTCCTTGTCGGGCAAGTTCCGACCCGCACGAAAGGTAGAATGACATAGCAACTGTCTTGAACTATAACTCGGCGAAATTGAAATGGCTGTGAAGATGCGGCCTACCCACACTTGGACAAAAAGACCCCGTGAAGCTTTACTGTAATTTGACACTGAGGACGTGATGTTGACTGTCGAGCATAGGAGGGAGCCTTCGGGCAACAGTGGAATACCTCTCTTCGGCATTACGAATTCTTACTTATTCCGGCATAAAAATCCCGGAACAGAACACTGTCAGATGGGCAGTTTAACTGGGGAGGTTGCCTCCAAAAATGTAACGGAGGCGTACAAAGGTTGGCTAACCCTGAATGGAAACCAGGGCGTGTCGT
>CAZNKB010000028.1:0-3017 GCA_964573695.1 uncultured Gammaproteobacteria bacterium | reverse complement strand
TGGATATGCCACCAAACGGGAAAGCCAGGCATTCCCTTTTGTCATTAGGGCGTCGAGCATAATAAGGGCTTAATTGTGCATTCAAAGATACAAAAGTCATTGGCATCCGCGGGAGGTGTCATCCGCGAGGCACGAGCGGGTGACATCTCCCGCCACTGCGCTTCTGTTCGGCGTTCACCCGCATGGCGTAGGTGGTGAAAAGACGGGTGAATTGCCTTTCCACCACCAGGTGATAATCCCGGTCAACAGGGAACGTCCCATATTTTTCATCAATAAATGGCTGGTCAAAAACAGCGTCCTCCATCTGCTCAACTTTGTCTGCAAACTGCTCAGCGTTTTTTAGAAAATCGGCGACCAGCTGGTTCCAATCCGATCCGGAGTTTATTGGCGGCAGGTCAAAACTGTATTTGTCGCTGATTTCAAGTTTCCCGCTTTCAAAGGCGTTCAGGAGTCCTTCCAGATAGTAATTTATGTGGAAGGTCAATGCCGCGATAGTATTTAAGTTGTCAATTTTTTGAATTGCCTGTTCCCAGTCAAGGTTTTGTATTTGTTCTTTGTAATTGGTATTGGCAATCCAATGTCCGTTAAGGAACACTTCCCGAAGCCGGGTTGCAATAGTCAAATTTCTTGTCATGGAATCTGATATTTAATTTGATCAAAAGAATATCAGCAGTGAAGATATGGCGATTTCCGACCGAAAACAGACCTTTGCCCCATCATGCTCTCCGTCTATTCCGACACCTACTTCATGCAGCAAGCCCTGGCCGAGGCGCAAAAAGCCTACGAGGCCGGCGAAATACCCGTGGGCGCCGTTATCGTATGCGACAACCGCATCATCGCCCGGGCGCACAACCAGACCGAACAACTGACCGATGTGACGGCCCACGCCGAAATACTCGCCCTCACAGCCGCCTCGGGCCACCTGGGCAGCAAATACCTGCCCGATTGCACCCTGTTCGTCACGCTCGAGCCCTGCGTCATGTGCGCCGGCGCGCTGGCCTGGGCGCAAATCGGGCGGGTGGTGAACGGCGCTTCCGATGAAAAACGCGGTTTCATGCTCTACGGCGGCAAAACCCTGCTGCACCCTAAGACCAAACTCGAAATGGGCATCCTCGAAAACGACTGCGCCCTGCTGATGAAGGCGTTTTTCCGGGGAAAACGCTGAGATGTGGTGGTGTGAAGCCGCAATATGCAATGATCCGGAAATTAACGGCGGTATTTCTCCCCATCAGACGCCCTCCGGTAACTGGCGGGCCGAAAAAGGCCAAGGGTAAACAAGGAAGAAAAAACAGGGCCAGCCGGGCGCCATATACGTACGATAGAGCGTTTTTCGACCAAGTAAAAAATGCCAAAAAGGGAAACATTTCCCTTTTTGGCATTTTTTATTTTCACACAAATAAACAACTATCTGGTTATTAAATATTTATAAAAAGGAATGATTTGTGCTATCGCTATGCCGAATCAAATCTGTTTATTCAAAATGAGCATTTCAATACCCACCACGGCTTTACTTGATATAAAAGAAATGATCCTCTTGCTGGAGCGGCATAAAGTATCACCGTTGCCGGCAACACGAAAAAAGAACGGATCGAAATTGAAATCTCTGTACGACGCCATTCACCATGGCAAAGTGCATAGCGACAAGGATGCCATGCAGCTCCTGTATGGCCATACAAACGCCGGTACGCCATACCGAAAATTGAAATCGGATTTGCGCGAAAAACTACTGGAAAGCGTTCTTTGGATTAAAAACAACCAAAGTAAAAGTTCGGATTACCAACGCGCCTATTACGATTGCCACAGGCAATGGGTGACCGTACGGTTTCTGACGGGCCAAAATGCCAACACGGCAGCACTTTCGGTAGCCACCAGTCTGTTTAACAAGGCAAAAAAATTTGATTTTACCCTGCTTTGTGTGGATATCGCCTCATACTTACGTACCCAATACAGCCTCCGCGAAAAAAACGACCGGAAATTCAAAGAAGTCAGCGAAGCATTTGAACACCACAAAGAGCTGTTAGATGCCGAATTAAAAGCGGAAGAACGGTATACCAAATTGCTGAGCCTGAAAGTAAACAACCAGTCTGCATTTCTGAAAGATCAGAGCTTGGCGATTTCATATGAGGAGGAACTGAGGCCGCTCCTGAAAAAGCACAAAAGTTACCGTTTGCAGCTGTACGGAAACCTGGTGAGCCTGACCCGGTATATAGCGGCCAACGACCATCAAAAAGCCATCGAAGTTTGCGATAATGCCATTCGCTTTTATAAAAGCAGACCTTATGAGGCAGCAGTTCCTCTGCAAATATTTTACTACCAGCAGTTGATCAGTCAGGTTCAACTCCGGCAAGTCGACGCAGGAGAAGAAACGGCCCGCATGTGCCAAAAATACCTGCAGCCGGGCACATTTAACTGGTTTAAATACCGGGAAATGTATGTGCAACTGTTGCTCCACACCCACCGACCTGAAAAAGCAGCCCAGGCGATATCTGAAACGATTAGCCAGGAGCAGTTCGAGTTTTTACCCGATTACACCAGGGAAGTGTGGCTTATTTATCAATTGTATGTATATTTCCTCTCGAACGACCGGAATAAAAATGGCCACAAGTTGAAACTTGCCAAGATTATCAACGAAGTTTCCCATGCATCGAAAGATAAAGCAGGATTGAACTTGGCCATACTCATCATCAGGGCCCTCATTCAACTGAAAGAGCGCCGTTATCGCGAGGTGATCGATGAAGTAGAAGCCCTGGAGCAATACTGCTATCGTCATTTGCGCGGTAAAAATACCCGGCGCAGCTATTTATTCCTTAAAATGCTGCTGCAGATACCCTTATCCGGTTTTGATGCTTCGACGCTCTCCGGCAAGGTAAAACACCTTCAGCAAAAACTTGAGGCTTCCCCGTTGAGCATCGCCGATCAAACCCTGGAACTTGAAATCGTCCCGTATGAATACCTTTGGATGGAGGTATTGAAAACCCTGGACGAAAATAATGGAAAAGGATAGGGCAGAAATTTAC
>CAZNKB010000027.1:0-3386 GCA_964573695.1 uncultured Gammaproteobacteria bacterium | reverse complement strand
CCCAGGAGCGCTGGCCCAAGGTCGGCTTCCACACCACGCGCGAGCACGGCCAGCGGGTGGTGCACGCCTAGGTCCTGTTCACATTCATTCTGTCGGATGCGTTGTGGCCAGAAGCGTCGACTGCCAGGCGCGCCCGTGGCGGCCGCATTTGGCCAAGTCCGGCGCCCGCGGAACGCCTTTCAATGCTCCGCTATCGGTTCGGCTGCAGCGGTGTGGGCCGAAGTCGCGACAGGTAGCAGCATCGCCGCCTTGAGATACCTTGCCCGCGTGACCAGGAACCAGGCCAGCGGCAGCACACCGCCGAGGACGAACAGCGCGCCGCCGAGGATGCGCGCCCAGGTCAGCGTCTGGAACACGGCGCCCTGCACGAACTGCTGCGAGCGGGCGTGCCAGAGGCCGTGCGCCAGGACGTCGTTCAGCTGCGCGATGCCGACCGGGAAAAGGTCGATGACGACCATCAACAGCAGGCCGAGGTTGAGCGACCAGAAGGCGCGGCGCAGCAGGCGCGCATCCCAGGCCTTGGCCGCGACCAGGTAGCGGCTGCAGAACAGGATGGCGGCGATGGCGAGGTTGCCGTAGACGCCCATCAGGGCGGCGTGGCCATGGTTCACCGTCAGGTAGGTGCCGTGCTCGTAGTAATTCACGATCGGCAGGTTGATGATGAAGCCGAACACGCCGGCGCCGAGGAAGTTCCAGAAGTTCACGCCGAGCAGGAACAGGAAGGCCTCGTGCTGGCCGAAGCGCTGCGCGCCTTCGCCCTGCATGGAGCGCTCCGGCGTCTTGCGGAATTCCCAGGCCTCCAGCGTGAGCAGGATCAGCGGCACCACCTGCAGGGTCGAGAAGACGCTGCCGATGGCGAGTGTGGCCACCGGCTTGGCGTTCCAGTAGAAGTTGTGCGAGATGCCGAGCAGGCCGGAGCCGAGGAACAGCAGCGTCGCCAGATAGACGATGCGCGAGGCCGCCGGGTGGCTCACCAGCCCCATCATCACCATGAAGTAGGCCAGCAGCACGGTGGTAAACACCTCGAAGAAGGCCTCGGCCCACATGTGGATCACCGCCCAGCGCCAGAAGTCGGCGATGACAAAGTTGGTGGTCGGCTTGGCGACGAAGGCCGAGAGGAACAGTAGCACGATGGAGAGCACGACGTAGAACAGCCACTTCGGCAGGATCCAGGCGTCGCCCTGGTGCCACACGCCGCGCACGCCGCGCCAGACGATCGCCGCCCAGAGCACGAATACCGCCATCAGCAGCCCCTGCCACAGCCGGCCCAGCTCGACGAATTCCCAGCCCTGGTTGCCGAGCAGGTTCCAGTATTCGCCGAGCAGGTTCTTCGGCCCCATGAACACGCCGACCAGCATGCCCGCCACCAGCACCAGCACCATGCCGAAGAGCAGGTTCACCAGCCGCGCCTGCCCCGGCGGCTCGCCCTCCGCCACGGCCGAGAGGACGAAGATCGAGGCGCCGACCCAGCAGGCGGTAATCCACAGCAGGGCGAGCTGGATGTGCCAGCCGCGGGTGACGGTGAGCGGCAGCGCCTGCGCGATGTCCACGCCGAAGAAGGTGGTGAAGCCGAGGAAGTCGTGCACCGTCAGCACGCCGGCGACGATCTGCAGCACGAACAGCGCCCCCGCCGCGGCGAAGAACTTGTAGGCGGCGCGCTGGGTCGCGCTCGGTCGCCAGCCGGCGACCCGCGCCAGGGTGGCGAGGTTCTCCTGTTCGCCGCCGCTGCGCCAGCCGGCCATGCGGCTGTAGCGCCCGTAGAGGAACAGCACGGCGCCGAGGCACAGCACCAGGGCCAGCGCGGCGATCACGCTCCACAGCATGACCGGCGCGCCGGGCCGGTTGCCGGCCAGCTCGTCGTAGGGCCAGTTGTGCGTGTAGCTGTAGCTGACGCCGGGGCGCTGCGCGCCGCAGACCCAGCCGCCCCAGAAGAAGAAGGCGGCCAGTTCGCGGATCTCCTGCGCGTCCGTGATGTAGCCGGCGGGATGGAAGGCCTCCGGCCCCTCGCCGCGGAACATCGCTGCGTAGTGGCGCACCAGCGCCTCGTAGGCGACGGCCTGGCCCTCGCTCAGCGTCACGCGGTTGCCCGCCGCCTCGTAGCGGTTCTCCTTGATCTCCGCCTGCACGCGGGCCAGCGCCGCGTCACGCGCCGCCTTGCCGCTCTCGGACTGCGGCGGCCCGGCATAGTGGGCGAGCATCGCCTCGGCGGTGCGGTGCAGGGCGTCGGCGGTGAAATCCACGCCGCGCGCCGCGCCGTCGCCGAACATGCTGCCGTAGTCCATCAGGGCGTAGCGCTGGAAGGCCAGCTGGCCGCGCAGGATCGTCTCCTGCGTCGCCACCGGCCGGCCTGCGGCATCGACGAAGTCCGGGATCGGCGGCGCGTCGTCGTAGGTCCTGGTGCCGACGAAGATCATGCTGCCCATGCCGATGACCATCACGATGGCCAGCGGCAACCACCAGTTGCGCCGGTCCATCACCAGCCGGTTCCAGATGTTGCCCAATCTGCTTCCCGTTTCCATCGGCGCCTCCCCTGTCGTTGTGCGTGCCGGGGCATTATTGGCGCGCGCCGGCGGGCCGATTAGTGCCAAGCCCTGCATAACTCTTGGCGCCAACCGCAACCTGCCGGTCTGGCACCACGGCCGGCGCGAAGCGCGATGCCGGCTGGCCCCATTGGCACCATCAGATGTTTCCGGCGCGGCGCTTTCTTCCCTGCTGACCGAGTCCGATGATGGACGCTCGCGAAGTCTGTTCGCTCGCGTTCAACAAAGGGAGGAGAGCCCCATGATGGTCAAGCTATGGCAGAAGATGCTCCTGCTCGCCTGCGGCATGCTGTTCGCGGCGGGCGTGCAGGCGGACATCCCCAAGGAAACCTACGATGCGCTGAAGCTGGACAAGTCGGCCACGTCCAAGCAGCTCTACGAGGCGCTGGTGAAGCGCTACAAGGATCCGGCCGAGGGCGCCGGGCGCGGCACCCACGCCAAATATTGGGAGCCGATCGCCTTCAGCAAGTACCTTGATCCGGCCTCCTCCTACAAGCCGCCCTCGTCTGTGAAGGACGTTGCCTCGCGCGAGCAGTGCGTCAAGTGCCACGCCGATGAGACGCCGGTGTGGGTGAATGCCTGGAAGAAGAGTACGCACGCCAACCTCGACAAGATCCGCAAGCTGACGCCGAAGGACACCACCTTCTACAAGAAGGCCAAGCTGGAGGAGGTCGAGAAGAACCTGCGCTCGCACGGCAGGCTGGGTGTGGGCGAACAGTTGAAGGAAGTCGGCTGCATCGACTGCCACGTCGACGTGAATGCCAAGAAGAGCGCCGACCACCGCGCCGACCTGCGCATGCCGACCGCCGACGTCTGCGCCACCTGCCACCTGCAGGAGTTCGCCGA
>CAZNKB010000026.1:0-3440 GCA_964573695.1 uncultured Gammaproteobacteria bacterium | reverse complement strand
TGAGCGCGGTCACGCATTCCGATGGCGGAACGCTGGATCTTGATCGAATTGGTTGATGGGTTCAGGGTGTGGTGCCCTCGAGGATCTAGCAAATCCCCGAGGGCGGTGCCCCGCACAACCGATCAAGATCAAGAGAGGCGCAACCAGTGTGCCACGACGTTCTGCGTGATCCCAACTTTTTCCATTTGCTCGAGCTGATCGACGAGCAGAGCGCCGAGCAGGTCCGCTTGGCGGGATGCTCGTGTGGAGGCGTGCTGCACAGCGCGCGCTACCCGCGCAAGCCGCGCGGAATTCCGCGCGGCTTGCGCCGCCCCGACGAGCACCGGCGCAGCTTCTGCTGCCACGCGTGCCGGCGCCGTCACACGCCGCGCTCGGTGCTCTACCTGGGACGGCGGGTCTATGTCGGAGTGATGGTGCTGCTGGGCTCGGCGCTGCGCGGGTCGGTGTCGGGGCGCGGGCTGCGCGAGTTGTGTTCGACCCTGGGCGTGCCGCGGGCGACGCTGGATCGGTGGCGCGCGTGGTGGCGCGACTGGTTCCCGGCGACGCGGTTCTGGCAGGGGCTGCGCGGGCGGTTCGCGCCGCCGATCAGCGCGGTGTTGCCGGGCGGGCTGCTCGCGCGGATCGAGGCGCCGGATCTGGCCACGCGGGTGTCGCGAACGCTGCGCCTGATCGCACCGCTGAGCACGGTGAGCGAGGTCCGGTAGAACCGTGCCGAGGACCCGCAGAACTTGATGATCGCCAACGACGCGCCCGGTTCGTAGGCTGCGGTTCCTGGGGCGGCGAACGGTTCGCTGCCGATGACCGGAGCCCATCGATGGCCACTGGCCGTGATCCGTTGCAGCGAGGGCGCTGGGCGCGGCTGCGCTTTGCGATCGTGGGGCCGATGCTGGCCGCGCCGCCCGCGCCCGGGGAGCTGCGCGCCAAGCTTCGCGAGCTGGCCGGGTGCGATTGGCAGCATCCGCGAAGCGGCGCGCCGGTGCGCTTCGGGGTCTCGACGATCGAGCGCTGGTTCTACGCGGCGCGCCGCGCGCACCTCGACCCGGTGGCGGCGCTGCAGACCCGGATTCGCGCCGACGTGGGTCGGCCGCGCGTGATGACCGATGCCCTCGTCGAGGCGCTGCGCGCGCAGTACCGCGAGCACCCGGGCTGGACGTGCCAGCTGCACTACGACAACCTGGGCGCGGTGCTGGGCGCCGACGCGCCGCTGCCCTCGTACGCGACGCTGCGCCGGTTCATGCGCGCCCACGGCCTGGCGCGCCGGCCGACGCTGCGCGGGGCGCGCCGCCCGGGCGAGGTGGCCGCGCAGCTCCATCGCGCCTCGCGCGAGACGCGCAGCTTCGAGGTGGAGCACGTGGGCGCGCTCTGGCACCTGGACTTCCACCACGGCTCGCGCCCCGTGCTCACGCGCGCCGGGCAGTGGGTCACGCCGTTGGCGCTGGCCGTGCTCGACGACCGCTCGCGCCTGGCCTGCCACGTCCAGTGGTACCTCGACGAGACCACCGAGAGCCTGGTGCACGGGTTTGCCCAGGCGCTGCAGCGCCGCGGCTTGCCGCGCGCGCTGATGAGCGACAACGGTGCGGCGATGCTCGCCGCGGAGTTCACCGCCGGGCTCCAGGCGCTGGGGATCGTGCACGAGACGACGCTGCCGTACGCGCCGCAGCAAAACGGCAAGCAGGAGAACTTCTGGGCGCGCCTGGAAGGTCGGCTCATGGCGATGCTCGAGGGCGTGGCCGAGCTCAGCCTGGAGCTGCTCAACACCGCGACCGCCGCCTGGGTCGAGCAGGAGTACCAGCGCAGCGTGCACGGCGAGACCGGGCAGGCGCCGCTCGAGCGCTGGCTCGACGGCCCGCAGGTGCTGCGCGAGTGCCCCGACAGCCAGGCGCTGCGCGCAGCGTTCCGGCTCGAGGTCAGCCGCGCCCAGCGCCGCAGCGACGGCACCGTGAGTCTGGAGGCGCGCCGCTTCGAGATCCCCGCGCGCTACCGGCACCTGGCGCGCGTGCACCTGCGTTACGCGCGCTGGGACCTGAGCGCGGTCGATCTGGTCGATGCGCGCCGCGGCACGGTGCTGTGCGCGCTGTACCCGATCGACCGCGCCGCCAACGCCGACGCCCGGCGCCGCGCGATGACCGATGCCGGCGCACTGGCCCAACCCGAGGCGGGCGCGCCGACCGAATCGGGCATCGCACCGCTGCTGCGCCGCTACATGGCCGAGTTCGCCGCCACCGGCGTGCCCCCGCCGTTCATCCCGACCGATCAGGACCCCAGTCCGTGAACACGAACCCGTCGCTGCTGGCCCTGTACGGGCTGAAGTGGAACCCGTTCTCCCCGGAGCTGCCCAGCCAGGCGCTGCGCCTGACGCGCCCCGCCGAGGACTTCGTCTGGCGCGTCGAGCAGACCCTGGTGCGCGAGGGCGGCTTCGCGATGATCCACGGCGATCCCGGCACGGGCAAGAGCGTCGTGCTGCGCCTGCTCGCCGAGCGCCTGGAGCGCATCGACGAGGTCAGCGTCACGGCGCTGAGCCATCCGCAGAGCAACCTCGCGGACTTCTACCGCGAGATGGGCGAGGTGTTCGGCGTGGGGCTGCGTCCGCACAACCGCTGGGGCGGTTTCAAGAGCCTGCGCGAGCGCTGGATCGCGCACCTCGAGAGCGTGCGCCTGCGTCCGGTGCTGCTCATCGACGAGGCCCAGGAGATGGCCCCCGCCACGCTCTCGGAGCTGCGCCTGCTGTCCTCGGCCCGCTTCGACTCGCGGCCCCTGCTCAGTGTCGTGATGGCCGGCGACGCGCGCCTGACCGAGAAGCTGCGCCGCGAGGACCTGCTGCCCCTGGGCAGCCGCATCCGCGTGCGTCTGGCCATGGAGTACGCGGCCCGCGACGAGCTGGCCGCCTGCCTGGACCACCTTCTGGCCAGCGCCGGCAACGCCGCGCTGATGACCCCGCAGCTGCGCGCGATGCTGTGCGACCACGCCGCCGGCAACTACCGCATCCTCACCACCCTGGCCGCACAACTGCTCGCCGCCGCCGTGCAGCGCCAGGCACCCGTCATCGACGAGAAGCTCTACTTCGAGGTGTTCGCCGACGCCAAGCGGCCGGCTCCCGGCAAACCTCATGCACGCATCACGCGCTGACATCGTGCGCGACGATCACATCCCGCAGCCGCGACCGCGACTCTCCGACGAGGCCGCCGCGTACGTGGTCGACTTCCTCTACGAGCTCATCGCCGACTTCGAATCGGCCTACTACGTCCAACTCCGCCGGCATTGGCGCGCGCGCGAAGCAGCCCGCGACATCGATCAACCGACGACGCCCACGCGCCGCACGGACCGCGACGACGACACGTTCTGAACCTCGAGATCCCGCCGCCTGACGGCGGCGGTTCCTCACGCTCCGCAACCATCGATCATGTTGATCAGATGGCCATCGAATAGCGTGCTCCTGCTCA
>CAZNKB010000025.1:0-3448 GCA_964573695.1 uncultured Gammaproteobacteria bacterium | reverse complement strand
GCCCAGACCGATTTGAACTGCCTGATTCGCGGTGAGAGCGGCACAGGTAAAGACATGGTGGCCCGAGAGCTTCACCGCCTGTCACGGCGCTCTGACAAGCCTTTCGTAAAAGTGAACTGCACTGCGCTGCCAGAACAATTGCTCGAAAGCGAATTATTCGGCTACGAAAAGGGTGCTTTCACCGGGGCGGTCAGTTCAAAGCCTGGCCGCTTCGAGCTTGCAAACCGGGGGATCATCTTCCTCGACGAAATTGGCGATATGCACCCAAATCTGCAAGCGAAGCTTCTCCAGGTTATCGAGCACAAAGAGTTCACAAAGCTTGGCGGTCGTCGCCATATCAATGTGGACGTCCAAATAATCGCCGCCACAAATGCCGACCTGGAAGAGAAGACCCGCGACGGAACTTTCCGCCCAGATCTTTACTTCCGATTAAACGAAGTCTGTATTTGGGTACCCTCGTTATCCGCCCGATCCGAGGATGTACCGCTATTAGTTCGGCATTTTCTTCAAAAGCACGGTCACTTTTCTGGAGATACTGCCTTTTCGCTATCAGCCGAAGATATTGCATCGCTTGCGAGCCGGCCTTGGCCCGGAAACGTGCGCGAACTTGAGAGCACCATCAAACGATGGCTCGCGCTCGGCAAGACCGGCTTGGGTGATCGGTCGTCGCCAGCATATAGCCGCCGAGATCAAGTAACGCCAGTTTCTCCAGCAACAATTACACCGGGAGACGACGGCAGTGATCGCGAGCAGATTCAGGCCGCACTCGAACGACACCAGTGGAACCGCCGCAAGGCGGCGGACGACCTCGGAATTAGTTATCAAACCCTCCGTCGCCGCATCGAGCAATTTGGTCTCGATCGCCGCTAGGTGAATTCTGCTAAAAATTGTCCCGAATTATCATAAAAGGCTTTCGTACAATGACCTACACCAATATTTTTCTTGACATATTCACCGACTTCAGGTGTACAATGTACGGAAGCCAAGGTATTCTTCTAAGCGATTTTGGGTTGTGCGCGTTTCGTTTTGTGGTTGTTTCGTTGTCTTAACTATCCCCAAGTATGATTTGCGCGGCATTGAAAAATAAGTTGTCAGTTGTGACAACTTATTCCCTTGCAATGTGGCTACCTTGGCTAAGCTAAATCGAGCGTTTACGTCATAAATTGTTTTGTTACAAATATTTGTGTGGCTTTAGATCAATCTGGCATGCCACATGCGTTAGGTAGAACGCACTGCAGTTAAAGCTGTGCTGAAGAGCAGGGGCCTCGTGTGGGGGCACTAAGTGGAGGTAGATCGAAATGAAGTTTGGTAAAACATTGGCGGTCGCTTTGGCTGTGGGGCTTTTGGGCGTCACCGCATCCGCCGTTGTAGTTCCGGGTACTCCGAACGGAGGCGAACCGGAACTGCACACGATCTACAACAGTATTTATGGCACCAGCTTTACGGCTGCCGATGACCCAGACTTTCTTGCGACACAGACGGGCTGGGAGACGATGACTCTGGTTTCGGATGTTGAATCCATCAGTTTTGACGCTTTGTGGCGTCAATCATTCCTTACAGACACGATTGGCTTCTACACATCCTCGAATTCGAAGATTACTCTGAATATGACCGATGTTTTGGGACCGTTGGACAACACGGACCCAAATTCAGGTCAAGGCCCGGTCACCATGGATCCGATCACGGTGAACGTGCAGGGACTTGGTGAAATCGGCTTCTATGACCACGCCGCATTGCCGAGCGATCCGAACGTTTATTTCAACTGGTTCTCCGAGGCCTACCTGAATGATGGCCAGTTTCAAACTACGCCCGGTGAAATCCATGTGCTAATCTTGACGACGCCGTTCGAGGATACTTATCTCCTCTGCTTCGAGGATTTGCCCTACGACTACCTCGTCGAAGGCGATGCAAAGGTGCAGAATATCGGTGACCAGGACTACCAGGACGTGCTCGTTCAAATCACGCTGAACCGCACGGTAATCCCGGAACCAACCTCGATGGCCCTGCTTGGCCTTGGCCTTGCCGCCCTCGGTATCCGCCGGTTCAAGAAGTCGGCTTAAGATTTACCTCCTTGTGTGACGGTCACGCTGTGAGTGGCCGTAGATTGAGATACGCACGCGCGGTGGGTCGGAAAACGGCCCACCGCGTGTGCTTTTTCCACCCTTCCCAATTGCGCGTGAAAATAAGCTTCTGCGCGCAATTTTGAACAATAGTTACAGAACTTTGTCATTTTTGAGTAATTAGCGTTCGCCATCGATCACCTTGTGCGTATTCGAAGTTAAATTGGGGACAGAAAAGCTCGAGCACATTTTGTGTACACGGTGACAAAATCGCTATATACTGCGCTAAATAGCGTGGATTTGATGCGTTGATCTAACGCGGAAAGGAATCAAGAATAGTCTGGCATGACAATTGTTTTGTCTCTACATGGAACGTCCGGTTGTACCGGATTGTACAGTTGGATGACCCGGGCAGCGCGCGAAAGGATTGCGTAATTGCTCGTTCGTCAACAGGAGGCAACCGTGCCAGAACTGGCCCACGCGCCGTTAACGTTCGACGAGATCGTTCGAGCGCCTCTCAATGAGAGCCTGCTTGGCATTAGTCCGGCAATCAAGGACATCCGCGCGCTGATTCTACGCCTCGCGCCTTCGGTCCTGACCGTGCTAATCAGCGGGGAAAGCGGCACAGGTAAAGACATCGCCGCTCGTTTGCTGCACAAACACTCCAACCGATACGGCAAGCCATTCATCAAAGTGAACTGTCCGGCAATTCCCGAAAGCATCCTTGAAAGTGAATTGTTTGGGTATGAGCGCGGCGCCTTCACCGGCGCGCGTACATCTAAGCCGGGGCGTTTCGAACTAGCAAACCACGGCACAATATTTCTTGATGAGATTGCGGAGACCTCCTATACTGTCCAAGGTAAACTGCTACAAGTGCTGGACGGGGAGCCGTTCATGCGGATTGGGGGGGTCAGCCCCGTTGAAGTGGACGTTCGCGTGATAGCCGCGACAAACGTGGACCTCGAAATGGCCGTTTCTGCGGGCCAGATGCGAGAAGACGTTTTCTTCCGGTTAAGCGAGGTTGTGGTCAGAATGCCGGCCCTGCGCGAGCGCCGCGAAGATATTCCGCTACTGGCCGAACACTTTAATTTCAACCACAGCGAACGGCTAGGGAAATCCTACAAACCGATACCTCATGACCTGTTGGATTCCATGGCGGACTATGAATGGCATGGGAATATCCGCGAGCTGGGTGCTTGTGTTAAGAAATTCGTCACCACAGGTGACCCGGAAACGCTCCTAGGCGAAGGCTCTGCCCTCGTCGCACAACCGGTTCCTACGCCGGTGCGTCCCATAGAAAGTCAACCGTCCAACGGCCAAAGCGAATCTTCGCAGAAACGCTTCATACCACTAAACTCCTTTAAATTTGTTTAGAATAATTTTTTGTT
>CAZNKB010000024.1:0-3826 GCA_964573695.1 uncultured Gammaproteobacteria bacterium | reverse complement strand
CCAGAAATAAGTATAAAAAAGGGGCAAACCGCTCCTTTCTTATATTTGCTCCCCCGGCAGGATTCGAACCTGCAACCTTCTTCTTACAAGTGCCCTTCTGTTACCAAAAGGCTTGGACTATCTTATCATCCCAAATGTTGGGAGTCGGGTGTATAGTCTCTACACATTTTCCGCCTTATCGGCGGGTTTAGCTCGGGATTGTCCGGATGATGACGAAGTCATGATATCTGGAGTTCCCCGAATTAGCCCGATTTTCATCCCCGATTTACATCGAGGCGCTGCCAGTTTGACAGGAAGCCGCGCTACCGTTGCGCCACAGGGGAATGTTAATGAACAACGAGTATTATACCATTGGCTTTTGGAGAATACCACCGATCCAGCCCATGATTTTTCTTTGCAACACGACGTCGGATATATATAGGCAGAATACACCGTAATTGTGTAATTTTTTTCGTATTTTTTTGCTGTCCTTTTTATTTTTTACTATATAGCTCTTATAAAAATTATTTTTTGATATCCCTGTTAGGGTGGACCAATAGTTTTTTGCAACCTGCTCATGTTGGTTATCGTGAATCCATATGGCGCCATGAAGTTTATCTTGAGGTAGCCTTCCAAATTCAATAAACCAATTTACCATAAATTTAATGACTGACGGATCAGAATTTGAAAAGGCACACCCCTTGTCTGTTTTGGTTCCTTCTGCGGAGTAGTATGCAATACCGGCTATAAATTTATCACGCTTGCTTAATGCGCCAATGTCACGAGCACTCTTTTCATATATAGCTTTTGTTGATTGTATACGTTTTGCTATTTTTCGTTGTGCGGCAATTATGCTTCCTTTTAGTGCACCTGTGGTTTTATTTGTATATAGCTTGGCTAGTTGTTTTTTGGAAAGACGGACATCTTTACACCAATCGGAAACAGTTGATTTTGAGAGACCAAGGAGTTGTATGATTTCGTTATACGATTTGCCTTCTTTTCTAAGAAGGCGCGCGCGATTTTTAAGCTCTAATTTTCCGTAATACCCCATATATATAAGTATATAACTTAGACAAAGAATGCTCAATTAAGTAAAATACTATCGAAGGTTCGATATATCTACATAATAATGTTATGTATTATACACAACTATTGTGTCGTTAGCGCGTATAATAGCCATAGAAATTAGTTTGCCATTGTCCGTAATGTTTACCCAGCCAGTTTTTTACGCGTTGCTTGCCACGATATTTACGTGGGGAGTCACTGCGGTCGGAGCCGCCGGGGTATTTGTTTTCCACAAAGCTAACCAAAAAGTGCTCGACGGTATGCTCGGGTTTACCGCCGGGGT
Source organism: uncultured Gammaproteobacteria bacterium (assembly GCA_964573695.1). GTDB lineage: Bacteria > Patescibacteriota > Microgenomatia > UBA10105 > UBA927 > UBA927. The sequence continues at coordinate 2,499 of CAZNKB010000024.1, read as the reverse complement.
CATGATCGCCGCGAGTTTCTGGTCGCTGCTTGCGCCTTCCATACTTTTGTCCCAACATGCAGGCATTCTGCCGTGGATTCCGCCGCTTGTCGGTTTTCTCTCGGGCGGTACTTTTTTGTGGGTGGTCGATAAAGCATTGCCGCATTTACACCTATACGCACCTGCATCGGAAAAAGAAGGAGTCAAAACGCGCTGGCACAAAACGATGCTCTTGTTTCTTGCGATCACGCTCCACAATATCCCGGAGGGTTTAGCCATAGGGGTGGCATTCGGCGCTGCATCGCTTGCGGCATCGGGAGCGACACTGGCAAATGCGATAGCACTTGCGATCGGTATCGGGATCCAGAATTTCCCGGAAGGGTTCGCTGTATCCATGCCGTTTCGGCGCGAAGGCATGAGCAGGCTGAAAAGCTTTATGTTCGGTCAGGCATCTGCGCTAGTAGAACCTATTGCCGCAGTCATCGGGGCAGCAGGGGTGCTTTATATGCAGGGGTTATTGCCCTACGCGCTCGCGTTCGCTGCGGGAGCCATGATTTATGTGTCCGTAGAGGAAATCATCCCGGAGTCACAAGCGCACGGAACGGACAGCGCGACGATAGGAGCGATGATCGGTTTTGCCCTGATGATGACGCTCGATGTGGCGTTTGGCGTGTGAACCGTTGTGGAGTTGGTATATACTAATAGTTGCATGAGTAAAAATCCTATTATCAATGCGTTTGCTGCCAGTCTCTATATCGTCGTTATTGCCTGGGTTATGGCGTGGGGGACAAGCGTTTCCCGTGGGCCGGATACGTTTTTGGCGCCTGTCGCGGTCATATCGCTATTCACGTTGTCCGCGGCCGTCATGGGGTATGTCTTTTGCTACACGCCGTTGATGCTTTATTTTGACGGGAAGAAAAAGCACGCTGTGCAGCTATTCCTCCAGACGGTTGCAGTATTTGGCGTACTAACTGCCGTCGCTTTGGGACTTCTTTTTTCCGGAGTGGGGAAATAACCATGATCATCCAAACCGTTTACCGTGTGTGTTGTTGTACCTCTTGTTTGATTGGGGAGGGTATGTCGTAGTGGTATAGAATTTTCGATGGACAACCTCCCTCAACGGGAGGTTTTTTTGTGGTTTTTGGAAAGGAGGTGAATAGTATGGCGTTACACGATGAGATAGAGCGGGCGGCAGACCAGTATGGTGGTGTCGGGGTGGCAAACCAACACGAACACAAAGCGATACGGGCGATTTTGGAACCCGTATTTGGTCACCGGTCAAAAACTAAGCTACGCTCGCTGCGTGACGGGTTATGGGCTCGTAGCCGTAGTCAGGGAGACCGGTATTGGGATTTGGCGGAGCTTCTGGATGCGATGATCACCAGGAAAAAATAACTTCGCGCTATTATAGCCAGCGGCGGATTTTTTTGCGGTAGGATTTGTAGGGTGTTCCGAATGTTTTGGTGAGCATGGTTTCCTCAAACGGGATAACGAGCATGCTGACAAATCCAAAAAAGAGCAGGGGTCCCAAAAATGCAAGCACATTAGCAAACAACAGCACGGTTCCTAACGATATCATCAGGAATCCGAGATAAATCGGGTTCCTGCTGAGCGTATAGGGGCCGTGCATCACCAGCTTGCGCGGTTTGTGGCGCGGGTGGAGCGTTGTTTTGTGTTTTCGTAGGGTACTGGCTGCCCATAATACGACGCTTGCTCCCAAGGTTATAAGCATGATGCCGGCGAAACTTATTGTCACGTCCGTAAATTGGAGCATAGGAAACAGTATGCTGACAAGATACGAAAGGGAAATTGCGATGATGAGTAAGGCAGGAGGAGGAATATACATATGTCTATGATGACACATAGAGACGGTGACTCTCAAGTCTTGAAAATCGGTATAATGAACAGGCATTCATGAAAAAGAAATTTGCGGCGCGGTTTGACCGGGTATTTGTCGTGTGGACGCTGTGCATACTTATTTTGGCCGTGGCTTCGGTGTTTTCCGTGCGAAGGCTGCTTCACGTACTGCCCAAAGAGAGCTTTGAGCAGAAAATTACCAATAGCGCCCTGCGGCAGGGCGATTGGTTTATGCGCAACCAAAAAGAATCCGGGGATTTTGTTTATGAACAAATTGCCGCTACCGGCGAGATAAAAGAAGGAGATAATATCGTCCGGCAGGCAGGCGCGCTGTATGGACTGGCACAGCTCTACCGGTATAACAAGGAACCGAATCTTAGGGAAACGCTGGAAAAAGGATTGGGGTATTTCCGATCGTTAACGGCGACCGTAAGTGCGGAGACAAGTGCAATCACGCTAAACGATGAAACGCTGACTAACACGACGGCGCTACTTGTCTTGGGACTGACAGAATTTATCGATTCCGATACGCAACTTCGGACTACCGAAAACCTTGAATACCTTGTGCGGCTATCCAATTATTTGGTCGCAACCCAAACATCCACAGGAGCATATATCAATGATTATGATCCGGAACCCGTTGAATCCGACTATAACAACGGT
>CAZNKB010000023.1:0-4132 GCA_964573695.1 uncultured Gammaproteobacteria bacterium | reverse complement strand
CGCACCAATCCTAAAAAGGGCATCAACGAGGACCCGGGCTGGAAGGAAATAAGCTGGGACGAGGCGCTCGATGAAATCGCCACGGTATTGAAGCGCGTGCGTGCCGACGATCCACGCAAACTCCTCATTCAGCGCACGACGACCGTGCTTGCGGCGCGCACGCCGTTCCAAGCCTTCGGGGCCGCGTTCGGTACGGCGAATATGTCGTCCTCCGGCGGCGGTCTGCATTGCGGCAACGGAGCGCATCTGATTTCCGGAATCATGCATTCGTCGTGGTCCATCGTGCCCGACTTCGAGCATTGCAACTACGCGATTTACTTTGGCGCCTCCAAGGGCCATGGTGCCGGCCACGCGTCGACTTCCAACATGAAACTCGCCGCCGATGCCCGGGTGCGAGGCATGAAGATGGTAGTGGTTGATCCGATGTGCAACTACGCCTCTGCCAAGGCGACCGAATGGGTGCCGGTGCGGGTGGGCACCGACGGTGCGCTGGCACTGGCGATGTGTAATGTCATCGTCAACGATCTCGGTATGGTGGATGGCCCCTACCTCCAGGCCAAGACCAACGCACCGTACCTGATCGGCCCCGACAAGCAGTATGTGCGCGACAAGGTGACCAACCAGCCTTTGGTGTGGGACAGCGCGGCGGGTGCGGCGCGACCGTTCACGGATGCCACGCCTGCCGACATGGCCCTGATGGGCGATTTCGAGGTGAATGGCGTTTCCTGCCAGCCGGCCTTTCACAAGCTGAAGGAACACCTGTGCAAGTTCACGCCGGAATGGGGCGAGGGCATCACCACGGTGCCGGCGGCGACCATACGCCGTCTTGCCGCGGAGTTCGCGCGTGAAGCGCGCATCGGCAGCACCATCGTCGTCGAAGGCGTCACGCTTCCGTATCGGCCGGTGGCCGCCATCGCGTTCCGCGGTGCGCAGGGGCACAGGAACTCGCTGTACAACTTCCTGGCGGTCGATCTGCTCAACCACCTGGTGGGCGCCGCCGACGTGGTGGGCTCCTGCCTCGGATTCAATCCGGTCTGCGAAGGCCATCCGGAAACCGGCCGCCCGCATCATGTGCCGTCGCCGGATGCGGACGGCATCATGAAGGTCGGAATGTGGATGGGATATCACCTCCCTTATCCACCAGACAAACCGAAAATGCCGGACAAAACTGGTCTGCAGGATCTGTTTCCGATGGGCATGTGCTCGCCGTTCCTTGAATCAGACGATCAGGAAGATTTCTGGCAGAAGCTGGAGTTACCCTACCGCACGGAGGTGCTGATCAACTGGGGGGCGAATCTGCTGCTTGCAATCGCCAACAGCGAAACCGTGGCAAGGGCTTTGGCCAAATACAAGTTCATGGTGTCGTTCGATTTGTTCCTGACCGAAACCTCGAATTTTGCGGATATCGTCCTGCCCGATCTGGGCTACTTGCAGCAACTCGACTCGCGCACGAGTTTCCCTTTCTTTTTCTGCAGTATGCCGGGCGGAATGGGCGACTGGTCCTGGACCATCCGCCAGCCCGCGCTCCCGCCGGACGGTCAGCAGAGAGCCTTCCAGGATGTGCTGATGGAGTTAGCCGACCGTATTGGTTTCCGCGCTGACTACAACGCGGCGTTCAACGCGTCCATGAATCTGAAACCGGAATATCGGCTGCAGGGTGACGAGCGCTATACCTGGGAAGAGATCTGCGATAGGGAATTGAAGAGCAATTTCGGGCCGGAGCGCGACCTCGCGTGGTTCAAGAAGCACGGTGTTCTCAGCTGGCCGAAGAAACCCGAGGAGATCTACTGGCGGCCCTTCCTGGACGTTCGCGTGCCCATCTACTGGGATTTCATGGTGACCATGGGAGAGCAAACCGCGGCCATCGCCGAGCCGCGCGGTATCAAGATTCCGCGCGAGTACTACGAGCCGCTACCCGACTTCCTGCCCTGCCTCTCTCATTGCTGCAAGACGCCGGGATTCGATTTCTATGCGTTCTATTACCGCGACACCATCCATACCAACAGCTACACGACCGAGAACGCGTGGCTGGACGAGGCGGCGCAGCTCGATCCGTATTCCTACACCATCGCCATCAACGCTGACGTGGGCAGGAGCAAAGGACTGCAAGACGGTTCGCCGGTCTGGGTCGAGACCGAGACCGGCCGCAAGGTGAAGGGGCGCCTGAAGCTGATGCAGGGCATGCATCCGGAGGGACTGGGGATCGCGGGTTGCGCCGGACACTGGTCGGACGGCATGCCGTTGGCCAAAGGTAAAGGCATCGCCTACAACGAGCTTCTCGAAATCGATTGGGATCACGTCAGCCCGGTGAATCTCAACCTGGACCTGTGTGTCAAGGTGAAGGTGAGCATGGTGGGAGAGGCGCAATGAGACGGGGTATGGTGATTGATCTAAAGCGCTGCATTGGGTGCTATGCCTGCCAGCTTGCGTGCAAGGTAGAGCATGGAACACCGCCAGGGGTACTTTTTGCCCGGGTGCTAAAGCGGGAGGAGGGCCATTATCCGACGGTGCGGCAGTTGTTCCTGCCGGTACTGTGCAATCACTGCGAGGAGGCGCCGTGCGTAGAAGTGTGTCCGACGGGCGCGAGTTTCAAGTGGGAGGAGGATGGGATCGTCGACATCGACGCGGACAAATGTGTGGGCTGTCGGGCCTGCATGATGGCGTGTCCCTACAGTAATCGCTATTACAACGACGGTCAGCAGAACTACTACGAGAGCGGCGTAACAGATTACGAGCGGGCGCGGGTATCGCAGCACCAGACCGATGTGGTGATGAAATGCAATTTTTGCCGCGACCGCGTGCGTGCCGGCAAGCAGCCTGCATGCGTGGAGAACTGCCCGACGGTGGCGCGCTATTTTGGTGATCTCGACGATCCCAACAGCGAGGTTTCGCGCTTGATCAAGGAACGTGGTGGTTTCCCGCTGCATCCGGAGCTGGGCACCAAGCCCTCGGTCTATTACCTGCCGCCTTGATCCGCTCCTGCCAGCAGAATTGGGTCTGATCGAATTAGAGAGACATGAAGGAGGGCCAAAGATATGGAATCAACGCACGCCAAATACGAGCAACTGATTCAGGACCTGCGCATGGACCTTCGTCCGCAGAGAGAGTGGTCCCAAGGCCGCGGCATTTTCATGGTAATCGGCCACTTTGTGGTCGGCGTAGCCGGCGGCACGTGGCTGTTCTCGCTGCTCTATGGCAGCCGACTGGGGCTGGCCCTCGCATTCGTGCTGGGCGCGTTGGGAGGGCTGCTGCACCTGGTTAATCTGGGCCACCCGGCGCGGGCCTGGAAAATGGCGCTGCAATTTCGCCGCTCTTGGATTTCCCGGGGATTCTTCGGCTTGAGCCTATTTCTGGCCGGAGGCTTTCTCTACCTTGTGCCCTTGTGGCTGCCCGGAGTGCTGTGGGGCGCGGACTCGGCGCTCGCCGGCGCCGGCAAGGTCATGTCGATCCTAGGCATGGTAACCATCATTGGTTACATGGGGTTTGTCTATACGGCCTCGAAAGGCATCCCGTTCTGGAATTCACCTTTGCATCCGGCGCTTTACGTGACCTACGCCCTGCGCGGGGGAATCGCCGGGTTGCTCCTGGCGCAGGCTGTCGACGGGGAGTGGCTCGCCAGCCTGAACAACCTATTGCTTCTATGGAGCGGAATCACGGCCATCGTGATCGTGTTCTTCGGTCTGGAGGTGCACGGTGCGCTCACTAGCGGAAACGCCGCTGCGCAACGTTCGGTGCATGAACTTTTCGCCGGCAGCGTGGCGATCTACTTCTACGGTGGCACGCTGTTTATGGGCTTGATCGTTCCCGCTTGGTTAGTTTGGAGTGGTCTAACCGGGCCAGTGTCAGCGGGTGCCATGACCTTACTTGCGATCGTTTCGGCCGTCGGCGACTTTTTCATGAAGTACTCAACAATCCGCGCAGGCGTCTATCTGCCCGTGTGGACGCCGCTGGCGCCGCGGCGACAACCCATTGCAACATGACCTTCAACATACCAGCGGCTGTAAAGAAGGTAGTGCAACGCGGCACGAAAGACGTTCTTCCGGGAAAACGGGGCCCCGGCACGATTCGCCTCGGGATAGGTGCTTGACGAACAGTCAGGCAGAATTGAAGACCTAGTTGCACTGTGTTACTA
>CAZNKB010000022.1:0-4285 GCA_964573695.1 uncultured Gammaproteobacteria bacterium | reverse complement strand
GGATGATGACTTTGTAGAGCGGCTCGATGGCGGTTTCGGAGTCTTCGAGGATTTCAATTTCGGGGATAGTTTGGATGTTCATTTTTTTAAACACGAAGGGCACGAAGGGGCACAAAGGATAAGATTTGTTTTTTCACTTTCCACTTTCTTCCCTTCGGCACGCTCAGGACGGCGCTTTCGTCTTTCATTTTTTCGTTAGTGCGTCAATTTCTTCTTTCGTCAACTCAATCTCCGCCGCGTCGAAGTTTTCTTTTATGTGTTGCGGGTTGAACGACATTGGAATCGTGATGACGCGCGGATGCGAGATGACCCACGCCAGCGCGATCTGAAAAATGCTCGCGTTGTGCGCTTTGGCAATCGCTTCCAAAGTTTTGTTCGAGCGGAGATTGCCTTCGTCAACTGGCGAATATGCCGTAAACAAAATGTCATTTTGCTGGCAATACTCCAGCACGCCGTTGTTCACGTACGAACGATCCGAAATGCTAAACGGGACTTGATTGGTAAGGATCGGAGTTTCTGAAAGCGACTGCGCTTGTTTGAGCAGTTTTAGATCGAAGTTGCTCACGCCGAGATGTTTTACTTTTCCATCGCGCACGAGTTTGTTCAACGCGCGGAAGGTCTCCTCATATTTTGTGCCAGTCCCAGGCCAGTGGATGAGGTAGAGATCAATGTAATCCATGTTGAGTCGGCGCAGGGATTTGTCACACGCGGTCAACACATCATCGTATCGAAGATGACTCGGCGTGACTTTGGACGTGATGAATAAGTCCTCCCGCTTCTTCCCTGACGTGCGAACTGCTTCGCCGATCAACTCTTCGCTGTGCCCGCCTGCGTACCTTTCGGCGGTGTCGAAGTGGGTGTAGCCAGCCTCAAGGGCGGAGCGAAGCGCTGTCAACGATTTTGAGTCGAGTGAATGGTTCGGCGATGAGTCGCCGCCGATGCGCCACGCGCCGAATCCAATTTTGGGAATCGAGAGTCCATGTAGAGATTCGTATTTCATGTTTCCCATTCTACTCCGTCATTCTCTGAATCGGATTTGGCGAGCAAGCGTTCGGTGGCTTCGATCTGCTCGCTGTCGCCGATGAAGCCGACGCGGTCATCTGCCTCGAAGGTGGTATACGATTTGGGGTTGGCGATCAGCTGTCCCTTGCGCATGATCGCAACGACCGACGCGCCAGTGAGCGCGCGCAGGTTGGCATCCTTCAGGGTCCTGCCCACGAGCGGACCGTCCGCATCCAAGCTGAACCAGGTCACTTCGATACCACTGCTGGCGTTGATGAGGTCGTGTAAGAGGCGGTGTTCCGTTTGCGTATCGATTTCTAAATTGTAATGATCGTGTCGAACCGCATCCATGTAACGGATGATCTCTTGCACGGGGAAGTCGAGTTTGAGCAATGCGTGCCGAACGATCTCCAATCCGCCTTCGAGCTCCGGGTGAATCACATCCTGTGCGCCGAGTTGGGCGAGGCGGTCAATCCCTTCTTCGGTGGTGGTGCGGGCAATGATAGGCAGGTCGGGGTTGATATCTTTGGCGGCGGTGACAATGAGTTGCGCGGATGTTTCATCGGGAATGGTCACAACCAGAACGCGGGCGTGATCCAAGTGCGCGTGAGTCATCACCTCTGAGTTGCTGGCATCGCCGTACAACGTAGGGACGCCTCTCTCGTTGAGACTTGTGATGCGCTCCGCATCGGCTTCGATAACGAGCATGGGGACGGAGAGTTTTTCAAGCACATCCACCATGTGTTTGCCGACCCTGCCATAACCGATGATGACCGCATGATTGACGAGTTTGTCTTTTTTGATCTCCAGAATCTTGACGTTCGCGTCTAATTTTTTCCAGAACCCGGGAATCTTGCGGAACTGAGTTTCTAACCACGGCAGAGATTTGTACATGAAGGGATTTACAGTGATCGAGATCAAAGCGGCGGCGAGGATGAGCGAGTATTGATCGGTATCAAACAAGTTCAACGATAAGCCGCCCTGCCCGAGGATGAATGAAAATTCACCGACCTGACTTAAGCCGACTGCCACGACAAGAAATGTGCGCGCCGGGCGGGGGAAGAAGAAACCCAACAGGAGGACGATGATTCCCTTGCCGAAGATCACCAGCGCGCTTAAGGCGATCACGTGCCCGATGTTTTCCCATAAAAATAAGGGATTGACGAGCATACCCACTGAAACAAAGAACAGGACGGAGAAAGTTTCGCGGAACGAGAACAAGTCCGCGCCCACCTGGTGACTCAAATGGGATTGGCTGATGATCGCACCGGCAACGAACGCGCCCAGAGCCACCGAAATGCCAAACAACTCAGAGGCGCTCATGGCGGTGCCGAGTGTGATCGCAAGGATCGCCAGGATGAACAATTCACGCGAGCGGGTGTGGGCGATCTTTTCGAGAAGCCAGGGGAGCAGGCGTGTGCCGGCAAAGAACATGATGACGAGGAATGCGGCAGACTTCAACAGCGTCATTCCTAGCTCGCCCCAGTCGAATGCGCCGGAACTCGGGACGAGGGTCGGCATCAGAATCAAAATTAGTACCGATAAAATATCCTCCATGACCAGCCAACCGACCGCCACCTGTCCGTGCGAGGTATTCAGCAGGGAGTTGTCCATCAGTCCGCGCAAAAGCACGACGGTGCTGGCAACCGAGATCGCCAACCCCAAGACCAAGCCTGCCAACAGCGACCAGCCCCAGAATTGAGTCAATGCGATGCCGAGGACGGTGGCAAAGGCGGTTTGGATCAGCGCGCCGGGGATGGCAACGTCGCGCACGTTCCACAAGTCTTGAAATGAAAAGTGCAGACCAACGCCGAACATCAGGAAGATCACCCCCAATTCGGCTAGTTGCTGGATCGTGTCGGTATCGCCGACAAATCCGGGCGTGAACGGACCGATCACAATGCCCGCCAGCAAATATCCAACAATGGTGGGCAACCCAATACGACGCGCTACGACTCCACCCAAAAAAGCGACGATCAGCGCCAGAGTAATGTTGATGAGCAAAGGTACTTCGTGGTGCATGGTTCCTCCAAATTATATTAAGTTAGCTCTCGTTTAGACATCTTCCCAATTGTACCTAATAAAAATCCCGCCTGACGAGGCGGGATGAAGAAATAATTCGACAACTCTTGGTAGGTTTATTCGGATCGAAATGATTATCAATGGTAAAAAGAGTTAAAGAGCGTTGCATTAGAGCTTATACTTGTCAAAATTGTTAAAACCCTTCTCTAATCTAAGGCGCAAGAGGAATTGCTTGCCAGTGTCTGACAATACGTACACCTCGCGACTAGTTTGTCCACTTTGCCTTGATTCTATTTTGACGAGGCCGAATTCAATCAAATTCCTTACTGAAAAATACAGGAATTTGAGTCTCGGGTCGCTTGCGTTATAACCTTCCCCAAGTGCACCCCTTAATATCCAGTAGCAATGTAATAATGATGTAATCTCATCCTTTGTAGCTTTGCGAAGCTCGTCCAACAACTCTAACGTCATTTTGGCTACAACGTCTGCTTTTTCAGGCTTATAAATTTCAAGCCGAAGTTCATATTGGGTTAATAAATTAAATAACTCTTCAAATGATAATCCATTGAAGATTTTTTTTGTGCCTTCAAGCGATGCTAGATGATCTCTTAGTTCAGAGTTTTCCTTTGTGAGCCGAGCTATTTCTTCTGCTACTGCGCCAGTGTCTATACTCTGATTGCCTGTAATCCAGCCGATTAGTTCCAAACGATTACTAAATTCAGCCATAGTTTCCATAACAGCAAGTTTGATATCTTTTGAGTCTTTCCAAAATTTAACCATTTTGCTACTTACCAGCTCTCTGAACTCTTTTAACTTCTCTGAATGATCTTTTTCTATTGATTTTAGGCCATCCTTCTTTACTTTTTCTTCTAAATGATTTTCGTCAATTACGACTGCGAATAAAGGTTTCCTTTTTTCAAGTGCATATTCATACTCTAAGTGGATATAGCTTTTCTGGCTTTTTGGCTCAATGCTTCCATAACGCCCGCCGAGAATCAGCATGTAAACATCAGATTCGTCTATCCAGCGTTTGATAACATTCACCTGTGTATCATCACCAGCCGCAAATAGTTCCATCCCGGCAGGGATATGACCTGCGGTGAGGATGGCTTGAACAGCGGCTTGTCTTTCCTCCTGCAAATCTGTAAAGGTTGATGAAACGAAAACTTGGAGTTTTTTCTTTTGAGCCATTATTTCCTCTTGCTTCCTCACGCCCCCAGCCGATTGATCCCATCGAACGCGGCGGTTTTGTAGCACTCCG
>CAZNKB010000021.1:0-4477 GCA_964573695.1 uncultured Gammaproteobacteria bacterium | reverse complement strand
GTCAATTGTGCGCGGCCCCCGAGCGCGGTTCATCGTGCAGGCCGGCCACGCGCTGCTCCACAAAACGCCGCCGCCACTTGCCTACCGTCGCCCGGTCGAGGCACAGCTTAGCCGCCACTTCCGTGTTCTGACCGCCTTCCGCGCAGGTCAGCACGATCCGAGCTCTCAGAGCCAGCGCCTGAGCCGTCTTCCGCCGCATCGTCAGCGACTTCAGTTCGGCACGCTCATCATCGCTCAATATCAGGGGCGCAAGTCGCTGGGCCGCCATCAGATCCTCCGTCGCTGTTGTAGCCGCCATCTCTGGCACAGCGACGCGAATCTACGGCGACTCTACGATTGCGAACTTGTGACTCGGGACACTAGTCTCTGTCATACCGACTTGGAAGAGGTGGACGGTCAGCCTGGTCCAGCGCTTCCGTTCGTGCCCGGTCACAAGGCCGCAGGAGTTGTGGAATGGACGGGATCATCCGTCGATCGGCTGTCAGTGGGCGATCATGTTGTTCTTTCCTGGAATCCGCATTATGGGCATTGCTATTTCTGCGCTCGCGAGCAATCCATCTTGTGCGAGCAATATCGAGCGAATGCAATCCAGTCGATGCACTTCGACGGCAAGGCGCGCATTTTTACGGTCAACAGCCTGTTCATCAGTTGATGTACGCCGGGACCTTTGCGGAGCTTGCGGTCGTCACTGAAGACTGCGCTGTGAGGATTCCGGAAAGCATTCCGTTCCACGTTGCCTGCTAAATCGGTTGTGGAGTGGTGACCGGCGTCGGAGCGGTTAGCAATATAGCACAGGTTCGGCTTAGCAGCAGCGTCACCATCATTGGATGCGGTGCGGTGGGACTCTCGGCTATTCAGGGCGCACGTCTTGCTCGCGCGGTGACGATCATCGCGATTGATCGAGACCCACGGAAGCTTCAGATAGCGAAACGCCTTGGAGCCACGCACGCCCTGCTCGCAGACGCGAACCTGATCCAGTCCCATGCCGCTCTCACGCACGGGCGCGGTGCGGACTATGTTTTTTGAAGCGGCCGGCAACGAAGCGGGATTCCAGATCAGCATGGAGATCGTGAGATCGGGAGGGCAGGTCGTCTGGCTCGGCAAGGTCGCACAGCAGCAGCGGGTCAGCTTTCGTTGCGGTTCGCTGATGGGTGAAAAGAATATCGTGCGATCGAGTTATGGTGGTAGCCGAGTGCAGGATTTCTTCCCTTCGCTTGCAAAAAACTATTTGAACGGTGACTTGCTGCTGGATGATTACGTGACGAGCCGCATCTCTCTCGCCGAAGCCAATACCGCTCTCGATCGCTTGCGGAAAGGTCTCGAAATTCGATCCATTATCGAACTCTGATGCTTGAATCGAGTCCTGGACGCCACGACGTTTGAGCTGGGATGGGGACTTGCCCCGCATCCCGGCCATCGCAACCCTGTCAGAACGTGTTGACCTCGCCCGACCCGCCATAGGCCGACCATCCGCCGTCTACGAAGAGCTCTGCGCCGGTAATGTAGGAGGCCCAGTCGGAAAGCAAAAACGCGGCGGCTTGGGCAATTTCTTCAGGTCGCGCCATGCGTCCCAGCGGCGTTCTGTTCACAATGCGCGTCACGTCAGTTGCGCCGCCGTTGATGATAGCTTCAGCCATCGGTGTGAGAACGTATCCTGGGCCAATCGCATTGACACGAATTCCCGACTTCCCCCACTCGGTCGCGAAAGACCTGGCGAGGTAGCCGACGGCGGCCTTGGATGTGCCGTAGGCGCTGCGCCGTGGTTGGCCATTATAGCCTGCGATCGATGTCACAACCACCATTGCGCCCGAACCTTGGGCCTCCATTTGTCGTGCGGCGAGACTGCAGACGAGCTGGGTTCCGCGCAAATTGACATCCATTACGCGTTGCCAGACATTGATGTCTTGTTCGGTGGCCTTCCCGATATGATGAATTCCGGCACAGTGGAAAAGTCCATCCAAGCCGCTAAGCTTGGCAACCGTTTCGCTGATTAGCTTTTCCGCCTGAGCGGGGACAGACACATCAGCCGCGACGTGGGCCCGAGCGCCGGTTTCCGCGGCAGCTTCCGCTATGGCGTCGTCTTTAACGTCAGAAAGACAGACGTTGGCTCCCAGTTCGGTGAAGAGTTTACAAGCAGCTTTGCCGATGCCGCTTGCGCCACCGGTAACGAGTATTCGCTTTCCAGACAGCCCGAATGGCGGCGCTGATGAAGTTCCTTGCATGTCCTTGGGTCCCCTTTGGCAGGCCGGAGCCGTCTTTGGTGGATCGCCCTGTCCCTTTATTGGCGCGAACTGATTTGTCGCGCCTCACGCAGATATTCATAAGCCTTGCTGTCGGCCGCCCTACTTAATTTCGACTGACGTGCAACGTCAGCGAAGCTGAACGACCAGGGTGGCGTGAAAGAGCCGCCAAGAGGCCATTGATTGAGCCATTCTATACCTCTCCGTTTAATCAATTTTTCTGAAGTCAGAAGTCAGATGATCTTGCTCGTCACTTATCCGTGACTTTCCTATTGTGAATTCTTGGATCGCAGGTGCCGCAGAGACCGCGCTCTGAAGCTCCGGTTGGGGCGACGGCGGGGCCAGAAGCATCATGGTCAGATGGAATTTTCCATTTTAGGGAGAGAAAGCATGCGCGATATCAAATTTTCCGCGAGCCGTAGACGTGCGTTGAAGACAGCCGGCGCAACCGTTGTTTTGGGCGCCAGCGGTTTGTTAGGAGCGCCGGCGATTGCGCAGAACGCCCCGTTGCGCATTGGCATTATTGCTCCGCGGGGAGGTATGGCTGGAACTGCAGGAGAGGGCGGTATTCGCGCGGTCGAGTGGTCTGTGGAGCAGTTGAACGCGGCGAACGGAATCGGAGGCCGAAAGATCCAACTTGTCGTTCAGGAAGAGACGACGCCAAAGGAAACCATCGACCGTTATCGCAAACTGGTGTTGCAGGACAAGGTCGACAGTGTACAGGGTGTGATCTCGTCAGGCGTAAGCTTGGCGCTGGCGCCGGCGGCCGAACAATCCAAGATGCTGACATTGCTTTGGGATGGGACGACACAGGATGGCGTCAAAGAGATGATGCCTAATCCTCAATATGTTTTCCGCGCCATCGACAATGAAGTCGATGCCGTGATGGCGTCACTGCTCGCGATTCGGCATTTCAAGGGCAAGTTCGCGCGCATCGCCGGTATCAATCCCGACTATACTTACGGCCGCAATACCTGGACGACATTTACCGCGCTGCTTAAGAAGTTTGGCATTGAGCATACCGTCGTTGCCGAGCAATGGGTCAAGGTCGGAACGATGGACCTGACATCCAATGTAACGGCTCTGAAGGCTGCGAAGCCGGATTTGATCTTTACGTCGATGTTGTTTGCCGATTTGCCGGTGTTGATGCGTCAGGCCCACAATGTGGGATTAACGGATGGCGTAAAGTTTGTAATGCCGGCAGCGGGATGGCAGCAAACGGCTCTCAAGAAAGAATTCACGCCTGAAAACGTCATATTCGGCCATAGCACGCTGTACTTTGACAACCCAGCGGCCTCGGCACTGCAGAAAAGCTTCGTGAAATGGTACTACGATAAATACAAGGACTATCCGCATTGGGAATCGGACCGGGCATACTTCTGCCTTCATCTGTACAAGGCAGCCATTGAGAAAGCGATCGCGGCGAAGTCGGGGGCTTGGCCGACGTCCACTGAGATCGCGGAAGCGATGCCGGGTCTGAAGATCGAATCGTTGGGCGGCCCCGCCTCGATGCGGCGTGATCACATCCCTGACCAGATCATTTTCCAAGGACTGACTACGCATAAGAATAACTATGACTTCGTAACGCTCGCGGCAACCGAGACGATGTCGACGGAGGAAATCCAGAAGCCCGCTGGTGCCGACTTCTGGGAATGGTTGCAGGCGAGCAATCTAAAAATCTAGTCGCATCCCCTACGGACGCTGACCATGGTCAGCGTCGGCGGCATAATCTATGATTGCATGCTTATCCGCTTAACACCCACCGGAGCTAAATCATGAGCCGGAAGTCTTATTGGCAATCCATCTCAACACAGTGGTCTCGCGACAAGGAAGCCGTTCTGTCGTGGCTTAGCCCCCTTACGACGGCTTCACCGTAGAAAGTGCGGAAGTACTTTGCGATATCCAGACTGATCGGGAGAAGAAGCTCAAGGTCGTCGTGCTGGATCAGGACGGCAACCGCAAGCTGGCGACGCGCACCTTCGGCCGTCAGTTCATCATATCACTGTTGCCCATGGGTAGCGGCCGTGGGTAACGGTCGTCTGGCAAAGATCATGGACTCCGACCCGGTCTGTGCCCGACGCCGCGGCTGTGGCGATCATGCGCTGGCTCGGCCACTTACGCATTCACGAGCGAGCGCTTCGACCCGAGGATCGCCCTCGCAGATTCGCCGCCTAGTCAAGGGTGAGACCGATGAGCACTGACGTTTCGCCACCAAAGGGCTCTTCCGCCAGCGATTG
>CAZNKB010000020.1:0-4927 GCA_964573695.1 uncultured Gammaproteobacteria bacterium | reverse complement strand
TAATGGACGCAGCTCTGGGTGGTAGATTTGTCAAGTTTTGCTGGAGGAGAGGATGAAAATCAGGAGCGGAAAGGATTTCTGGGCCGGGCTCATGTTTACCGGATTCGGAATATTCTTCATGCTGGTAGCGCTCAGCTACTCCATGGGCACGGCGAGCCGCATGGGTCCGGCGTATTTCCCTTTTGTGCTGGGTGGCATGCTCACGCTTCTCGGCGGCGCAATTGTCCTACGAGGATATGTCTCGACATTCGAATATCCGCTGAAGGTATTTCCGTTCCGGCTATCGATGCTGATCGCCGCGCTATTTGTCGGTGGCGCGGCCTATTTCGCTTCTGATTCGCTCCAAGGCACACCCGCGGCGGAGTTTGCCATTGTCGGTCTTGCGCTGGCGCTGTTCGTCGGAGCATTTGGGCCAAAGTCGATGTTTGTCGTCCTGATTGCGGTGATGATCTTCGGCTATGCGATCCAGCCACTGGGGCTTGTGCTTGCGATAGTATTGCTGATCGTAATCAGCGCGTTCGGAGGACACGATTTCCGCAAGAAGGAAGTCATCATTCTGACGATCGTGCTGATCCTGTTCGGCGTACTGGTGTTTGTCAAAGGGCTGGGATTGCCCTTCAACTTGTGGCCGGGAGCGTAACCATGGATTTCGCGATATTCCATAACTTAGCGCTGGGCTTCAGCGTTGCGCTGACCCTGCAGAATCTGATGTACTGCTTCTTTGGCGTGCTGCTGGGCACGCTCATCGGCGTGCTGCCAGGCATCGGGCCACTCGCCACCATCGCGATGCTGCTGCCGATTACGTTCACTTTGCCGCCGATCGCGGCGCTGATCATGCTCGCGGGCATCTATTACGGCGCCCAATACGGCGGCTCGACCACTGCCATCCTGGTCAATATACCGGGCGAATCATCCTCCGTAATCACCTGTCTCGACGGCTACCAGATGGCGCGCCAGGGCCGCGCCGGCCCGGCGCTGGCGATTGCCGCCATCGGCTCGTTTTTTGCCGGGTCCGTCGCGACCGTGGTCATCGCCTTGTTCGCGCCGCCGCTCGCCGAGGTCGCGTTGAAATTTGGACCGGCCGAGTATTTTTCGCTGATGGTGCTCGGATTGGTCGGGGCGACCGTGCTGGCGTCCGGTTCGCTCATCAAGGCGATAGCGATGACGATCCTGGGGCTGTTGTTGGGTGTGGTCGGCACGGATGTCAACTCGGGCGTGGCGCGATTCACTTTCGGCATTCCGGAGCTCTACGACGGCATAGGCTTTATCATCATAGCCATGGGCCTGTTCGGCTTCACCGAGATCGTGCTGAATCTGGAGCAGGGAGAAGCCCGCGAAGTGTTCGTCAAGAAAGTTACGAACATCATGCCGACCTGGAAGGATATCAAGGATAGTGCAGGCGCCATCATGCGCGGGACAGCCATCGGTTCGGTGCTCGGCATTTTGCCCGGTGGGGGCGCGTTGCTCTCCTCGTTTGCCGCCTATACGGTGGAAAAGAAGATCGGCGATCCGTCGAATTTCGGCAATTGCGAGATCCGCGGTGTCGCAGCGCCGGAATCGGCCAATAATGCGGGGGCGCAGACTTCCTTCATCCCCATGCTCACGCTGGGCATTCCGTCCAATGTGGTGATGGCGCTGATGATCGGCGCGATGATGATCCAGGGCATCGCACCGGGACCGCAGGTCATGACGGAGAAGCCGGAACTGTTCTGGGGGTTGATCGCCAGCATGTGGATCGGCAATCTGATGCTGGTAATTCTGAACCTGCCTCTGATTGGCATATGGGTGAAACTTCTGAGCATCCCCTATCGTCTGCTCTACCCGTCGATCCTGCTGTTTTGCGGCGTTGGAGTCTACAGTATCTCGAACCAGCCTTTCGATATGATGCTTGCCGCTTTGTTCGGCGTCCTGGGATATGTTTTCATCAAGCTGGAATGCGAGCCGGCGCCGCTGATTCTTGGCTTCATTCTCGGACCGATGATGGAGGAGAATCTACGTCGGGCGATGCTGCTGTCGCGCGGCGATGCGACCGTGTTTTTCACCAAACCGATCAGCGGCGCGTTGCTGGCGGTAGCAATCCTGTTGCTGCTTGTCACACTTGCGCCAGCAGTGCGTAAGACCCGGGATTCCGCGTTTCAGGAATAGTTGGTGGCCGCGCCAGGTGATACAGCACGTTTGGTCTACACTCAGAAGCGGCCAAGTAACCCAAAAACCGCGATTGAATTCAGGCCTGAAGTTTGACGGCGTGTTTGAGTGGGCATTTCTGGAACAAGAGGGTCCGCTGACCGTCGGGCAAGTTCGGGTAGGCTGGGAAATAGCAGGCGCAGCGAGCCGAGACGGATAGGACGGTGATTTTGCAGAAATCGTGACGAACGAACCCCGGCGGGTTCCACACGCCTACGGTCCTCGCACGACTGAAGCGGGGTGGGTTACGGCGCCAGCGCTTGCGCCAGGGTGAAGCTCTTGGCGCGAATGTCGCGGAACAACTCAACGACGTCTGTCGCCACCTTCAGCACCCACGCTCCGGCATGCCGCACCACCTTGCCCGGCAGATGCAGCAGACGCCAACGTACCGTGGTCACCTGGTGGCGCCGCCACTCGGTGCCCAGCGCCGAGTGCTTGAACAGCATGAACAGGTTATGGGCGATCACGCCAATACGGAAGAAGGCGGCATTGGCCTCGAACTGTCCGCAGGGCATGCGCTCCATGCCAAAGCCGATCTTCAGTTCCTTGATGCCGTTCTCGGAGACCTCGCCCCGTTGGCGGTACCAGACCAAGGTGGCCGCGGTCGATTCGACGCGATTGCTGGCGATGACGTGGACCCTGGGTTTGTCTTCGAACAGTTCGGCTTGGCGCGTGTGCTTGACCACGATCAGACGGAACGCCTTCTTCGTGTCGTTCATGCTGTGCAGAGTCTCGGCCACCGCGCAGTCGGCATACTGTTTCCAGGCGGAATCGGGAATGGCGTCGATGGCCTTGAAGGTCGGTGCATCGAGGCGCGCGCCGATGGCGAAGGTCTTGCCGCTGTCCTCGCAGTCGTTGAAGATGCCCGCCTGGTAGCCGGCCGAATCGAGGCGGACATGAGCGATGCGGTGTCCGCTGGGCATGCGGGCTTCGCAGGCCTTGATGAACTCGAGATTGGCGGTCGCGGGTGCCACGTTGCCTTCGCGAAACTCCTCATGGAGGATAATTCCCGCTTCCGCCAAGTGTCCGATCATCGGCATATAGCCTTGCTCACCTTTGTAGGTGAACTGCGCCGCGTCTTTCTCGGCGACGATCTGCGAGGCGTCGCCATCCAGAGTATGTGCCGTGATGCCGGTCTGCCGAATCCGCGTCGCACAAATCCGCTGGTTGAGGCGGGAAAGGCTCGCCATGCCCGTGCCAGAACCGGTACGGCGCAACCAGTCGCCCAGTGCGTCCGTGCTCGGCAACGGGTCGATACGCAGCAAACGGGTCAGCGCGGTGTCGTTCTTGAGGGTCCGCATGTCTTCCAGCGACCGCCCACCGCCATTGAGCATGAGCACCAGTGGCGTCACATAGGCCGTCGCCTGATAGCCGCGCCCACTCCCAGGTTTGGGCATCTCCTGACGCAGCCAGCGCTCCAGCCCCAGGCCACGGACGAATTCGCCGAACAAAGCCAGGCCGGCGTTCGCCGTCAGCAACTCGTCCGTCGCTTCCACTCTGAATGGAAGCACTGTTTGTGCCTGCTTTGCCATCTTCATCGCCTCAAATCTCACCCACGCGGTGAGAGAAAATGTGGCGACGACGCCGTGTAGATCAAGTGCTGGACCGGCTTCGCGAGAAACTATTTATTTGGAATCGCGGGACTTGGGAAGTAAGGTGACACAGAAGTGTCCGGTTAAATTGATACGTACCGACTGCAAAGCCAGTAACGACGGGTATCTTGAGCGATCAAGGGGTGTCCACGATTTGAATTTCTCTGAGCGTAATAATCCCGTGAAACATGGTTTTGACCTATTTCTTTAGCGATGACGCCTGCCACCGCGAGCGTTAGTCCGAACATTTGCGATCCTTCCGTGTTAATTGACGCGGGAGTGATTCATGAACATTGGCAAGACGCTGTTTGCGCAAGTCATGGAGTACGTTCCGTGGAAGACCTTTGGCCGGATCATCGATCGTCATGGTGGCGATGCCGGCGTGCGAACGCTGGACTGTGCCGATCTGTTTCGCGTAATGGCCTTCGCGCAACTGACATGGCGAGAATCGTTGCGCGACATCGAGGTATGTCTGCTGGCCAACCAAGCCAAGCTGTTTCACATGGGGCTGTCGGGTGCGCCGGCCCGATCCACGCTCTCGGATGCATTGAACCTGAGGGACTGGCGCATCTACCACGCGTTGGCGATGCGTTTGATCGCCAGAGCACGCGATCTTTACATCAAGGAACCGACCGGCCTGGATCTCGATGCGACGGTTTATGCGCTGGACTCCACCACCATCGACTTGTGCCTGAGTTTGTTCGACTGGGCGCCGTTTCGTTCGACCAAGGCGGCGGTGAAGATGCACACGCTGCTGGACTTGCGCGGCAACATCCCGACCTTCATCCACATCAGCGACGGCAAGATGGGCGATGTCAATGTGCTCGACATCTTGCCCGTCGAAGCGGGTGCCTTCTACGTAATGGATCGGGGCTATCTGGACTTCGAGAGACTCTTCACGATGCATCAGGCTGGCGCGTTCTTTGTGACCCGAGCCAAGCGTGGCATGAATGCCCGGCGCGTCTATTCGTCGACGACCGTTCTCACAACGGGGGTGGTTTGCGATCAGTCGATCCGCCACAATGGGTATTACGTGTCCAAGGAATACCCGGAACATCTGCGGCGCATCCGATTCAAGGACGCGGAGACTGGCAAGACACTGGTGTTTCTGACCAACAACACGGCACTGCCGCGCTTGACTATTGCCGCGC
>CAZNKB010000019.1:0-6550 GCA_964573695.1 uncultured Gammaproteobacteria bacterium | reverse complement strand
CCTGACCTTTGCAGGTGGGGCGACCACGTTGTTTGTCGCGCCACAGGCTGGCAGCGTCGTCGGCATCTCGGCCAACTGCGCAGCGATTACGGCAGGCACAATCACGCTCAAGCCACACAAGGCGAGCACGGAGTATACCGACGTTGGCACACCAACCCCGGCGCTCAGTTCTGCACAGGACACGAACGGCACGTATGGGAACGTGCGCCCGAGTGCGCTGACCTTTGCGGCGGGTGAAACGTTGGGAATCAGCGCGACGACAACCACGACGCTCGACCCGACGAACACGCTGGATGTTGATGCGGTGCTGTTCATTCAGCTTGATCCGGAATAGATATGCGCCGAACCTGGGGCAAGATTCTTGTTTCGACACGCCTGGAAAAAATGGTCTCAGCACGTTTTTTCCAGGTGTGGACGGCGCTCCTACAAAACGGGTTGCGCACGGGTGACGGCGCAATCTCTATCAGCGGCCATGTGGCACACAAGGCACAGAATGAGTGTGTGCGCCATCTGCTGAAGGGCGATTGGGATACCTTGCTCTCGTTGGACAGTGACGCCGATGTGACGCCGGACTTTCTGACAAGATTCAGAGAGTACGAGGCGGGCCAGGAGTATGACATCCTGCAAGCATTCTATGTGCGTCGGGGATGGCCGCCACGAGCTATCTGGCTGAAACGTAACAGCCTGGGACAGATGATGGAATACTTCATCCGTGACCCAGACAGCGTGTCAGATGTAGACATAGCCGGTACGCACGCCTGTTTGATTCGGCGTGAAGTATTCGAGGCTATGCTAGACAATGAAGACCCGACAACATTCGAGTGGTTCTGGTATCCACGGCACGAGGAAACTAGCGAAGACGGCGCATTCAGCGGAGCAGCGGCGGCGCTCGGCTTTCGCATCGGCGCAACGACAGCGGTACGTGCGGGACACATCTGCGAGATTGTCACCTCTTGGGACACTTATCAGGAGTACATCCAGATCACCGGACGGACGCAGTTACTCAACCGCTACGAGTGGCTGGCTCGGCAGATTGCAGAGTTCACCGGCGAAACGACAGAACAGGTGATCGCACGTAGCACGGAGGGGATTGACGCACTGCGTAAGGCGTGGCTGACGCTCAATCCGCAAACAGCCGATGAAGAACGGGCATTCTACCGAACAATTGGCGCCGATCAATACCTGTACGAATTGTTGGCGTGGAATTGCCAACCATTCTATCAGCGCATCCTCGACGGCATGGCGACCATTCGTGATTGTAATGTGTTGGTCATCGGCGTGGGGCTGGGCACGGAAGCCGAACAGTTGATGAATCAGGGCTGTCATGTGACTTGTTACGACTTGCCTGGGCGCTTGCGGGACTTTGCCCAGAGACGGCTCGGTAGTGGCGTGCAATGGACAGATGACCTGGCATTCGTCGGATCATTCGATGCGGTGGTGGCGATCGATACGTTGGAGCACATCCACCCGGATGAGATTGACGAGATGCTCGGCGACATCGGGCGGGCATTGAAACCGGACGGGCGGCTCTATGCGCACAACAACTGGGCGCAGCAGGACAGCTATCCCATGCACCACGACCATAGTGCAGCATTCGAGGCGTGGGCCACTGCCCAGAGGCTAACGAAAACGGGAGATCATCTATGGTTACGCTGATTGCTCTGAGCAATTACGCCAACCGTGAGCAGGTCTATCGGATTGGCGAACAGTTCCAGGTGAGCGAACAGCAAGCCGTCTTCCTGGAAACCGATGCGCCAGGCGTTTTCAAGCGAATCGAAACGCCAGTAGCAAACAAGATGGTCAAGCAGCCAGCGGTCAACAAGGCAGTGAAAACGGGCAATGGCTGATTACTGCACGGCAGCACAGATCAAAGCCGAAGGGCGGCTGAATATCAGCAGCGTCTCGTATGACGTGGAGTTGGCGTCATTGGCAACGGCTGCCAGCCGATGGATTGACCGCCATTGCAACCTGCCGGTGGATGGCTTCGCAGCCAGCGCCAGCGCCACACGATACTATGGTCTGAACGATCTGAGCGGCAAAACGCTCTTTTTGGACACGCCACTGCTTAGCGTCGTGACATTGACCAACGGCAACGGCACGGTGATCGACAGCGCCAATTACTGGCTCGAACCAAGAAACATTATCCCCAAATGGCAGATTACGCTCAAGAGCGCCTATTCCTGGTCGATTGCAACGGATGGCTGGGTGAGTGTGGCGGGCGTATGGGGTTACTCGACAACAGTCCCGACACCGATTCTGGAAGCAACGACGATGCTGGCCGGCTGGATGTTCAAGCGCTATCAGGCGGCGTTGCAGGATAGCACAGCATCTATGGAGCTTGGCGAGCTGGTCTATAACGAGGCGATTCCCAAACAGGTGTTAGCGATTCTGCAACCCTACCGGCTCGTTGGCAGGAGTCTGATATGAGTCTCTCGGCGGCTATTGGCAGCCTGGTCACAATCGCCGGAAACATTAGCGGCGTGAAGAAGGCGTACAGCGACCCGCCGGAAAGTATCAGTCAGTTTCCGGCGGCTATCGTCTACGCTGGCCGGGGTACGCTGGAAGGCGTGAGCAACGGATTGTCGAGACATCTGCATACGATTCGCATTGACATGCTGAGCAGTCGCCAGAATCTACCGCAGGCGGTCGCCGAAGCAAAGGCGTGGCCGGATGCGCTCATGAGTAAACTGCGGGCAGATGAGACGCTAAGCAGTACGGTATCCGCCATTGCGTGGCCGGTGAACTACGAGGCGCTCGCCATGCCGTACAACAACCTGACGCATTACGGCATTCGCTTCGAGGTGACAGTGAAGATCATGGAGAGTGTATGAGCAAACTGAGATATGTTGGCGGCGGTGCGTGGATTCCTGGCGTACCGGCGCGCGACCTGAGCGCACAGGAGGCGACCGAATACGCTGCCATGATCGAAGCGGCGGCAGCGGCGGGACACATCCTCTATGCAACAGATACTATGCATGCGGCAACAGTTACGGTGCAGATTGCGGCAACTGCCGATGATGCTCCGCTAGAGACGAAGGGAAGGTAGCGATGGCTTACGGAGTATTCAGCGCCAACAAGGTGCAACTTGGCAGAGAGACGACGGCAGGGACGGCGGTTGCAGCCACCGTCATCTGGCGCGGGCCGGCGACGGACATCGAGAACGCTCAAGAAGTCGTCATGGTCGATGAGAACGTGGGGCTGCTCGTACCGACGAGTCGTAGCTACGTCGCGCAACTTGGCGCAATGCTGGCCTTGCCGGAAACAGAAGCGACATTCGAGCATCTGCCCCATGTTTTTGAGGGCGGCATCAAGGCGGTCTCACCGTCTGGTACGGGCCCGTATGTTCGGTCTGGCTATGCGCCGGGCACGGCCAGCGCCAACACGATCAAAACCTATACCATCGAGAGTGGTAACGCCGTGGCCGGTGACGGCAACGAAATGGAATATGGTTTCGTGGAGAGCTTCACGCTTTCCGGCAAGAGCGGCGAATCGTGGAAGGTTTCATCGAATTGGCGTGGGCGACAAAAGACGGTCGCCGCCATGACCGGCTCGCTGTCGGTGGCCGCCGTGGAAGAGATGTTGTTTGGAAAAACTGTATTCTATATCGACGCCACAGGCGGCACGGTCGGCACGACGCAAAAGACCGGCGTGCTGCTAGAGGCGTCGTTGGATGTAGAGACCGGCATCCAGCCGATTCACACGGCGGATGGCGTACTCTACTTTTCATCTCACAAGATCGTGCCGCCATCGTTGGAGTTTAGCATCACGCTCGAACTGGAAAACGACAGCGGCGTCGTGGCGGCTGAGCGGGCTTTTCTGGCGAGTCAGGCGATCCGCCAATTTCAATTGACATGCACCGGCACATCGTCACGCTCGTTCACGGCGAAATGGGCGGGTAAGTACACGAGCATCGGCGCATACCAGAACAGCAACGGCAACACCACGGTGCAACTGAGTGGCAATGCAATCTACAGCAGCACAGATGCACTGTTCTTCGATTTCGCCGTGACTAACAACGTCGCCAGCCTTTAGGGAGGGCTATGAGCTTCTTTAGCCAGCAAACGAAGGTTGTCGAGATTGACGCTGACAACCGTGTAACCGTGCGCAAACTGAGCTACGGACAACAGCAGGCTGCCATGTCGGCAGCTATGACATTTCAGGTGCAAATGGCGGTTGGGCAAGCTGCCCAGTTGACTACTGGCAACCTCGACCCGTTTCGGCTCAAGCGGGAAGAACTATACGCCGCTATCTTCGGCTGGGAGGGGCCGGGTTTCGAGGGGCGTCCGGTCACACGGGACAATATCGACGCTCTACCGCCAGAAGTGACGGCGTTGATACAGGTGGCGGTCGATGACCTGAACACCAGTACGAGTGACGCCGAAAAAAAAGACTCAGCCAGCACTACGAATACGGAATCATCCATGAGCGCGCCAGCGTAGACCCTGGGCGCTATGCACTGGCGTACATGGTGTGTCAAGAGATGAATTGGTCATGGCGCGACCTATGCGAAGCGCCCGCCGATTTCATCGAAGAGATAGCCGAACGGGTCACGCTGCGACAGCACTGGATGGAAACCAAACGAAAGCAGAGCAACACTCGTGGCGGCAAACGTTGACATCATCATCCGAGCACAGAACCAAGCCAGTGGTGCAATCGGCCAGGTGCAGCGCGATCTGGGTGGCCTGGAGCGTGCGGCATCCGGCGTGTCACGTGGGCTTAGCGGACTGCAAAGCGCCGTCATGGGGATTGGCGTCGGGGCTGCCGTTGCCGGTATTGGTGCGCTGACGGCTGGACTGGCAAAGAGCGTCAACGTGGCGGCTGATTTCGAGTCGCAGATGAACATCCTCGGCGTGGCGGCTCGGTCTTCCAGCACGGCCATTGACGAACTGAGTAACGCGGCGCTGCGCGTGGGCGCTGACACTGAATTGGTTGGCGTTTCTGCATCCGAAGCGGCGGACGCCATGACCAACTTCTACAAGGCGGGACTTTCCACCAACGAAATTTTTGATGATATGCAGGGCTATCTGAGCGGCACAGCATCTCTGGGCGGTGCGTTGCGGGCTGCGGTCGATCTGGCGGCGGCCAGTGAACTTGACCTAGCGGCGGCCAGTGACACCGTAGCAATCAGCATGGCAACGTTCGGTCTGGGTGCAGAAGATGCCGTTCGTGTGGCTGATACGTTGGTCAAGGCAGCGGACGCCAGTTTAGCGAGCGTGGGTGGGCTGAGCGAGGGGTTGGTCAATGTCGGCCCGGTTGCTTCTGCAATGGGCATGAGCATCGAAGATGTTTCGACAGCGTTGGCAATTCTGAGCACACGCGGCATACAGGGCAGCGAAGCCGGAACAGCCATGCGGTCGATGCTCCTGAATTTACAACGACCAACGAAAGCCGTACAAACGGCGCTGGATGAATTGGGCGTAGCGTTGTTCAACACAGATGGCACAATGCGGGATTTACCGGACATTATCGGCAGTCTCGAATCGGCAATGTCCGGGCTTACAGAGGAACAGCGCAACCAGTACGCCACAACACTGGCGGGCACGTATGGCCTGGCGGCATTCCAAACACTGGTCGGCGAAGGTGCTGCGGGCTGGGAGAGCATGGCGACTGCTATCCAGGACGCTTCGAGCGCACAGCAGATAGCAGAGGCGCGCACGAAGGGCTTCAGCGCCGCAATGGAACAATTGCTGGGCAGCATCGAGACATTTATGATCAGCGTCGGCACGCCGCTGATTCAGGTGTTCCTCACGCCAGCAATCCAGGCGATTACAACAATCGTTGGTGAACTGAGCAAGATTGCACCATCCGTAGATGATGTCGAGGCGGCGCTTTCTGCAATGTTGGCAACCGGCCAGCAAGTTTTGACGACAATTTCCGGATTCGTCTCTCCGATTATCGAGGCGGTTGGCGCTTTTGTCTCGTGGAAGGACATTCTAATTGTATTGGCAAGCGTGGCGGCATCGATTGTCATTCCAGCATTGATCGGCATCGTCACAGCGGCTGCGCCGGTGATTGCGGTGTTTGCCGCGCTGGTGGCTGGCGTGGCGCTCGTGCGCACGGCTTGGGAAAACAATTGGGGCGGCATCCAAGAAAAGACGGCGGCGGCGATTGAAACAATCATGGGTGTATTTGGCGGATTCATGGAGACGCTGACGGCGCTCGGCGAGTATTTCCGCATCGTTGTGGAAGACGGCGATACACTCAATGACTGGCTGACGCACCTGCCGGAAAGCATCCAACCAGCAGCGTTGGCAATCGGCGACCTGACAGTAGCCGTAGGAGATGCGCAGACGGCGCTTGCGACATTTGCGGCGTCGGACGCATGGACGACGGCGAGCGAGACGATTACAGCGTCACTGGGAGAGATTGGGACGGCACTGCAAGGTGCGTTTAGCGGTGAAATCAGCCTGAGCGAGTTGCAAACGCAGCTTGTCACCGAAGTTACGAACATTGGTGTGGCGATTCAGGGCGTGCTTCAGTCCGAAGCATTTACGCAATTGAGCGCCGATCTGTTGGCAGCGTTTGGGCTAGAGACCCTGCCCGCCACCAT
>CAZNKB010000018.1:0-7936 GCA_964573695.1 uncultured Gammaproteobacteria bacterium | reverse complement strand
ACATTATCGGTGTCGGTGGAAGTGCGCACTCCATCTTCACCTCACGCGTCTTCAACGATCGCAATGACGAATGGGGTGGAAGTCCGGAACGTCGAATTCGCTTTGCTGTTGAGACCGTACGAGCGATCAAGCGCGCGCTTGGGGAAGACTTTCCAGTCTTCTACCGCTTTCATGGCAGTGAGTTCTTGCCTGGTGGCTACGGCATTGAGGGAGCGCAGTTCAACGCACGCAGGCTCGAAGAGGCAGGGGTGAGCTTCTTCAATGTCACCGGTGGCGGTCACGCAACCTCTGTTCCCCAGCTCACCCCGAACGTGCCAGAAGGCGCTTATGCCTTCTTGGCCCACCAAGTGAAGAGTGTTTTGAAGTCGGCAGCCGTGGCCGCATCCAACCGCAACAGCCGTCCCATTGATGCAGAAGCGATTCTTCGACGTGGGTGGGCGGACATGATCAGCCTGGGCCGACAGGCATTGGCTGACCCAGACTGGCCGGCCAAGGTACGTGCTGGCCGCCATGCTGACGTACGTCACTGTGTGGCGTGCAATGAATGCATGGATCTTTCAGTGCTTTACAACGCGCCAGTGCGGTGCTTGGTCAATCCGCGCCAGGGCTCGATCTCCGAGGTGAAGCCGATTCCGCGTGCCCGAACGAAGAAGTCCATCGTGGTCGTTGGATCGGGTGTGGCGGGCCTGCAGTTCGCGCTCACGGCACGGCAACGAGGCCATAGCGTCACCGTCGTCGAGAAGAAGGCCTGCGTCGGAGGCATGTGGCACCAGGCGGCCGCGCCCATAGGCCGTGAGCCGCTCTTCACTTTTCTTGAGTGGCTGACTCACCAATGCATGGAGGCCGGGGTCAAGTTCAAGCTGGAGACTGAAGCAACGCCTGAGAGTCTTCTGGCCATGCAAGCCGATGTCGTTGCGGTGTCGCCCGGCAGCGATCCAGTCTTCCCCGACATCCCTGGGACGGACCTGCCCCATGTGTATCCCGCGATCGCCGCGCTTCAGGGCCACTTCCCTATGGGCAAGCGTGTGGTCATCGTTGGGGGAGGAGGGATCGGCGTCGAGATCGCCCCATTCCTTGCCAAGAGATTTGAGCTGCGTCCTGAGGTCAGAGAGTTCCTGGAGGACTACGAGGCGTATGCGGACAACGACCGGGATATTCTGTCCGAGCACGGACACGAGGTGACGCTGCTGTCTCGCCAGAAAAGGCTGGGAGGCAGTGTGGGCGGATCCACCCGGTGGGTCTTGGCGAAAGAGGTCTCGCTGTCAGGAGTCAACGTGATTCAAGGGGCTGCCGTGCAAGAGATTCGGCCCGGTGAGGTGCTGTTCGAGCGTAACGAGATGCTCGAGTCCGTACCCGCTGACACTGTCTTGCTAGCGACCGGGCTACGTCCAAACTACCACCTGTACGAACAGTTGAAAGCCGCGGATGTCGCTCCTGAGGTGCATTTGATCGGTGATCCGGATGCGGCCATGCACGCCATCGAGAGTGTGACGAAGGCATTTCGGTTGGCAGTAGCGGTCTGAGTTGCCGCCATGGCCCGCGTCGCACGCTACACGGAAGACCTGATCGAGGCGTATGTGGCGGGTGGCCACTGGACGCCGGCCTACGCTGTGGATTTCTGGCGGGAGAACGCGTCTCGTCATCCCGAGCGTCAGGCGGTGTGGGCGCCAGATGGGTGCTTCACGTGGCTTGAGTCGATCCAGGTCATCGACCACTATGCGGCTGCCCTGCACGCGGATGGTTGGCAGCGTGACGAGGTGCTAGTGCTTCAAGCGCCCAACTCAGCGCAGCTTCTGTTCCTGCGCTTGGCATGCGAGCTCGCGGGCGTGATCTCAGCCCTGGTCCCAATCACCTTTGCCAGAGCTGAAGTCGAATCGCTCGTTGCCAGCCTGCGACCACGTGGGGTGGCCTTGCCCGTGGGCCCTCGCGGCGAATCTCTGCGCGGCCACTACGGTGACGTACCGCTGCACTACACCCTGGGCCAGCCAGGTGGACCTTGGCCTGTAGGACACCTAGACGCCACACAGCGCGTGTCGTCGGCATGGCGATTTGCCCCCTATGAGTACGCGTCCGTCACGACCACCAGTGGAACGACTGGCGCGCCCCGTTGGGTAGAACACGCCGCATGCGCGCGACTGAGTGCTGGACGGCAGTACGTGAAGAGGCTACGGCTGGATGCTGACGACGTCATCTGTGCTTGCACATCGATTTTCTCCGGAAACTGTGACCTGCTTGCGTACCACGCTGCGCCACAAGCCGGATCCCGGATCGTCTTGCTGGATGCCTTTACGCCAGAGACTTTCTGTGACCTCGTCGAAAGCCAAGGCATCACCGGTGCGGTGTTCGTGCCCACCCTGCTGCACCGGTTGCTTGATTGGTCCGAGCTGAGTACGCGCCGACTGTCTTCATTGCGCTTCGTCACCAGCTTTGGCGCTCGCCTTGCGCCCGAGGTGGCGGAACAGGTGGAACAGCGCCTTGGGGTGCGGCTGATCCAAGGCTATGGCGCTTCAGAGTATGGCGCCTTGGCCAGCACCGGCTACGACGACCCCCTGGAGGTGCGCCTGCGTGGCGTCGGGCGTCCACTGGAGGGTACCGAGGTCGAGATACGCGACGCGCAGGGTCAGTGCCTGCCTGTAGGAAGTACGGGACGCATCCATGCACGTGGTCCACATTGCGTGGGGGGATTTGTTCACGATGAAGAGGCGACCCAAACGGCCTGGAGCACCAGCTTCCTGGCCATGGGAGATCTGGGCCGGCTGGATGAACAAGGCTACCTGTGGCTTGAGGGCCGCGCGCGCGACATCATCATCAGGGGAGGGCAGAACATTGCACCTCTCGAGATTGAAGGGGCGCTATTGGGTCACCCAGCAGTGAAAGACATCGCCGTGGTCGGTGTGCCCGACCCTGAGATGGGTGAGCGAGTGTGCGCCTTCGTCGTGCCCGCCAATGATGCGCAACCCACGTTGGATGAGCTATGCAGCTTCATGGTGAAACGTGGCTTCGCCAAGTTCAAGCTACCTGAACGACATGTGCTCATTGATGCCCTGCCGATGAATCCGGCGGGTACCAAGGTCAACAAGAGAGCGCTGCAAGCGCTCCTCCAGGCAGATGGTGATCTGTCCACCCACCCCCCACCTTGCGAGGAATGACATGTACAAACGCGCGCTACGCTCTCTAGCTGTCTTCGCGACCGCTTTCTCCCTAATCGGACTTGCCGCTACGGCTGGGGCGCAGAACAAGTTTCCAGACAAACCCGTACGCATCGTCGTGCCGTATCTCGCCGGCGGCTCCATTGATATGGTGGCGCGACTGATTGGCACAAAACTCAGCCCGAGGTTGGGCGTCCCTGTGGTCATTGACAACAGGGCTGGCGCCGGCGGAACAACCGGCTCTGACGCAGTAGCCAAATCGGATCCAGACGGATACACGCTTCTGTTTACCGCACAAGGGCCTATCGCGACCTCGGTTCAGGTCCTGAAGAGCGTCCCATACGACCCCGAGACGGCGTTTGAGCCAGTGTCCATGGTATTGACCATGCCCAATGTCTTCCTGGTACACCCATCCGTCCCGTTTCGAAGTGTGCAGGAGTTCATCGGCTACGCGAAAGCAAACCCCGGCAAGCTCAACTACGGCTCCCAGGGCGTCGGTACAACCCCTCATCTGACCGGAGCCATGGTCTCGAATGCACTGGATATCGATATGGTGCATGTGCCGTATAGAGGCTTTCCTCCGTTGTTGGCCGACGTCCGTACAGGACGGGTTCAGATGATGTTCGTCGATACCATCAATGCGCTTCCCCAGATGAAGGGGGACGAGCTTCTGGCCTTGGCAGTTTCAGGGGAGCGCCGTAGCTCCGCGATACCTGACGTTCCCACATTCAAGGAGCTTGGACACGAGAACCTTGTGGCGGAGGTCTACTTTGCCTTTTACGCTCCCAGAGGTACTCCTCTGGCCCTGCGCGAACAACTGGCTGGAGAGATCGCTCAGATCCTGAAGAAGCCGGAAGTGGTCAAGCGCTTGACTGATCTCGGTGTCGACATCAGCGGCGCTGGCCCAGAAACCCTGGGTCAACGGATGCGCCAAGAGTTTGATCAGTGGCGAACCATCATTCGTGGAATGGGACTCTACAAGGCTCAGTGATGTCGAGCCTTACGGGCTAACCGTGACGCTGGCCCACAGCTGTCGAAGTTCTGGACATCCATTCTGACTTGATGCGCAGCCAGCGAACTCGAGCTGGCTGCGCGTCCACTGCTGCTACGGCTGCTCTGGGCGCAGGCGCTAATCGCCGTGATGGCTCGATCAGCCGAAGTGCTGCATCTTCACTGTGCCGTAGGAATCACCATGTCAAACCCAGACCCTGGTACGCCGCGAACAGTTGCAGCCCACCTCCTTCGAGCGGCGCATGAATGCGGCGCTGAATACATCTTCACTAACCTAGGCAGCGACCACCCAGCCTTTATCCAGGCGTTCGCTGAAATGGATGGTCGCGAGGACTGTCCGGCGGTGATCTGCTGTCCTCACGAGATGACAGCCCTTAGCGCGGCGCATGGACATGCCATGTTGTCGCGAAGGGCGCAACTTGTGCTCGTCCATGTGGATGTGGGGACCCAAAACCTTGGAAGCAGCGTGCACAACGCGGCGCGGGGGCGGATTCCTGCTTTCGTCATCGCGGGTCTATCGCCTGTCACCCTCGCAGGGGACAAGACAGGGACACGTACCGAACACATCCACTTCACACAAGATACCAGCGCTCAGTCCGAGATTGTGCGTCCCTACATGAAGTGGACGTATGAGCTGCGCGCTGCGCAAGCCATTGATGATGTGATCGCTCGCGGCTTTCAGATCGCTCACACTGAGCCTCAAGGTCCTGTCTATCTGACTGGGGGCCGTGAGATCTGGGAGGAGCAAGTCAAGTTGCCAGTGACTGCTGGACTTAGCCCAGCCGCTTGCCTGGGTGGTCTACCACCTGAGGGGCTGGAAAGGGTCTGGTCTGCATTGAGCCAGGCCAAGCGTCCCTTATGCATCACAAGCCATCTGGGGCGACGGGAAGGAGCAGTGGCCAAGCTGGTTGCTTTGTCTGAGCGCATTGGGTTGCCCGTACAGGAGGTGTCGCCGCAGGCGATGAACTTCCCTGGCGACCACCCTCATCATGCCGGATACGAGCGGAATCGGCATGTCGAACAATCCGACTGCATCATCGTACTTGAATGCGACGTGCCTTGGTTGCCGCACCAGACATGTCCTTCGCCGAACACACCTGTGTTCATCATTGACCTTGATCCTCTCAAAGCGGATCTCGGCCTGTGGCGCTTTCCCTCAGTCGCCAGCTTTCAGGCTGATCCGGAGCAAGTTCTTGAACAGCTGAACTTCTGCGCCGGGGCAGTAGGCAGCGGATACCTACCCACGGGCTCCTCAACTTCAGCATCGGTGGAGGATCGCAGGGCTTGGATCCACGCGGTCAAGGCGGAGGAGGTACCCAAAGAACCTTTGGAAGGGGCAATCATCACCGTGCCGATGGTAGGAGACGCTTTGGCTGCGGTGATTGACTCTCAGATAGCCGATAGCGCCGTCGTGCTGATGGAGGCTCCAACGGCGGCGCCGCAGCTTCTCCCCCGCCTGCGCATGCGCCGTCCGGGGTCGTACTTCTCCAGCGGTGGCAGCGGGCTAGGCTGGTGCATCAATGCGGCCATTGGCGCCAAGTTGGCATGTCCCGACAGCATGGTCATCAGTGTGGTCGGAGATGGTAGCTACCTTTTCGGCGTTCCAAGCAGCACCTACTGGGTCGCACACGCATACCAGACCCCGACGCTGACGCTGATCATGAACAACGGTGGTTGGAATGCACCCATCCGTTCCACGGACATGGTCCACAAAGGTGGTGGCCTTGCGGGGCGAGTTGACCGGTACTGGGTCACCATCTCACGCGATGCGCGATTGGCAGATATCGCGACGGCTGCTGGGGAGGCTGTGGCCTTTGTAGCAGAGCGCCCCGAAGCATTGAGCGACATACTGCATCAAGCGTTGCGCTCAGTGCGCGAAGGCAAGAGCGCCGTGGTCGATATCCGCCTGAAGCCAGTTTCCGAGCAACGGTTGGGTCGGCTCAGAAAGCTGACGCAAAACGGGACACACGCATGACAAACATCGAAGCCAAGTTCCTGGACGCGACACGCTGGCGAGGCTTGCTTTTCACCGGAGAATGGACGCGGGGGCAAGGGCCGGTGATCACAGTCACTGACAAGGCAGCTGGCACCGTACTTGGCGAACTAGGGAGTGCGACACCAAAAGACGTTGAACACGCTGTGTGGATTGCATCCAAAGCTCAATCGCTTTGGGCTGCCCGCACTGTCGAGGAGAAGCAGGCAGTGTTTCGCCGAGCCATGAACCTGCTTGAGAAAGCCAGCTCGGAGATGGGGGAGTGGATTGCACGAGAGAGTGGCGGCACTCGGGCCAAGGCTGAGGTGGAACTGCGACGTGCTCACACCATTCTGAGCGAGGCGTATGCCATGCCGGCTGAAGCGTGTGGCATGGTGTTGCCCACGACGACGGGGCGACTGAGTCTTGCTCGACGCTTGCCACATGGACTCGTGGGGGTCATCGCCCCCTTCAACTACCCGCTTGTCCTTGCCTTGCGTGCGGTAGCCCCGGCGCTTGCGGTGGGCAATGCGGTACTGCTCAAGCCAGACCCACAGACCGCAGTGAGCGGTGGTGTATTGATTGCGCGCCTGTTCGAGGAGGCCGGATTACCACCTGGGTTGCTTCAACTACTCCCTGGCGACTCAGCCGTTGGTGAGGCAATCTGCGTGCACCCGAGCATACCCATGATCGCCTTTACCGGTTCTACGCGAGCGGGGCGTCGCGTTGGCGAACTGGCGGGGCGTCACCTCAAGCGCGTTTCGCTGGAGTTGGGTGGCAAGAACTCGCTCATCGTGCGCGCGGATGCGGACCTGAAACTGGCAGCGACTAACGCAGCCTTTGCCTCCTGGATGCACCAAGGTCAGATCTGCATGGCTGCCGGACGTATCCTGGTTCATCGCACAGTCGCCGACGAGTTGACTCAACGCTTGGTGGAGAAGGCCCAGCGGCTGAAGGTGGGAGACCCGATGGCTGACGGCGTGGACTTAGGTCCGCTTATCAATGCTCGCCAGGTCGAACATGTCCAGTCCGTGGTGGACGACAGTGTGAGCGCGGGAGCGCGTCTGCTAGCGGGTGGTAGTCACACAGGCCTATTCTTTCTTCCGACCGTACTGGGTTCGGTGAGCAAGGGTATGCGCGCTTACGAAGAGGAGATCTTCGGGCCGGTCGCTTGCATCACACCGTTTGACGATGACGAGCAGGCGGTAGAGATGGCCAACGATTCCGATTACGGGTTGTCCGTGGGGATACTGTCGCGTGATGTTCGAGCCGCGCTGGCTATGGGCAACGAGCTCCGCACCGGTCTGTTACAGATCAATGACCAGACGATTGTTTCTGGCGGTCAGATCCCTTTCGGTGGCCGCGGCTGCTCTGGCAACGGTAGCCGTATCGGTGGTCCGGCCAACTGGGAAGAGTTCACCCAGTGGCAGTGGGTGGCGATCAATGGACAAGCTCCAAGCTACCCTTTCTGAGCAACAGGTCTCAGCTGGTGAGGTTGTAGTCGGATGTGGAGTGACGCCGAGCGAGAGGAAGTCCTGAGCGCACTCTACATGTGATCGTTGGTCACCAACACTTGAGGACACCATTAACGGGGTAACAGATGCCCGCATTGAGCTTGTCTGTCTGGGCCGCCAGTTTTAGTTCGGAAACCCCCCCAGCGGATCACTGACCAGCCCTCTGTGCGCCGGCGTTCTTGCCACGTTCATGAGCCAGGACACCATGGCGAAGTATCCGACCAAGGTGGTGAGTTCCACGATGCCCTTCTCGCCGAATATCGTTCGCAGGCGTTCGTAGGTTGGGTTGC
>CAZNKB010000017.1:0-10668 GCA_964573695.1 uncultured Gammaproteobacteria bacterium | reverse complement strand
TTGGCCCTTCTTATTCCGTCATCTCCTTTTGGATTGTGATAGTGATGTTTACCGCCGTATTTTCTCATGGATATGCAAGCGGATCGGTTGATTACAGACTGCAACGAGCAACCATAGCCATACCGTTTTTCCTGCTCCTTATAGGCAAGACGCTCGAGCGCGTTCACATACCGCAAAAAATCCTCATCGCCTGCTTGCTTCTCTTGAGCCTCACGGGATATACGACCCTCTCGCAGGCCAAAGCACGGAAAACAGACACGCATCAAGCGGCGATCGCCAGCCTCCTCCAACCCATTCTCATGGCTACTCCAGCGGAAGAGAACAAAAAAAGGATATATTTCACCCCTGAAATTGAGGGTGTTGCCAAAGTAGACAACTTTACCGATATTGCGATGTATTTTCTTCCCGGCTGGAAAAGCGAAGTTATAAGAAACGGTCAACCTTGTAGCTTTGCCGGTGTTTGGGTAACACTGGCAAAACATTCCTGCCTCATAAAATCTCAACAATTCCCCTCTGTGCGCCTCAAATCAGAAGGAGTATATGTGCTCACATCTCTCAAAAATCGCCAGGCCACCGAAATAGAAATTGTGACATCTTATTAAGAACCGATGAGGATTTGCATCCTCCTTACCGATTCTTCTATAGCAAACTTCCTGCGAATAGCCGCATACGGCTTGAGATATCTCTCTTTGTGCTGGAATACCAGGGTAATCGCTTGCGCCAATGCCCGGGCGTCTTTGGGAACAACGGTATAACCCATGCCAGTCTTTGCAATCGGCTCTCTCACTCCAGCCAAATCAGACGCCACAACCGGTACTCCGCAAAGCATCGCCTCAACCTGGACCATGCCAAAACTCTCGGTGCTATTTACGGACGGCAATACCAATACATCGATACTGCGGTAAAATGACCCCATATCTTCCGGTGCGATACTCCCCAGAAAACATACGTTGTTACGCTGTTTTTCCACGAGTTTCATAATCGCCGTCTTATAGCTATCCTCTCCTACCGGATCGGTGGGTCCTGCGATGACGACTTTGACGTTTGCGACTCTGTGTTTCGACATGATATAGGGTATCGCCTGAAGTAAATACTCGATACCTTTCTCCGAAGCCAACCTGGCAGCAACGCCGATAACGAGTCCGGACGGTCCTATACGTTCCTTGAACTCCTTAACCAGGGTACGATCGTATTTTAGTGTCGGTATAGGAGG
Organism: uncultured Gammaproteobacteria bacterium; assembly: GCA_964573695.1. Classification (GTDB taxonomy): domain Bacteria; phylum Patescibacteriota; class Microgenomatia; order UBA10105; family UBA927; genus UBA927. Next base: position 9,455 of record CAZNKB010000017.1, on the reverse strand, counting down.
AACGATAGATACCACGTCACGTTTTCGGTACCGCGAAAAAAGCCTAAGCAACCTGCTGTGTTTGGCATAATCTGAGGTGTAAGTTACCACGCTATCTGCCAGGAGCAGGGTGCAAAAATGCGATACTTCCAGAAGTGATTCAACCACGGTATTCCATATGCTTTTCGGTAAAGAGATCTCACAGTGGTAAACGGCAACCACGCGTTTCCCTTGAATTTTCGCCGACAATGCCGGGATTACCCCTTCAAATTGAGGCAGATGTATGACCGTCACATCGTGATTCCCTGTAAGACGCCATGATTGTATAAGCCAATCCAGGGAAACAAATCCTTTACTCACCTTCATCAGTGGCTTGGCTATAACTACCCGCACCCGTTTTACAGAGCCAGATCTTGCCCTACCGGACATGGCAAGCACAGTGACCGTTTCCTTGGCTCGCACAAGCGCTTCAGCCCAACGGGACGCAGCCAACGTTAATCCGGAAATATACGGATGATAATACGTTATGGAAAATAAAATTTTCACGCGGGTTCATTTCCTTCCGGCAATAATCGAAGCTAACGCATCTTCCAAATACGGATGCTTCCATGGATACGCGCGCCCGCGATCCAGTAGATTGTATATCCAGTGAATTTCTGTTTTGAGGTGTTGGTGTGATAAATGAGAAACAATATCCCAGTTGTCTTCGACATAATAATCGAACTTTTTCTCCCGGATCACTCGTTCTTTATATTGGTGCGCCTGCTCTTCTCTGGTGTTGAGTGTCACACTCGAAAAACAATCCATGAGGTCCCACCGTTTAAGAAACTGCCGTAAATTTGGTTCCAAAAATGCGAACCTGCTCGTGACCAGATGCGCTTCTATTTTGCGATCCCGTGTTAGCGTCCGGAGCATGCTGGCGCCCTTAGCCGGGAACAGACTTGATTCATGTGCAAGTGCCCAAAGTGTACGTTGCAGTGGAGTTTTTGGAACGAAAAAGCTCACGTTTTGCATACCCAAAACGTGTCGCTTCACAAACGCTATGGGGAGTCTGGCTAGTCGCGCAGGGTTATAGGCAACCACTCCATCAAAGTCTAAACCAATAATCATTCTATCCATATAGAGAGCATCATAACGCAAAAAACACTCCCGGAATAGTCGCGGATTCGAAACAAAAAAAGCACCAGGCTATATGTTCCATGGAAGGTTGACAGCCTGCCCAACTATCAACCCTCCATGCAAAATACAACTCACTGGTGCTATTTTCTCTTACTTAGAATACTTCTCTTACTCGGAACCTTTTATTAAGATCGAAATCTCGGTCATTGTATCTCCCAGGTATACCCTTGTCAATAACGACTAAAGTTCTGTGAAACACAAAACTATTTCCGAGAGGAAAAATATTGCCTATTTTTAGCGCAGGCAAACAATCCAAAAGAAAACTATTAGCTTCAGGAAAATATTTGACAAGAATTCTAGGGGTTGATATTTTGATTCTCGGTATCATTCACGATTGCCCATTGCGAATGGTGCCATATATAAAAGGCATTACTATACGTAGCTAGATCCCAAACCCAATGCTAGCGGTAGTGATGCTTTTTTATTGCTCTTCGCTTGACGAGTACTCGAGTCTAGCGAAAGCAATCCGCCACTACTCGCTCCATGAGCCGCGTTACGAATAGTAGGTAAGGCGAATGGTAAGAGTGGGTGGATTGCTTTTTATAATCCCCCATTTGCATCTGTTCATCATCTACTTTCATATACCACAAAAAAATCCGCCTCATCGGCGGACTTTCTTGAATTCCAATGTCTTAGAGGGTAAACACCGGTATACTCAGGCCCTTCTCCTTGAGCTTTATAAGCTCACGGCGCACCTCTTGTTCGTAGGAACGCCTCTCCCTCTCAAAAGGACTCACACGGGCCTTTTTGCCCAATCCTAAGGCCCTAAGGATATTTCCCAAACCCGTAGCTAGCAGTTGTATCACTTATTCAGTAAACTCCTTTTTATTTTCCTTGTCAAGTCCCATAATAATTTATCTACATATTATGGGATGTACCTATAGTAGTGATACCCTGTTTAGCCTGTTCTGACAAGATTTTTCATTTATAAAATTCTTTGTGGATAACTTGTGGGATTACAAAAACACCGAGTAAATACTTAGAGACGTGACTATGACGCTCGTTTATCTTAGTTATACAGCGCCGGGTGGCACGCAAAAAGGGCTCCTGACAACACGGACCGTCACCACGAATGTTTCCCGATACCCAACTAACAACTAGAGATGCGAATCCGAACAGAAGAATCGAATGAAAAAATCCGATTCGGTGGTGCGGGAGTATTGGCGGGATTTTTTTGCGTGACAGGCCCCACAGTCACTATTTCATCCGGGCAAAGAAGAGCTGTCCGGCGGGAGTCTGATGAACTTTAGTGACGATAACGTGCACATCCTCCCCTGCCCTGCCTTTGGCATTTTCGACAACTACCATAGTTCCGTCAGCCAAATATCCCACTCCCTGGTCTCGTTCCCTTCCGTCGTGGGTAATTTTGATCACGAAGTCTTCTCCTGCGACAAGCGCGACTTTCATCGCCTGAGCAAGATCATTTACATTGAGGACCCGCACTCCCTGTGCCCTGGCGACGTGCGCAAGGTTAAAATCAACCGTAAGCAGTACTCCACTCCAACGTCTGGCGAGAGCCACGAGTTTACTGTCTACCTCTTTTACCTCAATAGGATCGTCTGCGACCACTTTCGTCTTGAGCCAGGGGTTTACCTTCTGGCTTTTGAGCTTACCGATGACATCCAGTGCTCGTCTGCCTTTGGCGCGCCGCATCGGATCGCTGTCATCTGCTATATGCTGTGCTTCCGTCAGGATAAATTGGGTTATCACAAGCGTTCCTGATACAAACCCACTATTTACTATCTGTAATATCCTGCCGTCGATCAAGACGCTGGTATCCACCATGATCGGATGCTCTCCGATCGTTTCTTTCGTTTCCGGCGTGCTTATCCTATGAAACGGCCGGGACGTAATTTCGCCGAGTGCGGTTAAGTTTTTGACAATTTCCCGGGCGAGCGCCTGGGTAAAAGCCGTCGTGGGCTTGACCACCGGAGCAGGTGCCGAAGGAGTCGGCGCAACGCTTGTCACCACTGGTTTCTGTTTTTTCATGACGAGTATACGAACTGGGACTGCTTCATTATTATATAGTATTTGCTCGAGAAGCCAAAAACACCATTTCAAAGGATTAAGGCATGCTTACGTTCTGTATGATTATTTTGAAGAAGAATACTCAAAAAACGACTGAGGTATGATTCGGCATGATTACTTAATCAAATATCGAGAAGCCTTGCCTTAAGTTTTTTACCGTTTGCGGAGAATACACCGTAGGAAATCCGAGACGCTTTGCTTCTTTGACGCGTCTATCTTCACTTCCGACCCGACGCACTTCACCCAGAAGCCCAACCTCCCCGAATGCGGCTGCCTTGGGATTGAGGGCCTTATTCTTGAATGAAGAAAAAATTGCCATGGCAATAGCCAGATCAGCTGCCGGCTCTGCAATCTTCAAGCCGCCGCTCACATTTACAAACACATCGAATCCTCCGAGCGGAAGATTAAGCCGCTTGGACAAAATCGCGACTAACAGCTGTAACCGGTTGTAATCAATGCCACTTGCCACACGCCGGGGCATCGCAAGCTGGGTGGAAACGACAAGCGCCTGTATTTCAACCAGCATGGGACGGGTCCCTTCCAAAATTACGGTCACTGCAGACCCAGGTACATTTTTTACTCGATCCTGTAAGAATAGCGCCGAGGGATTTGATACTTCTTTTAGTCCTTGTTCAGCCATTTCAAAAATTCCCACTTCTTCTATCGCACCGAACCTATTTTTGAGCGTCCGGAGTATTCTGGCATTAGCAAACCGCTCCCCTTCTAGATACAACACCGCATCTACCATGTGTTCCAGCACCTTGGGCCCGGCAATCGCTCCTTCTTTCGTGACATGCCCGATAATAATCATCGGAATACCCTGGGATTTTGCCGCAGCGATCAATACCTCCGCACTATGACGGATCTGCCCCACGGATCCGGCCATACCTTCCAGATCCGAAGAAGAAAGTGTCTGTATGGAATCCACAATGACTAAGTTCTTTTCCTCGAGGGTAGCAAGTGCGCCTACTATATTCTCCGCATTCGTTTCTGCCAATATGGAAATATTTTCTCCTTCTATGCCAAGTCGCTTTGCGCGAAGCTTCACTTGTTCTGCCGATTCTTCGCCCGATATGTACAATCCGCCCACTGATCCCAGTATATGCAGGAGTAACGTGGATTTTCCTATCCCAGGGTCGCCGGCAAGCAACGTAACACTCCCGGGCACTATTCCCCCACCGACAACCCGGTCAAATTCTCCGAAGGCACTCTTTAGCCTGTTTTTTTCGATATGCTTAACCTGGGAAAGCTTTTGTGGTGCCACTGATGCTGGCTGAACACGCAAAGAACTCCCTTTGGGGCCTCCGGAAACTTCTTTTACGGTTTCAATCAGCGTATTCCACTCATTACAGTTGGGACATTTACCGTACCACTGGGGAGTTTCATATCCGCATTGCTGACAGACATACGAGGCGCGAAGCTTCATAGGGGTATTCTACACCAGAAGGCAAGATTTTGCGTTACGCTCTCTTTGTCCCGGTCAGCGCGTCTAAAAATGCGCGTCGGGTAACAAGAAAGCACGTACTGTCTACCGATTCACTTGGAGCGTATTTGAGGCTCCCGAGAGGCCAACCACCCAACTTTTTCATATCCGCGACTTGAGTAGGATCCAGTTTGTTGTCCGTCTCATGAGTAACCCAAGTAGTCACGGCACGCACGTCTTTGAACGCATCATCCATAAATACTTTTGCCAACGCCTGCTTGTGCGCACTCAACTCCACACCTTCAGAACTATCTGATTTAACAAACGAGGAAAGTTCGACAACCGCTCCGGGATCATAGGCGCGCATACCGCGCTTGAGGAGCCAGTCATTGATCGACCCGTTGTGTTCAGGCGCGTATACGTTTACAAATCCAGCCACGTTTTCCGCCTGGGAAAAATCTGCCTCCTTGTCGCCGACAAGCCAAAGCCCTTTTGTCCCACTTAGCCACTGAGCATTTGTTTCCTGCGCGTTGCCCGTGAGGGGAAGCATGCCGCCTTCGGATTGACTGAGCTGGCCAAGCTCAGTAAGTGCGGCTTCAAAACGGGGAAGGTTCCGTTCTGTAACAGGGACAAGCGAAACGGGCTCGGTACTCAATAATTCGCGCATTTGTGCGCGGAACCCCATAGGTTGTGGTGCTTCTGTCATATGTCTCATTGTCGTATAGAAAACGTTGAACGTCAATACTACAGGTTTAAAACGGGAATAAGATATGCGTGCCGCCTTCGGCAGAAACACTTCTGCCAGCGCGCCTCAACTTGCGGAAAAGGGTTGGGGAAAAACCTTTATGTTTGTCCCCAAATAATTATCGATACCCAATCGGCTTTTCTGTGAGGGCCATGCTTAGACTAATTTTCCGTTGATCGGGCTTGACGTCTTCTACCAAACAGGTGATTTCCTCACCGACTTTCGGCTCGGCTCCCGGCGTGACTTTGCTTATATGAATAAGTCCCTCTACCCCGGGTGTAAGTTCCACAAATATTCCGTAAGGGCTTGTCCTGGTGACCTTCCCTTTGACTTGGGAATCTTTTTCGAACATGTCCAAGACATGCTCCCACGGATCCGGAAGTAATTGTTTCACCGACAATGTCACCTTGCCCGTTTTTTCATCGACTCCGACCACTTTGACCTTTATCGTGTCTCCTGCTTTGAGATACTGATTCGGATCATCCACCTTTTCCCACGCGATCTCGGATATGTGTACGAGACCTTCAACTTCGTGCTTTACTCCGTCCTTCTCAACGGAGAATTTCGCAAACGCCCCGAACGGAGCCACCCCGGTGATACTCGCCTCTACCGTCGTATCAACGGGAATCACGTCTAATAGCTCTTTTTGCTTGGCGAGCACCGCTTCTTCGGTAATGGCTCGTTGGGAAAATACCAATCGGTTCGTTGCGGGATCCACCTCTATCACTTTGACCTTGATCCGCCGACCGGCTGATTTGTCCAGCTGTTTGGAAACGGTTGCATCCAGTTGGGAAAGCGGGATATAACCCCGTATACCGCCATAATCGACAAGTACGCCACCACGAACAGGATCCCGAAGCACGACATCGACGGATTCGCCGTTCTTTTGGACGTCGGAAAGTGTTGTCCAGCGCTTTTCAAGAAGTGATTTACGGATAGATAATACGCTCTGTCCTCGATCATTTTCTGCTACAATCACCTGCGCTGCGACGATATCCCCTACTTTGAGCTTAGAAAGCATATCTCGGTAGTTTTCTATCTCCTTGTCCATGACGACGCCTTCTGTTTTACTTCCGGTGTCGAGGGCAATCTCCCGGGCGGAAATCCTGGTAATCGTTGCATTGACGGTGTCGCCTTTTTTGAGCCCTTTGAGCTGATAGCCCGTACTTTGGAGAAGTTCCTCCATACTGGAGGCTGCTTTTTTACCCGCCGATGAGGAGGGTGAGGATTTTTTGGGTGTGGATACTACTTCGGTAGCATCGCTTTTTTTATCTGTCGATTCTGTGTTAGAAACTTTTTTGGTAGCCATTCATTAACCCGCCTTTCTTTTAGGGATACGCGTGATTATACAGGATTTGTGGGGTTTCCTCAACTAGAGCGTTTTTGACACAAGCTGCTTGACCTCTTCGAGGGCGGCTTTGAGCTCATCGTGCATTTCTTTGGCGGTTGCTGGGTTTGCAAGCGCCGATTCGATTATCTCAAGATAATCATCTACCGTCATAACCTCGGCTTCCTTAACCTCCCGAAGCAAATATTCAGGAACATGAGCGAGCAGTATGGGCCACACGAGCTTATGCATGCCAAGCGACACTGCTGCCATGATATCGGCTTTCTCCGTATCCGGGAGTTTCGAAGCGGTCACCCTAGTGATGATATCGTTTACTATGTCGTTTATATCATCCATATAGCTAGCTGGATTGCCCACTCGTATTGATATTTATTGACCCTCCCCCCGAGAATGCGGCGTTGAGGTTATAGTATGCCACCGGCGGACCCATTATCCGGTCGTTCGCACGCATGATGAGCGACATCGCGCCTCCTATCAGACCACCTGCCACTGCACCAATCCCCGCTCCGTATAAGCCCCCTGTAGCTGCACCGGCGAGGCTCCCGGCTTTCACTCCTCCGAGTGTCGCTCCTATGTATGTACCCATAAGACCGGCAGTCTCAACTCCGATAAGTGCAGAAGGCAAGAAATTGTCACGATATGCGTTCCGCTCTGCTGTAGCCGTCTTTGTCGTATCATGCGCAAACTCTCCCCAGGCTTTCGCTCGGGCTAATTCCATTTGATAAAATTTATCTTTCGGGAACGAGTCAACGGTCGCAACCATAGGCCAAAGGAAAACTTTTCGTACGAAATCAGAAAACCGTGCCCCATATTCATAGAACGCCCCGCTGAATTTTACGATAGCACGCTGGATCTTGATCATCGTGGTATCTTGCTTCTCTTTCGGCATGGTACGAATAAGCTGTTCAAATTTCTGGGTGTACGTTTCCATGATGAGTTTACGGTCCCCGGCGGTCGCACGCCGTTCAAATATTTCGTTGATTTGATTGGCGAGAGGCTTGCCTATCTCACGCTCGTGTATCGATTGTCCTTCTGCCATACTATCTCACTATACCAGGTTCGCGCGCGCAATGGTTTGCCGATAAAACCAACAGTGCTTTGCACCGCAAACCATGTGTGGCAGTAAACTCGCAAATACGAATTTGCTCGTTAACTGACCCCACCAAAAATCCCGCCTGTTACAGCGGGACTTGTTTCGTTCTATCTTTGAGTCCCCCGGTTTACCCGCCAGAATTCCGCCTGAGGCGGAATGACGGCGCAAAACCACAAAAAAACCGTGCAAACTATATGTCTACACGGTAATATGGACTATTTTATCTTTGAGTCCCCCGGCCTCGACCTATCTTCCCGGTTCCTTGCGAAACAGGTATTGTTGGCGCTAATGTGTTTCACTTCCCTGTTCGGAATGGGAAAGGGTGGTGCCACATCGCGTAAGAGACCGAAAGGCTCAAAGATAAAACGTCTTGTTTATTATATAAGGTAATTGCAACATAAGGGAGAATGCTTGCCCCGCACTGCGTGGGGCCACGTATCGTGTCACTTTGTCGAGGAAAACAAGCCTTTGGCATCTACCGAAAGATAGATTGCCTCAGCTCCTTTGTTCCCCACAACATCGACCGATTAGTACGGGTAAGCTAAACACCTTGCGGTGCGTACACTCCCCGCCTATTAACGTTGTCATCTCCAACGGGTCTATAACGATTCTTCATCTTGGGATGGGCTTGGCGCTTGAGATGCTTTCAGCGCTTATCCCGACCGAATCTAGCTACCCTGCGTTGCCGTCACGAATGATCGACAACAGGCACACCAGGGATTCGTCCCTCCAGGTCCTCTCGTACTGTGGAGAGCCTCCCTCAAGAATCTAACGCCCACACTGGATAGAGACCGAACTGTCTTACGCATAAACCTCAACTATTACTAGTTGTATGGACTATATCTTCACCCGCCGTCACTGCCTTTCGGCTGAGAGGTGGGGTCGACGTGTTATCCTCGGCTTTCGCCGGGATCTGTTCCTCGCGGAACAAGTCTCTACGGGATCAAGTTATTTGATGCTAGACACTAGAAATTAGAAGTTAGATCTTGAAACTTGAAGTTAGATACTAGAAAGTTTTCCAATTTCGCTGGAGATTGGTCAACTTTCCACCTAAATGTTTATACCGAAGCAATATTTTCTCACAAAAATCCCTTTGCAAATAATCCAAATCTCGTGCTGTTTCTAAATGAACTTCCATTTCATTTGCTGATCCGATTGCGCTTTCAAGGTGTTTTTTGAATTCTTTTTCAAATCGCCTTTTTGCCCACCCTTCAGCTATATTAGAAGGACAGGATTTTGATGCTCTCCGCATCTGAGATGCTAAATCGTTTCGTTCAAATACTGGAAGTTTTTTAACAGCACTATGGATTATCAACATGAGTTGATATGCTTCTTGATAGACTTTAAGATCTCGAAATGTCTGTATCATGCAAGTCTATCTTCTATCTTTCAAACTTCAAATTCAATCTTCTAGACTCTAGCGTCTAGCCTCAATAACCGCTTACCCTCGGTATTGCCCACTCTATTCGTTCGGAATATATAATGGGTTTCACCGATTTTAGTCGATTCTTTCTGTCATTTTCCTCGTTGGGCGACAGAAAGCAGAAGTGCTCTGACTTCTCTTCTTATTATCCGCCATTACTAGCGGAGAACGCAATAAGATTTACGTTCTGAACCCAGCTCGCGTACCCTTTTAACCGGCGAACAGCCGGACCCTTGG
>CAZNKB010000016.1:0-11177 GCA_964573695.1 uncultured Gammaproteobacteria bacterium | reverse complement strand
GATTTAAGGCAGCGTGTTTTTCAGGCAAGGGTTACTTCGACTGAATCGGCGCGATAATCAACGGCGGCTCGATTGGCGCCGGCACCCCGGCGTGCTGCCGCATTGCCTTGTACTCGTCAAACGCTTTCATCAAGTCACGATAAAGACTGGCCGCAATATTCTGGACTTCTTGGGGGTCGGTTTTGCTCTTGAAAAGCTCATTATCCAGTTCCTGATAATGCTCTTTCGCTTTGGCGCGATATTTACCGATGGCATCGAGATGATCTTGAAAGTCGATCTTGTCATACGCGCTAAGCTCCTGCTCAACGGCCGCTTGATGTTTTTTCGCGGCATTCAGGCTGCGGCAAACCTCGTCCAAATGCTCATTGGCGATCGCTTCATCCAGCTTGGGGCTGTTGCTGGCTTGGTTGTAAAGCACTTTCACATGTTCCAAGGCATTTTGATAGAATGTGTTCAGCGCCAGATAATGGTCTTCCGCCTTGATTTTCGGAGTGGCGGTGGAAGCCTCGGTTTTCTTCTCTTGGGCGAACGCGGCAAACACCAAGAGCAGGATGAAACCGGTCAGCAGACGGGAAAAAATGGATTTTAACATGGCATAACTCCTTGGGCTTTGAATTATTAAGTTTGGCAATGACGGCTTTTGCCGAAAAATGATGACTTCGAAAGGCCTCCCACGGCCATCTGCTGCGACGCCGGCGGCTTTTTTATGCAATTCATTTTTACGTAAAGGCTGAATTGCAGTTTCATTCATACACAGATTTTTTATCAGAAAGAGTGTGCCATATCAGTCCGCGCCTCAACACCGGCGCGATTCTCTGCCATTGAGCGGAACTTGGTGTTGGTTACCTGAGAGCCAATAGCCGCATCAGCTTGCGCAATGGCGCCGGGCAAGTTTTCTTGGCGCCCGCACAACGTTTTCAAAAAAGGCTCGTATAAATTTCATAGATTTCGACGCGGATTTCTGTAAGACCAGCTTTATCGTCAAGAGAACATTTGGTTCCGAGAAATCATGCGTACCCGCAACCAACTCCCACAAAGCGCTGGCCGGCATTGCAACGGCAATAACCAGCGCCTCCACATTAATATGCATGCCGCTCACCCCGGAATATATTGGTTTTGCCTGCTGGTTTTGTTCCGGCTTATTCCCTGCGGTGACCGCTATTCATGCCGTTTGCATTCGATAAATACTCAACTTTTGAACCAACCGGAGGAACAATGAACATTCAATATCTCACGCCCCTGTCGCGGGGATGGGAGCGGATGAAGAACGCGCTCTTTCAGCCCTTTGATTTGAAGAAATGGTTTGTGGTGGGATTTACGGCTTTCCTGGCCGGCTTGACCGATTGGAATAACGGTGGCGGCTCCGGAGCACAAGGCAGAGGGAGAGTCGATTGGGAAGAGGTGGTGTATTTCCCGTACAAGGCTTGGGAATGGCTCCTCGATCATCCCGGCTGGTTCACGCTTATCATCATCGGCATTTTCTTCATCTTTATTGTGTTCGTCCTTTTTACCTGGTTGAGTTCCAGAGGAAAATTTATGTTTCTGGACAATGTGATCCACAACCAGGCCCAGGTCGTCAAGCCCTGGCACGAGTATCGCGCCGAGGGGAATTCCTTGTTTCTGTGGCGTTTCTTTTTTGGCCTCTTGGTTTTCGCCATCATTGCCCTGTACTTCGTTCAGTGTTATTCGGTTATCCGCGACCTGTACGAAAGCCGCGTGCAAGTGAGCATTCTCATTATGCCCGTCATCTGGATGCTGCTTGGTTTTTTTGGCATACTGCTGGTGATCGGTTATATCAATCTTCTGCTCTCGGATTTTGTGGTCCCGATCATGTATAAATACAGGATCAGTGCCGTGGAGGCCTGGCGACAATTTCTCAATTTGTTTTCAACGCACCTCTTCTATTTTATCGGGTACGGACTTATGGTTCTCTTTTTATTCATCATCATTGTTATTGGAATTGTCCTCGCCGGCCTGTTCACCTGCTGCATCGGCTTTGTGTTTTTGCTTATGCCGTATATCAACGCCGTGGTGCTGTTGCCGATTTCATATACTTTACGGTCGTTCAGCGTCGAGTTCCTGGAGCAATTTGGGCCGGATTATCACATTTTTCCCAGGCCGGCGGCCGGCCCCATGGACGAAAAAATGATGTCGTGATATAATAAAAGGAAAGTCAAAATGGATTTGCAAAAACGTCAACTGATCCGAGGGTTGGTTGTGATTATGTCCCTCGTTTTAACCACGGCAGGACTTGCCAGGCAAAACTACGGCGCCGTCGGCATGGGCGTGGTCATTATTCTGGCGGTGCTATTGGATCTCAAGAACCGCCAACTGGCGCAAGGATTTATAACAATCATCGCCCTCGTGCTCATCATTGCCGGGCTTGCGATGCAGAAATACGGTGCCGCAGCAGTGGGAGTAGTTGTCATTGTGGCGGTGATGACCGACCGCGCGCGGCAGAAGCAACTTCGCGCCTCGGATGTTGAACACAAAGCATGACCAATAAAAAAGTAGGCCTTGGCAAAATGCTCATCACTTATTTGATCGCAGCGATTTTCCTTCTCGTCGCTGCATTTATCGTCTTTCGTGTCATCGTCAGACGTGACTATCTGCAGCGAGGCCGGCTGACTTTAATGTCCACCATGCTGGAGAGCATAATCTGGCTGCCGTATTTCAGCTTTCCGTATATTTACAACCCGCCGTCATGGGCCGCGTTTTGGTTGCCGGATCAAACGGTTCATCCATTGCTCAGGTATATTGGCATATTCTTGATCGTCGCCGGATTCGTCTTAGGCCTGCTGGCCATGGCCGCGCTCGGCTTTCGCCGCTCCTTCGGTCAGGAAGTGAATGTGCTGAAACAAAACGGCTTGTACGCGCTAACGCGGAATCCACAGATTGTGCTTTTTTCGCTGCTGATCGCAGGGGTGGCTTTACGCTGGCCGTCGTGGTACGCCTTAGGGTGGGTGATTTTTTTCGCCGCGATGATTCATTTGATGGTGCTAACGGAAGAAGAGCATCTGCGCCAGGCTTTCGGCGAAGAGTATGCACGCTACTGCAAACGCGTACCACGTTATCTCGGCTTGCCACACGATGAATAGTTGTGACGTCTGATTGAGCACGACGACTTTTCAATTTATTTGCGATTATGTTACCCGAGTTGGACTTTGCCATAACCAAAGGAATATGCCAATGAGAAAGAACAAGATCATCAAAGCTTTGATTACCCTCGCGCTCATTTGCGCAGCGATCCACTTCACACGGCCTGTTTATGCGCAGAATACCGGTGAAGAAGCCAAAATGAACATGGCCACGCTTGCCGATTCCCTCCGCGATACGGCTTCCATTGACGCTGTGCTTAAGGCACTTTATGAGTCCATCACCTTCGCAGAGGGAGCAGAGCCGGACCTTTCGCGATTCCGGAACCTTTTCACTGCCGCGGCACCTTGCATTCGGGTTAACCAGAACCAGAGTGTGGATCGGATGACGGTGGATACATTTATTCTTTCCTTTCGCAAACGGATTGAATCGCACGCTTTGCAGAGTTTTCATGAATCTGAAATCGCCCGCCAGACCCGGCTTTGGGGTCAGATGGCGCAGGTCTTCTCGACGTATCGCAAAGGTGCCAATGTCACTGATCCGAAAAAAATGAGCAGAGGAATTAATAACCTTCAGCTCGTTTATGACGGCGGCCGCTGGTGGATCGCCAGTCTGATGTGGATGGACGAGCGGCCCGATCTGCCTATTCCGGCGGAATATCTGCGTTAGTTGCCATCGACTCAGGCGAGTTGACAAGTTTTGAAAAGAACAGGAAAAACTTTTTGTCTTCGGATTTTGCGAATTGTCCCGATCAAAAATCCAATGGCTTGTATCCGGGCGACTGCGTCCGTAGGATTCGGCAAATCCCTGCGGGCGTAGCCGAATACCACTAAAAATTCTTTACATAAACTTATGCCGAAAGGAACCGCACAATGTATCGTTACAGCAAACTCTTGTCCGTTCTGGTCGCGTTTTCAATCCTTGCGGCGATTGGCTGTGCCGCCAAGAAAAGTTTGTGGGGAGATATCAAAACCGGCTTGATCCTGCAATATCGTCTGCCGGAAAAGGAAACGCTCAAGTACCGCATCGCCAACCAAATCAATCAGAATTTGGAAATGATGGGGCAATCGGTGGCAACGCAGATCAACATGGGGTATGTGTTCTCGTGCAAAGCCAAGGCGTCGAAGAACGACGCGCAGCAGCTTGGGATCACGATCGACTCCATGAAAGTTGCCGTTAAAACTCCGCAGGGTGATTTCTCACCGGATGTCACATCCGTCGTCGGCAAAAGCTTCGAGATGACGCTTTCCGCGTTGGGCAAGGAACTGGAGCTATCCGGCGCTGAGGCGATCAAGTATACCATGGGCCCTGGCAGCGAGCGCAGCATTGTCTCGGATTTCAAAGCGTTCTTCCCGGATATGGCAGGAAAACCTGTTAAAATTAGAGATACCTGGACAACCAGAGATACTCTTGATATTAAAGATAGCAACTCGCATTTGCAGATGTTGTTTGAGAATCTCAACACGCTGCAAGGGCTCGAAGTGATGAACGGTTTGGAATGTGTCAAAGTCACTGCGGCAGTGAAAGGAACGATGAGTGGAACTGGAAAGCAAGGCGGCGCCGACCTGAGTTTCACTGGTGACATCGGAGCAATAGACACTTGGTATTTTGCTTACAAGGAAGGCATCTTGGTCAAAACGACATCCGATGGCTCGACGAAAAGCACCATAACCGTGAGCGGCCCGCAAAACATGACGATTCCCATGACCATGACAACGAAGATGGCGACGACATTGATTAAGCCATGAGGCAAAATTTAGCAAAATTTCTGAGTCTCCTTTTTTGTAAATTTTAAATTGAAAATTTTCAATTTAAAATTTACCATGCATTTGGCTACGCCCGCAGGGTTACGGTTGAAAGTCGTGTTACGATAAAGGAAGACATCTAACATGTTTGCGATTGAATTACAAAACGTCACCAAAACCTTTGGAGAGCATGTTGCCGTAAACGGTTTATCGCTCGCCGTGCCCAAAGGAAGCGTTTATGGTTTCATCGGGCCAAACGGTTCCGGCAAAACCACCACGCTGCGCATGATGATGAACATCATCTTGCCGGATGCGGGTGCGATTCACGTGCTGGGCGCACCGTTGACGCCGTCCAGTTGTGACCGCATGGGTTACATGCCGGAGGAACGTGGGTTGTACAAACGCATGAAAGTGCGCGAGCTTTTGGTGTTCTTCGGCGGCCTGAAGCGCGAAGATAACATCAAAGCGAAAGTGGAGCAATGGCTGGAGCGGCTCGACCTCGTCGCGTGGGCCAACAAAAAAGTCGAGACCCTGAGCAAAGGCATGAGCCAGAAAGTGCAGTTTATCGCCACCGTGGTCTCCGAGCCGGAACTGGTTTTGCTAGATGAGCCTTTTACCGGATTGGATCCCGTCAATACCGAGGTGATCAAAGACGCCATTCTGGAGCTGCAGAAACAAGGGACGACGGTGATCTTCAGCACGCACGATATGAGCATGGCTGAAAAGATGTGTGACTTCATCTTCATGATCTTCAAAGGGAAAAAAGTGCTCGACGGCACGCTGGCTGCCATTCAGGATCAGTATGCCAGCGATACCATTCGCGTGCGAACTCGCAATGGCGCCGAGGTATTGCAAAATATTCCCGGCATCGAACGGATCAACGATTTCGGTCAATTGCAGGAACTGCGGCTAACCGCCGAGGGTGATCCGCAGAAAATTCTTCAGACCATTCTCAGCCGGACTTCGATTCAAAGCTTTAATATTGTGAAGCCCTCGTTACATGATATTTTTATCCGGATCGCCGGCCCCGAAGCCAAAGAGGTGAACCATGCGCAAAATTCTTAGATTCGCCAAACGTGAATACAACGCCGCCGTGAAAACCAAAGGCTTTCTCATTGGTTTGGTTGTGGCGCCGTTGGTGTTTGGTGGAAGTATGATTGCCTTCTTTCTCATGAAAGATCGCGTTGATACAGCCGATAAACGGGTCGCCGTCAGCGATCGTTCAGGCGTGATGGCCACAGCACTTATGCAAGCTGCCGAGCAGCGCAATGCCAAAGAAATTTTTGCCGAGGAAACCGGGAAGAAAATTAAACCCGCATATTTCTTCGAGGAAGTAAAGCCGAATCTTGATGATCCTCAAGCCCAGCGTCTCGAGCTTTCCGAGCGCGTCCGAAACGGCAGCTTGTATGCTTTTATTGAAATCGGTCCGCAGGTGGTGCATCCCGGCGAAGACAAAGAAGCTTTCAACATTTCCTACTACGCGAAAAATGCGGCCATCGATGATTTGCGCGAGTGGGTGGTCTGGCCCATCAACAATCACCTGCGCAAATTAAGATTGGCCGACGCCGGCATTAAAGAATCAGAGGTCAAAGATTTATTTTTCTGGATCAGTGTCGACGGGTTGGGCTTGGTTTCAATGGATAAATCCACCGGCGCGATTGCCGAAGCGAAGAAAGTTAATTTGATTGAGGCGCTCGTGATTCCGATCATTGTCATGATGTTGATGCTGATGATGATCATGATGAGCGTCCCCGGGATGCTGCATTCGGTGATGGAAGAAAAAACCCAGCGCATCGCCGAAGTTTTGCTGGGTTCGATCAAACCATTCGAATTTATGACGGCCAAGCTGCTCAGCGGCATTGCCGTCTCTTTCACCAGCGCGGCCGTGTATATCGTCGGTGGGATGATCGCCTTGAAAGTTATGGGCTATGAAGATTATGTGCCGCTGCGCATGTTGCCCTGGTTTTTCACCTTTATGCCGTTGGCCATCATCATGTTCGGCGCCTGGTCCGCCGCCTTGGGCGCCACCTGCAGCGAGCCGAAAGATGCGCAGTCGCTTTCTTTTCCCTCGATCATTCCGGCGCTCTTGCCGATGTTCATTTATTTTCCGGTGGTGAAAGAGCCGCTCGGCAGTTTCGCGACGTGGATGTCGCTCATTCCGCCTTTTACGCCTTTGCTGATGATTCTCCGGCTGTGCACCCCGGGTGGGGTGCCGGCCTGGCAGCCGTATGTTGGTTTGGTCGGCGTTCTGCTGTGTACCCTCTTTTTAGTCTGGGCCGGCGGACGTCTCTTCCGCGTCGCAATTTTAATGCAAGGAACGCCACCCAAGCTGGCGAACATCATCCGCTGGGCATGGCGGGGGTGAGGCGAGGTGGTATTTTTATGAAAATAGGTTCGTCGTTACGCCTTCAGGCGTCGAGCTTTCGACAAAAGTTTAACCCCGCTTCCTTAAAAGGCGCTTGACTTTTTGAAGGAGCTCAATTATTTTTACATCCTAATCTTATCCCATTCTGGCACTTCATTACGTTACTGCAACGGCTCACTTCGACGCCCTTCCTCGCGTAGGTAGCAAAAAGCCCATCTCTGCGGACCAAGCATATCTGGCTGTGAAAGCCGGTGACTCGGCAAGAACTATCGAAATCTGTCTTGGTAAAACTTTCCACTTATCGACACTTCGCAACATGTTAAGAATGACTGGAGAAAAAATGAAAAAAATTATCGTTTTACTCGCGATGGCCATTCTGTTGCCTGCTTTATCCGATGCTCAGGATTTTTGGCAGCAATCCAATGGACCTCATGCCGGAGATATTCGGAATCTTGTCATAAACTCCCGCGGGCATATTTTTGCCCCGGCAAGTGCTGGAGTTTATCGTTCAACTGATCATGGCAAGAATTGGGAGCTGACTGGCTTAGCAGATATAGGTGTCATGTCGCTTGCCATCAGAACAAATGGGGATCTTTTTGCCGGCACAACTGACGGCGTTTTCCGTTCAACCGATAACGGCGATAATTGGTCGCTGCTGGGTTTGACAGATGAGTGGATTGTTTCCCTTGCCTTCAATTCCAGCGGGCATATTTTTGCCGGAGCATACTGGCTTACTTCACCCGGCGGGGGCGGTGTATACCGTTCCACCGATAACGGAGAGAATTGGACACGAGTTGGCCTGGTAAATAACTATGTAAGTTCTCTTGCGGTCAATTCCAGTGGGCACATTTTTGCCGGGACCCAGTATAACGGTGCCTTCCGTTCGACCGATAACGGGAATAGTTGGACGCAAATCATTAGGAGCGGGTATAATCCCATTCCGTCGCTTGCCATCAATTCCAGCGGACATATTTTTGCCGGGGTATCTTTTTACGGCGTTTTCCGTTCCACCGATAACGGGGATAATTGGACGCCGGTTAATAAGGGTTTGACGGATATTTATATTCGGTCTCTTGCCATTAATTCCAACAGGGATATCTTCGCCGGGTTTGATAAGGGCGGTGTCTTCCGTTCAACGGATAACGGGGAAAATTGGACACCCATCAATGCGGGTCTGACGAATTCCAGGGTTCATGCTCTTGCCGTCAGTCCCAGCGAGCACATTTTTGCCGGGACGGATGATGGAATTTTCCGTTCAACCGACAAAGGGGAACATTGGACGAAAACTGGTTTGCCAATTACTGAGGTTCGCTGTCTCGCCATTAATTCCAATGGTCATATTTTTGTTGGGACAAACGGCAATGGCGCTTTTCGTTCAACCGATAACGGGGATAATTGGACCTTGAGCAAGGCGGTACAGTACTTTCATGCTCTTGCCATCAATTCCCGTGGGCATATTTTTGGCGGAACAAGTTATAGCGGAGTCTTCCGCTCGACCGATAACGGGGATAACTGGACAAAAATTGGTCTGACAGATAAATGGGTTATTGCGCTTGCCATCAATTCCAGCGGGCATATTTTTGCCGGGACCAGTGGTGGCGGCGTTTTCCGTTCAACCGATAACGGGGATCATTGGCTATCAATTGGTCTAATCGATATATTTGTTGATATCCGGTCTCTTGCTATCAATTCCAGCGGGCATATTTTTGCTGGGGCCAGTGACGGCGTTTTCCGTTCAAAGGATAACGGGGATAGTTGGACGCGGCTTGGCCTGCCAACGGTTGTGGGCATCTCTCTTGCCATCAATTCCAGTGATCATATTTTTGCCGGAACATTTGATAGTGGAACTTTTCGTTCAACGGATAATGGGGATAATTGGCTACCCATCGGCCTAACCGATCATAACGGCAGTTCTCTTGCCATCAATTCCAGTGGGCATATTTTCGCCGGAACCTATGATGGCGGCGTTTTCCGTTCAGCCGATAACGGGGAGAATTGGACACCGATCAATGCGGGTCTGACGAATCCCGGAATTAGTTCTCTTGCCGTCAGTCCCAGCGGGCATATTTTTGCCGGGACAACCGGTGGTGGAGTGTTTCGGAGTGTTCGATCGACGACTTCGGTCAAAGAAAGCAATAATGCAATGCCATTCTCATTTGAATTGAGGCAAAATTATCCCAATCCCTTCAAGGCTTCGACCAGAGTCGGGTATTCCCTGCATAAATCAGGTTTTGTCGTTCTAAAAATCTACGACATGCTTGGCAGAGAACTTCAGACCTTAGTTGATCAATTCCAAACCCCGGGAGCATATACGATTGTTTTTGATACTCACCGCCTTTCCAGTGGCATTTATTTCTATAAATTGCAGGTGGGAAGCAGCTTTGAACAAACAAAGACAATGATCCTGATTCGTTGAGAAAATCGGCAGTAAAGATGTTTCGCTGAATCAAGTTTTTTCGCAAGGTGGGCAAGCTTAAAAAGGAACTGTCATGCACAAAGAATTAAAAGCCATTCTTCTCATCGTCATGCTGGGCTGTGTGCGCGGCTCAACTCTCGACAATCAGCCAGGCCCGGCTGATACGCTCAAAATCCATGCGGCCTCAATGCGTGATTCCGCCGAACGAGTATTTGAGAAGCCCACGGCTTGGGAATGGCCGGTCTCAACACCCGAGCAGCAGGGACTGGATTCGGTGAAACTGGCAGAGCTAACGAATCTCATCCGCGCCGGGGAACGGTTTCCACGGCTCCATTCGCTGTTGATCGTCCGCCACGGTTATCTGGTGGTCGAGGCGTATTTCAACAATTGGCAGGCCGATCGGCTTCACACCTTGCAGTCCGTTTCCAAGAGTTTCACGTCGGCTCTGGTGGGTATGGCGATTGCCAAAGGCGAATTCAAGAGTGTGGACGAGAAAATCCTGAATTTTTTTCCGGAGATGAAGGATATCGCCAACCTGGACGAGCGCAAAGCCTCCATCCGTCTCAAAGACCTCCTGACCATGCGCAGCGGCACCGATTATCATGAGCGGGGGCCGGATGCGCCCCACTTTCAACTGAACCGGCTGACCCGGGGCTGGGACAAATTTTATCTCGACCGTCCCATGCTCAGGTCTCCGGGGACGGATTTCTTATACGATAGCGGCGGTGTCATCCTGCTGTCCAGCATGCTCAAGAACCGCACGGGAATGCATGCCGATGTGTATGCCGAGCGTTTTCTCTTCAAGCCTCTCGGGATCGAGAAAACGTTCTGGTATAAAAATGAAGAAGGCCATCCGCATACCGGCGGCGGCCTGTGTCTGACGGCCCGTGACGCGGCCAAATTCGGGCTGCTGTACTTGCAGAACGGCCGCTGGGGAGACGAACAGATTGTGCCGACGGAATGGGTGCGGGAATCCTTCCGTAAACACGTGGACCTGACGGTCGAAGGCCAGCCGCCCTCCGGATACGGCTATCTCTGGTGGATTCTCGCCCCTGACCCGCAAGGGAACGGCCGGCAGGATATCTACGCGGCGAGAGGACGCGGCGGCCAATTTATCTTCATCATCCCGGAGCACGACATGGTGGTGGTCGTCTTTGGCGACACCCAGACAGGAACCGATCAGAACCGGCCCATTGAGTTTCTTTACAGCCACATCCTCCCGGCGGTCCGCCGCTGACCGGCTGATATCGGAAAAGAAGAGAGAATGGCTCCGTTGGCTATTCCGTCAAACAATTAATTCTATTACAAGTGGAAGTTTTGTAAAAAAAGCAAACAAATTTTCCGCCGAGAAACGCCGAAGACACCGAGATTCGCCGAGAAAATCTTTTTCGGCGACACTCGGTGATTTCGGCGAAGTTCGGCGGATAAATCTTTTCCTATCTTGGTTCCGGCTCGGGTTGTGGGGGTGAGATTTAATGATTGGGACAAATGCCGTAGCGTGCCTGCGCAATCCTAAAAGTGGGAATTCTTCGCCATTTTCTCTCATTCCTGAGAA
>CAZNKB010000015.1:0-12096 GCA_964573695.1 uncultured Gammaproteobacteria bacterium | reverse complement strand
GTACGCATCCCTCTGGAGGATGTTATCTTGGTTCGAATCCAAGTCCCGCAGCATAAGTAAATTCGTCAATGCGGAATTCTGCCCTTTCTACCTAAAACATTAACTTTCTCAATACGTGTATGAACGATGAAATACAATACATAATTAATATATTAAGCAACTTATCATTTGCATTATTAGCTATTTCACCGACTATTTTTATATTCAGTGTAACCTTATTAGGCGCCGCTATTGAACAGGCTCAACAGGAAGAAAAGAGCGCTAGAGAAAATGATAAAGAAACGCTACAGAAAGAGATAGATCAGATTGAACTTGCAATTCCCCAAGCTAGAAAAGATGGAAATGCAAAGTTTTTAACAGCAAAATTAGTGGATTTGAAAAAACAGCAACATATGACAGAAAAGAAAATTAGCGAGATAAGAGTGAAATACAGCAGAATAGATTTAACGAATTCAGTCGTGCATCCGTGTGTCGCTTTTTTTGCTGTTACTCTAATTAATCCTTTAGCACTTACAGTGCCTAATCAGTTGTTAATGACTTCGGTTTTAATAGTATTACAGATTTTATTAATTTCCTATGGCATATATAAAATTTATCGATGCTTAGCCCTGGTACAGGAGATTAGCGTAAATAAAAAGGAAAGTGAAAGTTATTCACGGTTGAAAGAGACGATAAAGAATGCGTTACAGGAACATGAACAAGGCAAAGAAGCTGAGGTTTCGGTTGTGTTTGTAGATAAGGCATTTCCATTAAATACAACCATAGATACTGAGTTAAGTGTGCGTTTTAGAGTAAAACTCACTAAAGGGAGTGTTCTTAATAATGTTGAAGTTTGGTTTTTTGTCGCAGATGGTTTTGGCTTGGTTAAGCCCAGTGAGATTGATGCGTGGAAACAAGCCTCTGATTATGACGTTCCCAATATTAGAACTGTAAAAATAAGTATAGGTACTCTTAGTAAGGGGCCATATACCCCTGGCAATTTAATTATTAAATCCCCAAGTTCGCCTGGTAAGTATTTACTTCGGTATAAAGTATATGCTGACGGGTTCTCTGGGTCAGCAAATGACCTGTCGATTTTAGTTGGTTAATTATTGTGTGTTAGTCTTTACTAATATTTCCCCCTCATCTATAGTGAGTCTTCATATGCCCGCGTTGTCTCATGACCAAAAAGCCGCGCTTGAGCACATACTCGAATGGTATCGCCTTGATCGGAATACTATGCAGTATGTGACTCTTGGGGGATATGCCGGTACCGGCAAAACGACATTGATTGCTGTTATCCGACGCGCCCTCCATGCGATAGACCCGGGCTTAAAGGTGGGTTTTGTGAGTTTTACCGGGAAGGCCGCCCGCGTGCTACAGACAAAAATAAAAGAAGAGGACGTACTGTATCGGCAGGATAGCGTGGGGACGATTCATTCGCTTATCTATACGCCTGTCGTCAATGCCAGGGAAGAGATCATTGGTTGGAAAACGAAAGACGAGATCGATAGGGATCTGATCATCATCGATGAAGGTTCTATGGTCGACGCGACTATCTGGGAGCACCTTATGGCTTATCGGGTGCCAATGATTGTCGTCGGGGACCATGGGCAACTGCCGCCGATTAAGGGAAATTTCACACTCATGCAGACACCGAATGTCCGGCTGGAAGAGATTCACCGTCAGGCCAAGAAGAACCCCATAATTGCGTTGTCTATAGAAGCGAGAAAGTCCGGACGCATTTCCCCGGGCCGATATGGAAACAAGGTCGTCAAATATGACGGGGAAAACAGTGAAACGGGAGAGATGATGCAGGAATTGCTTACAAATTACCACCCCGAAACTCTTATACTGTGCGGGTATAACAAAACGAGAAAAAAACTCAATGCATACATCAGGGCTGCGCTGGGGTTCGAGACTCCGGAGCCGGCAGTAGGCGACAGAGTCATATGCCTTCGGAATAATCATAAAGCCAGGATATACAACGGCATGTTGGGTTCGATTGCCAATATTATGAAGATGAACGAACGGACCTACAGCGTTGATATCGACATCGACGGGGAAAAAGAGCCCTATTCGGGGCTCATAGCTTGCGAACAGTTTAACGCAGATACTGCCCTCAATTTCACACAGGACCGATCGAAGTATCACGGTATTGACTTATTTGATTTCGGATATGCGCTCACGGTGCACAAAGCCCAAGGTTCTCAGGCGAAGCGGGTGATTCTTTTCGAGGAGCGGTTTGCCAGGATGACGGACGATGAGTGGCGACGGTGGCTCTATACGGCAGTTACCAGGGCTGAGGAAGAGCTCTATATCTTTCCACGTCTATAACGTATACTTTGATGCATATGCAGAGTGTTCCACTTGAAGCCGTGTACGTCAAAAGTATCAACGGCACCGATGACATTATAAGAGACAACAAGCAAAAGGTGACATTTTTGGGCCGTTCGAATGTCGGTAAATCCAGTCTTATCAATTCACTCATCGGTAAGTCGCTGGCCAGATCCAGCAGCAGACCGGGTAAGACGGTAAAACTGGATTTTTTTCTGATTGAGCACCGGCTGTTTTTTGTCGATTTGCCCGGGTATGGTTTTGCCAAGCGAAGTCAGGAGGATTTGGAACACTACCGCAAACTTATCGCCTGGTACCTGTTTCGATCAGAGGTAAATCATAAGTTGGCAGTTCTCATTATAGACGCGAAAGTCGGGCTTACGGACTATGACCGCGAGTCGATTAATTTGCTTACGGACAACAAAATTTCTTTTGTCATTGTCGCGAACAAAGTCGATAAGCTCTCGATGAGTGAACGCATCACGCAACTCAAAAAAATAGAAGCAGATTGTCTGGATCATCCTCTTATTATTTATTCGTCCAAAACGCTGGAGGGGCGGGGCGAATTACTTAAGCGCATATTGGAAAAAGAATCACGAGAGTGATTATGGGAAAAATAAAGCAGTTAGGCGAAGTGACAATAGTACATGATATGGATCGGGCCGTTTCCCTTATGAAACATGCGGGACGGTGGCTTATTTCTAGCGGCAAACCTATTTCGAAGTGGTGGCATCCGGATAATCTTAACAAAGAATTTTTGCTTCAATATATCTCCCCGGATGAATGGTACGTCGCCTTGGTAGACGGTGTACCTGCTGGAGCCGCAGCGCTTCAGTTTTCTCAGAAGAGTCAGGATTGGGCAGTAGTAGACGGAGATAATCCCAAACCGGCCCTGTATGTTCATTGGCTGTGTGTTTCGCGTGTGTTTGCAGGTCGAGGGATGCCGCGAGCCCTGATTGATTTTGCCGCCCAAAAAGCGAAAGATCAGGGGGTGTCGCTTCTTCGTGTGGATACGAATGCAGAGGAAGAGAAACTGTGTCGGATCTATGAATCTTTGGGGTTTGTGAAAGAGGCGGTTACGGATGAAGGATATAGGAAATCCGCACTCTATCAAAAACAACTTTAACGTATGCATATTCGGCTTTTGTCGTGGAATATCTGGGGCGGCCAGTTTTTGCCGGAGGTGACCGGTTTTTTGGGGCATGCTCATGCGGATATAATCGCTTTGCAGGAATCCCAAGAGCAGGATAGTGAAGTAAATACCGCGAAAACGATAGCAGCGTCGCTCGGGTATGAATATGTATACGCCCGTAGCATGCAGTACCTGGTTGGCGGTAGGGAAATGTATCGCGGGAACGCGATTTTGAGTAAATATCCCATTACCGCAAGCGCTGTTCATATATTATCAAAAGAGCAATCCCGTACGGCACTGCAGGCGGATATTCATATCGATGAGATTACGCTCCACGTCCTATCTGTTCACCTGATTCACTCGCACCAGCACCCGTCTCCGCTTCAGCTGGAACAGACGTCGAGCTTACTTCGCGCCGCCCCAAAAGAAAAAACCGTGATTATGGGGGACTTCAACTCACTTCCTGAGAGCGAGCCGATTCGCGTCATGCAAAAGACATTTACGGATACAGATCCGGCGAAAACACCTTCATGGTGTCTTTATCCGGATGGGTGTGAGATTTGCAAGCCTGAGCGCGTGGAATGGAAGCTTGATTATATTTTCGTTTCGCGGGATATTCGTTTCAAAAATTTTCGGGTAGGGGACTCCAAAGGATCTGATCATTTGCCGATATTGTCAGATATACAGATATAGATAGTTATAAACCAACCGATCCGCCTCAACTGGCGGATCGGTGTAGTTTATTTGCGATGACTAGTATTATTCTACCGTCACTTTTCCAACCATTCCGTTTTGCCGGTGTTGACCGACCGAACAGTAGTATTCAAATACTCCGGTTTTTTCTGGGGTGAATTCAATCGTGTCACTGTCTCCTCCTACGATTTTTTTGGTGCGGACCCCCAGCTCATCGACGACGAAATCGTGCGGCATTTTGCCTATGTTGTTGAGCACCAGCTTGACCGTTTCTCCTTTCTTGAACGTTAAGGTTACAGGAGAAAACTTAAATTCAGATGCTTCAATGACGACTTCTTTTACGTTGTCATTTACCATTGTGTCCTTTGTTTCCGCTGAGTCGCTCGCCGGTGTCGTGGTACTCGGTGATACCACATCTGTCTGTCCTGTGGTCGGAGCAGCTGACCCAGAATTTTTGACGAACCAAACACCTCCGGCTACTAACGCTAACACTACGATAACCAATACTGCATTTTTCATGTAGTATGCTCCTTTCTTTGTATTCTATATTACAAGAAATATCTGGGTTTCACCAGAGAGCTATAGTTTAGGGGTCGGTTTTTCTGGCCTGCTTTCAATAAAAAGTGGCTGAAACGAGCAGGTAGGAGGTTATTTTTTACCAAAAAATTGAAGTATATTTCCTTCAGGATCAGCAATCGTCATACACCACGTAGTACCGGTCGGAGCTTCAAACGGTTTCGCGATCCAGGTGATGTCCTTATCTTTTATTTCCTCGTATGCTTCGTGTACGCTACCTACCGGAAATCCAACCATGATACGGTAGGGGTCTTTGTTTTTTCCGTGAACCTGATTGTGTCTGCCGATAGAGAAAAACGTGTTTCCAAAATCAAATCCGATACAGGAATCATCAGGATGCGTGGTTACTTCACGAACCTTAAAGCCTAAGACTTCTTCGTACCACTTGGCAAGTGCTTCGTGATTTTCAGACCAGATGATGACGGATAGCTTTTTGGCTCGCAGTTTCATGAGTAATGACTATATAATAATATGTAGAGAGGATTAGTCAATCGGAAGGAGTTTCTATGATATATCTCGCGGGTGATATGCACGGGTGGGACGCAATACGTACGGTCATGAAATATCTCGATGAGCATGGGTATCCATACGAGAACCTGGGTGTCAAAAACGCAGGTGAGGATATACCGCTTCAGATTATGTTGCCGCCGGTTGCTCAAAAAGTGAGAAAGAACGCAGAGCATAGTGCTATCGTATCCTGCGGAACAGGAGTGGGAGTCGAAGTCGGTATAAATAAATTTTCGGGCATACGGGCGTCACTTGCGGTCAGTCCTCAGGTCGCTTCGTGGGCGAAGGAAAAAGACATGTGTAATGTGCTCTGTCTTGTCGGGTGGCAGGCCTCGAAAACATCGATATACGCCATTCTTGATGCTTGGTTCGGATCCGTCTATGACGGCAGTCAGGATCGGTTGGCAATGATAAACGCATTTGATGCCTGGCATTAGGTTCCTATGATTACGACACTTATTTTTGACTTGGGCGGGGTAATAATCAACCATAGACAGGATCTCATGCCGTATATTATTGCCCGAGTATTCCATTTGTCTTCGCAGTCGGCGCGTGCTGTCTGGCACGAACACAAAAACGCCTTACTCACCGGCGAGCTACCCTCCGTCGCGTTTATAGACAAAATCAGGAAACAACTTCATGTATCAACACCACCCGACGCGTTGCTGGAACGGTGGAAAGCCATGTATGAGTCTGAGGCAAAAGAAATTAACGACGAACTGCTTGAAGGAATTGACAGGCTGAAGAAGAAGTATGCTGTGTACCTGTTAACTGATACCCTTGATGTGCATCATTGGTTTAACGAATCGAGAGGATTATACGCACATTTCCACGGAATCTTTAGTTCTCATACGGAAGGCAGGTCCAAGTCTCAAGGAAAGGACGTCTTTGGGTTATTCCTCGCTAAGTTTCACCTTCGTGCGGTTGACTGTGTGTTTATTGATGATATGGAAGCATACGTCGCCTTGGCAAAATCCCTAAACATGCAAAGTTTCGTATATACATCGGTGGTTCAGCTCAAAAAGGACTTGCGAAGTCTTGGTATTATATTTTGAAATTTAGCTATACCATTATAAAGGAGGTGAGCAGAGTATGAAAACGAAAATGTCGGAATTTGATTGGGCTACATGGGTATTTGTAACTGTCGGGGCATTTAACTGGGGAATCGTCGGGGCATTTAAAGTTGATGCATTGCAAATCATATTCGGAACCAGTCCGTTGCTGCTGCAGATCATATATATATTAGTAGGACTTTCCGGAGTGTATTGGCTTTATAAGTTGCTTATCGCACGCAAATAAGATTCTCTTTTTTTGTGAAATAGGTTACTATACGCTTCATGAGTAAGCTACTCGGAATATTTGCACATCCTGATGATGAATCAGTAGCGCCAGGAGGAACTCTGGCGAAATACGCTAAGGCCGGTTGGAGGGTGGAGTTGGTTTGTGCGACAAAAGGTGACGCTGGTGGTTGGGGCAGTGTCGAAGCGATGAACGCATCGCTTTCGGACGTGAGGACAAGAGAGTTAGAAGAGGCTGCTGGTCATCTGGGCGTATGGTCTGTTAGTCTTCTGGATTATAAAGACGGCGACCTATCCAGGATACCCCCCGGCGGGCTAGAAAACGCCCTGATTAAAGTCATGGAAGAGGTAAAACCGGACGTGGTTATCACCCACGAGCCTGCGGGTATTACAAATCATCCAGACCATATCAAAATGTCATACGCAACTACGTTTGCATTTCAGACTTACGCCAGGACAAGAGACGATGAGCTTTCAGAGAAACCGAATCCGCCAAAACTCTATTATGCGTGTTTCCCTGAATCCATAATTTCGTATGTGGTCAAGAACAAGTATTTTCCCGGTGAGTTATTTGGTGCTCCGGTGCGCGGAGTAGAAGACAAGCGGATTACCACGGTCATCAATATAAAGCGTTTTGCTTCTGCAAAGCGTAAGGCGCTGACATCCCATGCGACACAGCAGCCGATTTTGGAGAAGTATCTTGATGTTCCAAACAATCCGTTTTTCGCCCAGGAATATTTTGTGTTGCGTTATATAGGAACCAAAGAGGTATACATGGGAAAAAACGACCATATAGCTGATCGGTTATAGAAGTATTCAAGTATCATATGAATCAGAAATTACGTACACGGTTGGATATACGCAATTTGCGTGCAGGGGTATCAGGCACCGAAATACTTCACGGGATAAACATGACTCTTCGTGGTGGAGAAGTTCATGCGGTCATGGGACCAAATGGTAGCGGCAAGTCAACGCTGGCTTCCGTATTATTAGGACATCCCGCCTATGCCGTAACGAATGCAAAATCCAAAGTTTTGCTCAACGGGAAAAATATTCTCCCTCTTCCTACACATGAGCGTGCTCTGTCGGGATTATTTTTGGCCTTCCAGTCTCCGATTGCGATTCCCGGAGTGACGGTTATGAATTTACTTCGCGCCTCGTATGAACTTCGTCATCAGTCGAAGCAGCCGCAATCCGTATCGAAGGTGCAAAACCCCGTGTTAGCGAGGCGGTTTCAGGTGGGGAGCATGTCTATAGGCGCGTTTACCGATATGGTCAAAAACCATGCCAAAACACTTCGGTTGGACGAAGAATTGCTGCGTCGGGGCATACACGACGGATTCTCCGGAGGAGAAAAGAAAAAAATAGAAATGTTGCAGGCATTAGTCCTGCCTCATGCGTTTGCCGTATTTGACGAGATTGATACGGGGCTCGATGTGGATGCTCTACGGGCGGTTTCGAAAGGAATCGGGGTGTTGCGCGCCGCTGGGGTGGGAGTGTTGGTCATCACCCATTACCAGCGTATTCTCAAATACGTCAAACCGGATGTGGTGCACGTTTTGGTAGCAGGAAAAATTGTTGATTCAGGTAGCCACGCGCTTGCCCAAAAAATAGAATCCAAAGGTTACGCCAAATATCTTTGATAAATCCCGGACGGGATGTATTTACGTTGGATTTGCGTTCTAATCTACGATGAAAACAAAATCACCAATCGGGAGCAAATACAAATACGGGTTTCATAAGCCGGAACGATACGTGTACAAGTCAGGCAGGGGGTTAGACGCGGACGGTGTGCGTTTTATAAGCAAGCACAAGGGTGAACCAGATTGGATGTTGGAACGAAGGCTCATGGCACACC
The DNA here is from genome assembly GCA_964573695.1 of uncultured Gammaproteobacteria bacterium. Classification (GTDB taxonomy): domain Bacteria; phylum Patescibacteriota; class Microgenomatia; order UBA10105; family UBA927; genus UBA927. The sequence goes on along the minus strand of CAZNKB010000015.1, from coordinate 3,716 downwards.
TGATTTTTTCCAAAAAAAGTCTTCCGATGTGGGGGGCGGATCTCTCAAAAATAGACTTCGATAATATTTTTTACTACATAAACCCCACCGACAAAAAAGTAAACCGTTGGGAAGATTTACCTTCGGAAATACGGGATACGTATGACAAGATCGGTATCCCGGAGGCGGAAAAAAAGTTTTTGGCGGGAGTTTCCGCACAATACGAAAGCGAAGTCGTATACAAAAGTATTCAGGAATCACTTTCAAAAAAAGGGGTAATTTTCCTCGACATGGATTCCGGACTCAAGGAGCATCCGGAATTGGTCAGACAATATTTCGGAACTGTCATTCCTTCGGGGGACAATAAATTCGCGGCGCTCAACACGAGCGTTTGGTCTGGGGGATCATTCGTATACGTCCCGAAAGGTGTGCATGTCGATTTGCCGCTTCAGGCGTATTTCCGTATCAACGCTGCAAATATGGGGCAGTTTGAGCGCACACTCATCATTGCGGAGGAAGGTAGTTTTGTCCATTATGTGGAGGGTTGTACCGCTCCGGTGTATTCGACGGATTCTCTCCATTCGGCGGTAGTTGAAATTATCGTAAAAAAAGGAGCCAGAGTCCGGTATACGACGATTCAGAACTGGAGCAACAACGTCTATAACCTGGTGACGAAGCGTGCTCGTGTCGAAGAAGAAGGAATTATGGAATGGGTGGACGGCAATTTAGGAAGCAAAGTGACGATGAAATATCCGAGTGTGTATCTTATGGGGAGGCGCGCCCGCGGTGAAGTGCTTTCCATAGCGTATGCCGGTCCAAACCAGCATCAGGACGCAGGGGGAAAAGCCGTGCATTATGCGTCAGAAACTACGTCACAAATCATTTCCAAATCCATAAGCCGGGGCGGCGGACGTACGTCCTATCGTGGTTTGGTAGAAGTTTTTGCCGGTGCCAGGCAGTGTAAATCGAAGGTCGTATGCGATGCACTTATCCTCGATGAGAATTCCCGTTCGGATACGTATCCTACCATGAAGATAAATGAATACGATACGCAGATTGAACACGAAGCGACAGTTTCCAAAATAGGAGACGAGCAGTTGTTTTATCTGCAGAGTCGGGGGATTTCAAAATCGCAGTCGGAGTCGATGATTGTCAACGGTTTTATCGAACCTATTGTCCGCGAGTTGCCGCTTGAGTACGCCGTCGAAATGAACAGACTTATACAACTTCAAATGGAGGGATCAGTTGGATAACAATATAAACATGCAATGCGAAGCCAAGTCTGACTTGGCGAAGTCCCGCTTTGCGGGAGAGGGATCAGTTGGATGAGAATCGTAACTACCAATCGTATTGTGGTAAAAAAGTACCGCAATGCCAACATCCGTGAGGAATTTTCCGTGGGACCTAACGCCCGCTTGACGCTTGTATATGTTATCGACGGGAGTATGGATATGGAAGTGTCACCCTCCGTACATTTGGTAGGGAGCGGGGCATCCGCAACGATCATAGCCCTAGTTTCCGGAAACAAACACGGCAGGATACGTATGCAGACACTTCAGCATCATAAAGCCCCCAATACAACGAGTAATTTATTGGTCAAAAGCACCCTTTCCGGTCAAAGTGAGATGTATTATGAAGGCAGCATACGCGTAGACGTATCAGCCCAAAAAACGGACGCGTATCAGCGCAATGAAAATTTACTTCTGGATAATGAAACGCGTGCGACAAGTTCTCCAGCGCTGGAAATATTGGCAAACGACGTGCGGTGTACGCATGGAGCCGTGATCAAAACACTGGATGAGAATGAACTATGGTATTTATCTACCCGGGGTATTGACCGTACTAAGGGACGCGATATGATAGCATCAGGATTTTTGACGAGTGCCCTTGGGCTCATACGGGATGTATCCGTGCGGACAGCGGTAGAACAACAAATGACCCGCATATAAAATATGGAAAATTTCGTCATTGTATGTAAAGTTACAGCGCTCCCACCGGGTAGTATGAGAACATTCGTCGTGGAGGGTAAATCGATCGCGTTAGCCAACGTCGATGGTGTCTTTTTTGCCGTTGACGACGCATGCACCCACGAACATTGTTCGCTGGGGAGCGAGGGGGCTCTGGACGGGAACGTGATCATCTGTGGTTGTCACGGGGGTCAGTTTGATGTGACGAACGGCCAAGTGCTAGTACCTCCTCCACCTTCAGATGTGAAGTCTTACGAGACAAAAACGGAAAACGGAAACGTATATATCAACATATAACATCGGTATGTTTGACGCCAAGAAAATACAAAAAGATTTTCCTCAACTGAAACGTCGTATACACGGAAAACGTATCGTTTATCTGGATTCCACTGCGACGTCGCTTAAGCCTCAGCAGGTTATCGATAAGGAAAACGAATATTACACCAAATATACGGCCAATGTGTTTCGAGGCATCTATGTCACCAGCGAAGAGGCTACCGCGGAATACGAAAAATCACGCGAGCTTACTGCCGGGTTTATAGGAGCCGCGAGTAGCGACGAGGTGGTGTTTACCCGTAACACGTCGGAGTCTATAAATTTAGTCGCATACTCAACGATGCTTCATGACTTTTCCCCGGGAGAAAGAGTCGTGACGACTATCATGGAGCATCATTCTAACTTCGTTCCCTGGCAACAGCTCGGAAACCAACGGGGGATAGGGGTTGATATCTGGTATACGAATCCTGACGGCGAGCTGGATATGCAAATGCTGGAGAAGCTCATTACGAAAAAAACACGGCTTGTGGCAGTGACCGCCGCATCTAATGTACTCGGAACGATTACTCCGATCAAAAAAATTGTTCGAACAGTGAAACGACTCAATCCTGCGTGTTTGGTTCTTGTAGATGCGGCGCAGGCAGTTCCTCACATGCAGGTGGATGTTGCGGACTGGGGAGCTGATTTCGTCGCGTTTTCGAGTCACAAAATGTTAGGGCCTACCGGTATCGGAGTACTGTGGGGGCGAAGCGAGCTTCTGGAGGCCATGTCGCCGTTTAATTTTGGCGGGGAAATGATTTCCGAAGTACACGCAAGTAAAACCGTATTCAAAAAATCCCCCCACAAGTTCGAAGCCGGTACGCCCCACATAGCAGGGGTCATCGGTTTCGGTGCGGCAATCGATTATTTGTCTGCCCTGGGAATGGAAAATATCCGTGCGCACGAACGCGAGCTTGTCTCATATGCCATGAAACAGTTTGAAACGGTCGAAGGACTTGCCTTTGCCGGGCCGCTAAACCCCGATATCCGAGGAGGAGTTTTTGCTTGTATACTCAAAGGCGCGCATCCACATGATGTCGCACAGCTCCTGAACGAAGATAATATTTGTATCCGTGCGGGCAATCACTGCGCCATGCCTCTTCACGAGCATCTGGGAATTGCTTCTACTGCACGCGCATCGTTTTATGTTTATACCACTCACGAAGATATAGACGCCCTCGTGGAGGGATTTATAAAGGTACAAAAGGTTTTTTCCTAATGGATCTGTATCGCGAACAAATTCTCGATCATTATAAACACCCGCGCCACAAGGGCCATTTGGCCAGCCCGGATTTGCACTTTCATGATCACAATCCTTTTTGTGGGGATGAGATCACGATTGAACTCAAGGTGGAAGAGGGGATCGTGACCGATGCGGCGTTCGATGGCCGGGGCTGCGCCATCAGCCAGGCGAGGGCCAGTATGCTGATGGAGGAGATCATCGGCAAGCCGGTC
>CAZNKB010000014.1:7442-21254 GCA_964573695.1 uncultured Gammaproteobacteria bacterium | reverse complement strand
ATCGAGCCATGAAACCGAGCGTTAAAAATATACCCTGGCGCAATCCGCGCGATTGTATTCGCCGCCGAATGCAATTTTCCTTCAGCTTCATCATCGGCGCGCTCTTGCTCTTTTCGCCACTGCATGCGCAGCCCCGCCGTCTCACCTTCGAGCAGATCTCCATCGAGCAAGGCCTGTCGCAGAGCATCGTTTATGCAATTTTGCAGGATCAAAAAGGATTTTTGTGGTTCGGCACCGAAGATGGTTTGAATAAATACGACGGCTACAATTTTACCATTCTGCGGCACGATCCGCACCAATCGAACAGCCTGAGTTACAATGAGATTCGCGCGATGCATGAAGACAGCGCTGGCGTGCTGTGGATCGGAACGTTCTTTGGCGGCCTGAATAAATATGAGCCGGCAACGGAACGCTTCACGAATTACCGCAACGTTCCCGGCAATCCGCAGAGCTTGAGCCACAACAACATCCGGACGATTTATGAAGATCAAGGCGGCAATCTGTGGATCGGCACGGATGATGGGCTGAATAAATTCGACCGGACGACGGAAACATTCATGCGTTTTCAACACGTCGCGGATGAGCCGAATAGCATGAGTGGCAACGTGGTCAATGCCATTTTTCAAGATCGCGCGCGCGTGCTTTGGGTGGGCACCAACGCTGGTTTGAATGCGCTCGTTCTCGGCAACAACGGCGCTTTGCCAACGTTTCAACATTATCGTCATGACTCCGCCAATCGCCAAAGCCTCAGCAACGATACCGTCACGGCAGTTTATCAAGATCGCAGCGGCACGCTGTGGGTGGGCACGCAAAATGGATTGAATAAATTTATTCCCGCCGCCGGCGCGCAATCGTCTCCGGCATTTATTCGTTATCAAAATGCCCCGCGCGATCCAAACAGCTTGAGCCACAACGATACCAGAGTCATTTTTGAAGATAGCGCCGGAACGCTGTGGATCGGCACGAACGGCGGCGGACTCAATTTATTGGATCGCGAGCGGAATATTTTTACCCGCTATCAAAACGATCCGCACGATCCAACGAGCATCAGCTACAATCAAGTCTATGCGATTTGCGAAGACCGTTCCGGCCTCATCTGGCTGGGAACGTACGGCGGCGGCGTCAACAAAGCCGTCAACCGGCAGAAACCGTTTGCGCTGTATCAGCCGGATCCGAATAACGCCAACAGCTTGCCGCAGGAAATCGTCTGGGCCTTTTATGAAGACGCGCGCGGCATGTTGTGGATTGGCACGCACGGCGGCGGACTGACGCGCTTGGATCGAAAAAAGAATCAGTATACCCATTACCAAAATAATCCCGCCGATCCAACCAGTTTGAGCCATAACATTGTCCGCCTGATTTATCCGGCGCGCCACGATTCGAATATTTTGTGGATCGGCACGAATGGTGGCGGCCTCAATCGGTTCGACATGCGAACGGGAAAGTTTACGCGCTATCTGTTTGATCCCAATGATACCACCAGCATCAGCCACAACGAGTTGAGATCGATTTACGAAGATCTTTCCGGCACCCTGTGGATCGGCACGAACGGCGGCGGATTGAATAAAATGATCCCGGGAACGAGCAAAGAATCTTCTCCGAAATTTATTCGCTACCGGCACGATCCGAATAAGCCCACCAGCCTCAGCAATGATTTTGTGCGCGCGATCTATGAAGATCCGCATGAAGCCGGACAGACCTTGTGGGTGGCGACGCAAGGCGGGGGCCTCAACAAATTCGCTTGCCGCACGGAAACGTTCACGCCTTATCGCGCCGACGCCGATAAGCCCGGCAGTTTGAACAACGACTACATTCTTTGTCTGCATGAGGGTCGAGACGGCATGCTTTGGCTGGGGACGTGGGGCGGCGGCCTCAACAAGTTTGATCGTGAAAAGGGCGTGCTCGCCTATTACACCATTCGCGAGGGATTGCCCAACAATGAGATTTACGGCATGCTCGAAGACGGGGAAGGAAATTTTTGGATCAGCACCAACGGCGGTTTGTCGCGTTTCAATCCACGCACGGAGATTTTCAAAAACTACAGCGCCGAAGACGGGCTGCAAAGCAACGAGTTCAACGGCGGCGCTTTTTATCAAAGCCCAAGCGGCGAAATGTTTTTCGGCGGCATTCACGGGTTCAATGCGTTTTATCCGCAGGAGATCAAAGACAATCCCCATGTGCCGCCGGTGGCGATCACCGGCTTCCTCAAATTCAACAAAGAAGTCCGGCTTAACCCCGCCATTACGGCGGCCAAGGAGCTGAAGCTCTCCTACGAAGATTATGTTTTTTCATTTGAATTTGCCGCGCTGGATTTCACCGCGCCGATGAAAAATCAATATGCTTATAAAATGGAGGGTTTGGATCGCGATTGGATTTACACCGACGCGAAAAAACGGTTTGCGACGTACACGACGCTCGCGCCCGGCGCTTACACGTTTCGCGTTAAAGGCTCCAACAATGACGGGCTATGGAATGAACCGGGCGCTGCCATAACCGTTCTCATTCATCCACCGGTTTGGAAAACGGAGTGGTTTCAAGCGCTGGTTGCGCTGTTCGCTGCGGGGTTGGTTTATTTTGGCTATCGCCAGCGCGTGAAACACGTGCGCATGAAAGTCGAGCTGCGCGCCGCGCACGAGGCGCAAATGTCGATCATGCCGCAGAGCGATCCCAAAATCGCGGGCTTCGACATCTCCGGCGTTTGCCTGCCGGCCAATGAAGTCGGCGGGGACTTCTTTGACTATCTCTGGCTGGACGAAGCGCAGACCAAATTCGGCATTGCCATCGGCGACGTTTCCGGCAAAGCCATGCAAGCGGCGATGACCGCGGTGATGGCGAACGGAATGATTTACGCCAAAACCGACGAAGAGCTGTCGATCAAAGAAATCATGACGCGCTTGAACCGGCCGATGTATTCCAAAATCAAACGCGAGATGTTCACGGCGCTGTGCTTTGCCGCGATTGATCTTAAAACGAAAGAGCTGGCTTTTACCAACGCCGGCTTGATCGAGCCGCTACTCAAGCGCGGCGCGACCGCAACTTATCTGGAAGCCGCCGGCTGCAAGCATCCTCTGGGCGTCACCAAAGACGATGTTTACGAAGAACGAAAAATCCCCTTGCAACCCGGCGACGCCCTGGTGTTTGTCACCGACGGCGTGACCGAGGAACAAGACGGCATCGGAGAACTGTATGGTGAGTTGCGGTTGAAAGAGCTGTTCGAGAAAATGGAGACTACGCATCTATCCGCCCAAGCAATCAAAGCAGCGATCATTGCCGACGTCAAACGTTTTTCCGGTGCGACGCAGCAGGATGATGACATGACGGTGATCGTGGTGAAAGTGAGTTGAGTTCAGCAGGCATGAAAATGAGTTATGTGACGCTGGCCGGTTTGTGGATCATTTGGTGTACGATTCACAGCGGTATGATTTGGGTAACCGTTACCGACGCTTTGAAGCGCCGGTGGGAGAACTATTTTCGCTTCTATCGTTTGTTCTTCAATTTGGCGGCGATCGTGACGATCATTCCAGTTATTTTATACGCACGATCGCTGCATGCGCCGGTCATCTTCCGCTGGAAAGGTTTCATGATCATCTTTCAGATTCTTCTGCTGGGCATGGGAATCTGGCTGTTCATCGCCGGCGCGAAGCATTATGACATGTTGCAATTTCTTGGGCTTCGCCAAATCAAGACGGGAGCTTCTCATGGCACGCTTACAGCGGCAGGAGGGTTGCACACGACAGGCATTCTGCGGATAACGCGGCATCCCTGGTATCTGGGCGCCATCATGCTGCTCTGGGCCGGCGATTTAAGCGTCTCCACGCTGATTGGGAATATCATTCTCACCCTCTATCTGGTCGTGGGCACGGTACTGGAAGAACGCAAGCTGATTCGCGAGTTTGGTGAGGACTATCGTCGCTATCAAAAACGAGTCTCCATGCTTATTCCGTTTAAGTATCTCAAGGCAAAATTGCAGAAGTTTGCCCAAACCTAGGGGCGCATGCCACTTTCGGGCGTTTGTCTTTGCGCCTTGTTCTGAGAAATCATGCGTACCCGCAACCGACTTCCCAAAAACGCCAGCCGTCTTTCCTGGCGCATGCACTATCAACAGCTTCGCCCTCAGACCGAAGAACCTGCCGCTCACTAACAAGGTGATCCGGTAAGTTGGCCCTACGATCATGGACCTCAGGGTGATGTCATCCGTATTTGCAACTACGTTCGGTTGGGGCGTGGTGGACATTATTCGGGTTCATTCGGTTTTCATTTATAAATCAAGAGCCTCTTGTCGCCAAGAGTATCCGACGTGTATGGCCGCGAAGTGGCAACTTTGTTGAATGGCGAGATGGCGGCAGGAAATCATACCGTGACGCTTGCGCCACCTGATTGGGCTGGCGGGCTAGATTTCGACAAACTCACCGCGGACAAATTTTCGCAAACGCGCAAAGAAGTTTTAACCAAATGACACTTCTCAAAAAATGATTGCTTTTTTGTTTTTCACGGTTATATTGAGCATTTGAAACAGCACGGATATGAATCTTATCGGCATGGAATCATTGACTGATCGTTTATGATTTCTAAAATTATCAATCGCGCAGCCATTTTTGCGTTTCTCGCTTTCTCCTCTGCCTATTCCCAGAACCAGGATTTCCGCTTCACTCACCTCACCACGGACAACGGCCTGTCGCAATCCAATGTGACCTGCATTTTACAGGACGACAAAGGATTCATGTGGTTTGGCACCTTTAATGGGTTGAACCGGTATGATGGATATGACTTTGAGGTGTTTCATGTTCGTCCGAATGACTCTCAAAGCCTTAGCCACAATTATATCTCGGCGCTTTTTCAGGATCATAACGGCTATTTGTGGGTCGGGACCAGCGACGGCCTGAATCGGTATGACCAAAAGACGAATGGCTTCAAATATTATGAACATGAGGCTGACAGCCCGCAGAGCCTCAGTGACAATCAGATCGAAACGATTTTTGAAGACGGCCAAGGCCGGTTGTGGATCGGCACCCGCAATGGCGGACTCGAACTGTTTGATCCGGAGAGTGAATCATTCATTCATCACTTTCATGAGGAAAATGGCAAGAAGAGTTTGAGCAGCAATTTTATCCGCGTGCTTTTTGAAGACAGCGACCGGAATCTGTGGATCGCGCACTGGAACGGCGCGATTGACATTTTCAATGAAAGCCGCAATGAAATTACCCAATTGTCCGTTGATGGAAAGAAACTGACGGATTCCCCGATCACCGCCATCGTTGAATCACCGGGAAATAATATCTGGATTGGCACCCAGGGTGACGGGCTTTACCGGATAAAGCATGAAAACGGCAACGTTCTTCAGCTTGCGCATTATTCATCTTCTTCCACAAACGAAAATAGTATCAGCAGCGATATTGTCCTGTGTCTCATGCTCGACCGCCAGAACAAACTCTGGATCGGCACCGAGGATAAAGGAATCAATATACTCGATATCGAAACAAACACGGTGCAGCATTGCAAGCACGATCCTTTTGATCAATCCAGCTTAAACCATGATTCCATCTGGTCGATTTATGAGGACCGGGCCGGAAATGTCTGGGTGGGAACCTATGCTTATGGCATTAATTTGTTGACGCGCCGGAAATCCTATTTTCACCATTACAAACATTATCCGGGAAATAACGAGGGTTTGCGCCACAATATGGTAAATTCATTCATAGAAGATAAACAAAACAATCTATGGATAGCAACGGATGGAGGAGGCATTGATTTATTCGAGAGAAAAAATAAAAGATTTGTCCATTATAATAGCGAAAACTGTGATATCGGCACTGATGTTATTGTCTGCCTGTTCGAGGACAGCCGCGGCCGTTTCTGGATCGGAACATGGAGTGATGGCCTGTATGAATTTGACAGAAAGGCAAAAAAGTTCACGCGGTATTCTAAAGAAAAGGATGGACTCGGGAGCAACAGGATTTTGCACATTCTTGAAGACCGAACCGGCGGATTGTGGCTTTGCACATTCTGGGGCGGGTTGACGTATTTCAATGCCGACGAGCGGACGGTGGCGGTTTATGATAATAAAAATAGCGGCTTGAGCGATAACGACGTGCGGGTCGCGAGGCAAGACGTTGACGGCAATTTATGGATCGGAACGGACGTCGGGCTGGACTTGTTTAATCCCTACACAAAAACTTTCGTTAATTATAGACATGATGAGCAGGATGAAAAAAGCTTGAGCAAAGGATTCGTTCATTCGATCATCCAGGCACGAGATTCGACCATCTGGATTGGCACCACGTGTGGTTTGAATAAATTCGATCGCACAACGAATACCTTTATTCGGTACAACGCGCAAAACGGCTTGCCGAACGACGAGATCAAATGTATTGTTGAAGATGAACAGGGTATTTTATGGTTGAGCACCAATAACGGAATATCGCGTTTTGACCCGAAGTCCGCAACGCTCAAAAACTACGATGTTTCCGACGGTTTGCAGGGAAATGAGTTTAATGCCCGCAGCGGATGCAGAACGGCGCGTGGTGAAATCGTATTCGGCGGCAACAACGGATTTAATATTTTCCGGCCGGCTGATTTGCAGGACAACATGTATATTCCCCCGGTTGTCATTACTGCTTTCAAGATATTCAATAAGCCGGTTCCAATCGGCGGCAAAGATTCCCCCCTGCAAGAGCATATCAGTGTGACGCAAAAGCTTGTGCTCTCTCATAGCGCCGCGGTGTTCTCTTTTGAATTTGTGGCGTTGAATTTTATCTCCCCTGAAAAAAATCAATATGCGCACATGCTGGCGGGTTTTGAGTCTGATTGGAATGATATCGGGTCGAAAAGAACTGCAACGTATACCAATCTTGATCCGGGAGACTATGTTTTCAAAGTCAAGGCCTCGAACAATGATGGTCTCTGGAATGAAGCCGGCGCCTCAATAAAAATCACCATCACCCCGCCGTTCTGGAAAACGTGGTGGGCGTATCTGCTGGAAGCTCTCGTGCTGCTCGCTGTTGTCGCTTTTGTGTTAAACTATTTTATCAGCCGGCAGCGCTTACGAAATGCGTTGAAAGTCGAGCATCTGGAATTGGAAAAAATGTATGAGCTGGACCAGATGAAAACCCGGTTCTTCTCCAATATCGCGCACGAATTTCATTCGCCGCTGACGCTGATCCTGAGTCCGTTGGAGAAATTAATGGCCGCCCGGAGGCCGGATGATAAAATGAAAAACACGTTAACCCTCATCCATCGCAACGCGAAAAGGCTGCAGCGGATGACGAACCAGTTGCAAGATTTCCAAAAACTCGAGGCCGGCGAGCTGCGGCTCAGCCTGTCACGAGGGCCCGTTATGCATTTTATCCGGGAAATTGCGCATTCATTTCAGGATTATGCAACGGAGCATCGGATTCGTTTTCAGTTTCACGCGCAACCGGATGAGGCGGTCGTCTGGTTCGATCCCGATAAGCTGGATAAAATCGTCTACAATTTGCTGTCCAACGCGTTCAAGTTTACGCCGGATGGAGGCGAAATAACCGTAGCCGTGGCGATTTTATCTTCCGAGACAGCGGCGGAATACGACCGGGCCGATCGGTACATTGCAATCAGCGTGCAAGACAGCGGCATCGGCATTCCAGCGGATAAAATTGAGCGCATTTTTCAGCGCTATTACCATGTTGAGGATTACAACGGACAGCATTACGCGGGCAGCGGCGTCGGACTGGCGTTTGTGCGCGAATTGGTTGAGCTTTACCGGGGAGATATTGCCGTCAGTAGCACGGAAGGGCAGGGCGCAAAATTTACCGTACAAATCCCCATTGACGAACATTATTTGGAAGAAAACCAATTGGTGGGCGAATTCACTGCCGCTGCCTTCGACACTTCGACAAGCCGGGAGTTGCCAACGGCGGCTCTTGAAGAGTTCGACGAGGCCGGAGCGATGAATCAAAAGAAACCGGGCGAAGATGTCCCGATTATCTTGATCGTCGAAGATGACAATGAAATACGAGAGTATATAAAAGATGCCCTTGAAACAAAATATCGTACATTAGTTGCCGAAAACGGACAGGAAGGTATCAAGAAAGCGGTAAAGATCATCCCGGATTTGATTATCTCTGATATCAAAATGCCGGAAATCAGCGGCATGCAATTGTGCAATCAATTAAAGGAAGATGAAAGAACCAGCCATATCCCGATGATATTGCTCACGGCATATTCTTCCCGGGAAAATATCATGGATGGTCTGGGTCGAGGCGCGGACGCCTATTTAGCCAAGCCGTTCAGCATCGATTTATTGGAGGCGCATATTGTCAATTTATTGGAATCCAGAAAAAAATTGCGCGAAAAGTTCAGCCGCGAACTTCTCCTCGGGCCGAAAAAAATCACGATTACGGACATTGATGAAAAGCTTTTGCAGCGGATCATAGAGACGATTGAGCAGCACATTTCCGACAATAACTTCAATGCCGAGATTTTAAGCCAAAAAGTTGGCGTGAGCCGGATGCAGTTGTACCGAAAATTGCGCGGTTTGACCGACCAGACGGTCCATGAGTTTATCCGGAGCATCCGCTTGCAGAGAGCCCTGCAACTTCTGGAGGAAAGGCGCATGACCATAACGGAAGTGGCGTATGAAGTCGGTTTTAACGATCTGACCTATTTCGCGCGTTGTTTTCGTAAGTTGTACAAAAAATCACCTTCGGAATATATCTCGCAGAAGGGCTGATTTTTTGAAAAATTTTAGCGCTGCGCCTTCACCCTTTCTTTTTCCGCTGATTAATTTCCCTCCGGTTTGAGTTTCTTATCCGCACGCCCTGGAATTTCGGAATTTTCCAGCACGGCCAAAAACAATTACCCCAATTTGTTACTATAATCCGATGTTTTGTTACTATCCGCCGAGCGAAAAATGTCAACAATTCTTAATATATGGCTGCGATTAATTTGTACACGTGAATGATCAGAACGGAAGCGGATGTGTTTCAATAACAAAAAGTTAAGGAGGCTCTTATGGCTTTGACTCGAATCCACTCCTCCCGGTTCGCTGCCGGACTTTGGTTTGCCGTGATGATGGCGATAGCCCCGTTCGTTCTATCGACGGTAGCCGTTGCGCAGGTCGCCAAAGTCAAAATTGTTTCTGACGACGCAGGCGCCAAGCTGCAGGTGGACGGCAAAGATTTTATGATCCTCGGGATGAACTGGGACTACTTCCCGATTGGCACGACATACACTTACAGCCTCTGGCAGCAGTCTGACGATGTCATCAAGCCGGCGCTCGATCGGGAAATGTCGCTGCTCAAAATCATGGGCGTGAATGCGATCCGCCAATACGTCGGCGTTCCCCCGCGCTGGGTGCAGTACATTTACGAACGCCATGGTATCTATACCGTGCTTAACCACTCGTTCGGGCGTTACGGGGTTACGCTGGACGGCGTCTACGTTCAGAATACGAATTACGCCGATCCGCGCGCGCGCAAGGTGCTCATTGCTGAAGTGGAAAAAATGGTGGATGAGTTTCGCAACGTCCCCGGCGTGCTGATGTGGCTGTTGGGGAATGAAAACAACTACGGGCTTTTCTGGGGCGGCGCCGAAACCGAGGACATTCCTGTTGGTGAAACAAAGGAATCGGTTCGCGCGCGGCACATGTACGCGCTCTTTAACGACGCCATTAAAGCCATCAAGGCGCGTGACACGAATCACCCGGTTGCTATATGCAACGGCGATCTGCTGTTCATCGACATCATCGCCAAAGAAATCCACGGACTCGACGTGTTCGGGGTTAATATGTACCGTGGTATTTCCTTCGGCGACGCTTTTCAGCAGGTCAAGGAAAAACTCGGCCTGCCGCTCATGTTCACCGAATTTGGCGCAGATGCCTTCAATGCCAGGGACATGCGAGAAGATCAGATTGCGCAAGCGCGCTATGTGCTCGGCAATTGGCAGGAGATTTACGAACAATCAAGCGGCAAAGGCCAGGTGGGCAATTCCATCGGCGGTTTCACCTTTCAGTTTAGCGACGGCTGGTGGAAATTCGGTCAGGAAACCAACCTCGACGTTCACGATATGAATGCCTCGTGGTCCAACGGCGGTTACCTGGAAGACTTCAAGAAGGGGGAAAACAATATGAACGAAGAGTGGTTTGGCGTCTGCGCCAAAGGCCCGACCGATCAACGTGGGCTTTATGAGCTTTATCCGCGCGCTGCATTCTACGCGCTCGAACAGGCATATACGCTGGACCCGTATGCTCCGGGAACAGATATTGCGACCATCAGGGCGCATTTCGGCAAGATTGAACCGATGGCTGTTGCGCTCGCCGCGCGAGGCGACCGTGCGGCCCTCCAGACTGAGACTCTCCAGCGCGTGCGGGTGAGCGGAATGCGAGTCGAGTTGGAGACATTTAGTACCGGCGGCAACCGCATCAGTACGCCGAAAGACCTGATCCCCGGCGCGACCGCGCGACCGGCTTTCCGCGGTTTTGATCACCTGCAGTCATACTATGCCAGTGTTGAAGCTCGTCCCGCCGAAAATGTCTCCGGCACCCTTTCGCTCAATTATCTTGGGCATGTCCCGGAAAATCCCATTAACGAAATCTTCTACGAGAATCGTGGCCGCACCCGCACAGTGTTGACGGATGATGGGCCGCTGCAAATAGGCGGCATCGAACGGCTGAAGGTTTATGGCGCTCAACTGTCTTGGGATGATCGCTGGTTCAAGTTGGACGGATTCTATCGCACCGGCCATTATCACTGGGGATATGAAGGCGACTTTTTCGGGCTTTATCGGGAAGCGAATTACGGACCAAACATTGACGTTTATAACGCTGAAGCGCCTCTGGGTTTTGAACTGGCCGGGAAAAAATCTCTCAACGGCCTCAAGATCGCTTTCGGGCCGGAGCTTTGGTGGGGCGCTAATCCTGCCGTGTTGGTGAAATACCGCCGTCACCTCGGCCCGTTCCAAGCGACGGCGATTTATCAGGAAGACCTCGACAAGCAGGGCGCGACGGTAAGTTCGTTCGCCGTGCCGGCGCCACCCACCCGAAAAGCCACCCTCCATCTATCCGCCAGCCGCGGGCCGCTCGGTATTGAGATCGGCGGAATCTGGTCTGGCAACACCAAGATCGACGAGATCTTCCAAATTGCGGATGGATCGTCGGGCAATTACCGCATTCTTCAGGACCGCATTAAACCGTCCGATACCTACGGCGGCAAAATCAAAGTCACCCTAACCAAAGGCCGCTGGAACTGGTACGCGCAAGGCGCGGCGATGGGTCTCGTCGCGGACGGCGGCCCGAGCTCCGCGCTCACATTCACCGGCTGGAGGCTCAAGGACAGTGGCAGTGGCAACCAGTGGAATGCCCTCACGGGCTTGGCCGTAACGCTGGGAAACTGGCAGATCGCTCCAAATTTCCTCTGGCAAAAGCCGGTTGAAGGGCCGGTGCCGAATGACGTGCCTGCACCTGGCAGGCCGCGCAATATCCTTGATGATCCTTTTGCGGTCCGGGGCAATCGGGAGACCACTGCCGGCGAGCTGCTGATCAATTACGATCCGACGCCGGCGACCTGGATGTACGCCTGGGACAGTGACGTTCGCGAAGACGCTGCTCTCGCATTTAGCACGGGATTCATCTATCGGCACCAGCCAACCACCCAGGATGCCGCCATCGGTATTTTGGCGGACGGCCGCACGATCTTCGCCTTCCCCGGCGCCACCCCGGCACGGGACGTTTGGGAGGCATACAGTCGCGTTGTCTCGAAATTGCGGCCCGGCTTGGGTTTCATCGCGAACCTCTACGCCGGCGAGGGTGAACCGAATGGCAGCGACAAGCGGTTGATTCATCGCTATGGCGGCGACGTTCGTTTCGCCATGAGTTCGCTCAAGCTCATTGCTGCGGCAAAGATCAACGACTGGGGACCGTACGATTATCACCGCGATTTCAATCTCACGTTCCCCCTGCAACTCATGGGCGACATCTCGACCGTGCTCGGCACGCCAAATTGGTTCGATCTCCCACAGACTCGCTTCGGCGTGTGCGTGACTTGGCGGTCGCTTGATCAGTACTCACCACGATATAGCCCGGCGCTAAAGGTCGATGCGAGTGGTGACTTGGTGCCGGACCCGGATGCCCCCGGAAGACCGAACGGTCGTGAGTGGGAGATTCGGACTTACTTGCACTTGAACATCGGCAAATGATGTTGGAAATTACATAGCTACTTAACCTTGAGGCAAGACATGATTGCGAGAAGCCTACTTCACCTCTTCGCCGCGGCCGCCGTGGCGATCCTCATTGGATTAGCCGGCTGTGAGAGAGATGTCAATACGCTGGCTCCGGCTTCGTATCCAACCAATGCGGAGGTTTTTCTTGATGGAATCGCTGCGGGCATTGACTATCAGGCCTTTGGCAATACCAAGTTTAATGCCCTGGATATTGACGCGACCGAGAAGTACAAAGGCTCAAGGTCGCTGAAGATTACCGTGCCGAGCGAAGGCGATCCTTCCGGTTGGTTTGCCGGAGGCGCATTTGTCGCAAAGACGCCGCGCGACTTGTCAGGCTACGATGTGTTGACGTTCTGGGCGAAAGCGAGTATCTCAGCGCCGCTCGGCCTGGTCGGTTTCGGCAACGATAACACCGGAACTTCAAAATTCATTGCCTCGTGGTCAAAATTTACTCTCACCACCACCTGGCAAAAATACTTCATCCCGATCCCGCTCGCCGAGAAGCTGAAACAGGAACAGGGATTGTTCCAATTTTCAGCCGGTGCTTTTGAAAAAGCCGGTTACAATATATGGTTTGATGAAGTGCAGTTCGAGCGCCTCGGCACGATCGCGCACCCGCGGCCCGCCATCACGGCCAAGACGTTCAATGCCAAAGTGGGCGATACGCAGAATATTGAGGGAACGATCGCCACTTTCAATATCGCCGGGGCCGACCAGTCGGTTGAGGCAAGCCCAGGTTATTTCACATTCACTTCTTCCAATCCGGCAGTTGCCACCGTCAGCGACAAGGGCGTGATTAGCGCCATCGGATTGGGCAACGCGACCATCACGGCCAAGCTCGGTTCCGTGGACGCAACGGGGGCGGTGACGGTGAACGTGAAAGAAGCTCCGCCCGGCCCCACCGTTGCCGCACCCACGCCAACCGTTCCTGCCGGCGATGTCATTTCGCTTTATAGCAACGCCTACACCAACGTAGCGGTTGATACCTGGTCTGCAGATTGGGATCAAGCCGACGTGGCCGATGTGAAGGTTGTCGGCAACGACACAAAACTTTACACGAACTTGGCGTTCGCGGGCATCGAGTTCACTTCGCAAACCATCAATGCCTCGGCAATGACGCGTTTCCACATGGACATCTGGACGCCCGATCCGACCGCGGCCCCGGCAGCATTCCGGATCAAGCTGGTGGATTTCGGAGCCGACGGCGTGTTCGGTGGTGGGAATGATGCTGAGCACGAGTTGACATTCACGCGGGCCTCGACACCGCCATTGACCACGGGCAATTGGGTGAGCTTTGATATCGCGTTGGCGGACTTCACCGGCCTGAGGACCAAAGGGCACTTGGCGCAATTGATCATTTCGGGTGATCCGAAAACGGTATACGTGGATAATGTCTATCTCTACAAGACCGCAGGGCCGACAGGGCCTACGACCGCGGCTCCGACACCGACTGTTCCTGCTGGTGATGTCATTTCGCTATTCAGCAACGCGTACACTAACGTCACCATTGATACGTGGTCAGCCGCTTGGGATCAGGCCGACGTGGCCGATGTGAAGATTGCCGGCAACGACACGAAGCTTTATACCAATGTCACCTTCGCGGGAATCGAGTTCACCTCGCAG
>CAZNKB010000014.1:2536-7342 GCA_964573695.1 uncultured Gammaproteobacteria bacterium | reverse complement strand
ATGACGCGTTTCCACATGGACATCTGGACGCCCGATCCCACCGCGGCCCCGGCAGCATTCCGGATCAAGTTGGTGGATTTCGGCGCCGACGGTGTGTTCGGTGGTGGCAATGATGTGGAACACGAGTTGACATTCACGCGTACCTCGACGCCGCCTTTGACCACAGGCAACTGGGTGAGCTTTGACATTCCGTTGGCAGATTTAACCGGCCTCACCACCAAAGGACATTTGGCGCAGATGATCATCTCGGGTGATCTGAAAACGGTTTATGTCGACAACGTGCTGTTGCACAAATAACGCACCATAAAGAAGCATCGGTAGATTTGCCAAACAGTGGAGAAAGTTTTATGACGTGGCGCATATTTCGATTTATTGGCCTTGCTCAGTTGGCCGTCATAGCGATCATGTTCGCTGGTTGCAGTAATACCACCGAATCCGAAAAGCGGGAGTGGCAGCTTGTCTGGCAGGATGAATTCGAGGGGCCAGCCGGCCAGTTGCCCGACGCCACCCGCTGGGGTTACGATATCGGCACGGACTGGGGCAATGCCCAACTCGAATACGACACCAATCGCCCGACGAACGTTTCTCTCGACGGCGCGGGCCACCTTGCAATCACCGCGCGGAAGGAGGCATACCAGGGGCAACGTTACACCTCGGCGCGCATCAACACCCGCGGGTTGTTTGAGCCGACTTATGGACGCTTTGAGGCTCGCATGCGTCTGCCGTGGGGCCAGGGGCTCTGGCCCGCGTTCTGGCTGCTCGGCGCAAATATCGAAACGGTCGGCTGGCCCGCCTGCGGTGAAATCGACATCATGGAGTATCGCGGTCAGCAGCCGAGCACGGTACACGGCAGCTTGCACGGCCCAGGTTACTCAGCCGGGCAAGCCATCACCCGCCGATTCGATCTGTTGCGAGATAGATTCGACACCGATTTTCACATATTCGCAGTGGAATGGGGCAGCGACTACATCAACTTTTATGTTGATGATACGTTCTACCAGAAGGTCGTTCCCAGCGACTTAAAGGGAACGTGGGTGTTTAATCATCCCTTTTATATCATTCTTAATCTCGCGGTTGGAGGCAACTACGTCGGCGGGCCGAGCGATGCGACGCCCTTCCCGCAGACCATGCTTGTGGATTACGTCCGGGTGTACAAGGAAGCCGATTG
This sequence comes from uncultured Gammaproteobacteria bacterium, assembly GCA_964573695.1. Taxonomy (GTDB): domain Bacteria; phylum Patescibacteriota; class Microgenomatia; order UBA10105; family UBA927; genus UBA927. The sequence goes on along the minus strand of CAZNKB010000014.1, from coordinate 6,174 downwards.
AATGTGCCAATCCGCTTCCATCTTGCGGCATCATTCAATTCAGATGTAAAGGCGATTTTGACTTGCTAACCAGGAGAAAGAGATTTGCACATGAGCCATTTCAAACGCTACGAAACGGCGCCGGAAGATCGCATTCCATTTGTCCATAAGCTCATTTACGGGGTGGGCGCCTTCATCAACAATCTGTTGGCGGCGGCAAGCGGTGGAATGATGATCGTTCTCAACTTGGGATTGGGCATGAATCCCGCGCTGGTCGGCATGCTGGGGGCGTTGCCGCGGCTGACCGATGCGCTGATCGATCCCGTTATGGGATTCATCTCCGATCACACGCGCTCGCGATGGGGAAGGCGAAGACCCTACATCTTTTTGGGTGCGATCGCTTCCGGAATCATCTTTGCGCTGCTTTGGCAATTGCCCGCCGGCAAGAGTGAGAATTTTTACTTCTTGTATTTCCTCTTCGGTTCGATTCTCTTTTACGTCGGTTATACGGTTTTTGCCGCGCCGTGGGTCGCGCTCGGATATGAGCTTACTCCGGATTATCACGAGCGCACGCGGCTGATGGGCGTGCAGAACTTCATCGGTCAGTTTGCTTACGTGGCTTCGCCGTGGTTTCTATGGATCATGACGTATAAGGGATTTTTCAAAGATCAGGTTGCCGGGGCCGCGGGCCTGGCCATAATCATTGGCGTCGTCACCATCGGGTTTGGCATTCTGCCGGCGATTTTCCTGAGGGAGCGTTTCAAGGACATTGCTGTAGCCGAAGCCGAAGAGAGAAAGGGCGCCGCGAGCACGGGTGCCGGCAGCGCATTCCTGCAGCAGAGCATCGCGTTCTTCAAAGGCTTTGGTGCGACCCTGAAGTCCGGTCCGTTTCTCAAGCTCTGTCTCGCCACATTTCTGGTCTTCAATGGCTTCATTCTGGTATCGTCGTTTCAACTTTACGTCATCATTTACTACGTGACCGGCGGTGATCAGGCTCTGGGCGCGAAATACGCGGGCTACGCCGGAACCATCGGCGCCATCGGCACGTTCCTGGTGATCATTTTGGTGACCTGGTTAAGCACCAAAATCGGCAAGCGTCGGGCATTTTTTGTTTCAACCGCGGTTTCGATCGTCGGCTACGGGCTAAAGTGGATTTGCTACAACCCCAAGCTCCCGATGTTGGTTGTTCTGCCGGCGCCGCTTCTCGCGTTTGGCCTCGGCGGCCTGTTCACGCTGATTCCGTCGATGGTCGCAGACGTCGTCGACGTCGACGAGTTAAAGACACACGAACGTCGAGAAGGCATGTACAGCGCGATCTTCTGGTGGGTGGTCAAAATGGGCATGGCCGCAGCGCTGGCGGGCGGCGGCTTCCTGCTCAACGCGACCGGCTTCGACGTCGCACTCGGGATGAACCAAGCTGCAAGCACGATCTTTCTCATGCGTCTGTGTGACGCGGGTATCCCGATGGTGGCTTCTGCCATCGCGATCTGGGCGGTTGCGAAGTTTCCGATTACCGAAGAAAAAGCTCGCGAAGTACGTTTGGAGCTCGAGCGCAGAAGAGGCACACCAGAGGAGCAGGCTCTACAAATCCCACTTCAGGAACCCGAAATAGTGAGGAGACTTATGGAACAGAAAAGTATTGCAGAAAAAGTCGAGGCCATCCTTTCCAAGATGACCCTTGACCAGAAAATCGGCCAGATGACTCAGACTGAGCGAATGGCAGTCACGCCCGAGGAAGTCAAAACCTATCATCTCGGCTCGGTGTTGAGCGGAGGCGGCTCCGTCCCAGGGAAAAACACTCTGGCGGACTGGGTCTCCATGAACGATGCCTACTGGGCCGCCTCGATGGATGAAGATGGTGGTCATGTAGGAATTCCCATCATTTACGGCGTCGATGCCATCCATGGGAACAACAACGTCAAGGGAGCAACGGTTTTCCCCCACAACATCGGGTTGGGCGCTGCGAATGATCCTGATCTGATCGAGCGCATTGCTCGTATCACCGCACGGGAAATACTCGCCACGGGAGTGGAATGGACCTTCGCGCCGACATTGGCAGTGGCTCGCAACGATCACTGGGGACGCACCTACGAAAGCTATTCGGAAGATCCGGAAATTGTCGCCAACTACGCTGGTCGCTTCGTAAGTGGGATGCAAGGCGATCTCGGGCAGGACAGTGTCGTGGCATGCGCCAAGCATTGGGTGGGCGATGGCGGCACGACGCATGGCATCGACCAAGGCGATACCGCCGTGTCTCTGGCAGATTTGGAGAGAATTCACATCGCGCCGTACTACCCGGCGATCCGTTCTGGAGTGCTTACCGTCATGGCCTCTTACAACAGTTGGAACGGCAACAAGTGTCATGGTCACCAGTACTTGCTCACCGAGCTGCTGAAAAAGAAAATGGGCTTCAAAGGGTTTATTATCTCGGACTGGAATGGCACGGATCAACTCTCGAAGGACTTCGAAGAGGCCGTGGCGCTCGCGGCCAATGCCGGTATCGACATGTTCATGGTCCCGGACAAATGGAAGCAACTCATCAGCACGTTGAGAGACCTTGTACAGAAGGGGGTTGTTCCCTTGGAACGGATCGATGACGCGGTGCGACGGATACTCACCGTGAAGTTCGTCTACGGCCTATTCGACAAACCCCGTCCTGCGGAACGGTACTGGTCGAATCACACGAGTTTTGGATCAAGTGAACACCGCGAAGTGGCGCGGGAAGCGGTCAGGAAATCGCTGGTCCTGCTGAAAAACCGCGATGCCATTCTGCCCATCGAGAAAAATGCGCGCATCCTGGTGGCGGGTAAGAACGCCGATAATCGAGGCCATCAATGCGGCGGCTTCACCATCGCATGGCAAGGAACATCGGGTAATGATGCTGTCGAAGGGGGCACCTCGATCTGGGAAGGCATTCGAAAAGTTGTGCCGGCTGCGGTGCTGAGTGTTGATGGGTCCGCTGCGGATGCACAGAAATTCGACGTTGCCCTCGTAGTGATTGGAGAGAGGCCCTACGCGGAAGGCTTGGGCGACGTACGTACGGAAGGCCAGGTGGCGCTTGGCTCCGGCATGGAACGCCCGGACCTGGTTCTCAAGCCCTACGCAAGCACGCTGGAATTGGCCGTGTCCCACCCGGAGGATTTGCAGACGATCCGGCGCATAACCGCCCAAGGCATCCCGGTCGTGGCGATTCTGATTTCAGGCCGACCCTTAGTGGTCAACCAGGAACTGGAGGAGGCCTCTGCTTTCGTGGCCGCCTGGCTACCCGGATCTGAAGGCCAGGGCGTCGCGGAGGTGATTTTCGGCGACCATGATTTTCAAGGAAAGTTGAGTTTCTCATGGCCGCGCGCCGCTGACGATAACTGGAACAGAGCAGATGCGAACTACAATCCGCTGTTTCCCTACGGGTATGGTTTGACGTACAAAAAAACGGACGCCGTTTAAGTTAACCAAAATCGAAATTTGTGGAAGGCAAACCAGGCTTCTGAAAAGAGGCCTGGTTTTTTTATTGTACAAATCAGAAAAATAGATTTTCATAATTCATACACAATAAATCGTTCCCAACTTTGTTTACCATAGTGGAACTGAAACAGACCGCCTATGCAAGAACAAGATCCCGGCTCCGATTCCGTGTTGATCGCCAAATTTCTCGGCGGCGA
>CAZNKB010000014.1:0-2436 GCA_964573695.1 uncultured Gammaproteobacteria bacterium | reverse complement strand
GAAGAAATTTTGCACAAAAAAGAGTTGAAAGAAATTTTGGATGCGGCGATTGCAAAGCTGCCGGTCGAGCAGAAACAAGTGTTGTTATTGCGCGAGTACGGCGACATGCCGTTTAAAGAGATCGCGCAGACGTTGAACTGCCCATTGAATACGGTGCTGGGCAGAATGCGGTATGCGTTGTTGAATTTAAGAAAGATCATCCACCAGGAGATCGGAGGCGGCATTTCCAATGTTTTGTGAAAAAAATGCAGGCCAGGGAATTCTTTATCTGTATGGCGAATTAGAACCCGCGGCGAAACAGGCTTTTGAAGCGCATCTAACGGCTTGTCCGCAGTGCCAGAGTGAGTTGGCCTTATTAAAGGAAAGCAAGCTGTTTGCCCAAATGTTGCCGCTGGAGGAAATTGCACCGGTATCGTATGAAAAAGTTGTATCTTCATTAAAACCAGAGCAAAGTTTTTTTGAAAAATATATTCAACCGGCATGGACGTCCATCCGCGCGATTCTCGAAGTCAAACGCCGGTTAATACTGGTTCCGGTGGGAGCGGCATTTTTGTTTCTGCTGCTGTTTTATTTATTCAATCCGGAATTCGAATTTTTCAAATCCTCGGCCTCACGCTACAATGAAACGGTATTCGCTTGGGAGGTCGGAGTGGGAGAATCGTTAGACGAACTGGAACAAAAGATAGCGCAAATAAAATCAGAAAATCTGTTCATGGAAAAGGCCGCGGTGGATAGCACTTTTTATGCTTCTGTGGATTATTCTTCTGATCAGCATATCGATCAAATCGAGGCCAATATTCAATCATTATCGAGCGAATTAAGCCATTTGAATTTTTAGAAGACCAAACCGGAGCGGAATATGAAAAGCCTGACAAGAATTTCAGGGACGCTGTTCGTCGTTCTCGTATTGCTGTATGCAAATCTATTCGCCCAACAGCAAAAAGGCGAGCCGCCGCGAAGAGACAAACCCAAGCCGCAAGAACGCCGGCCGCCAACGCGCGACATTGAAGATTTGAAAAGAGAATTGGGGCAGGAATGGGAGAAAACAATTTTAGAAAAGATCAAAGCCGAGGAGCCCGAGGAAATCGAGCCGTTGCGGCAAGAAAAGCTGAAAAATCCGAGGCGATACGAGGAGCAATTGGCCAAGCTTTGGGACGACGTTCGACGGTTGGAGAAATTCAAGCGGGAGAATCCGGCGCGATATAACAACCTTAAAAGACAGTTGCAACTGGAGCGCAACTGCCGAACGTTGGCACAAAAATATCGCCAATCCAACGACGCCGCCGGAAAGTCGCAGGCGCGCGCCGATTTGAGAAATTGCTTGGCCGAGCTTTTCACCCTGCGGGAAGCTGAACGCGCGGAAAAGGTGACCGAGTTGGAACAGGAACTGGCGGAATTGCGAGAAATGCTGGCGTTTCGGGCAAAGAACAAAGACAAGGTTATTGAGAAACGGCTCAACGAGATGATCGGCGAAAGTGAAAAATTGGAATGGTGACAACCGCATGAACAAACGCATTCGACCCATCCCCAAAATGAAATCATTCGGCACAGTAATTTTAGCGGTATTGAGTTTTGCCGTTGTCAAACAAGGCAGCGCGCAGCCAAAATTTATCGCCACCGAATTGCTGGGCCGACCGACGGATAAGTCGATTACCGTCAGCGCGATTGCCGACCGGAATGTGGAAGTCTATTTTGAATACGGCACCGCGCCGGGCGTTTACAGCAGCCAAACGCCAATCACGACGATCTCTGTCGGGACGCCGATTAAAATAGTCATCGACAAGCTGCAACCGAACACGCGCTATTATTATCGCATGCGCTATAAAGAGCCGGGCACAGCGCAATTTTCCGCGCGCGAAGAACGCACGTTCGTCACCCAACGCGCCAAAGGCAGCACGTTTAAATTTGTCCTGCTTGCGGATTCGCATTTATACGACAAAAAGGGCATTCCGAACATGATGCGCGTGACGATGCAGAACGTGCTCAACGACCAGCCGGACTTTGTCATCGATTTGGGCGATACGTTTGGCGATGACCACACGCCGAATGAAACGACGCAAGCCGACATGATGCAATTGCATTTCAATTTTTGGTCGTATATCGGCATGGCTTGCCACTCGGCGGCGTTTTACTTTTGTCTCGGTAATCACGAGGGCGAAAACGGCTATTACCTGCTGCAAACGCCGCCCAACAACCTCGCCGTTTATGGCACGCGTGCCAGAAAATTTTATTACGCGAATCCGGTGCCGGACGGATTTTATACGGGCAACACCGCCGTCGAAAATTACGGCCTCGGCCTGCCCGAAAATTATTACGCGTGGGAATGGGGCGATGCGCTGTTTGTGGTGCTGGACGCTTATCGTTATTACACGGCCAGCGCTAAACCCCGTGGTTGGGATTGGACCCTGGGAGAAGCGCAATACCAATGGCTCAAAC
>CAZNKB010000013.1:0-30141 GCA_964573695.1 uncultured Gammaproteobacteria bacterium | reverse complement strand
GAAGGGGATAAATGGAGTCAGGGCTGGGTCACGGAAGTGATCAGCCCGGTGCTCTCGAAGGTCATGGCTTTGGAGTTATCCCCGTGGCTGTTCTCCGCTATGCACCAGGATCGCTTCGTAGATCTGAACAAATGGATCGAGGAGCGCGCCTGGATCGTGTTGCGGTTGCCTTCCGGTGAGATGGGACGGGAGGGCGCGCGGCTCACCGCCTCTGTTCTCTATAACGTCTTCGATGCTGCTTATCGCAAGGCGACGTTGGAAAATCCCATGCCTTTTTATTTCATCGTGGATGAAGCACAGGAGATCGGGTCAGGCATGCGACTGGAGTCGATGCTGGCAGAGGGCGCCAAGTTCGGAGCGCGCATGTTCGTCCTGGCGCAGTCCTTGTCGATGATGCGCAAAGTGGAAGGCATGGAACCAGTCGTGCAGGCGATGCTTGCCAACACATCCACCCAAATGTTTTTCTCGCCTGACCCGGAGGATGCCGACCTGATCCGTGCCACGCTCAGTTCCACCGTGCGATACGGCAACATGACCCTCGACCTGCCGTCCCTGCAATGCTGGTTACGAGCACGTATTGGCGGACGATGGCAGCCGCCTACTTTGACACAGATCAAGCCCCTGCCACGCGCGAATACGAGCCGAGTGAAGACCATCATCGAGGAAGCGATCGCCGCACATCCTGCAGATTATCTACCTGCGGATGGCTGGCAGGAGAAGGCGTCGGGCGTATTGGAGCATATGCTACCAAAAGCCTTATCCAAATTGTTGGATGAATTCTTGGCAGTCCAAATCGAGGAACAACACAATACCCAAATCCATCAACCATCACCACGCGAAGATGAACGGAGGCTGGGATTCTAGTGACTGCAATCGTGTTGCGTTTGATATTGACGGTCTGTGGTGGCTCATTAGCCTGTGCAATTGTGTGCGTGGGCGTCTTGTATTCTGCCTGGCTTATGTCCCGGAGGGACAACGGATGGGATCGATGATTGATTGGGAATTCTTGATCGGGCAAATGGTTTTGGACATTTCCATGCAGGCACTTCAATTGCACGGCATTAGCCTGCCTCTGTTCCTAAATAATAGGTTGACCGCTCATTGCGGCAGAGTGAAAGATGCCACCCTTCGAGGAGCGGACACCGAAGAACAATTCAAGTCGGCTCTGAAAGCCTGGTTGGGATCCCTGCCAGCACAGGGCATGCTTTGGGAATACCGTCTCCTCCTGGATGAGATCGCCTGGTGGCGTGATCTCGATCGACACCGTTTGCTTATGATCCTGAAATCGGAAGCAGGGGCAGTGAGATGAGTCGTTTCCTTGCTGGTTGTGGAGTTGGCATCTTTGCTGGGTACCTGTTGGGGCTTGTGATCCCGCTCAAGGTATTCATGATCGCCTGCCTGGTGCTTCTGGCATTGATAGTTTTGCTGTTCTTTCTTTTCCACCTCGGTGTTCAGGATTTCCAGGAATATTAGGAGTTTGCATGCAGCGTATTCGATTTATTTGGATTTCATTATTACTTCCAATTCTCTTTTTGTGGACGTCCTCTTCCACCCATGCGGCGCCGTTGGCTGCGGTTGCCTTGCAGGAAGGGCGTACCTATGATCAGGCGCATGACACAGGCTATATCGACTGGAATGGTTCTGCACAGTATGTATATCTTAACCATCGTGACTTTACTTCCCTGCCACCAGCTGAAGGAGGCGCATCCTGTGGTTCCGGTTGTTGGGAATGGGTCACTCGGCTGGGTAATGGAGGCAGTGCCAGTGGCGCCTTTGATCGGGATGTATCCTATTTTGAAATCATGGTGGGGTTCACACCGGATTCAAATGTGGGGAACGCCACCCTGCGGGCATGTTCATCTGTGAACACTTGGACGTTGCAGACCGGTTCAGGCTTGCCCGGATTTGTCAGCATGAATATCCCCGTCCCTGCGGGTTGTCGTTCCTGGTCTCTGACCGCTTCAGGTGGCTATGTGGATTTCCGTTCCATTGATGTCTACTACATCGGTCCGCCGTCTACAGCCACACCCACATTCACGTCTACGGTGACCCGCACTCCAACGGCAACCTTTACACCTACGATGACAAATACACCAACCCTAACTTTCACTCCGACTTTCACAGCGACAAATACAGCCACGGCAACCTTCACCTCTACACCAACTGCGACCTATACCAATACCCCGTCTCCCACACCAACTCCGCTCCCACCACAAATTACAGGCGTGGTGGTTTGTGATCTGTGGGGGGATGCCGGCTGGTGCAGAGGGCATACATCGTTGGAACTTACTGCCAGTGACCCGCAGGGTTTTGATGTGACGATCACCGGTGACTTGAATGGGATCCCATTTACCTGCGAAAGTTCATGCACTTTGCCATTATCGGAAGGTACGGGCACAGCCAATTACATGGTGACTTCCACCAGTGGGCGAACTGCAAGTGGTTCATCCACATGGCAACGGGATGGCACTCCGCCTGATCTTGAGGTCAGCCTTCCTCCTGTGGATGGCAGGAATGGCTGGTATGTCTCAGAGGTGGATTTGTCTGCAATGGCAACAGATGTGATCTCCGGACTTTCATCCCTGACGGCAAGCACCGATGGTGGTGCAAGTTGGGTTAATCCACTCATGCACTTCGCGGATGGGTCCCATGCTGTTTTGATCTATGCCAGGGATATAGCCGGAAATGATGTGACAGCATCCAGATTGATCCGAATCGACACAGTCCCTCCTGTTACCCAAATTACTTCCCATTCCAATAGAGAAGTGGTGCAGGGCGAGGTGAGGCTCTCCGGAAGTTTGATGGATGGGATTTCTGGTCCAGAGGGTGGCGAAATCTCCACCGATGGAGGAAATACATGGCAGTCTGTTTCGTTGGGTGCTGGAGATGGCTGGTATTACGTTTGGCGTACGGGCGAAGTGCCAAATGGAGAATACATCGCCCAGATGCGCGGCAGGGATCGTGCCGGCAATGTTGGCGATGTGGTTTCAGTTGCGTTGACTGTGGATAATGCTCCACCAGCTGTATCCATTACGGAACGGTGGTGGATCTGGGAAACTGGAACACTGAAGGTGTCTCCCAATCACTTCTCGATCGCTACCATTCAGGTAACGATCCGTGATCCGCAAGAACGCTGGCCGCCAGTGATATTGGAATTTGATCCCGAAGGGAATTCCTACTCGGTGAATTGGGATCGGCGCTTTGGGGATGGAACGTTGGCGCCATCTGGGGAATACCTGGTTCTGGCAGAGGCGTGTGATGTGAATGGGTTGTGTGGGCAGGCTTCAGGCAGAATCATGATCCCGGAGGTGGCGACCTCGACCGCAACGCTGACTCCATCGCCGATCGCGACAAGCACTTGGAATCCTTCAGTGACGCCAGTGGCAACCCAAATACCGCCGACACAGACTTTGGTATTGATCACTCCTGTACCGGAAGAAACACCTGAGCCTGCTCGTTCCTTTCTACCGCTTTGGCAGATCATCGGCTTAATGGGTTTATTCACGGTGATCGCTTCGGCTAGTGTGGTGGATCCCCGTCCCAGAGCCCTGGAAAGTTTGGGCGAAACTTTCCGAGTCATGTCTGAACGGGTAAAAGATAAATCTATAGAAGACTAAAAACGATAAGGAAAAGAAAAGAATGGAAATACTTCTTGCAACTGTAGTGGCATCTGCCGTGATCATCTTTGGAGCATTGATCAGCATCGGTAATGAACGACAAAGGCAAGCGATTGATCATCTACGAGAGCAGGTTGTTCTTTGGGAAGTACAGGATTTGAAAATAAAGCGCGAACATCTGGCACGAGTTGCACAGGTATCCGATCCATTGGGCTGGCTCAATAGGACTGCATCCAAAGTTTGTGGCTATGATCTGCAATTGCAGATCCTTGAGATATTTGAAACGCCCCAATCCTTGGTTTGCTCATCGGGCGACGGCAGTTTAAAAGTTGCCTTTTCCCCATTATCACCGACGGATCTTCGTCGAATTAAGAGCAGCAAACAAAACCGTCTATCTCAATACGCTGGGCACAACCCTTTGTTGCATCTGTCCAAAGGTGTGAGTGTTCAAGAATTATCCATACTAAATACAGGTCAATTGTTTGACCTAGAATTGTCACTGGCTTGGAAGGCATTGACGGACCAAAATCTCGATTCAGTCAATAGCCTTTGGATGTATATGGTTTTGTGATCAAGTAAATATTGAGAACAAATAAACAGGTCTTCTGTGATTGTTTCAATCTGAAGACCCGTTGCCATTAAAAATAGTTGCAATTCCGTTTCGTATTAAAGATAGCCCAAATTATCCATTTGCTCCCGGAGTTAATATGCGGTAGTACTGCACAAAGATAGTGGTGGCGAATTAATGTTTAAACAAGAGCCAGCCCCGCAAAACCTGATGTGCGGGTTGCTGTCTGCGGAACTCGGTTGATCAAATCCACAAAGCGAGTCAGGATTATGGCAACTGCAATCAAAATATGTTGAAGATAAGTTTTGGTTGGCCAATGTGGCGCGAACACCGCAAATCGAGGGAACACGTGACTTGAAAAATTGTTCCTTCGATCCTGGCTCGTTTAGCATAGCGCGCTTTGAATTCGGGTGTCTGTTCCCCCACTGGCGGTCCAATTGCAAAAGCTGTAGTCTGGTTTGAAACTCAAAGCGGGCGGTCAATCTAGCAAAGTGGCACTTTTGATCGGGATATTTCCTATTTCGAAGCGATGATTGCCTTCATTCGCGACTCCAGTGGCGGCAATGCGACTCTGCGTGCTTGTTCGTCCAACACAACCTTCAACCTACGAACCGGTTCGGTCTTACCATGTCTTGTGAGCATAAGCCTAGTTGTACCAGTTGGTTGCCGTTCCTGGTCGTTTACCGCATCAGGTAGGTACGTGGATTTCCGGTCTATGAATGTGTATTATGTCGGCCCACCTTCCACTGTTACACTAACATCTTCGCGAACACCCACCTCAACGCTAACTATGACACGCACTCCAACGGCGACCTTCACACCAATCAATACTGCAACCACAAAATCTACATTTACGTTCACGCCGACATTTACACCCACCTTTACAGCGACCAACACGCTCTCGTCAACTCCAACTCCTCTGCCTCCGTCGATTACAGGGAATGTGATCTGTGATCAATGGGGAAGGCCGGTTGGTGCGGGGGAAATGAATCTTTGAATTTGAGCGCCAGCGATCCACCGGGATTGGCAGTGACAATTGATGGAGTTCTGAACGGGAGTCTATTTGCCTGTGGAAATACATGTAACCAGTCGCTTCCAGAAGGAGGGGGAACTGCCTATCAGGTAACTTCAGCCAGTGGAAGGACAGTTGGTGGCGTGTCTACATGGCAACGCGATAGCACTCCACCGGATCTTCGATTTACTCTTCCAGCATCGGATGGCAGGAATGGCTGGTACGTCTCGGATGTGGATGTAACTGCAACGGCAAGTGATTTCGTCCATCAGGTAATGAATGGCACATGCACAGGATGTGGCCGGGAGTGAAGGAACGGTATCTGATGTGGGTCGGGTGGATACGATCCCGCCTCTCACACAATTTACCTCACATATGGTTGGGGAGGTAGCACAGGGAATTGCGTTGATGGCGGGTAACGTGGACGATGGGTTATCTGGTGCTACTGGCAGTAAAATCTCCTTGAATGATGGAATTACCTGGGAGACTAGGGCACTAGATACGGATGGATACCTGGTCATTTACTTGGTATTCCAGCGAAGTGGCAAATGGTCAATACACCTTACAAATGCGCGGCATTGATGTTGCAGGTAATACTGGAGACTCAACATCCATTACTTTGATAGTCAACAATGGCCCGCCCGTTGTATCCATCACAGATCGTTGGTGGATCTGGGAGACAGGTCAATTGAGAGTGTCTCCCAATCATTTTCCGATTGCAAGCGTGAAGGTGACCATTCGTGATCCGCAGAATCGGTGTCCGGCAGTGGTGATTAACTTGAAGCCGGGCAAGACTTCATTTCCCATTTCCTGGAATCGACGCTTTGCAGATAGGACCTTGGCCCCTTCGGGAGAATATCTTGTGTCAGCAGTGGCATGTGATGTGAACGGGTTATGCGGGCGGGATACAGGCACGATAGTGATTCCTATGGTGGCAGCCTCCACTGCCACGATGACAGCAACTCCAAGGGCGACTACAACTTTTACACCCTCGCCTACATCAACCGCGTTGCAGATAAGTTCGGCGCCAACGTCGGTTTTGTTGACACCTATACCTGAAGAAATCCCGGAACCTATTCAGTCATCATATCCCCTTTGGCCGATCATTGGGCTGCTGGGATTATTCGTAGCGATTGCATCTGCCAGTGTGGTGGATCCACGTCCAAAAGCGTTGGAACGACTTGGGGAAACCCAAAAGTTCTTATCTACTTGTTCGAAGGATGTCTTATCAGCGACAAATAACAATAATAAGAAAGGACGTATATAGAAATGGATATAATACTTGCTGTTGTGGTCGTGTTTGCTGTAATCTTTTTTGGTGCATTGATTAGCATTGGGAATGAACGACAGAGACATGCGATTGACAACCTACGCGAAAAAATTTCCCTTTGGGCGATTCAAGATTTGAAAACCAAGCAAGAAGGTCTAGCTGGAGCTATGCGAGTTGCTGATCCCTTATCATGGTTTGGTAATTTCGTGTCCACCTTCAGCGGCCATGATGTGGTCTTGGAGTTTCTCGAATCGTTTGACGAACTACAAGGGTTAATGTTTGCTTCGAAAGATGATACAAGGAGAATCGTATTTTCACCTTTATCGCCAGCGGATATTCAAAGAATTAAGAAGAGGAGGAATAAGAGACTATCACCCGTGGCCGAAAATAACCCATTATGGAACTTACCAAAAAGCACTGAAGTCTATGAGCTATCAGCATTAAATGGAGGGATTTTTTTGACTCAGAACTTCTCGTTGTTTGGAAGCAATTAGACAAAAACGGCATAAAGAGGACAGACCGCTTATGGGTTTACATATTTTAAATTGATAGTCTGTGCCGGCTAAAAGTATTGGCTGGCGTTAGTCCGACTGGCAAAAGGTGTACGAATTCTTAAATTTACCTTACATTTGTCTCACGAAATATATTGCAAAAGGGTTCCGTTTTTGTTAAAATAGATTTATTTCCAAAACGATAGAATTTCCTATTCTTGGGAAGTGGGATATCTATGCCAATAAGAAACCGAAATCTTGCAATAACCCTACTAATCCTTTTGATTGTGGTAGGATTTTTTCGAATTTTGGTGGGACAGTTTGTGCCCGATGAAGACTCGGATTATGTTTTCAACGAGATTCGTGTACTTACTTTGGATAATAAGCTGCTACAGATTATCTATCCAGTTCATTTGTTTCCAGAAAAGTCTGTTTCACCTCATTCTCGTATAAGATTTGCATTGTTGGATCAGCCTGCGTCGTTACCGTCTCCTTCTGCTAATACATCAAATTGTATCAGCAGTCCCGTTACGGTGTTCCCCCCGACAGCTACACCACAGGCATTACCTCCAACATCTGTACAATCAATCCCACAGACACCCAGCAGCCAACCAACACCATCAACACCAAATAGCAAGCAATATCATTTCGTTCTGGAAAACCCAGATAGAAAGGTTACCTTTTTGGATGAGGACGGGAATCCTGTAACACGTGAGATAATATTTACTGATGACTACAATCATTCTCAAGAGTATGTTTATTTGGGGACGAATAATACTGAATTGTTTCTGCCGCAAAAAGACATTTGTATATATATTCATGGATCTGATTTAGCAGCGCCAATCCCGCTTGCAATTGATGTCGATGGCAACGTTTTTAAGTACCTAAATGAAATAGCTTTAGCATTGAATTGGGCAATTGGCATCGTATTTTCACTCATTATAGGTTTTGTTCCTGACTATAAGAAAAGTGGAGAGACCGAAAGTAAGAAAATTGATGAGTTAAGGGACAGTCTTGAAAAGTCCATAACCGCTCGCGAATGGGATAGTGCTTATATTGTTTCAAAGGCTAATTGGGATAATGGCGAGTATTATAGGAAGGCAATAAGTGCTGCTTGGAAGAAAAAATATGAGGGTATTAGAAATGACGTAATTGAAAAAATTGGGCTGTTCGTAAATGCCGACTTGCAGGGTGTGCATTTGAAGCAACGCGACAGGAGGTTAAATAAAGCGATTGATTATATTTTGAGTTCGCTAAAAGAACACTCGTCTTTACGTCATGCCGCTATAGATTTTGTAATAAATCAAGATCAGCAATTCATTGACAGAAAAATTCATGAATTGGTTATAGATTTTCAAAACAGATTTTGGCTGGCATTTAGCGATTCTTGGGAAAAAAGAGAAATTCCAGATAATTCATCTCTCCAAGAGACCCTAAGTCATCTACAAATACCCAATATCTTCGATCTCAGTGCCTGCGAGCATAACTATGAACAGTCCATCAATAATTTTTATGTGAGCAGAGCGGTTAATGACACCGTCAGGCAATTATTCCGAAGCCTGCACTCGTACGAGAGTTCAAATCTTTTTGTTTGGAAAAGTGAAAGACAGGGTGGTCGGTCAACCTTGGGAGTCTGGTGTTTGCAAAAGCTCTTTACGAAAGCCTTGGACGGGAAAAACGAGTTGTATTTTTTTCCAATCTACATAAAGCTGTCTAGCAATTTGACTTTTGATGTAATCGAACGGCAAATCGCTGAACATCTTCTGAGTTATATAGTATTAAATCCAGAAGATTATTTAAACCCAAATAGCCGCGGAGCAAGTGACGCGATAACCTATATCATAAGAAACAAATTTAGTTTGGTAGAAGTCAAGTCAAGAATCGAGACTCTAGCTCGAGAGTACGGATCGAACAAACAAAAACTTGACAAATTAATAAATATTTTTGAGAACTATAAGTATGAATCAGTTGAAAGAAATGCGGTTGAAAGAATTAAGAATATAAGTCTTGGCTTGCCGGGTTTTTTCCAAGGATTGTTTCTTGTCATCGACTTTTCTGACTTTACATTGCATGAGCAGGAGTTCTTGAATACATTGTATTCTCAAATGGTAGACGTAAAAAATATAAGTGTTTTGGCGTTGATACCGATCTTAAGCGGGCCTGTTCAGTTTCATGTGAACCATAGTGAAATGGAGTTAATCTATGATGCAATGGACATTGCCCAAATTCTGGAGTATCGCCTAAAGTATCATCAATTCTCAGGGTCAATGGAAAGTCTATTGGCAAACTTGTCGAATGGACATTTGCATCCAAAACAATTTGTTTCTGCTTCGCAGGGAAAACCGGGTTTGTCATTTCAGAAAGGTAGAGAACTTATAGAATTGGTAGCGAACAGGCCTGATGATATAGTATCAGATGTCTACGCCATGTTTTATGTTCCTGATCAAATCTTCAGAGTTGATGGGAAAAAAAGTATAATAGGCGAGGAACAGCAGGATTTTTCATCAATCGGAGAGTTTATCCAAGCCATAAATAAGCTGGAAAGCGTTCAATTTACTGAAAAAGGAGACTGGGCAGACGATATAGAGTTAAGAGTCAGATCAGTGTATAACATAAATCTCTATGAGGGAAACCCTGGTCTTGAATTGTTTTTTTACGCTATAAAACACGGCTTTGTGAGAAACCAACCTAAAAAGATTGAAAAAGTTAGGCTGGATATTATCAAGAATTTCTCGGCATTAGAAAACGAATCCCTGCATCATAATAAAAATGTCCAAGACTATTCAACTACGAGTCCTAATTTAAAGATTCTAAAGAAAGACAGAGGGGTGTTGGTGAGAATGTTGCAGAAAGATGAAAAAATACCTGGACGGATTTTGCTTGTTTATGTTGATCGCAAGTTTGATTATATGGTAGCGATTAAGAATATTGAGAACTCTGATGAAGAGAAACTGATCAAAATAATCGATGACTTCTATGACTGGATTTGATCAAAGACTATTTTTTGAACTTTTTGAGGCTCTCCGTGCGGAGGACGAGGGAGAGATATTTGATTTCTGCTATTTGCCACCTATATCATTTGAACAAATTGTTGGATCTCGTTCATGTATAGTATTTGGAGAATCTGGTTCAGGTAAGACAGCGCTATATCGTGCTATTCTTAACCAATGTAACAAAAAGAGTGAAAAAGGCAAGATTTTGACAGTTAATTGGAGCCCAAAATCACTTCCCTCAACAGAAGAGAAAATAGAAGATTGGGTTGGTGACCAGGTCAAGGCACTTCTGGATGTTTGCGCAGTAAAGATTATCGTCAACTTAACTCAGAACCCTGACAAAAGCAGCTTGGCTCCAGATTGGGCTAAAGCTAGGATTGGGTGGTTTATCCAAAACTATCTATTAGGTGATGCATCTCTTCGTCTCGGACCGGTTCTGGAATCCGACACGGCAAATGGTGTTTTTAAGATGCTGCAGGAAATTTCAACGGAAGGATTGTTTTACGAAAAGCCTTCGCCGGAGCTGGCAGTTAAGGAGCTTTTGCAAGGCCTGAAGTTCTTCGAAGTTACGGCGATCTGGGTAGTTTCGGATGATATTCATGAGTGGACCACCGCGGGCATAACAGGCATCAATGCTAGCCTTGTAGCGTTCTTATCAATGCTTTCGATCTTTGAGAATACGGGATTAGTGTTTAAGTTTATACTCCCAAATGACTTGGAGGCTTCGATTGCCCATGCTAGTGGGTTGGTCCGACGTCGGGTGGATAAATATAAATTAACTTGGGGTGTTGATTTGTTGAGGACCCTAGTTGAAAAAAGATTAGCAACCCTCATGAAAAAAGAAAACTTTCATCTTGTTCAACTGTGTAATGATCCGGATTTTGATAAATGGTTATCGTATTTTGGAGGTCATGAACCTCGGCAGTGGCTGGAATTAATAACTCCCTTTATCAAATATTACGCTGACAACGGACTTAAAAAACCAATAGATTCCAAGATCTCAAAAGAATTGCGGCTGAAAAATCCTCCTCGTTTTCACCTAGATGAAAAGGATTTTCGCGTGAAGATTGGCGGTCGTATTATTCCGCTCAATGATTTACCTCCAAAGGTCTACAGTTTATTAACCTTTTTATACAAGCATGCTGGGGATGTTGTTACAAAAGAAAAGCTGTTTTATGCCATTGATCATGGAATAGAAAATATACCTGCAAGAGGAGATGATGATTACATTGACCCAATCGTTTACACAGGACAAGTAGACACAAACATCTATAGACTTCGACAGGCTATTGAACCGGATCCTAAAAACCCAGTTATCCTGCAGACTGAACGAGGGTATGGGGTTAGATTAGCAGTTAAGTGGTGAGATTCTTGTAAGGTTTATGACAGAGAATTGAATGGTTTTTGAGATTACAGGCGCAATGGTTGTAATTAGAATACTACTTACAACCATTTTTATTTAAACCATGCCTAAAACAAGAGACATCCAAGTTACCGAACAAGGTGATAGACTCTCTTCTTGGTTGAAGATGTCTGGAATGACGTTTGATCCCTTTGTTGCCTTAGAAGCATCAGGAGATCCTCACCTTAGTAAATATTTAATTGAGCATAATGAATTTGCCAATTTATGGGGGAATTGGCCGAACATCGTATTATCTCCTCCAGGTGCAGGGAAAACAGCAATGCGGATCAGACTTACCCAGGCATGTTTTACCGGCGGTGGAAAAAATCGCCCCTTTCCAATCAATTATACATTGCCCTTTCTGTCTTGGGGTAAGCGCGATGTTTCACTTGAAGATCACTTAATCGAGATTATGCAAAAAGCTGGTCTCTTTTTGTTGGTTTATTTGGCATACAGGCCACATAGGTTTTTTGCTCTGTCTGAAACAGATCGACTGTATATCTCTAGAATTATGAACTGGATATTACCTGGCCCCATTGCTACTTTCATAGAACCATGCCAGAAGATGGGAGATCTGGGATATATTGAGCAACAATTCCCGCCTGCTATCCTGCCGCCATCCCCTCAAGAGATGCATCTAGATCTTAATGATTTCTGGAATGAGCTAATAAAGAACACTAAGTCGAAAAGTGAGAGACCTTCGCTCGTGGAGCGCTGGGAGGCAATGGTAGATATACTGATTCGAATTCTTAAATTTCCATCAATTTATATTTTGGTGGATGGAGTAGATGCATCACCTCAAACTGGTGTCAACCCTGAACTGGGAATTAACTACCTTCATCCACTATTATCTAGGATAGCAATGTGGTCAGAAAAGAAGATTTTTCTAAAGTTCTTTCTGCCTCAAGATATTACGCGATACTTGTTGCAAAAGCTAAAGGAAACAGGGGAAGATATTATTCCCATTGAAATCAAATGGTCTGAAACGGACTTGGCGGAGGTAATTCGTAAGAGAGTTTATGTAGCATCGGAGGGCAATTTTGGTAGCCTTGAAACATTCACGTCACCAGCTATTTCCGACCTGGAAATGCGAATATCCAAAAAGATACATACCATACGTCCACTTCCCCGCGAAATGCTCGTGTTTACCCGTCAACTCTTAATAGTTCACGCCAACGGTAATAATCCCAATGATCAAATAATACCCAGCGAATTAGAGAAGACTTTTCAATGGTATCAGGTAAATAACAATTAATCATATTGGGTAAAACGGCACTAGCTGCATTACTCTTGTTGAACTCGTAAGCTCCAAGTTGTCATTCACTATCCAATATCCCTTCATGAAATAGATAATAATTTCTTAGTTATTAAGTGGCAAGGTCTTACATACCCAAAAACGCCGAATTCCAGTCGAGAGGTTAATATGCAGACAAATGAACTATTCGACCCCCAAAATTTCGTAAACAGGACAGATCAATTAAATGAGGTTATCAGTCGTGTTCAATCAGTTTTGGACGGTTTGAACAATAGCGCATTCATTAAGTTTTATAGTGGTGGAGCTGGGCTCGGCAAAACATGGTTGCTAAAACAGATCTCGGTGGAAATGGAGCAACGCAATCTAAGTAATACGTATGTTGACTTGTCCAATTACGCAGGGGTAAAAAACATTGCTGAGATTCGACAATCCATCATCGATTTCCTGCAGAATTTGATTAAGCAGTTTAACCCAGATCGAGATATAAGTGATTGTTCTCTGGATGAACTAAGTTGGTATATGGAGAATGATTTTGAAGAATTTGTTGGCAAGAATAAAACGTGGGTGCTATTAGTAGATAACATTTACACTCCTAGCTGGGAATTTTTAAAGGAATTGGAAAACCATGTTTTTGGACCACTCTCAACTCAACAAAGCATCGTAATGGTATTTGCAGGTCACGGTAGTAAGTATGCTTGGAGAACTCCGGAATTGCAATTGGAACATGAAGAATTGCTACCTTTCGAAATTGAAAATGGGGAAATCGAAAATCAGATTCGAAAACTCTCTGACCCGGCGCAACACTTGGATATAAAAATGATATCTTTGGGGAGTGGTGGAATACCGGGATTGATTTCTTATCTGGTGAGATTTGGTAGTCCCGAAGGTTATCGCAATTACTTACAGGATTACCTTGGAACTCTGAATTTGCTTGAAAACCCTGACTTGATCCTGGACTTAAGATGTTTTGCATATTTACCTTATTTCACGGACTCCCATATTAGTGCGATTACAGCCATTAGAAAGGCAAGGCAAAAATATGGAGTTGATGCATCTGAAACTAATTGGAGAAATGAACTTGACATTGTTGGTGCCAGAAAGACCCGTGAAACATTATTAAAGTCTGGTATTTTTGTCCTAAAGTCTGATATTTATGTCTTAGGTGAAAAGAAATCAGGATTTGTGCTTGACAGTATTGTGCGAAGGGCAATCCAGGGATCTCTCCAATTTGAGGATTGGATCGAAACAAAAAAACTTGTTTCACTGTTATACGACTATTTTTGGGATGAGTATCAGACTGGGTTAGATGGCTTAGAACTTCAGGCACAGTCAAATTATCCCTCGAAGCAAACCCGAAACATCATTGGGTATCGTGATGAGTACTCTAAAGTCTGTGACCTAATCAACAACAAGCAACCCAAAATAGTATATATCTATGGACCAGGAGGTATTGGCAAAACACGATTTATAGAGGAAATAAGGCAAAACTATCTTAAGATGGATGATTATTATGTGCTTGAAACTATAGATCTATTCCATCCGATATACCAACAAAAAGATAGTCTCCAACGTGAAATTTGCGAATCATTCAGAAATCTTATCCCAACAGATAATAGTGTTTTTGCGAAATATAAAGAAGAAAGTGATGCTGCCCTAGCGGATTATATTCGATTGGGTGCGACGAGACATCTGTCCGGAAAAATCACGAAAATATGGGATAGCGATTATTCCGACCTTGAAGCCAGGAAGACAATAGTATTATTTTTGGATACAGCTGAGAAGCTCTTCTATCCAAATCCTTGGGGGGATAAAGTTGATTCGTCAAGAACGAACGGCCCAACTGATAGCCCGACAGATGTTGATAATCTGACCGATAGCCTGAGCTGGATATTTAAAAAATTTATTCCCAATATCAAAAATACAATAGTTGTTATCTCTGGAAGGTTGCCGGAGACAGATAATAATGTAGAAGAACAATTAAGAAGCAAAAAAGATTTAGTAGAATCGGTCGAGCTAAAGGGTTTTGAAGACAGTGATATCTACGAATATTGGGAGAGATTAACAGCGGCAAATTCCTACGACACCTTTTTCTTCAACATTCTTAATTCAATACAAAAAAATGATCTTGAAGATTTCTATCGGTTCTACACTTCGGAAAATTTTGGCGAGAACACCGTGAGTCCCCTTGCCTTAGCTATTCTGGTTGACTTGGCCGTTTTTAATAGAGGTTTGTTTGACGGAGACCTGTATAAGAAGCTTCAAGACGAATTTGATGATTGGGCACAAAATACACAGACGATACTCGCAACCTACAATTCCAAATCGCCCCTCGTACTAAAATTTCTCGTTAAAAAATTAATGGAATTGGACACCCCTGACATTATTGTCCGCGAATTCGCAAAGGCGCGAAAGGGGGTAAACGAAAGTTTGTTTCTTGCATTGACGAAGAGGGGTGAAGCTGATAGACCCAAAATACGTAGGCTATTATCTTCCGACTTTGTTGCGAATTTATCAATTGTAAAACTTCATAAAAACAGGGATGAAGATGGTATAGAAGAGACTTTATTGTATTTGCATGATGCAGTATATGAACATCTCGATTTTTCGGATTTGGAGCGCGGAACCACAAAGAGGCAAGACGATTATAAGACCATAGATGCCCATTACAGACAAGAAATGAAAAATGTGCGAGATGAAATTGTGAAATCATATAATGAGGCGTTTTCGGTTGGGAAAGTCATGCCAATTAATCCCAAGAAGGTTTTTAGATTGATGACGAAATGGGATGAATTAGCTGCCGAACGACTCTATTACTCACTTGATTCGAACTTCACCATTGAAAGATCTAACGATAAACCATCAACGTTTGAGTATTCCTTTGTAGAGAACTGTTTTAGGCTGTATTATTTTTATAGTGAAGAAGCTCTGGCAAGTCAAGATAAAGTTCTTGATCGTATTCTCGAAACAGAATTGCTGTCTTACTGGTATGAGCACAAGGAGGCGCTTCAGAGAGTCAATTTCGATATACTTATGAAGGCAGATTTTGCTGTGCGTTCTGTTAAAAGGAAGTTTTACTTTGAAGACTATGAAAGCACAAAGGGAAATATTAGAAAAGACATAAATGATTTGCGTCAAGGTGGAGAACGTTACGATCTTATTCAAGGCGACAAAGTTGCCCAATATGATTTAGAACTTTTGGAGATTCTTCTAAATTTGTATAGTGATGATTATCTACAGTCGGCGTCAAAGCTAGAGAATATGGTTGTTGCAGCAAAAGAGTTAAAAAACGATCCGCGAAGTTACGTCATAATTGCCAGGGCAAGTAACATGTTGGGGTTGTTGCACAGAAAGCAGGGGGCTTATTTTAAGGCAATCAATGCTTATCAGGCTGCTCTTAAGGATTGGCGTCGGAACGTAGAACTAGAATCTGAACAAGCTAATACTTTTACGAATGTTTCATTTGTTCTTGCAGAGGTAGGACGTCACCAGTCTGCATTGGATTGGGGAATTGATGCCAAAGATTTGAGATTACGTCGCGGAATTTTGCCTGGAATCGGTCAGGCATATAATGTGTTAGGACATATTTATCTAAGGCAGGGTCAATATGAAGAGACACTTATATGTGGGCGTACCGCTCAATTAATGCTTGGCACCGATGTTTATGATCCAAGCCGTGTAGATACGTTGCATCTTGATGGGGTAAATGTTTCAGAAACAGATGATTCATCATCCAAGTCAACTGTGGATTCCCAGTTTGTTACAAGGATGCAAGGACTAAATGCCACACTGTTAGCCGAGTGTTATCGGCGTATGGCTGGAAAAATCAGGAACGAACCAAGAATAGTAGATACTAAGGGGACAAAGCTCTTAACATCAGAAGAGCTATTAATCATGGCTACTTGGTATGCTGACCTAGGGCGCAAAATATTTGAAGGTTTGAAACAAATTGAGGGTGTTGTAGAGGGTTGGATTGAGTTGGGCTGTTCCTATCGCGACAGGATAATGCCTGGTTCGCCTATTGACAAAAAACTAATAAACAGAGCTGAAGCAGCATTTGATACAGCGATTAGTTTGGCTCAGAGCAACAAGCTGGTTTATCGAGAACTTGATGCCAAAGTAAACAAGGCTTGGCTGGATTATTACTGCTACCTTTCAACAAGGGATGAAGAGTATTTGAAAAATGCACGGTCTGATGCAAATGATTTTTTGAGAGCAGAATTGCTAACATCCTACTTAATATCACCTCACCATAGTCCTGCTATTCTCAATGAAGGTAATCGACCAGTCAACTTTCCTATCTTTGCTCTACTCGGAAAAGATTCATTATTATCAGCAATGGTCGATTATCGTACTTACGAAACACTCTCGCAGCTTAGCAGCAATCCTGAAGAGATAAGGCAAAGTAATTTGCCGCTTGATGATCTTCTACAATATGCTGAACAAGCCATTGGCGTTTTGGTTGATAAAGACATATCGTTAATTAGAGAAAAGATAGATAGAATTGAGACAAGTGCAAAAGCTGTACGACTTCTAAATTTCGATGGCAAAATGAAACTTTATGAATGTGTCAGCAGTCTTGATAACTTAAAGCTGGTTATCAGCCTGATTGACAATCTGAGTTATTTTTATGGCTTTAGAGTAGCACAAGGCTTTTCTATGGCTCTCGAGTATAACCTAATCAGGGGGGAAACAATATCTAGAGACATGACGCGTGCTATGACGCAAATCCATCAGAAACTCAAACAGCTGACCGATTCGGAACTAGTGTCCTTTCTAGGATATAAAGATGAAGTAAAAGTATATTACGGTTTATATATTGAAAACAAAAAAGGAGAATGGTTTATCGAAAAATTCCTAAGAGATTGGTTGTTTATTGAGCGCAATCCTGCTCAACTTGAGGAAACAATCAAAATCCAATGATATTAATTAGAGAATATTGTCAGAGCGATTCTGATAGCTTGGTACTAGCGATAAATTCCGTTTGTAGGGAAGAAAAATGGATGCACACTTCACGTTTTGTCCCTACAAAACAATGGCTACAGATATTGCATGACCACGAGAGTAGTCATCTATTACTAGTAGCCGCTGAGAATAAAACTATAATCGGTTGGTGTCGTGTTTTTGTTCAAGGACATACTGGAGACTTGGGGATTGGCGTCATGAAGTCATATCGAGATCAAGGCATTGGTAGCCAATTATTACGGATTGCAGTGAGGTGGGCCAAGAATCATGTACTTGCCACAACCCTTTGTTGCCGGCGGGACAACTCAAGAGCATTACATGTGTTTGAAAAATATGGTTTTGTAAGATATGGTTTCAATGACCAAATGATAACTATGATGATAGTCTCTGGAGAAACTGCGTATGCATAAGATGCCGGTAGTGTTATCGTCTTCAGAGTCCCAGGTAATGTTTGAATCAGATTGTGCTTGCAGTATAGCAACCTCGGACATGCCAGTTGACAATCCAAAACCGGTTGCTGGCCGCCTCTATAAGATCAACGAAGAGTTTTGTAGTAGAAAAATCTTACCTGATTTTTCACTCTACTACTCACAGACAGCAACATCGGGGCTGGTTGTTCTAAATACTGTTGCAGAAAGCCTATTGCAGAGATTTAGTGAGCCAACAGATATTAATACTGCCGCAAATATGCCACTTGGAGACCGCCAGGAGATTGATCTCGCAGTATCCAATTTAATTAAGAATCGACTGCTTGTAGATATATTCGACGAATCCGTCAATAAATCCACTAATCCTATTAATCTTGAAAGCGAAGAATTGACAGTCTGGCTTCATATCACCAATCAATGTAATTTGCGTTGTGAATATTGCTTTGTTGATAAGACAATCCATAAAATGAACCAGGATACTGCCGAAAAATCCATTGATGCTATTTATCGATCCGTACTGGGCAGTGAGTTCAAAAGTGTTAAGATCAAATATGCCGGAGGAGAACCCACGCTAAATTTTAGCGCATTACAGTACATTCATGAGTACGCAATAACCAAATTCAGCGGTACAGGTATAAAGATCAGAGAGACTATTCTCACAAATGCCACTTACCTTGATGCAGAAAAGGTCGATTACCTCTGGAAAAACTCTGTTGATGTTATGGTGTCGCTTGACGGTATTGGCGTTCACAATGATGTCCAACGGCACACTGTAAATGGGAAAGGGTCGTTTAGAGACGTTGAAACCGGGTTGAAATTGTTAACTGCCAGGAAGATTCGTCCCACCGTTTCAATTACAATAACTAGTAAAAACTGTCTCGCTATTCCTGAATTAACACGATGGCTTTTGGCTGAAGGATTTCCATTTACCTTTAATTTTTATCGGGAGAATCAATATTCAGTTGATAATAGGGAATTGGCACTTGATGACGCAGATATCATAAAATCATTATTTCTTGCATATGACGAAATCGAAAACAATCCGCCTGCATATAGTATTCTCGGCATGCTTTCCGATCGAGCGCATTTAGATCGCGCACACAGCCATACTTGCGGAGTGGGGAACTCGTATTTGGTTATAGACCATAATGGACAGATATCCAAATGTCACATGATGTTGCATCAGCCTGTTACATCAATACATACAGAAAACCCATTGCAGGTTATACGACATGATATGAATTCACTTCAGAACCCAAGCGTGGAATCAAAACTAGAATGCAGCAACTGTGAATGGCGTTACGTTTGTACAGGTGGCTGTCCAGCATTAACTTATAGACTAACTGGAAGATTTGACCTGAAATCGCCAAATTGTAATATATACAAATCTATCTTTCCGCGAATTCAAGAAATCGAAGCAATAAGGTTACTTAAGAGAAATTCTTTGATTGTTTGAACCTACAAAGGTTAATGTTTGGCTTAAGAGCAAATTATAGCAACTATTGTTAGATCCCCATAAGATGCATAAGTTCTGGGATTATTACAGAATATTGCCAGAGCATGATTATGTTCAGAGTAATTAAGGCAGTTAAAAGAAAGAAGAAAAAGACCAAATAAATTTTTCTAATCTTGATAGTAATTATGGATGTGGAATCACCATTTGATAACTCACCATGTGTAGTATTCTCACTAGGATTGTCTGCTTTTCTATCCGTTTTGTCTCTCGGAGACTCGTTTACTGAGTTACTCATATTCTGATCGCTTTCCAAGTGATCAGAGCGTGGTGCTGTAGTGACGAGTCCACCCTTATCACTTTTTTTAGGCACTGGCGCTTTCTCACTAGATTCATTTGTTGACTGGTTACGAAGCTTTACAGAAGGATTGAGAATATTTAACCTCTCTTCAAGAAGTCTGATGTATGATGTTTTTGCAGACATATCAATTGCATAATCGTAGATTTTTCTAACGCCGTGTTCCCCCATAATTTTTATCTGGTGTTCAAATCTGCCACTAGATATCAAATTCGATATATAAGTTCCCATCAATGATGATGGCAAATTGATGTCTAAATTCAAAATGTGAAGCATCAATTTTTCTTCAATATCTCCAGCAACTAACAGATATTTCTCCAAAAATTGTCTTGACAAAGTTTCCATAGACCTGTCAGCAGCAAATTCATAAATCAAGGCGAGAAAATACGCATCTTGCTGTGATCGACAGCTGTAAGTAATGTTTTCATATTTCACTTCGATTAATTTTCTCAATACTGACAACAATCCCCCATCAACATCCCCATTAGCATCAATGTAATTTGCTAGCGCACAATCAAAATATAATTTTGTCATTTCGTACTTATTCCCCTGGGAATCGCTTGATGACAATTTGTTTTTCCAATACCTTATGTGAGACTGGCATTTTTCGAGATCGCCTGTTACGGCAGTTCGTGTGCCGGAAATTTCCCACAGAAACTCCGCGTCTGGATCAGACACCTCCTTCAGAATATTGAATAGGACGTTGACTGTTTTGTTTCCATCTATAGAAACATTATAAGCCGTATAAAAATTGACTACTTCTTGTGTTTTCGGGTTTGTTCGTGACTTAAAAGCAGACCTAAGCCAAGCTTTTGCGCTGTCGGTACTTATTAATTTACATTGATTGGCGTGCAATTCCGCAAACAATAATAAAAGGTGATTGTATCGATTTGCCTCAACATAAGCCTGACTCCGTTCCAGATCATTAATTACTTGAGCGATATCACCTGTGGAGATTTTTACTTTATCTACGCACCAACTGTCTCGGGTCCACGTTCCTAGTACGAGATAATATAATGAAGAGAAATCATAACCGTTTTCATAATAAGTTCTCAAAGATAAAAACAATGACGATGTTGGAGGAAACGCGCCCAGCGATATGATGTACAAGAATGGAGCGTACTTCCGATTTTTCTCATTGTTGCTGACACTTCTAATTTTCGATTCAGGGTATTGCTCGTAAAATGAACGATGGATTTTCTTGAAATGTTCAGGATATTTTATAGCATATTGTGCCAGATGAAAGAAGAACCAATCTGCAAAAACAATGTTCTCGCCTGCAATAAGTGAACTGACTCTGATCAAATTCTCGAAATGATCTTCGGAAATATCTTTCGCATTTGCAACCAACTTCAGCAGATCACCATCCACTTCCTGTACTACCCTTCTTAAGAAAGCCAACCATTTGTCTCCTATGCTTACGTCAAACTGTTTTGCGAAATCATTTGTAAGCACTCGATCTAAAGTACTCTTGTATAGTAATTGATATGCATTTACAGTGCCCTTTTCCAGATTCTTGGTAGATGACTTCGGAATGATGTTGCTTACCTGGAGAAGCATTAAGAGATTTTCCTTTGTAGGTTCACCTATCTCGTTTAGTATGAGATCTACGAACTTAACCTCATACTTAGTAATTGCGGCAATAAAGATTTGTTGCACTATCGTTGAAGTGGAAGAGCGCAATAAATGTAACAACGCCAAAATGACACTTTCTCCCGACTTAAATCTAAGATCTTTCTTTGTAGATATATTGAGTATTTCTTCCCAGAAACTCAAAACTTTATCGTCCTTCAGGCTGTACAGATCAGATGGCGATATTTTGGGAATAATATTGCCTAATTGCAATTCGCCAATTTGATTTAACTTATTCTTGGGTGCCTCCACATACGCAGTAATAAAATCTAGTGGGGAAAAGCTTAAGTATTCAAATAAATAATTGACTATTGCCATATCATTTTCGTAATTGATCCACTTCTGCAGTGCGTCAGAAGACAAGTAGCCAATAAGATAATATAAGTCTTGAGGAAAACCTTTTTCATTTTTGGGAGAGATGACTAAAAGATCGAAATACTTCCTTATCATACCAACCACTTGCTGTTCGCTTGGATGAATCTCCCCCGTTGTCAATCTGTAAAGATCTATGGCGTCTGATAGTTTAGGTATCTCTGCAAAATATTTTTGTAACTTTGTGTCAAAAACATGCTTTCTTACATTATGGATACTTTGATAATAATCTTCAACAAATTGTTCTTCAACGATCGGAAGTTTTTTACTGACTGCATCAGCATTGTTGACGGCATCTTCTGCATAGAATTTTACAGTTATTACTTGTTCGGTAATATGGTCAAGGGCGAAAGTTATAACCCCATACTTGGGATAGAGGTAGATTTGCGCAGCTTGTAACAAGGCAAGACGGTAATATAGATCAAAATTTTCCTTAAAAGACTTGTTGAAATCTTTAAGCAGGGATACTGAAATGCTTCTTTTAGCATCCTTGCGATCCTGTAGCCTGTTGTTAAGAAGATTGACAAATAGACGTAAATCCTTGTCAAACCCATGCTTTCTTAGCTCGTTTTCCGTGTTTTCATGATTGCCCCACTCGATTTTTTCAGCCGCTTGGATTCCATTCTTGTCAAACCAGCCATAATCAGGCAATTTGAATGCTAGATGTTTTTGATTATTTTGTGGATTGTTATATAGTAGAGAGGTGTAAACTGCTATATTTCTTGAAAGGAGTTGATGTAGATTTTCGGAAGAAAGATATGAAAATCGTATTTGCGTAAACGGTCGGTGCATAGTAGGTTCTATCCCATCAATCGTTACTTCATCTTCCCTCCTGCTTTGCGTTTGAACAAATAGAAACCCTTCTTGAAAGCGAATAAGAGCTATCGAGACATTTCCCGTTAAGTCTGTAAAAGATGTAGATTTAGGGAATTGAAGCACAGCCCGTCGAAAGTAATCCACACTTTTTTCAATATCAGAGTCAGAACTTGCCAAAACGATAAAATCACTGCTTCCATAAGGAATAAATCGCTTACCAAATTCCACAAATCTTATTTGCATATCATGAACTCAAATAGAAGTAGACGCAAAGGCACCGCGTAATACTATTATGTTTCCAACCACGGTTTGTATATTACTTTTTCCTTACTCCACAATGCATCAAAGGCATTCCTCTTCTTATTGTTCCTGACTTCTTCCTCGGATAATGTGAAGAACCAGAAAAAAGGGTCAGCTACACCAATAGGATTCCAGTCCGCTTCATTTTTTAACCACTTTTGTGGACCTACCGCGTCTTCAGATGTTTCCATCTGGCGGGTAAGATAATTGGGTAATCTTTTTGCTTTTTCGTCATTATCATAATAAAAGCCAGCAGATGAAGTCAGGAATTTTCTGACAATGAATCGATTATCGGCAGCAAGCATGTCCAAAGCAGTTTTCACCGCGACATTGAAATTCCCAATTATTAGTTCATCAATCCGATCACTATCTTCTAATACTTTTCCGCGTTCATCAACCAAAACGTTAAAGTTCCAAGTATCAATTTTTGTTACACAAACTGCAATTCTAATTCTCTTATTATCACTATCGCCTCCTTGTAGCCTCAGATTCAAATTATCTAATTCCTTTTTGTAATCAAAGTCTCTGTTTTTATCCAGAGCCAGAATAAAATTATCAGACTCTAATGGTTTGTTATGATCTCTGGTTGCGGCAATGGAATAGCTGCCTGCGTAATCTTGTACATGGACCCTGTGAACAAACGATGAACTTAACTCGTTTTCCGGACTCTTAATTTTGGGAAGCCTTTTGATGCTAAGTAGTTCATCCGCTATATTGACATCTGTTGCCTCAATTCCATCCCTGCCAACGTTGTTGTCAAACGGAAAGCCGCTTTGTAAATTAATTGCTTGATAAAAAAAATCTTTACTAGAGATACTTAATCGTTCTAGTTTTTTGAGGAATGCATAAAACAGCGATGTTTTACCAGCTCCTGTTGGTCCCCACATAATTACAGTTTCTTCGATTGGCTGCATACTCCACCTCCAAATAGCGTCAAAGCTACTTGCGTTTTATTGGATATGGCATATAGAGCTTTTTGCGTTCGGGTTTGAACAGCAATTGTTCCAATAAACCATTTTGTTTGTTTTCAAGGATTTGGCGCTCAATATTGTCAAACAGCCAAAATAGTGGATATTCAACGTTATGTGGCTTCCAATCACCCGGCTTGACAAGCTTTCCTGTGAGGTTTTCATAATTCGGTTTTGTAGTAGTCCCCTCGTTATAAAAACCCATTGCAGACACAGCAAACGTTTGCAGCTCAAACCTTTCATTCTTCTCGTATGTTTTGAGTACATCAAACAAATCTTTTTCAAAAAACATTTGTACTAATTGCCAGGGATCACGTTGCTTAACACTTAATTGATCAATCTTTGTAACGCATACTGCTATATATCGCTTGGGACGGGGATTTGCCAGCAGAGCCTGGAAAAGGTTTCTGACAATTTCCGCATATTGATGAGGTTCGTATACAGCCAAGTACTCCCCTTGCTGTTCCTCTTCCAGCTTTGCACCTCTGAATGTGGAAAGTTTCGTTGGGTCGAGCATCATAACCAGGAAATCAGAGGTTGCCAAATTTACTACTGTCTGATTCGACGTTAATCTTATGGTCTGAAGGCCCGCGTCATCGTGGACATTAATTACGTGCGAGTGGGAGCTAATTTGATGACTATGAGAGTCTTTCTTTCCTCGTCGACGGAACACCCATACCTGATCCTCGAGTTCCTGGGTGGCTTGAATTCTTGTGGTGTCGCTCGGCATAACCTCCAACGGCATGCCTTTAGATGACAGGTCAGGAAATTCGTCACTAAGATTATCTATTCTTTGATCTCCTTGGAACAACTCATAATAGAAGTCAGGATCATTTTGATAATCCTTAAGTTTTCTACCGAAAGAATAAATGAACCATGTTTTGCCGGAACCAGGCGGCCCCCAAAGTCCAATATTGTATTGTTGATCCTGAGAATGTGTATGGATATTTGGCATTATGCTTTCCTCTTATATAATGATGAAGTCAGGTTATGGGGTCGTTAGCGCAAAATACAAGAATTGGGCTTTAGCACCACTAACTAATAATTCCACCTGTCCGATTTGTGGATAAGTCGACCCCAGCACAAAGCGATTGGTGAGTTCTGTATCATTTACCCAGACAACGAGTTCATCTCCATTCCATTTCACACGAAGATAATCGCTTGAATCATCCCGGCAAAGATTCGGGACACCAGAGGCAGGCTGCTTCTCATCATATCCACTACTACTTTTCACTTCGAGGCTGCAATCGCCATATACGTAAACTGCAAAGGATGAACTAGCGTCTCCAAACCTAATGCCAACGTAGCTTTGGTTGCCTCCATTCTGGCGATATAAGGAAGTGATTAAATCAAAGTTTGAAACACTTTGCAGGATCTCTGTGCTTATCCCCTTTTCAGCAAAGTAACCATCCACTTGAAGTGTAAAATCGTTAAATTGTCCACGGTCTCTTTCCAGGCGGATTTGTTTATCTGCAGTGTCATACCATCCTTTGGCTTCATAGAATGAATCGTCCAGTAAAGTGCTCCCATGAAGACCAAGTGCATTTGTCACACTTAAGACCGTTGGGCAATTGGGGTCTAAACCTTGTAGAACATTGCCGAGCAACCACCCAACCTGATTCCCATTTCTTACCTGATACCAAAGGGAATCATCTAGCCTTCCTATCACTTCCAACTCAGTAGCATCAGTAATTTTTTCTCCCTGCAAGGCATCGTTTGGCGTCTTATAGGCAAATTGATTACCTCTCAGAGTTGTGCGACAGGATGACTGTGTCGGAGCCGGGGTGAAAGTGGATGGGATAGCAGCTTGAGTTTGCGTATTCGCAACTGATATTGCTGATTGTGTCTCTGCAGAAAACGCTGAAAACGCGGTAGCTGTCTGGTCAACTTTGTTTTGTGCTTCTTGAGTTGCTGTAGAAATTTGGCTGTTAAGTGCAAGGTCAGTAGAAGTTGCCTCAAACGCTTTTCTGACTGCATTTGGCCTGGTAATGGCATATGAACTCAGGCAAATCAAAACAATCAAAACAATTATCAAAATGGTAAAACCTGCCGCTCGCAGTTTCATAATTTCAGTCCCTTTCATCCAATTGTTTAGAAGAAAAACGCCGATCGCACATAGATAACCCCGATTGCCAATGCCAAAACCAATACGAAGACAATAATGGCAGCGGCTGTCAAAAAAGTTCTTCCTTCATGGGGATAAAGGTACCCTATTACGGGATATTGTCTGGAACCACAACTGGGGCATTTGGAGACCAAGTCCACGTCTCGATCACCACCACAATGACTACATATGATTTTTGCTCCCATGAATAATCTCCTATGTCACCCCGGTAATATTACCCGGATTCTGGGCACTATTTTACATGATTTCACCCTAGTCTTCAAGAAGATTTAACACTAACACGTGAACCTCCGAAGCATCTAAAGATGTTAATCTTCAATTACCTGGACCCATCTCCTTGATTTCACCTCAACTTCTCACAAGACGATCTATCATCCCAGATGTTACTGATGCACCGAAAGCCGGTTGAATATTTCCTGCTTGGGATTCTTTCGGAAAAGGCTGAATTCACCGTATCTAAATGATTCTAAAAGAAAAAAAACAACTTTTCGTAAGGAAGAAGTTATTTTGCTGTTAGCTTCGGTTAATGGAAATATTATGGTTCTCCCAAGAAATTGAAAATCTATTTGGAGATTACGCGGTAGAAATTAAGGCAAAATTGCCCCAACGCAAACAGCACAAAAAGGAGAACCGCCATGTCAATCTTCAACTCAGTAGGAACCCCGTTAGTTATCCTGATGGTCATTCTGATGGTCGGCGGAGCCATCTTTGGTACAGCAATCAGCGATTCAGGCTTTTTGAATCCTGACACGAGCAGAGCCGAGGCAGACAGAATGAATGCTGACACAACCCATGCGCAGGCAGTTTATGAACAAGAAGAACGCGTCCTTCAGGCCCAAACAGATGCACAAATTGCCAAAGTGAGCGTCGATTCGAATGCATATCAAGAACAAGTCACTCAAGATCTGGCACATCAAAAAGAAATGTACCAACTGGAGCAGTCATCATACCAAAAAATGGCTGCAGCAAAGGAGAAATTCATGATGATTATTGGCTACAGCTTGAGCCTTGCCGTAACACTGGTATCCATGCTCTTGGGTACAAGCCGAATTCTCCAAGTAATGCGCTCAACTCCATCCAAAAGCGCCGAAACGACTCGAAACATGTCGCCCGCAGTGAATCGTACACCCGTAGCACCGGATCCCTGGAGATCACTGGAATATAGAGCCGAAATGATCAAACAAGCCCGTGAGAATGAAAGGACCTTCCTTCAGGCAATCAAAGACAGTCGGATGAATTCCGCCCAAAGTCACACAATTGTGACCAGCGCTGAATATCAAAGCTTGCCGGTGGCGCGATAAATCGGCCGGCAAAGATCGCCTTCAATTACAGAAAGGAAAAAAACATGACACGCTTACAGAGTCAAATTCGAAGCAGACTTCAACTTGAGCAGCAGGTCTTAAGTAGCCAGCTACAAACTGTGACCAATCAAGAAAAGAGTGGAATCATCAACCCCGTGGAAATTCAAATGCACGGCAGGCTGGAAGTCAGGTTGGCGAGTATTGATCGGGCAATTCTTCGATTGGAAAGCGGTACATACGGCGTTTGCCAATCCTGCGGTGAGCAGATTGACAGCGCTCGTCTCGAAGCACTTCCTTATGCTGAGCAATGCATTGACTGCCAGCGAAGGCTGGAACGAAAAGCCATCCAAGGATATGCGTACGCATATCCTTCCAGTTAGAAACCCTAATCAACGATCCAGATATGAAAGGAGCAAATCAAATGAACCCCAATTTTCACGACAATCGACATACACCTGATACCCTGGTAGTTATCGATACATACGACTGGTATGAGAACGATAGGAAAGAGGCAGAACCAACCGATGTGTTCAATGAGGCCATGCTTTTGACTGGTGTGACGAGTACACATGGGCGTAGAGTTCAATACGAAACAATTACGAATGAGAAGGACAGGGCACGAGCGAATTCATATAAGCGTATGGACCACAATGTTCATCCGATGAATGGGAATCGGCCAACCGAGTTGATCGAAGTTATCACTGATCTGATTTCCCAGGTTAATCGTGATAAGCCGGGCAAGATCATTGTCATTGGTGACCATGATGCCTACCAATTGCTCTGCTCCGTTGCTGAACAGAATGGAGCTGAGGTGCAAATCTGGACATCCAATTCGATGCCACCAACGAAACTTCGCTCATATGACACGCGACAACTAAGTACTTTACTGCCCTCTTTACGCAAAACAAAGAGAGCAGTTGTTGTACGGTTGGATGCAGAAAACCATCTCATCACGCTTCACAAGCGCGGCTGTTCTCCGGATGCTCGTACCTATCTTGAGGCAATCCGCAAAGCCATTGGCGATCTCGGAAAAATAATAAACATACAGGCTTGGGCAGACTGGGAGCACCTTCGAAGATCGTTAGGCAGGGATTACCAGCGTGATTTTGAACAAAATGGTGTAAAAACCTTCTACCAGATCAATGAGCCTGGAAAATCCACAAGTGACATGGCAATGGGTGGTAGTATCCACGAATCGTTGGATCGGGATAATGACTATGACATCTATGTTATAGGAACAGGCGATGCAGATTTCACACCAGTAATGGATTCAATTCACAACAGGGGTAAAAAGGCTGTCGTTCTGTCTTTGCAGGGTAGCCTGAGTCGTAAATTGGAGAGAGTGGCTGATGAAGTCCGTTTCTTGGACGATCATTTCAACGTGAAAAAAGCAGCTCTTTCACAAGTTTCACAACCGGGTGAAATAAACAATGCTCTCGTTGCCACCTTGGCGGTGGCTCGCACCTTGCGGGCACAACATTGGCAATACGTTTTTATTGATCGCCTGCCCAACTGGTTGTCGACGGAATGGGTGAATGATGCGGTGGAGAAGGGATTTCTAATGCATCGAAGTCCATCAGAGAACAATGCGGTGGTGCTCAACATGGATCACTTCGTAACCCGTCAGGCCGCATACTTCGAGAAATGGGTTCAACGGCAACTTCATCACTACCTCGTCATTAGGAAGTTTGATTGGGTGGATACTGCATTCATCTCACGTGGAATGCAGATGGATAAAGGATGTAGTGAACTGGATATGGGAAAGGATCGAGCCTCAGCAGTCACCATGCTGGAAGCAAGTAAGGAAGCACACCTGCTTGTGAAAAAGACTGGTCCGCATCCTAAACATGGGCAAATCCAGATCGATACCTGGACACTTCCAAGTGATGAGTCTTCCACACAACCGGAACAATCAGAAACACCAATACTGGCTGCCGAACCACCGAGCGTAGAATCTCCTCAAAGTGGATTGGAAGTGAATACAAGCCAACCTAAGGAGACACAAGCTCCCCTCTTTGCAAGCCAGTTCACAGAAAGAACGGTGGTCACAGCATTTTGATAATACAAGGAAGTTTTTCCAACGGACCGAAAATCAGATTAATCTCAACAAGAAAGGTAACTCATATGCCCATCTGGATTACTGCCACCGGTATTGGATGTATAGGCGTTGTATGCGGATACATCCTCTTCTACTCGCTCAAGCGAAATCAACCTCCAACGACGTCGATCCCTTTATCCATGCGTGAAGTTATCAGTATACTGGCTGCTGTAGGAGCCGGTGGTGCAATTGGTGGCGCATTTATTGCACTCGAAAAGATTAACTACATTGGCCCCTACGGTATTGGTCTGCTCTTGGGCACATCGGTAAATGTATACCTAACAATGCGCCATGAGCGTCCTTTTCCTAAGTAGTGATTGGGGTATTATTATGAGATTGTAAATAGTTTAATTTCTGGCACAAAAGATCAAAGAATATGTTCGATTGTGTACATCCCAGCCCCGAAGGATTCATAGCTGCGCCTCTTACCATAACGCTGATTAGTAAAAGCACTGGGCTACAAGTAAATCCTTATAGCCCAGTGGTTAATATATGATATTGAATTTTTGTGAATGGAGAAGCCTGCCAGACAGATTTCTTTCCGCTCGAATACAGGTTATGCGGTTAGTTCCATATCCTCTTCTTCCGCTATGCCTGCTTGTTCGTCTAGGGCAGAAGCAGCTCGGTTGTCAGACAGAAACTGGACGAATTGTGTAACAACCTTCGTGAAGTACTTGGTCTCGCCTTTGTCTTCGTACTTGTCGGTCTTCAAGCGACCTT
>CAZNKB010000012.1:0-43567 GCA_964573695.1 uncultured Gammaproteobacteria bacterium | reverse complement strand
ATGCTTAGCTCAACGCAATTATTGACGGTTCGTGATGTTGCACGAATACTACGCCTTAACCCGCTAACCATATACGGCTACATACGCTCAGGTAAACTCACAGCGGCAAAATTTGGCCGTTCCTATAGAGTGTCAGAAGAAGACCTCAAAGAATTTATAGCGAAGCACACAACGGAGGCGGGACATGAATAACCAAGGACTATCCATTATTATCCCAACCTATAACGAAGCAGAAAATATTCGAGAGCTTATCACACGAATCACAAAGGCATTTGACGGTACCGATACAGCCTACGAAATTCTCTTTATTGATGATCATTCGACAGATGCTACGAGAAGCACGATAAAAAAAACGAAAATAAATCATTCGGTTCAACTTTTTGTAAAAGAAGGAAAGCGAGGAAAAGGCTATTCAATACTTGAAGGAGTCAAACGAGCGCAGTATAGCCATATTGCTATGTTGGACGGGGATTTACAGTATCCTCCAGAAATTCTTCCTCAATTGTATGAGAAAGCTCAATCGACTGGATTTGCTGTAGCAAACCGAAAGACGTATATCAGCACGCCGATCAGGCGACTTCTGTCTCGGGCCAATGCATATCTGTTCGGCAAACTACTCCTGGGTCTGGATACTGATATTCAGTCCGGCCTCAAAGTATTCCACCGTGAAGTATTTGAACGGCTCGACACAAAACTTATCTCTGCTTGGGCTATAGATATACCACTTATTCATACGGCCTATAACATTGGGTACGCACCGTCTCATGTCGATATAGATTTTCATCCGCGTGATGGAGGAAAAAGTAAAGTAAATCTCATCAAGACTTCTTGGGAAATCGCTATGGGTGCCGTAAAAACGAAGCTATTTTACACACGCGTGCATACATATAAAGCTCCGTCTGATACTTCTATGCTGGGAAGCGGATTTGCGTATAAACGCAAGCGGTTTACGACTCATACATCTCTGCCGCACCATCAGTCAGCGCTGGTTACGATAATTGGTTGGCAAAAGCTGCTGCTCACCATCATAGTGGCCGGCCTTGCGTATGGGATGGTGACAAACTGGATGCAGACCGCAATAATTTTTATCGGCATATTAAGCTCCATATATTTTCTTGATGTACTCTTTAACCTATATGTCGTGCTAAAAAGTTTGCATTTCCCTCCTGAAATTCAGGTAGAGGACGACGAGATTTCGAAACTTGCAGATTCCGATCTTCCGATATACACGATTTTATGTCCTCTTTACCGGGAGGCACAGGTACTGCAACAATTCGTTGAGGCTATGGAGCATATGGACTGGCCAAAAAACAAACTAGAAGTATTGTTGCTTCTGGAAGAAGATGATCAGCATACCATAGATGCGGCAAATTCCATGCAGTTACCCGAGTATGTGAGAGTCGTCGTTGTACCACATGGCGAACCGAAGACAAAACCAAAAGCTAGTAACTATGGACTATCTATAGCACGGGGGGAATATGTCGTCGTGTATGACGCGGAGGATAAGCCGGAACCCGCGCAGCTTAAGAAGGTGTACATCGCATTTTCCAAACAAAAAGAAAACGTCGTCTGTTTACAAGCAAAACTGAACTATTACAATCCGCATGATAATCTGCTCACCCGGATGTTTACGGCCGAATACTCACTGTGGTTTGATGTCATATTACCCGGTCTGCAGTCTATAAATACGACCATTCCTCTGGGCGGCACGAGCAATCATTTCCGTACAGCTAAGCTCATCGAGCTTCAAGGGTGGGATCCATTTAACGTAACCGAGGATTGTGATCTAGGAGCACGTTTGTTTGCCAGTGGCTATAAAACCGCGATCGTCGATTCAACGACCATGGAAGAGGCAAATAGTGATGCCAAAAACTGGTTCCGTCAGCGATCCCGATGGATCAAAGGCTATATTCAAACCTATCTCGTCCAGATGCGGGATCCCATGCTTTTCTTCCGCCAGCACGGCTGGCATGCGTTCATTTTCCAGCTTATCGTCGGCGGCCGAATTTCTTTTATGTTGATCAATCCCATTCTGTGGGCAATCACCATCTCATACTTCACGCTCTATTGGCTTGTCGGTCCCACAATCGAATCGCTTTATCCGACCGCAGTATTTTATGTGGCCGTAATTTCGCTCGTATTTGGAAATTTTATCTATCTCTATAACTACATGATCGGGTGTGCCAAGCGCGGTCATTGGGACCTGATCAAATATACGTTCTTTATTCCATTTTACTGGCTTATGATGAGCTGGGGAGCCGTCATCGCGCTGTATCAGCTTATCTTCAGGCCACATTATTGGGAAAAAACTATTCACGGGCTCCATCTGGATAAAATGGAATCCGATGAAAAGAAACGCCTGATGCGCGCTTCATTCGGAGAATCAGCCCGAGGACGGTATGCAAAAATTAGAAGATTTGCGGAATCGCGAATTTTCGGCGGAGGACTGTTAATAGCGGGATCATTCGTCGGAAATTTCCTCAACTTTATTTATAACGCCTATCTTGGACGCAACCTGAAACTCGAAGATTTCGGGGAAATCATACTCATCAGCAGCATACTGAATATGACGTCTATTCCGCTGGGATCATACATGAAAACGATTACGTACCGGAGTGCGTACCTACTTGGGATGTATAAAAAGCCAGTGGAACGCTTCTGGCTTTATCAAAGGCGTATTGCATTTTTACTTTCGATTGTACTAGCTTTCTTATGGGTACTATCAATACCTTTTCTTCAGGACTTTTTCCGTACATCCGATAAACTTCCGCTACTGCTTTTTACACCGGTGCTTCTGATAGGATTAGTTTCCTCAGTTGACAGTGGATACTTGAGCGGTAATCTCAAATTTAGAATTCTGGCGTTCGTGTTATTCAGCGAACCGGTCAGCAAACTCATCATCACATTTGTTCTTGTGCAGCTGCATCTGCATGCCTACGTGTTCGCCGCCGTGCCTGCGTCTCTCATCATTTCGTTTCTTGTTGGATGGTATCTACTTAGCCGGATACCATATACAAATACAAGCTTACCTGAAGTAGCACTCAAGCATTTCCCAAAACGGTTTCTGATAGGCGCAATACTTAATAAAGTCTCTCACGTACTGTATATGAACATGGATATTTTGCTTGCAAAACACTTCCTGTCACCGACGGACGCAGGATCGTACGCATTCGTCTCTCTCGGCGGTAAAATGGTGTACTACTCTTCAAATATATTTACCCAATTTATTAATCCGCTGATCGCGCATGCTGAAGGTGCCGGTAAAAATTCCACAAAAACGTTTAGCTTGCTCATGGTGCCAATAGTTCTGTCGAGCATGATTTCGTACATTCTGATCGGACTCCTGGGGCAATATACCGTTCCGTTTCTTTTCGGCCCGAAAGCCTTGCCTATCGTTGGCTATCTGCCGCTGTATGCGCTTTCAATCGGGGCCTTCAGTATCGCTTCGAGCATCACGACATATTATCTCGCGAAACGGAAATACGTGTACCCGATCATAAATTTTGCTATCACAGCCATCCAGATAGGAGTCGTATTTTTGTACCATTCCACCATGTTCGAATTTATCGTGGTCATGATCGTTTCCGGGCTCGTCAATTTGCTCTGTATCTATGCGGCCCACCTGTATTTCCTTAGGCGAGAATCGCACTATCGTCAGCCCAACGCATCGTTCACACCAGCGTCGCTCAAAATTTTAATTTTTAACTGGCGTGACACGAAGCACAAATGGTGCGGTGGCGCAGAAGTATATATCCACCAAATTGCTAAACGCTGGGTGAAAAAAGGCCATACTGTCACGGTTTTTTGTGGGAACGATGGAACGAAACCAAGAAATGAAGTCATCGATGGTGTTCAAATTATCAGACGTGGCGGAACGTATCTCGTCTATATATGGGCATTTTTTTACTATAAGTTCGTGTACAAAGGAAATTTCGACATCATCATAGATTCGGAAAATGGCATACCGTTTTTTACGCCGCTATACGTAAAAGAAAAAGTATATCTGCTTATTCATCACGTCCATCAGGATGTATTCCGAAAAAGCCTCCGTCCGCCTCTCTCGTGGATCGGCATATTTCTGGAACGCAGACTCATGCCGCTCGTGTACCGAAATATAGAAATCATTACCGTATCACCGTCCTCAAAAACGGATATTCTGGAAAATAAGTTAACGTCAAAAGATCCTCACGTCATTTATAACGGCGTCGACCTTGCTGCACACGTGCCTGGGGCCAAACATAAAGTGCCAACAGTGTTGTACCTGGGAAGACTAACATCACTCAAGAGCGTTGACATCCTGATTCACGCGGCAAAAAAAATATCAGCCGTCCTTCCAAAAGTACGGTTCGTGATTGCCGGCGACGGTCCGGAACGGGCCAACCTTACCAAACTGGTTCGTTCACTCGGACTCGAAAACATCGTAACGTTGATCGGCAAAGTAAGCGAGGAAGAAAAAATACGCCACTATCAGCAATCCTGGGTATTTGTGAATCCATCACTTATCGAAGGCTGGGGCATAACGACGATAGAGGCCAACGCCTGTGGTACGCCAGTCGTCGCATCCAATGTTGCAGGACTCAGGGATGCGGTACATAATCCACACAGTGGCCTGCTCGTGCCATATGGCGATGTCAACGAATTTACCAATGCTATCATTGAGCTGCTAACGAAACAGAGCGTCCGTAATCGTATGTCAGCCGAAGCCATAGACTGGGCCAAGAAATACGACTGGGAAAAGAGCGCTGACAATTTTGAGCAGCTTATCCTTGCTAATGACATCCCGAATGTTGAAACGCCGTCCGGCCGTTCGTACGACATGCTGAGGCTTCTGACTACGACATTGATAGAAATGGCCACAAGGCGCATAGGAACCCATGCATCGATCCCGTCGTTTCCGCGTGTTGTCGGTGACTACACATTTATAAGGAGGATAAAAAAAATAGGACCCAAACATTCATACGAAATTGCTTTGTACCGTGATCATGCAGGACGTAAAATATTTGCAAAAATGCGTAGCAGTCGCGTGCATGATTATCATTATTTTTCATTGAAAAACGAAATTCGTACCTATAAAGTGCTAACTCACGTCCGAAAACGCGTATCGCTCATGTTACCAAGTAAATACAAAAAAATGGTCATCCCGAAATTTTTGGCTGTACATGAGGATTCAGAAACTTTAATCATGTTTTTAGAATACCGTAAAGGTTATCCAATCGCGAATAAACCGGAAAAAAATCGTGTGTCGACGTTTATGCTGGCTGCACAGTATTTGACGTTTCTTGGTGATAATATGACGCCAGAAGAGCGAAAAATTATATCTACGCGGACACCCGAGCACATGATGATGCTATTGCCTTTTCTAACAGGAAAAACATTATTGCATCACAGGGAACATTTCGGACGCATTGCCGCGGCCGTACATATAATAGTGTCTGAATATTTTGCTGTCAGAAAGACGTGGGATAGCGCATTTATTCACCGGGATCTTCATTTTCGGAATATATTATCAGAAAAAAATGATTCTATCATTATTGATTTCCAGCAATGCGTGTATGCTGATCGATTACAGGAATACGTAACCATACTACGGTATTATTGGAAGAGCCGGCCGGAAGCCATAACGATACATAATCAGCTCTTACAGGAATTGAAAGAGACACCGGGGTTTGCACGACGAATGCGTTGGCTTTCCCTCCACTCAGTTATTCACGGATTAACTGATCCAACATTTCCGAAAGAAACGACTGACCGATGGGTGGAGTTTCTTGACTATGCAATACAACCAGATAGTTTTACTAAAAATATACGCGTATGAAACAAACACATATCACAATCGGTATACCTGCATATAACGAAGAAAAAAATATCGACCACTTACTTCATGCTCTGGAACGACAGTATTTCTGGGGAATGCACCTTGATGCTATTCTAGTCATCTCGGACGGGTCGACCGATCACACGGAAGATCGTGTCCGGTCTGTCCGGAACAGAAAAATCAGATACATCCTACGAAAAACAAGAAAAGGTATTAACGCAACTCTGAATGAAATATTCAGCACCTCCGAAAGCGAAGTACTTATCCTCGTGAACGCTGACGTGGAAATAAGTAACAGAGCCTTTTTACATGAATTAGTCCATTTGTTCCGTCAGAACAATTCACTTGGCATTGTAGGTGCGAACGTGGTGCCGCTGAAACCGAAAACTATGTTTGAGTCGATTTTGACCATGAGCCATAATCTAAAAAAGTACATATATGACCGTATCAACCAGGGTAACAACATTTATAACTGCCACGGCAGAGGGCGGGCGATCGGCAAAGGGTTGTATAAGTCGATGCGTATTCCCGATGACTGTCCCGAGGATGCATACGCGTACCTTGACTGCATATCCAAGGGGTACCGATTCCTGTATCAGAAGGACGCCGTTGTCCGGTTTCGAAGTCCGCAGAACCTTGCCGATCACGTCAAGCAGAGCATACGGTTTTCACAGGGAAAAACAGAATTGAAAGCGCATTTTTCGGAGGATCGGTTAATCCGCGAATATACAATACCGCGGAAAAATTTTATCCAGTCGGTGGTCCGTTTTGCTGTGAAATATCCGTTTCATATGGCCGCATACATAATCCTGCAGTGTTATATAACCCTGCGTTACAAAAATATACACATTAACCAAACTAAGTTCGAGCCAGCATATTCATCGAAAGCACTCGTATGAGAAAATTACCGACCGTTACGATAGCTGTATGCGCGTTAAATGAAGAAGAAAATATCGGAAGGTTTCTAGCGTCCGTTCTCGCGCAGAAATCAGTTACCTATAAACTGGATAAAATTATCGTATATTCTGACGGATCAACGGACAGGACGGTACCGATTATTAAATCTCTTATGAAGAAACACAGCGAAATCAAACTCATCGCCTATAAAGACCGGATGGGAAAATCCTCACGTCTGAATCATCTGTATAGTTCTCTCAAGAGCGATATCCTGGTCCAGTCGGATGCCGATGTAGAATTTTCCCACCAGCATGTGGTTGATGATATCATCGCACCTCTTTTGCAAAAACCGGAAGTGTACATGACCGGAGGGAGGCCGATGCCCGTGGCCGGAGTGACTTTCACGGAAAAAGCGATTAACTGTACATTTGAAGCTTACGATCCGCTCCGCGGTACCCTCCGCGGCGGAAATAACATCTTCTCGGTCGACGGTCGACTACTTGGTTACAAAAAAACACTTGTAAAAACAATTACGATACCTGTTGACATGACTGGTAATGATGCGTTTACGTATTTTTGCTGCCTGTCACTGGGCCATAAATACCAGTATGTCGCCTCCGCGGTCGTCTGGTTTCGCAGCCCGCAGACCCTGAAAGACCAGATTAAACAAAATACACGATTCGTGATTGCCCCTGCAAAAATGGCAACTTGGTTCGACCGGTTACTTGTCGACCGCGAATATCACATTCCCCGCTACATTATCATACGACTGAAGCTAATACAATTTCTGCGTCACCCTGTATTATGTGCATATATTTTTGTCGTGAATGTGTACTGCAAATTAAAGGCGAAATCAGCAATAAAATATTACAACGCCGCATGGCCGATGGCAGAATCGACCAAACATATTCATGAAACATGATATGCTTACAGTAACTATCTATATACCAGCGCATAATGAGGAAGCTAATATCAGCAATCTTCTCGAATCAATAATACGCCAAAAGCTCACGTATGGTTATTTGTCCCGTGTCTTTGTGCTTTGTGACGGCTGCACAGATGACACGACTAAAATCGTACGGAAAATTGCCCTAGAGTATTCAATAATTTCCGTTATCGATGACGGAAAACGCTTAGGAAAGCATCGTCGTCTTCTTTCGGCGTTTAGGACATGTCAGACAGATATAGCGGTTGTTTTCGATGGGGACACGCTTTTATCACACGAGCTGGTATTGGATTACATGGTCAAACCGTTTACAGATCCTATGGTATCCCTTGTAGGGGGAAACAACATCCCTGTTCGCGATACAGGGTTGGAAAATTATCTGATTAATTCCTGGACTTTCTTTTGGTTCGGTATTAAACAACGGGTAAGGAACGGTATAAATATACATAATGTCCGCAGCTGCTGCCTCGCGATGCGACTGAGTCTCATACAGCATCTTGACTGGCCTGAAGAGCTTCAATCACACGGACAATTTCTCTATCTGGAAACACTTAGGACAGGCACTCAGTTTATATTTGCGAGGAACTCTACTGTTTGGTACAGAAATCCAACCACGTTTGCCGATTATGCAATCCAGAAGAAGCGTGGTGTAGGAAAATGGAAAGATTTCGCCAAACGGTTCGGTACGATGGTGAATGCGGAATATACAATATTACCCACCGAAAAGATTATAGCAGCTACACGCGTTTTTGTCCGTCATCCAATCATATCTATTGTAGCCGTCTTATTTCGTCTGTACTTAACTGCCTATTTCAAAACAAAATCAGATTCCGGAAGGAATCATTATTGGAAAATCGCCCAAACAACCAAGAAAGGAATCAGCATGGATCTATTTACCACAGGTCCAAATTTTTTTACTTTTTAAGCTATGTCAATACAATTTAAAAAAAAAATAATATTAATTACCGGCGGAACAGGATCGTGGGGACACGAGCTCG
The DNA here is from genome assembly GCA_964573695.1 of uncultured Gammaproteobacteria bacterium. Taxonomy (GTDB): domain Bacteria; phylum Patescibacteriota; class Microgenomatia; order UBA10105; family UBA927; genus UBA927. Next base: position 34,911 of record CAZNKB010000012.1, on the reverse strand, counting down.
TCCGTCAGCTGCTAGAAAAGTACCCATCAGTAAAGGAGATCAGAATATATTCGCGTGGTGAACACCGGCAGGTCGAAATGATGCAGGAATTTGCTACGCACACGAAACTGCGGTTTATTGTTGGGGACGTCCGGGATAAAAATATACTAAATTTTGCCATGAACGGTGTGGATATTGTCTTTCACCTTGCGGCACTAAAACATGTTCCCGTCTGCGAAAACAATACATGGGAAGCGGTTCTGACGAATATATACGGAACGCAGAACGTCGTGGAAACGGCAATCGCTAATCACGTCGGAATGGTCGTCGATGTATCTACGGACAAAGCAGTCGAACCGTTTAATCTGTACGGTATCACCAAAGCAGCAGGAGAAAAGCTGATGGTGAATGCAAATTTCAATTATATCCAGTCAGTCGACACCGTCACTAAATTTATCTGTGTCCGCGGAGGAAACGTTATCGGAACGAACGGTAGCGTCATCCCGCTGTTTAAAAAACAGCTGAGAGAAAATAATTCGATAACGGTGACTGATCCACTGATGACACGCTATCTGATGAGCACCCGAGAGGCAATCGCACTGCTATTTACCGCGGTCGAACAGTCAGTCGGTGGAGAACTATTCGTCATGAATATGCCCGCGACAACAATTGATACTATTGCTCGCGTAATGATACGATTATTCGGCAATTCCAAAAGCTCTGTTTCAGTTATCGGTACCCGTTCCGGAGAAAAAATAAATGAGGTGCTTATATCCAAAAATGAAGCACCATATACGCGTATCGTATCCGACTCGTATTTTGTCATTTTACCACAGGCACAAACGGATACACTTAAAAAGAAGTATGCTCAGCTGAAATTTTTTGAGAAACCGAATTTTTCTTCAGAAAACGCACGGCAACTTTCAGAAGATGATCTTATACAAATTCTTAAGAAAGAGGCATGGTTATGGTAATACCATTTTCGCCAATCGGAGTAACGGGTGCTGGAGGATTTATCGGAAAATCACTTTTAGCCGAGCTTACCGCACAAGGCTTGCCAGTTGTAGTATTTACAGGCAGAATACAGAATTCAGATCAAATTACTCGTTTTTTTGCTGAAAATCAGATTAAAACGGTCATTCATCTAGCGGGAGTTTTTTCCGGATCCGCAAAAAAACTTTTTGATATAAACGTTGGAGGAACATATACACTACTTTCACGAGGTATTAGTCACGGGCTTCAACATATTTTGTATGTATCATCCGGTGCAGTGTACGGGTCTGCACTTCAGCCAAAAGGGTCTCTCGAAACAGACGAACCCCATCCAGATACACTTTATGGTCTAACAAAACTGCATGCTGAAGAAGTAATCCGTATGTTTCATCGCATTAACAGGTTGCGTTATACCATTCTCCGATTTCCGAGTGTCTACGGAACAGATAACACAAAGGGTGCAATCTACGAACTAACTAATGCGGTTAGTAAGAATACCCCCCTGCGTATATATGGAGACGGTACCCAGACTCGCCAATTTCTGCACATACAGGATGCATGCCGGTCTATACTTTCCGCTCTTACAAGAGAATCATCTGATATATTTAATATCGCACCGGCAAAAACATATAGCATTAACGACGTGGTGAAATTACTGTCAGTCAAACATTCGCTAACTACCACATCGTTACCCTCCAATAACAGACTAGTACATATGAAACTTCAGACAGAAAAAGCCTTACGTGTACTCGGGTTTCATGCTCCAGACCGTTTGCCGAATTATCTGCACTTATGAAAAAATATTTCAGTTTACCGGTGTTCACCCTTTTGTCATCGTTTATTCTAATGCTTCCTTCTATCCGTGGGATTGCTGGAAATCCGCCTGCATATCAGACGGGACATGATACCAGTGTCGGAAGCCCCTTCGAATTATCCAATAGTACGGCGCGCTATGCACTGACGAAATCAATCGTAGAAGACAGAAGTCTACTTCTGAACGAAGATCTTGCGCATTTTGCCTCACCTGACGTCGTCGATTACAAGGGAAAGTTCATGTCGATATTCACCCCCGGCATTTCATTCATCGGCATACCATTTTATCTTATCGGTAAACTGTTTGGGCTCCCGCAAATTGGCGCATATTTTCTGAATGTCGCTCTCGCACTGCTGTGTATTTATCTTATTGCGGCGCTTGCACGAATTTTGGGTGCTTCCGTATTTTCTTCCTATACCGGCGGGTTACTATTCATATTCGCATCGAATGCGTTAGTGTATACCCAATCGTATTCACAACATATCGCAAGCAGTGCGCTGCTCATCGGCATTGTGTGTTTAGCATTTTCCAACATATCTATCCTTAGAATGATACTTCTGGGTGCACTGACAGGGTGCGCTCTGTTAGTCGACATCCCTAATTTATTTCTTATTCTACCGATACTCATCTATACGATAATTCGAAATATACTGGTCACCCGTACTTCCTCTGATATAAAAATCAGTATTCGGTTCCATTTCCTTGCCATAGTTCTCGGGATAGTGCCACTCATGGGAATATTTGGATGGTACAACCATTCAACCACTGGCTCCTTCACGAAACTCGCCCAGTCTATCGGCCGTTCCCATGTATTTCGTGATGCACTGGAACAAAACCCAACGGATCTCAGATATGATCTCGTCAGCACTCCAGAGACAAGTACGGTGCTTCATCTCCCTTTCGATTCTCGACACCTGATTCGCGGAGGCTATGTGCTGCTATTTAGTGACGAACGGTCATGGCTTTGGTATTCACCGGTCATACTTTTGGGCGTTATTGGGCTCTACGTGCTTATCCAAAATCCCCGATACGTTTCCAAAGCGACTATCTTGTTTTCCGTCGTCGGCATAAACATTCTTCTCTACGCAATGTTTGGCGATCCGTGGGGTGGGTGGGCATTCGGTCCACGATACCTTATTCCATCTGCGGCCATTTTATCAGTAGGTATCGCCATTGCCATGACACAATTTTGGAAAAAATGGCTATTTCACATTATATTCATCTTGCTTCTTGGATACAGTGTCTCCATTTCCGTCCTCGGGGCAGTAACGACTAGTGCCATTCCGCCAGTTGTAGAGGCCGTGAATTTATCCAAACGCATCCCACACACCTACAAATTGAATCAACAGATGATCACCAACAATAATCTCTCTTCCTTAGCCTACGATGCGATACTACGCACGCACATCTCCCCACAGACATTCTGGATCGGATACAGTGCAACAATCATCTTGTTTATTCTTTCATACTATTTGCTGTCCGTCCGCAACGCGGAGAAAAGGAAAAGTCAATAATGAAACCTATTGCATTCACGTTCCGAATTCCCATACACGCCTTGAAATCACTCCATCTATTTGCTGAAAAATACATGCTTATTTTCATCACACTCGGGTTGAGCACTGTTTCCATACTATATTTTTCGCTATATCTGAATAACGGCCTCGGTCTTTCCTATAACGATGCTCGGAGTCATCTAGACATCGGCCGCCGCGTCGTGGAAGGCCTCAAACCAGGATTAGCACAGCTTGGGTCTGTATGGCTACCCCTAAACCACCTACTCATGGTTCCATTTATCTGGAATGACTGGATGTGGCACACGGGACTTGCAGGAGCACTACAGTCTATGTTGGGATTTGTCGTAACTGGGCTTGTGATTTATCTTTTCCTGCGGCAACTTGGTATTGGACTGTTCGGCAGGCTCACTGGAGTGCTAGTATTTGCTGCAAACATCAACGTGCTATATCTACAATCCACAGCCATGACGGAGCTTCCACTTATTACCACCATGACTATTGGTGTGTACGAACTATATCTCTGGCACAAAAATGACCGCGTCCTGAATCTCATCCGCTGTGCATTCTGGGTTATGCTTACAACGTTAATTCGCTATGACGGATGGTTTCTGCTAACACACGCAGCAGTCCTTGTAGTAATCCAGACTTGGCGTAAAAATGGTCTACGGACGGTCGAAGGGATGTTTATCTTATTTTGCACCCTCGCCGCATTCGGCATCGTACTTTGGTTATTGTGGAACCTGTTGATTTTTAAAGACCCGCTTTACTTTGCGCTCGGTCCGTTTTCCGCTCATGCACAGCAGCAACAGATGAAAGCTGCGGGCGTTTTGTTCACTGAACGAAACCTATATATGTCCGTGCTTACGTATCTGTATTCTATGTTTTTTAACACGTACACATTCCCCACACTGTTGGGTATTCTCGGAGCAATATTGTTCTGGGCTGACCGACGATATAGCCTGTCCGAGCGGTTGAGTTCCACATCACTCTTTGCGCCACTCATATTTAACATTCTGGCTTTATATTTCGGATTTTCCGTACTCTTTGTACAAGGGATTGCTGGTGATACATGGTTCAATGTTCGTTACGGCATTATGCTTGCTCCTACCATTGCTGTATTTACGGGGTATCTTGTTCACCGTCTGCGTAGTTTTCGCTGGTCAATCCTGGGACTATTGACTCTGGTGTTGTTTATGGCCTTTGCTTCTGGAGACGCCGTTACCATTGACGACGCCCGCGTAGGAAGTAGCCAAAAAAATGTATCAGAAGTGTCCGGATATTTACGAGAGCATGCCACGACGCAAAAAGGATTTATTCTCATATCGGCGGCCAGCCATGATGCAATAATATTTTCTTCAGGTTTACCCATGAAGAGGTTTATTCACGAGGGCACGGGCGCCTACTGGGAACTCGCGACTACCGGTCCCGAACGCTGGGCCCGGTGGATTGTCATGCGGACATACGATGATAATGATCTCACCTGGAAAGCGGTAAGCAGGACTCCGGGATTTTCGTATTACCACAAGGTGGCAGCCTACCCATTTGCGGACGTCTATGAAATAGAAGCCACCATGACGGGCCAACTTAATACCGACCCCATACTAGGCAAGCAAAAATAGGATACAATAGGCATATGCTTCGATCATTTATTATTTCATTTATTGTCTCATTCATCGGCTTTTTCGCTGTCACGACATGGTATGTGTCACAACAAATCTTGGCTTCTGAAAAAAATCGCGTTCCGTGGTGGTCAATTCAATCGGTAGATACAATGAAATATTCACGCGATCTTTCCCGGGAAAAAATGAGAGACGAGACATTTAATGACATTATAGACCAGCAGATCAAAAATATTGCACAACTTGGCGCAACACACGTAGGCATAGCCACACCGTATGATGAAGAATTTATCCCGATGTTATCGCGATGGGTAAGTGCTGCAAGAAAATATAATCTGAAAGTCTGGTTTCGGGGTAATTTTTCCGGATGGGAACAATGGTTTGATTACAAACGTATAACGCGCGAAGAACATCTCCGTCTTACAAAGACATTTATCACCTCAAGTGCTCAATTATTTGAAGACGGCGATATATTTACACCGTGTCCCGAGTGTGAGAATGGCGGCCCAGGAGATCCAAGAAATACTGGGGACATTACAGGACATCGCCTTTTTTTAATCAAAGAGTATGAAACTGCGACAGCCGCATTTCGTAAAATAGGGATCGGAGTGAACGTAGGATACTTTTCAATGAACTATGATGTAGCGAAGGCAATTATGGATAGACAGACGACAGAGGCACTGGGAGGAATTGTTACGATTGATCATTATGTTTCCTCCCCCGAACGGCTCATTAGCGATATACGCACCATTACCGAACAATCCGGCGGCAATGTATTTTTGGGAGAATTCGGCGCCCCCATTCCTGACATTCACGGAAAAATGAACGAGCAACAGCAGAGTGACTGGTTAGCAAAAACACTTGACCTTCTTAAGCGAGAAAAGAGAATTCTCGGGATAAATTATTGGGTGAACGTCGGTGGTTCCACACAACTCTGGACTGGTAACGGAACATCTAGGGCTGCGGTCAAAACCATAAACAATTCCTACTCTCCAAAAACAATTACCGGCAAATTAGTTGATCAACTATACAAACCTATAACTAATGTAGACATAACCTCGAGATATAAAAAAGTAAAAACAGATCGATCAGGACAATTTACTATACCATATTTAAGTGATGAAACGGAGCTTCGTATAACAAGTGAGGATTATTCATATAGAACAATAAATATATCTGATTTGACTCAACAGAATAAAATAATTATAGAAAAAAAGCATCTTTCCTTATTGGAAAATGTTTTGGCCTATATCATCAATCTATTCTCCAAACCTAAGTAATTTGCAAGCACTTGCATTGTGATGTATAATGCATCCTATAATTCGTTTGCTGCCGCAAATGGAACTTATCATGAAGCGGCTATTAGCAACGTTATTACTCACATTTGCGATTTCCACACGTCCCGTGTATGCCGTGCAGTCCTTAGAAATTCCTGTTTTTCCTTCCTGTCTCAATCCCAACGGCTCTGTCATCGCTAACTACGATACTGGAACGCACGGCATAGTCGGCAGTGGCGAAAGTTATTCGGGAAAAGACACGGTATATAACGTAGGAGAAGGCCTCGTGACCCAGTGTTTCTGCTCTACAGACGGCAACGGTATACAAACCGATTGGTGGAACGCCTCCTCACTTACCGAAGATCAGGTAGATATATTGAAGTCACAAGGCTGGACCTATATCCCGGACGGGAATCTCTGGGGATTAAGTTCTGATCCATTCGTCACTAAGAATACACCTTATCGCTGTCTGCCTACCGGCGGAGGGGATCCCAATGGGGGAGGAGACGGTCGTAGTGACGGCAAATCCGACGGGCGATCCAGTTGTCCGGAATGCACCTCCCCTCCTACAGGAGGACAGGTGCTGGGTACCTCAACCGGAGAAGTGTTGGGACTGGCGGCTACGGGAGATTCGTGGATACTCTACAGCGTCTTTGGGGCAGCTTTCATACTCCTTATTGCCGGAGCCAATAAACTTCGCAATTCGTAATTTCACTTATGAAGCGCATTATCGGGGCGCTCTATATTGTAATAAGCATCGCCCTTCTCGGGTATGGCGTATCTCTTATTCGCGAACGCACTACTCCGATACTGCATGAATCATCCAACTACGAAACTCCTCGCTACACCGACAGTGTATTTACCATACTTATTCCTTCAGCGAATATCGAATTACCGGCATACGCCGCGAGAATAACGGGTGTGACATGGCAAACGACAAAGCGGGGTGTTTCGTATCTTTCCACGTCTCCATTGCCGGGCGAGCCCGGAAACAGTGTCCTTTATGGTCATAACTGGTCTAATCTTTTGGGAAACCTTCATGTGGTAAAACCCGGTGATCCGGTGTATGTAACTCGGGGAAACACGACTACCCGGTTTCTTATCCGCTACGTCGCAGTTGTAGATTCCAAAGAATCTTCTGTCTATGCACCGTCTCGCGACACAAGACTCACGCTCTATACCTGTGCCGGATTTCTCGATAGGGAACGACTTGTAGTAACAGCATTTCCAGTTGCATTATAACCAAACCAATCCTCCTGATTTGACGCAACACAGCAAGCTATTATTCTGGCCGCCCGGCACCACCGCAGGAAGATTGCTCGTGATTGCTAAGCGCACTCCTTAACGCTTATTGCACTTTCACCTCCTATATAGGAATGTGAGCGGGCATTTGTAGTCCACAATTCCCCAATGCGGAAGCGTTTACTATAATAGAGGCATGACACTTGCGTTATTTGTAGTACTCACCGCATTACAACTTGCATTCGCAGGGTTTATATTGTTTCTCTGTGTCGCGTTTGTTACCGGCGGACCATTCGTGCCGTCAAGCAAAAATTCCGTCAGGGCCATGATAATGCTTGCCAGATTGCATCCGGGGCAGACCGTCATCGACGTGGGAAGCGGAGACGGCCGGGTGCTTTTTGATGCAGCCAAAAAGGGCGTAAAAGCCATGGGAATCGAGATCAACCCGTACTTAGTGCTCTACACGAGATTTCGGGCCTTTCTCAGCCCCTACAGGGGCAACATTACCGTACTTTGGAAAAACCTCTGGGAGACTGACCTGTCTATGGCGGACGTGGTGTTTGTTTACCTGATCCCATGGAAAATGGACGTACTCGCCGCCAAACTCAAGCGGGAACTTGCGCCGGGATCACTGGTCGTCTCCAATAGTTTTATATTTCCTAACTGGCCTATCATACGTCAGGATAAGAAACACCACGCGTATGTGTATAAAGTATAAATATTGACAAGGACCGGTGAAGGAGGATAGGATACGTATACTTCTCGTCCGCATGAGATCTAACCAACCTCAAAGAGAAGCGCGGTCCTCGGCGTAAAAGAGGAAAATAAAGTACCGTTTCTAAAATTTGCGCTGGAACCTTCCGCCTCATCGGCGGAGCGCAAAGGGAAGAACGGTTTTTTTATGGAAAAACAACATTTAGATAACCTGAGACATTCATGTGCGCATTTATTGGCCGCAGCCGTTATGGAACTTTGGCCTCATACCAAGCGGACGATCGGACCTGCTATAGAAGACGGCTTTTATTATGACTTCGATTTCGGCGACCATAAGGTATCCGAAGCAGACTTCCCAAAAATCGAAGAGAAAATGAAAGAGCTGGTCAAAACCTGGAAATCGTTTGAACGTCATGAAGTGTCAAAAGCTCAGGCCATGGAAGCGAACAAAGATAATCCCTACAAACAGGAACTAATCGAAGAATTCAGCTCCGAAGGACAATCGCTTACCTTGTATCAATCAGGATCATATTCGGACCTTTGCCGGGGTGGGCACTGTCCGCACCCGAACAATGACCTCAAACACTTTACCCTGCTTTCCGTGGCTGGCGCCTATTGGCGGGGAAGCGAAAAAAATAAGATGCTTACCCGCATCTACGGCACATGTTTCCCGACAAAAAAAGCGCTCGATGCATATCTCGTTCAGCAGGAAGAAGCCAAAAAACGTGATCATCGCAAACTAGGAAAAGAGCTTGAGCTCTTTTTGATCAGTCAGTCGGTGGGTCAGGGATTTCCGCTGTACATGCCGAAAGGATTTATCATCAAGCGGGAACTTGAACGGTGGATCATGAGCGAAAAGGAAGCACGCGGGTATCAATTCGTTTGGACTCCGCATGTCGCCAAATCCGATCTCTACAAGCAATCAGGTCATTGGCAAAAATACGACGCCATGATGAACCCCATGAAACTGGAAGACGACGAATATGTCGTAAAGCCCATGAACTGTCCACACCACTTCCAAATCTATAACGAACGGCCAAGAAGCTATCGGGAAATGCCGCTTCGGATTGCTGAAAACGCTACTGTGTACCGATTTGAAAAAGCAGGAGAAGTAAACGGTCTCCTGCGGGTGCGCTCTCTCACCCAAGATGATTCACATATATTTGTACGTCACAGTCAAATAGCCGAAGAAATCGACCGAATTCTCGACCTGTCGATGTACGTTTATAAAACATTCGGGTTTTCCGATTTTAGCGCGCGTATCTCGGTTCGCGATCCTAAAAATCCGGATAAATACCTGGGAAAGCCGGAAAACTGGGATATTGCCGAGAAGGCGCTCGTTGATGCCGTCAATAAACGGGGTATGCCAAATTTTATCGGTGAAGGAGAAGCGGCGTTCTATGGACCCAAGATTGATATTGTGGTCAAAGACGCTCTTGGAAGACAGTGGCAACTCACCACCTGCCAGCTCGATTTCGTACAGCCGGAAAATTTTACGCTCCGCTACATTGACGAACAAGGCAAAGAGGTCGCCCCGGCTGTGCTTCACGTCGCCATTCTAGGCTCTGTCGACCGTTTTATGGCTATATTGATCGAACACTATGCCGGCGCATTTCCATTATGGCTTTCCCCGATTCAGGCTATGGTTATTCCGATATCAGAACGTCATAATGTTGCGGCAGTGTCGGCTCTCGAAACGCTCAAGGCCGCAGGCATACGGGCAGAAGCCGATGTACGAAGCCAGCCCATGCAGGCCAAAGTCCGGGATCATACGTTGCAAAAAGTACCGTACTTAGCTATAATCGGGGATACCGAAGTTTCCGGTAATACGGTGAGTGTTCGTGGGCGACGCGGGGAAAATCTCAAGGAAATATCCCTTGACGACTTCCTTGCCAAGCTCAAGAAAGAGATTGAGACCAAAGCAATTTCATAAGTTTTATAAGATCAACTACCAAATCCTAAGTCCGCAGGTGCGTCTCTTGGATGAAAAAGGGGTTCAGATCGGGATAGTCTCCAAGCTCGAGGCTTTACAAAAAGCCAAGGAATTCGGAGTAGACGTTGTTGAAATTGCACCGAATGCCAAGCCGCCTGTTGCGAAACTGATTGACTACAAGAAATTTAAATATCAGGAGGCGAGAAAAGAACGCGAGTCGAAGAAAACGCAGAAAAATGTCGGGGTAAAAGAAATACGCTTGCGGCCATTTATCGACCAACACGATTTTGATACCTGGCAGAAGCGAGCGACGAAGTTTATCGCAGACGGAAATCAGGTCAAGATCAACGTATTATTCAAAGGAAGAGAACTTGGCAGGAAACAATTTGGCTTTGAGGTACTCAAGCGCTTTGTAGATTCGCTCGAGGGTGTTAAAATGGTGCGAGAGCCAAGAATGGAAGGTAGAGTCTTGGCAGCCATGGTCGTACCCAACAAAAAGGGCGAGGGAAAAGAAGAAAGTCAGATCACGAGCGAATGATAATAGTTAATTTTTAATACTATGCCAAAAATCAAAACACGAAAAGTCGCAGCCAAACGGTTTAAGCTTACCGCAACCGGTAAATTGGTGCACCGCGTTCAGGGAGCCCGACATATTCGTCGCCGGAAAAGCAAAAGGCAACAACGGCGCCAAGACCGCCAGGTAGCACTGGAAAACGCTATGGTACGACACGTACGGATTTATGTGCGTAAAAGCAAATAAAGGAGATACATTATGAGAGTAAAACGAGGAGTAACCAGTAAAGCAAAACACAACAAGATTTTCGCCGCCAACAAAGGCTATCGGATGACAAAGCGACGGCTCATCAAAGTCGCTACCGAGGCATACCTGCATGCAGGAGAATACGCTTTTGCCGGACGCAAAAACAGAAAACGCGATATGCGTGAGTTATGGATCACCCGTATCTCGGAAGCAACCAAGCTCCGCAACCTTTCCTACAGTTCATTTGTTCACAAACTCAAGGAAGCGCATATAGAACTCGACCGCAAAACGCTTGCTAATCTCGTCGTTGAGGATCCTGATATATTTGATACAATCCTTGACGAAGTCAAATCTGTCAATTAAGATACAATCCATGAACCAAGCACGTACGTTTTTTGCGTTTTTTACCTCGCGAGAGCGGGGTTCTTTGGGCGCATAAAGCATACGTTTGGAAATAACCCAAGGATCCCGCGAAAGCGGGATTTTTTGTGGAAGATACTCATTGATTACTCATGTTCTACCGCAGCGATTCCGCCCTACCGGAATCTTGCGGAAAGGAGGTGAGTAACATGAGTACAAAAGGAGAACGCATTACTCGAAAAGGCAATTTGCTTCGCTTACAGGGCTTAGAAGTTCTGCGCGCAGCAAATAACACGAGGATGATAACTATTGAATCGAGTTTAAACAGGCAACAGAGGAAAACAGTTATAGGGTGGCTAGGGAAGGGACGCGTTCAATCGCTTATAGAGGGGCTTGAGAAGATTCAAGAACGGATAACCAAAGACAGCAGGCAAGGTGTCAAAGGGTAGACAACACATAACGGCAAGAAGAGGTGAAATGACGATTCGCCTCTTCTTGCCAAGATTCACGCACGCAAATACAATGGAAGAAGGCCATATGACGGAACTTATTTATTTGACAGACAGTTATAAAAAAGAACTCACCACCCGCGTGGTCTCATGCGAAAAAAAAGGCCAGCTATGGGAAATCGTTCTCGTAAGTACCATATTCTATCCGGAGGGAGGTGGGCAACCGTCGGACAAAGGAACGATACGTACCCAAAACGGCCTTGCCCATGTCAAACACGTCCGGCTTACCAATGACGCTGTCGTCCATGAGTGCTCAATCGAAGGCGAGATACGCGCCGACGAAGAGGCCCGATGCGAACTCGATTGGACATTACGCCACTACAACATGAGGGTTCATTCGGCAGGGCATATCGTCCACGAAGCTGTCAAACGACTGGCTCCACAACTCGTCCCGCTAAAAGGTGAACACGGAGCTCATCCATACATAGAATACACCGGAAGTTTACCGATCGATAAGACCTTTGCCATAGAAAAAGAAGCCAACAGCATGGTAACGCAGGATCTCGAACTCAAGACTGAATTTGTCACGCTCGAAGAGCTCAAAACCCGCGCTTCCTGGATGCCGAACCACTTACCCAAAAACAAACCGCTTCGGATTCTCTCTGTAGGCGACTATGAACCCATACCCGACGGCGGCACTCAGGTAACTCATGCCGGTGAAGTAGGAACTATCACGGTGACGTCAATAGAAAACACAGACACAACCGTACGCATTTGCTATCAAGTTACACAGGAAGAAAAAATATCGGATGAGACAGCTACCCCTGAAGTTATTGCAGCTCCCGAACTTACCCGGCTTCTTATGGACGTGGAAACATCGGCCAAAGCAGTGATCGCTTCCTCACCTAAACCCACGGATACCCTCCGGCTGGAACTTCTGGGTACGAAAAGTGACTTTGCAAAAATCACCCGTAACATCCGATACGTTCCGAAAGCTTACCGGCAGGAAATCGGCAAGGTGGTAAACCTCGTTAAGGAACACATCGAGGAAGCGCTTTTAACACATACGCAAGGATCCCAAGAATCGGGCAAATCCGCACAGGAGTTTCTCGATGTAACCCTTCCCGGACTGCGACCTCCGGAGGGGCATCTGCACATTGTCACCCAAGCGATCATAGAAATTACCGGTATTTTCTCCCGCATCGGCTTTACCCGTGTGAGGCACCCGGAAGTGGACTGGGATTGGTACCCGTTTGAGTCGCTTAATATGCCGGCGAACCACCCGGCCCGGGATGAGTGGGAAACGTTCTTTTTGAATTATCCAGGCAAACCTGGGGCTGACCCGCGCAAACAAAAAATAGTGCTTACCCCTCACACCTCAAACGGCCAGGTTCGCGAAATGGAAAAGGGCAAGTTACCTATACGCATGATTAACATCGCCAAATGTTACCGCAGACAAATCGACGTGTCGCACACGCCGATGTTCCACCAATTCGAAGGATTATACGTAGATCGTGACGTATCGATCGGACATCTAAAAGGTGTCTTCGATTATTTCGTTAGCCAATTTTTCGGCCCCGAGAGGAAAACGAGGCTTCGGCCGTTTCACTTCCAGTTTACCGAGCCGTCATTTGAAGTCGATATCAATTGCGGCATATGCTTGGGTTTCGGCAAATTACCTGACGGCACCACCTGTAAACTGTGTAAGGCCGGCTGGCTCGAGCTAGGAGGATCCGGCATGGTGCATCCGGTGGTACTGCGAAACGGAGGTATCGACCCGAACGTATATTCCGGATTCGCTTTTGGCTGGGGAATAGAGCGTACATCCATGATGAAAACAGGCACCAAACTCGACGATATCCGTTTGCTTTACAGCAATGACGTACGATTTTTGGAGCAATTCTAACAATAACTATGAATATACTTATCCCTGATCGTTGGTTACGCATCTACTTAAAGACCAAAGCCACTCCGGAGCAAATCAAGGAGTACCTCTCACTGTGCGGTCCTTCTATCGAACGCATATACGGGGAGGGCGAGGACACTGTCTATGATATCGAAATTACTGGCAACCGACCGGACGCCATGTCCGTCATGGGGGTAGCGCGGGAAGCAGCGACAATTTTACCCCGTTTCAAAATACCCGCACGCCTTGCCGGCGATCCGTATAAGACCGCCGTCGTACTTCCGAAACCCAAAGCGTTTCACAAACTCACAATCAAATCCGACCCAAAGCTAAACCCGAGGTGGATGTCTGTCGTTTTTGATTCCGTGACGGTTGCTCCTTCCCCTGTATGGCTCACGCGATATCTCGAACTTTCTGGCATACGTTCCTTAAATGCCGTGATCGACATTACCAATTTTCTGATGCGGGCCTATGGCCAGCCGGCACACGTGTTTGACTACGATACGATTTCTGGCGGCAAAATGATCTTACGCGAATCCAAAAAAGGCGAGAAACTGACGACTCTTGACGGCAAATCATACACGCTACCCGGCGGCGATATTGTCATAGAAGACGGTTCGCATACCGTTATAGACTTGTGCGGAATCATGGGAGGCAAAAACTCATCCGTAAAAGACAATACCAAGCGCATCATACTGTTTCTCCAAACCTATGACCCGGGGCACATACGGAAAACATCTATGGGATTGGGTATCCGCACAGAAGCCGCCGCGTTATTTGAAAAAGGCCTGGACACTGAGCTCGTTAAGCCCGTATTTCTGGAAGGAATCCGGCTTGTACAAGAACTGACGGGAGGGCGGGTGACAAGTACTGTTACCGACCTCTATCCTCACCCTCCGAAGGCTTCCACTGTCTCAGTCTCGCTGTCGAAAATTTATAGCTACATCGGTGAAATTTCTAAGGCATCCATAAAAGACATCCTTACCTCACTCGGATTCGGAGTCACGATGACAAAAACTCTCCTTACCGTAACCGTACCAAGCTTCCGTCGGGACGTTGCCATTGACGTGGATGTTATCGAGGAAATTGCCCGTGTCCACGGCTATCACGAAATCCCTGCCGTGCTGCCGGATAAAGCACCGCCCAATTCTCTTCAAAGTCCTTCCTTAATATGGGAAACTGAGGTGAAAATCCGTCTTCGCGATTGGGGGTACACCGAATGCATCACTTACTCCATGGTATCCGAGGACCTCATGAGGTTATTTGAGTGGGACACCCGCAAGGCATATAAAATTACCAATCCGCTCTCGAATGAATGGGTCTATATGCGCCCTGATGTATTTATGAGTATGATTCCCGTCATCCGGGACAACCTCAAGATAACGAAAGACCTTAGACTATTTGAATTAAGCATGAGTTATATCTATCGCCAAAATGATCTTCCGCTCGAATCTCCGATGCTTGTAGTAGTTTGGGGCGGTAATACATTTCTCGAGGCCAAAGGACTCGCAGAAGCTGTTTGCTCGCTTTTTGGCTTGGAACTCCCCCTAGATATAGAAAACAAGCAGAAGCAGCCGCTTGACTGGTTTAGTGAACGCTGCCTCTCGTTGGGGGAGTTTGGCTCCGTCGGAGAAATACGGAATGATATCCTTGAACAGGCCGGCATACATTACCCGATAACGAAGCTCTCACTTGATATAGGAAGACTCGTCATGCATGCGCAAACGCGAAAGACATATGTGCCGGTTCCCCGATATCCTCCGATTGTCGAGGATCTCTCATTTGTTGTGCCGGATCGGTTTCATGTACTGCCGCTTATAACTGCATTTTCAAGCGCGCATGAGCTGGTTCGTCACGTCACATTGCTGGACGTTCACAAAAATACACGCACATTTCATATCACCTATCAGGATATCTCCCGCAACCTGACGGGGGACGAAATCGTGCCAGTACGAAACAAGCTCATCGATATCGCTACTAACCAATTCGGGGCCACGCTCAAATCACTCTAAACGTCAGGGAGTAGGGGACGGGGTTGGAGTCGCATATGCTTCGTTTATTCCTACGTGAAGTTCACGGTCGGATGCCGTACCGCGCTTATCAACCACTCGCACTTTTATGACATGTGAGCCATTCGGTATGTTGATCGTTTCTGAAATCGACTTCTCATTCGATTTTTCCTTCACCTTATTGCCGTCGACGTATATTTCAAATTTCTCGATGTCCGCTGTCGAAATCGCTGTCGCTTCTATCGTCACATTGTTACTGTCTATCCGTTCGTTATCTCCAGGCTTCTTTACCTGCAATACCACTTGGTTGGAATCGCCGCCACTGTATGTTTCTGTCGGAGCCTTATATTTACTATCGGCCCCCGCAATCCACGCGTTTATGCCGTCCTGCCACCGGTTTTTCCCGTCACCTGATACAGGGTCGTCTTCGCGGATGACGATAAATAGTTTCTCATCGTAATCGCCCGTTGCCACCTCTACGTTGTTTGCGAGCTTATTGTTGTCTTTGCGGGAAATTTTGAGTTTTTGGTATATCGAAGCAGGACCAGTAGGCTCAGTGCCTTTGATAAAAAACTCTTTTCTGGTCGGCTGGTTTTCAAACGGCAAACCGCCACCAAATGCGTCGATATCCATTTCTATCACTCCCGCGGGGCGGTCAAACGGAGCATCTGTCAAATTTTTCACTGCCTCGCGCATAATGCGGTTCCAAATGGGAGCCGCTCCGGTAACCCCGGACGCTAATGTAGGACTCATGGGCGTATTATCGTTGTTGCCGACCCAGGTGACGACCACACGGTCTTTGGTATATCCCGCCGTCCAGTTGTCCCGCTTGTCATCAGTGGTTCCGGTTTTTGCAGCAACCGTCTTGCCGGGAATTACCAAATATGATTTAAGCCCGAACACCTCTTTGCGGGCTTCGTTATCGGAGAGTATTGAGGATATGATAAAAGCGACCTCAGACTCCAACTCATCGCGCGCCTGAGCCGGCTTGTATTCATATAGCGTTTTGCCGCTCGTATCGGTAACTTTAAGAATCGCAACCGAATCCATGCGTTTACCATTCGTCGCAAATACACCGTACGCCGTTGCCATATCCAGCATCGTTACTTCAGCTCCACCCAACGGAAGGGAAAGTCCAACTCGCTTGAGATTCTCATCCGTCGGTTCCCACGTTTTGAGTCCCATGGCGTATCCAAGCTTAAGGATATCCTTCACGCCGTCGAGCGCTGCCACCTTCACTGCAATCGTATTTATCGAGTTTGCCAGCGCATATCGAAGCTGCAAAGGGCCACGATATTTGTTGTCATAGTTCTTTGGATTGTACTCCGGCTTCGCCGGATCACCGGAGGGGTATTTGGTTTCGACATCCATAAGCATGGAGGCCGCGGTGTATCCACGGGCGAGTGCAGCGGCATAAATAATAGGCTTGAGCGTACTTCCCGGCTGACGCAGTCCCTGAGTTACCACATTGAACTTGAGCCCGGAGCTATCGGTTGCGGCATAATCCTTGCTTCCCACCATGGCAAGTATTTCGCCGGAATGCGGATCCAAAACAATAGCCGCACCGTTACTCACTTTAAGTTTTTTGGCTTTGTCTACTTCTTCTTTCACCGACAACTGCGCCGCTTCCTGCAATTTCCAGTCAAGCGTGGTCGTAACGGTAAGTCCGCCTGCGTTGACTAATTTTTCACCGAATCGATCGATGAGCAAGTCCTTGATGTAGGCCACGAAGTGGGGAGCGCGCAAACTCGCATCTCCGGCCGCAAATGTCACCGTTTCCAATTGTTTTCGTGCATCATTTTCCTGCGCCGGCGTAATAAACCCCTCTTCACGCATACGGCGAAGCACGTGAAGAGTTCTTTCTTTATATGCTCCTTCTCCACCGGTAAAAGGAGAGTAGTAGCTGGGTGACTGTGGAAGACCGGCCAGAATTGCCGACTGAATAAGCGAAAGATCTTTGACGTCCTTGTCGAAATAATGTTCCGCTGCTGTTTTGACCCCTACAGCAGTACCGCCGTAAGGAGCTTCATTCAAATACATAAGAAGGATATCGTTCTTGCTGTATTTGCGCTCGATTTGGATAGCTAACACCGCCTCCTTCATCTTGCGGGGGAGCGTACGTTCCTGACTCAATAACACGTTCTTCACCAGCTGTTGGGTAAGCGTAGAGCCTCCCTGACAACGCCTCAAAAATACGCACGCCATAAGTCCGCGCATGATGCCGGTTGTGGATAATCCCTGGTGTTTGTAAAAATCCTTATCCTCTACGGCAATCGTGGCATCCTTGACGTACTGGGGCACTTCTTCCCATTTTGCAGGTATTCGGTTGGCTTCTTCAAAAATATCGTAGAGTTTTTCACCATTTCTATCCAGCACCACTGTCGATAATCCCTCGCGCCGCACGACCTTGTCCGGTCGGGGAAGATCTTTGGCATACCACGCAAACAGTATACCGGTAAATAATATGAGAACGACAAAACCGATGAAACCTCCATAGGCGACCACACTCCACAGCTTCATACGGGAAACATTCGAGCCGAAATATCTTCGGCGCTGCCGTTCATTGAACAATTGAGCCATGTCTATCACAAAACCAATTGTAGCCTTGATTGACAGAAATGACAAATTCCTGATAGGATAAATTACGATGAACTCAGCAACCAACACATTATATGGTTATTATCCCGTCAAAACGGGGTTGGTTGTTGTGGTGAAATAGGCATTTTCTTTCTTCACGATAACGAGCCCCGCTTAGCGGGGTTTTTTTATGGAAGAAAGGAGGTGATACCAATGCAAAAAGAAACCGTAATCCAAATCATGAACGGCCAAACGCAGTCCGACAATATCCGAAGGAAACTGGTCGCGCTCAGCGTCGGAACGATACTGATAGCTGCGGGAACGGCATTGTTTCCCGAACACGCAGCTGTTATAAAAGCCGGAGCCGGTGCTACTGCACTTACGGAAAGTATTCGGCAACAATTTTTGATATCGGAACGTTCCATTCGTCCAGAACGCCGAAAACGCTCATAAGTCATGCTGTGGGGGCAAAGGACCCATGCCTCACACAGCACCTACTCGGTATGGTATAGTTAAGGGTAATACTATGGACCAAATAGATCATTTATTAACACGGGGAGTAGATACAATATATCCGAGCCGCGAAGCACTCGAAAGGGTACTTCGTAGTGGCAAAAAACTCCGCCTGTATCAGGGCTTTGATCCGACGGGAACACAACTCCATATCGGCCATGCAGTCGGATTTAGAAAACTGAGGCAATGGCAGGACTTAGGGCACCATGTGATATTTTTGGTCGGTGACGGAACCGGACTAGCCGGGGATCCGTCGGGAAAGATGAAGGCACGCGGGAGATTCATGTCACGCGATGAGCTTCGCGACAATGCAAAAGCTTACCTTATGCAGGCTTCAAAAATTGTCCGGTTTGAAGGCGACAATCCCGTCGAAATCCTTTATAACGGGGATTGGCTCACTGAGCTCAAGCTGGAGGATATGCTTTCCATAGCACAAAATTTCACCGTTCAGCAAATGATTGAACGCGATATGTACCAAGTGCGGATGAAGGCGGGAGACTCCATTAACCTGCGTGAATTCCTGTATCCGCTTCTCCAGGGTTACGATTCCGTTGCCATGAACGTAGATCTTGAACTGGGAGGCAGTGATCAGACGTTTAATATGCTTGCCGGACGAACCTTGGTCAAAAACATGCTGGAAAAAGAAAAGTTTGTCATGACTACACCACTACTTACTGACTCCAAGGGAGTTAAAATCGGTAAAACAGAGGGCAACGTCATTGGTCTGACGGACGCAGCTGCCGATTTTTACGGCAAAATCATGTCGCTTGGGGATGATGCGATAATACCCTGCTTTACGCTTCTTACGGATAAAGAAGATGCTTTTATCGCCGCAATAGAAACAAAGATGAAAAACGGCGACAATCCGATGACATTCAAAAAACTCCTCGCGTTTGAATTAACGCGTCAACTCAACTCCGAAGAAGACGCAATAAAGGCACAGGAAGAATTCGAGACAAGGTTCCAAAAAGGCAACGTTTCACAAAGCACCCTCCCGGAAGTTTCGCTGACCACGCTCAAAACAGTAAGCACAGCCCCTGAAGTTCTTGTCACCTTTGGGTTGGTGGCGAGCAAGTCAGAAGCGAAGCGGCTTATCGATCAAAGCGCCGTAAAAATAAACGGAGACACGCTCGTTTCTCCAAAGGAATCACTTAAACTCAAGCCAGGAGATATTATTGAAGTTGGCCGAAAAGCTGTTAAAATCAAATCAGAGACACAGTAACACCATGAATTTCTTTAGAAAACACGAAAAGTTCTGGAAAGTCATCGTGATACTTTCGAGTATCGCGCTTATCGCTACGTCATTTGTACCCCTTCTCGCCGGAGGATTACAGTAGGGTATAATTGGCTCATGGAGCTCAAGCTCGATTCTCCCGTTCAGTATGTTCCCCGCGTCGGACCACGCATGGCAACCCTACTTAAAAAGCTGGGCATAGAAACCGTATATGACCTCCTTTCCTACGCTCCGTTTCGCTATAACGATTACTCGCGGGTTTCGCGTATTTCGGGACTTCGTCCTGGAGAAGTCGTTACGGTCGTAGGACGCTTGGAGCACATCAGTACGTTTGTCACAAAACATGGCAAGCGCTTAGTCACTGCGCGTATCCGAGACGAAAGCGGAGCAATCGAAATTATTTGGTTTAACCAGTCATATCTCGTAAAAATTCTCAAAGAGGGAGACACCCTAAGCGTGTCAGGAAAAGCGGATTGGTTTGGACAAAAAATCGTACTTACCTCTCCCGAATATGAAGTAATACATAGCGCAGGTGAGGAACATGCCAGTCTCCATACGGGACGGCTTGTCCCCGTATATTCAGAGACAAGCGGACTTTCTTCCAAATGGCTTCGCGGAAGAATCGATTATGTTCTTGCACAAAGCTTACCGCTAGTTGAAGAGCAGCTCCCCGCCGAAATTATTGACGCGCAACATTTGGTCGGACGCAAAGAGGCGATTCAAACCATTCACTTCCCGCAAACTCTTGAAGACGCCCGTCTGGCGCGTGAGCGTCTGGCATTTGATGAACTATTTACCCTCATGCTTCGGGCCCAACAGCAAAAACTCGCCTGGAAAACTACGCTTCGGGCTCACCCGTTTATCCTCACGCCAATGCAAAAAAAAGGATTTTATGCGCACCTGCCATTTACCCTCACGTCCGATCAGGTAACCGCCATAGACGAGTGTCTTATGGATATGGAAAAACCAATACCCATGAACCGACTGCTTGAAGGGGACGTGGGAGCAGGAAAAACAGTCGTTGCAGCTGCAGCCATGTATGGCGCATGGTGCCACAACATGAGCGCGGTTTTACTCGCGCCAACGCAAATACTGGCAGAGCAGCATGCCGCAACCTTACAGGAAATACTTGAGAAACCTCACGGTATTCCGATCCATTTGATTCTCGGCGGCACACCAAAGAAACAGGTAACCAAAAAACTTGTGGAGCCGGGTATTTTTGTCGGAACACACGCACTACTTACGCCCTCAATCTCACTTCCTCCTTTGGGGTTAATCGTCATAGACGAGCAGCAGCGATTCGGTGTTACTCAGCGGTCGGCTCTGCGCAAACAAAACGACGGAAATGTACTCCCTCATCAGCTTACGATGACCGCTACCCCTATCCCGAGAACTATTGCGCAGACGGTATTTGGAAATCTTGACCTGAGTGTTTTACATACGTTGCCAAGCGGGCGTAAACCGGTAAAAACGTGGGTAGTTCCCAAGGAAAAACGCACATCAGCCTATCAGTGGATCAAGAAAGAGCTCACCGAAACACACTCACAGGCGTTTATTATTTGTCCGCTTATAGAAGAAAGCGAAACGCTCAAAACAGTAAAAGCCGCAACGAGCGAATTTGCACTGCTCAAATCAGTGTTTGCCCCGCTTCGTGTGGGATTACTTCATGGCAGAATGAAAAACGAAGAAAAAACCAATACGCTCAAGAGACTTCATGATCAAAAAGACGATATTCTGGTCGCCACCCCCGTAGTTGAAGTAGGCATCGATATACCAGAGGCTACCATTATGGTTATCGAAGCCGCAGAGCGATTCGGACTATCCCAACTACATCAACTTCGGGGAAGAGTGGGTAGAAGAGAAAAACCGTCCTATTGCTTGTTGTTTACCGAAAATGAATCGCCCGATGTCCTAAAACGTCTCAAGGCACTGGAAACTGAACATAGCGGGCCGCGACTTTCGGAGCTTGACTTAGTACTTCGGGGACCCGGAGAACTCTTTGGCACCCGCCAACATGGACTACCGGGATTTACCCTGGCTTCACTTTCCGACACTACACTCATAGATCGCGTAAAAAACGCTATCAGTATCATCACCAGAGACGATCCGACCCTCAAACGGTTTCCCTACTTGAGAGAACTCTTGAAGGAGAGTAAAATAGAGAGCATCCAATCCTAACTATGACACCTTTACCGAAACGAAGACATAGCACGAGACGCCAAGGGAAACGCGATGCGAGCATCCGTATGAAATTACCGGGGCTCCTAAGTTGTGCAAACTGCGGCAAACCGCGTGTTTCACATCGTGCCTGCAAATTCTGCGGCTACTACGCCGGAAGGGCAGTAGTCATCAAAAAAGCAAAAAAAGCAAAAAGTTCCTAACCTAGAGTTGTAGACCCGGCTTCATGAAAACCGCAAACGATCCCCGTCATCAAAAACGCATCACCATGATGCAGCAATTATTTGGCTATAGTTTTTACGAACGGAACCAGCACAAAGAAACCCAAGGCATCATTGAGAATCTGTCAAAGATAGACGCGCTTATAGAGCGGGCCGCAAGTGAATGGCCGCTTCCAAAAATAGCCAAAATCGATCTCGCCATACTCCGACTTGCCGTATGGGAGCTACAATTCGAAAGTAAAAATCCGCAAAAAGTAATTATCGATGAAGCAGTAGAACTCGCCAAATCATATGGCAACGAACACAGCGCAAAGTTTATAAACGGCGTGCTTGGTACTATAATTAAGTCCTGACTTATGACGCTTGAAGAGCTGCAAAAAACTATCGGCATTACATTTACACGCATCGAGCTATTAGAGCAGGCGTTTGTCCACCGATCTCACCTTAACGAATCCAAGGACCACAAAGAATCAAATGAGCGCCTAGAATTCTTAGGGGATGCGGTATTGTCGTTTATTACCTCTAAATACCTCTACAGTACCTATCCTCAATATCCGGAAGGAACTCTTACGAACATTCGCTCAACGCTCGTAAAAACCAAAAGCTTAGGTCTTGTCGCGGCAGAGCTCAAGCTGGGAGATCTTCTCCTCTTAAGTAAAGGCGAAGAATCTTCTGGTGGGCGGATTAACGAATCGCTTCTGGCAGATTCGTTCGAGGCACTTCTTGGGGCTATTTTCCTCGATCAGGGGATCGAGACGGCAACACAATTTCTCGTGAAGCACCTGCTTTATAAAACCGAGGCTATTATTACCAACAAAAGTTACGTGGACTTCAAGAGCTTGCTTCAGGAACTCACCCAGGAAAAGATTAAAATATCCCCCTTGTACCGGGTCACCAAAAGCGAGGGGCCGGATCACAATAAAACGTTTTGGGTAGAAGTCAGTTCAGGTGAAAAAGTGCTTGGCAGCGGTATCGGAAAATCCAAGCAGGAAGCCGAACAGCAGGCGGCGCAGAATGCGCTTGAGAAGAGCGGAGATATCTGATAGAATAATACCTTATGGTCAAGATTCGTTTAGCACAATACGGCGCCAAAAACAGACGGACATTCCGCATCGTCGCTATAGATGAAAGCAAACGTCGGAACGGAACTCCCGTCGAAATACTCGGATCTTATAATCCGCTGGTCACACCTCCAGAAATGAATATAGATCGCGAGCGACTGAAGTACTGGACATCCCAAGGCGCCCAGGTAACCACGGGGGTGGCCCGCATATTGGAAAAAAGCCAATGAAAGACACACTCGATTTTTTGATCCGCTCTCTGGTCGATCATCCCGAAGATATCGTCATAGACGAAAAAGTTGACGGAGAAGCCACCATTCTCACCATTCACGTTCATCCGGAAGATATAGGCAAGGTGATAGGTAAAAGTGGCCGGATTATCCGCGCACTTCGGGATCTCATGAAGGTCATCGCCGCCAAACGTAACATTTACGTAGACGTCGAAATCGCCGAAGACGAGAGACCGGAGCAGTCTCCCGAAGAGTAAGGTATGCGTATTTCCATAATTACTCTGTTCCCGGAAATGTTTTCCGGAGCGTTTGAATCTTCTATCATTAAACGGGCAATATCCAAAAAACTTCTCGATGTCCAGCTTATCCAACTACGGGATTTCGCAAACGACAGTTACGGATCAGTGGATGATCACCCTTATGGCGGGGGTATCGGTATGGTGCTTCGCGTCGACGTGGTCGACAAAGCGATCAGCTTCGCCATAGCGTCTTTGCCTTCTGCCCACAAACCAAAAATTCGCGTGATCCTTTTGGACCCGCAAGGATCACCGTTTCAACAGAAGAAAGCAAGAGAACTTTCGCATGACGAGCACCTCATATTGCTTTGCGGTCATTACGAAGGAGTAGATGAGCGCGTACGGGATCTGGTGGACGAAGAGCTGTCTATCGGAGATTACATACTCACCGGCGGAGAAATCCCCGCTATGGTCGTTACGGATTCGGTTGCCAGACTGCTTCCTGGGGTACTAAAATCCGACGCCACAGCTAACGAATCCTTTGAATCAACGGTTCTTGAGCACGCCCAGTATACCCGGCCGGAAACATACAAAGGCAAGGGAGTACCTTCGGTGTTGTTATCCGGCAATCATGCGCAAATCACGAAATGGAAGACGGAAGAATCACTTCGCCGCACGAATATCCGTAGGCCCGATTTACTCACGGGGAAAAAGGATTCTCCTTAACACGCCCAATAAGCGGTGGGGGCAACTCTCCGTTTTCCTTTGAAATAAGCGGCATTGCGCTTAAGCGACCGATGATCTGGTCGTCTGCGCTTGTTAATTGCGGTAACACTGATTTAGCTGAACCCAAACTTGTCGGTAAGGGTTCATAAAATGCATCCATATCGATAGCTACAGTAAGTGGCCTGTCATCTCGGGGAAACGATATAGAAAAAGTGCGAATCCGAAGCAACCTCCGAACTCCCGGCACGACCGTAATAAATTGCTGTACCGCCTGCAACGATCCGCTAATCGTAACCGTAAAAGGGATGGTTCTGGTTCCCAATTTTTTGTCGGCAGCAGAAACCTTCGCTGCAGAAGGAGTAGCAAGTGTTGTGCCTCCCGATATCTGCATCTGTAATACGGCGACTCCCGTCTGACCCGCGACTCCTTCGATTGTTTCAAAAAGCGTGGGAAATGACCGTTCTGCAGGAACCGCGGACAATACGCTCGACAATTGCTGGCGTAGCGTCCCTTCATCGAGAAGCACCAGCGAGTCCAGTTTTTTTTGCAACCCGGCTGTTGATTCAGAAACATCGCGCATTTGTGATACCAATTCCTGAATTTTATGCGCTGAAGGAAGCACGCCGAAAATAACACTCACTAGACAAAACACCAGCAACACGAGTGAGACAAGCAGATTTTGATACGTGCGGAATAATTTATCAATCGGTGGCATAATGTTTAAAAAATAGGGTTAAAAGACAAACTCATCTGAACAGTCGTATCGTCCCGAAGAGCAAATGACACCAATTGTGGTGAACGAAGTGACTTTTCTCCCGCAAGAATCATAACATTCGAAATTACATTGGCCGCGTCGTCAATACCAGCTAAATTCATAGTTGTCGTCACGCGACCCGATTCTTCAATGCTTAACGCGGTGTAATTCGACTCATCGGCAATCGTTGTAAGGAGCGTAAACAATTTGCCCCATGGTTTAGCTGCATCGAGTGCTTTACCTGCGATAGCAGTGCGATCTTTCAGGGAAAGCAATATGCCTTCCTTGATATTCTGAAGGTTGATTTGTCTCGTGAGATCGATTTTTTTTGCCTCTAGTGATTTTGTTTTCGCGCTTATGGAAACGTAGCTAATTCCTATGGCCACACCGACAGCGAGTAATAAGCCCAAACTCCACCAGACGATAAGACGTAATTTATCTTCAAGTGCCGAAATCTTTCGGACGCTACTTACATCCTTCTTTATGAGGTTGATTTCTGAGTTGCTCATGCGTCACCTACTCCCGAAGGGCGAGTCCCACAGAAACGGTGAACGTCGCGCCTTCCTTATCGAGTACTGCAAAACGGGGATCACGCTTGATACCTACCCAGGGATTGGCAAGTTGAGCTTCAATACCGACGTTTTGTGCAATATACACAACCATGCCCGGTAATTTTGCAGTGCCTCCTGAAAGCAATATAACCTCAATACGTTCCTCTTTATGCTTTTCTCCATAATAGGCAAGCGCTCGTTTCATCTCCCCAATAATTGTGTCCATAATCGGCTTGACTGCTGTGACGATTTTTCCCTGCAGCTTGTCCTGTTCAAGCCCATACGTACGTTTGAATTCTTCTGCCTGATTCGGGTTAAAATCCAATCCGGATACCAACGCTCTCGACAATGCTTCACCACCAGCAGCTATAGACCTGGTAAACGCCAGCACGCCGCCTCGAAGTATGGCAAGGTCTGTGGTTTGAGCTCCCAATGACACCAAAAGCGCTGCGTTTTTTATCGTGGCCACTGATCTCGACAACGCCCGTGAAGTTGCGATGATCTCCGTTTCTGCGGCAATGGGAATAAGTTCTGCCATTTCGATAATAGAAAGGTAACGATCTAAAAGTGTCTTAGGACTTGCCACCAATAACACATCCATTTTGTCGGTTCCTGTTTCTTTTGCGTCGCGAAGTACCGAATAATCCAAGTTCACTTGATCGAGAGGCAACGGGATGTATTGTTCCGCTTCCCATCCGATTGCGCTGGATAATTCCCGTTGGGACAACGCCGGCACCTCGATAACCCGGGTAAATACTTGTGACTCTGGTAACGCAAATGCCAC
The DNA here is from genome assembly GCA_964573695.1 of uncultured Gammaproteobacteria bacterium. GTDB lineage: Bacteria > Patescibacteriota > Microgenomatia > UBA10105 > UBA927 > UBA927. The sequence continues at coordinate 8,277 of CAZNKB010000012.1, read as the reverse complement.
CGAGCTTGATTTCGCACCGGTTTCTTTGATCAGCTGCCTAATTGCCATGGCAACCGCCTGATGATCAGCCTCGATAGAGGATTGCAGCGCCTTTGGAGGTGTCGGAATGCTCCCGGCCGCCAACAAGTGACGCTCATTACCTGAGCTTCCTATTTCTATTAGCTTAATGCTATGGGAACCGATATCAAGACCTACTATGGATTTCATAGGGCAGTCCCGCCAAATGGCGGCTTAATAACCGAACGATGATTGGCTATATATGACGGAATCAAAAATCGAAAGGGGAGCGCGGTACTGCTGATAGACAACCACTTTCCGGCTTACCCCGGTCCCTGTAGCTCCTATTGATTCTATTTGGTTACCCTGCTTCGGAAGCCCGGTAACCCCGCCGTCAATCGCGATAGTCGCATCCGCGTAAACAGGCCGGATCCGAAGCGCCAAAAGCGTATCTGCCGAAGCTCCCAGCGTACTGATTCCGAGTGTGCCGAAATTCACCGTTTTACGGTAATATCCAAGTCCGCATCCGCTTCCCACTATGCCAGTGCTGTCAAAATTGTTGCTGTTTGTCGCAGCATTGGGGTCAATTGCTGCCTTGGCCATTTGGTAGGAACCGTCAGTTCCTTCTTTATAAAGCACCCCTACTACCAACCCTGCAGCCGGACTGGGAGCTGTTTCTACACTCCAGCAGACGTCTATTGTTGCTGAGGTATAATAAGGCGTCTCATCGAGTAGTCCCGTATTAGGATCGTGTTCCACAAGCCACACAGTTTCCGTCACATCCTGGGGAGTCTGGTGCGGAAGTTGGTACACTCCTGATACGCCACCGATCGAATTTACCGTCACATCATAGGTGACACCGCTTGTGAGCACCGCCGGGCCATTGGTTCCTAAACCGGACTTGAGCGCCTGTTCAACTCCTGCTTCCGCCGCATTAAACGCCCGGGTCGACTCTTCCAATTGATTACTCATGGACAAATCTATCGTTGCGCGCCCTATGAGAGAAAGCGCAATGGTGGTTGCCACCGTCAAAACAAGAAGTGTAATAAGAAGTATCTGCCCCCGCTCGTGTTTGTGATCAAATCGTGAGAGTGTCCTCATACATCTATTGTTATATATTTTTCCTGCATTGGCAAGACAGTCATATTACTGTGCAATATTTCTCATACTCGCGGACGTTTGAAACGATTCACTGGATTGTTCAAATGCTCCAACCGCCACACCTGACTGCGCAAGCTGAAACGATATTGTCACGCTTGAAGATGCCCCTGCTCCTCCTTTGCACAAAAATTCGAGCGTGCTTGCCGCACAAGTAGATCCTCCCATAGTGACGTTAGGTGTTGTAAGATATTGGGTTCCCTGTGCGCTTGTGGATGCCAGCCTGGTAGTAGTACCGTCTAATACACACCCAAGGGTTGTCTCGCCATTATCGGCGTTGACGAGTGTAATTGATTGGCTTGTGACGCCCGCGTAGGTACACGACGTCGTAACACTCTTGGCGTTCTGAATCTGACGTACCATGGTTTCCAAAGCAATTTCTCCCGTTTGTTTGACATCCTTGAGTATTTCCGTTTTTGTGTTTGTCCTAAGAGTAGCGATAAACACCTGACTCAGTACGGTCGATACGATTGCAACAATCGCAAGCGATACGACCATTTCGAGCAAAGTAAACCCTGATTGATGTCGGCTCGGCTTTATAATATTCATATTATTTCCACTGAGTAAAATGCGTTTTTAGCTCGATACTTGACGGCGTGTTGCGCTCGCCCCACGACACACTCACCGTTACTTCCATAATCGGATCATTCCGGACAAAATGAACCCGGCGCCAAAAGTCATTCCCGACTGACACGGGGCAATTGCCGCTTGCGGTATCTACAACCCAAGTTCCACTCTCATCTAAGCACCAGCTACCACTCCCGTCGGCATAAGAATCAAATGTACTCCATGTATTGGTATCCCGAAGCTTTCTGCTTAACTCCAACCCTTCTTGCGCATACTTTACGCCCCGACTACGAAGTCGCGTGGACTGACTATAGCGAAGCGACGCCGTCACTGCGGCCACCAGTGCAGTAATCACTATGGCGACCACCCCGATAGCTACCACGAGTTCCAATAGCGTCTGTCCGCGAGACAAGGTACTTATGTATCGTTTCATAGCGTCAAAACCCGATAACCCGAATATTCCCGTTCGGTGAAATTATTAGACTATAACTGTACGTGCCGCTGACGAGGATAATGGATGTATCTGTCGTAATCGTGTCAGTATTGGATCGGGTAAGAAAAGTAAATCCGCTCGGTATCGGAGAAAACGTGACGCCGGTAGGTAACGTTATAGTCTCTATCGTCCCCACCAAACCCTCAGGTGCGCATTGGTGTTGCATCGAATACGTATTACTCGAAAACGAAACGTGCATCCCCTGATACGTCGTGCACCCCAAAGAAGGCTTTTGGGCGGACATTGCCTTGGTTTGACTGAAACGTAAGCTGGATTTAAGCGTTAGCGCGGTTTGTTTAAGGCGTTCCCTGCGATTAAAGGTATTAAAACTCGCCACTCCCAATCCAAGCACAATCACCAGTATCGTAATGACAACGAGAAGCTCGATAAGTGTGAATCCTTGCTTCCTCATGGATTTTTTACTCCATAGGTTTGTCCTGTCGACGGCGTACAGGTATCCGTAGGATTTTCACTCTCCAATAGGGCGCTTAAGCAGTAACCGTAATAATTACCGCCGGATGCGTTAGTTGCCATGTACATATAGCTTTGGGTGGACTTGGGATCCAAAGGAACAACGGCAAGATAGGTCGAAACCAGGGTAGGAGTCAATCCCGCCGTGGGATCAGAAGAGCTCGATGTAACTACCCAGCTGCCGGACCCTGCAGAAGGATAAGAGCCGACATCAGCGCGGTACATTTCAAGAGCAGAACGGATCTGTTCGATATCGCTTTTCCTCTTTGTGTCCCTTGACTGCCGGTTTATCGTGGCATAAGAAGCCACTCCAATAGCAATGAGAATCGAAATTATAGAAACGGTTATAAGGAGCTCCACCAATGAAAATCCTGACCTCTTTTTATCCTTCATAGATATAACAACGTGTGCCACCAATCCAAAATCCTATCACCCAAGCTTAACGAAACCGTAGCTCCCAATATGAGAAACGGACCGAATGCGATACGTGATTTCATCCGTGCCACACGCAATATTATCAGTATGACACCGACCAATGCGCCGGTCAAGAAAGCCACATAAAGCCCGATGACTGCGCTCGGATACCCGAGCAATAGCCCGATCACAAACGCGAGTTTGACGTCTCCGAATCCAAGCCCACGCCCGCGAGTAACAGCCCAAAGCAGAAAGAACCCCGCGCCGCAGGAAAGAGCGGTCAACATATGTATGCCGCGATCGTAGGGTGCCACATTCATGCCCAGAATCGCGACACAAAGACCAGTCACCACAAGCATACTATCGGGAATAATCTGATGCTTCAGGTCAATGAAAAAAATAACCACGGCTGCACAGAAAATAATAAGCATGAGGAAAAAATTTACCGTCAGATCACCGGCATAATAAAACACAGCCAAGAATCCCAAAGCAGTAAGCAGTTCAACGGTAGGATACTGAAGCGACAGTCGCTTATGACATCTCCGACACTTTCCTCCCTGGAGCAAATAGGAGAACACGGGAATAAGCTCAAACCAGCGAAGCGGTTTCTTGCAAAAATCGCAATGCGACGGCTTCCACGCGATATTTTCACCCTTTGGCATCCGATCGATAAGAACATTCAAAAACGACCCGATAACCAATCCGAAAACAAAAACAATACTATATATCTCCATAACGATAGTATCAGCTATGCGTGATCAACAATCAAGGGCGTTGCAGCGCGTAGGAAAAAAAAGTAGACTAACCCCATTATGCACAGAATCAGGGCAGACCTGGTCGTTTCATCGATATTGGGACTTTTGTGTTTCATGTTTTTTGCACGACTTTTCTACCCTGAACCACAGCTTCTCGTGACACCGGATTACGGCAGGAGCGACGCGTGGCATTTCAGTTTTTCGACAAAGTTCGCATTGGGGGAAGCGCTTTCACAAAATACGTTACCGCTTTGGAGATCAGACATCGGCGACGGGTTTCCCTTGTTTGCCGAAGGACAAACCGGAGCGCTATATCTACCAAATCTTTTGTTATTCCGCTTCCTCCCGGCAGTTACGGCGTATAACATTGCTCTCGTCGGCGCAGTTTTTATGCTCGGACTCGGTACGTACTGGTTGTGTCGTATCTTAAAAAACTCGCCGCTTGCCAGTGGATTTGTCGGCTTAACCGTAATGTTTTCCGGGTTGACGATGACCCAACTGCCGCATATCACCCTGCTTCAGGGCATGAGCATGCTTCCGTTTGTTGTAAGTTTAAGCATACTCGTCGTCACGCGGGGACCCTACCCTTTTATGGGTTTTTTGGTATTTGCGCTATCGCAACAGATCATGGCGGGATTTCCCCAAGCGACGTTCCTCACGTGCATTGTATCCGCGTTGTTTGTCGCCTGGCACTCGTACCAGACCAAAAATATAGCAGGAAGTCTCTACGTTGTACTCGCGATGATGCTTGGGTTAGCCGGCGGAGCCGTACAAATTCTTCCGTCATGGGAGTTTCTTAAATCCAGCACAGATCCCAAAGGCTTTACACCCGCTATGTCTTCGATGTACTCCATGCCGTTTACGCATCTTCTCAGTTTTTTCAATCCCTTTGCCCTGGGAAACCCGAAGATGGGCACATATCCGCCCTTTTATGCCTTTGACGGCAGTATTTTCTGGGAAAACACGCCGTACGTGGGATTGCTTCCTCTTATACTGCTGGCAATAAGCATACGATTTATCAAAAAATCTCGCATACTTTTGCTATATTGGGCAATTGCACTTGGCTCTCTTATACTGGCGGGGGGGAAATACGCGCCCACGTATATTCTTTTCAGCGCCTGGCCCTTGACGCTTTTTCGCGTACCGTCTCGGTTCCTCTGGATTACCATTCTTTCGATTGCCCTCATAGGAGGCCATGTCATAGACCGAGTTGTTCGCCACAACAAAGCCCACTGGATTACGCTCATTTTGAGCGTAGGGGTTCTTATTCATGGTATATCACTCGAACGCACATGGTGGTCGTATCATCTTATAGAACCGGCTCGTTTGTGGCTTGCTCCACCCGCAATAGCCCGGCAAATCCCCGCAGGAAGAATATTCACGGTAGGGCATGGCGCATTGTATAACCTTGCGGTCACCAAAAAAGGCTGGGAAAACGGAGAGCCATACCGCAATCTCCGGCAAGGAATGATTCCGAACAGCAACATGCTTTGGCATGTGCCCCAACATAGTATTTACGCAGGAAGGTATTTACGGCGACCAGCCATAACCGATACCCTGATGACCGATTCCATGAGCGCTGACCAATATATCGCGACGGTGTCTGGCACAAAATTTTTTGATATGTTCTCCATAAAAAATATTCTTTCGTTTGTGCCGCTTAACGCACCCGAGTTTATTCGCGAAAAAACAATCTCAAAAGAAGGGGACGCTGAACTGTTTCTTTTTTCTAACCCGAACGCCCTGCCACGGGCATATTTCAGTCTTGAAGCAACGTCTGCCGCAACCTTAAACGAGGCGGTCAGCACGCTTATCTCTCCCGGTTTCAAGCCGGGAACCACAGTACTACTAGAACGGCACGACATCACAAAACAGAAACAGCTTTCGGCGTTTCTTTCTCCAACATCTTCTTCCCCTCGGACAAAAACTGGCGAAATAACATGGGAACAGGACTCTCACACAGCCATACGGCTATCAGTTGTTTCGGATCAGGATGCATTGCTGGTGCTTACCGACACCTATTATCCCGGCTGGGTAGCGCACATTAACGGGCATCCTACCCCTATAATGGCAGCCAATTTGTCTCAACGGGCAGTTGTAGTGCCGGCCGGGAAACACATCGTTACCTTTGCCTACAGACCACTAAGTCTCATGTGGGGAACAGTGATAACCTGTGCGGCGTTCCTTATCACAACGATTCTAATGATTGTTCTGAAGATTTCCGCAAACTCTCGTACTGGAAAAACAGCTCTCCGGCACGTTTTTGATCACCCAGGCACTCGCCGTAGGTAATGGACTCCAAACGCAAGTGGGAAGGGGACGAAACGAAGGAACGTTTTTTGGCCTCCTGAAATGATCTTAATGCCCCGGTACAATCTTTAAGTGATAACTGGGTCAGCCCAAGTAATTCATATGCCTCCACGATACTCGTGTCCCCCTCAAAGCGTGTGGCGTTATAAAATATCTCACCTGCTTCTTTCCAGCGATCGGCACGAATAAGTGTTTTTCCAAGCGCGATATTTCCACTGGCATAAACGTCAAGCACATCAGAAAGCATAAGGTGCGGATAGCGGGAAAGTATACCCGCCAATGGGTCATGCATGGTTTTGGAAAAACGCACGGACGCATCGTACATGTCATCAACATCGGGCAACTCCTCAAACGGCATCGCCTCGTAAAGCAATCCGCGCGGTACCCAGTACCACCCTTCTCCGATAGGAAGGTTTATGTTGCTGAAAACGCGTGTCGAGGTGCTTGTATTGGTCTTGACGAAAGCCGGCAGGAATTCAGTCTGCGGAACTTGAGGCAGCAAAAGATGCGGAAAATGTTTTTTGAGTACGATCTGATAGTCAGGTACGGACAGTCGCGCCGCATGGATGACTACTGTATCGGGGCGCACCCCAAGTGCATATCTCACGTACTGAGTCGTAAACAGGGCCGTATCCTGAGAAAGGAGGAGAATCGCGTTCTTCGGAGTATTCTCGAGTATGTCCCGCCCTAAATTCTCTGCAGTTTTGTCCTCCTGAATACCCCAAAAACGCCATAGAGTGATACCCGCTATCGTAAGCGGATATGTCATGCATACAATTCCTATAAGAAGTATAACGAGGTGGCGCTTTTTAACATTGGCATACCGGCGCAGGGTGTAGCTTATGTTTGTCTGTATTTCCCACAACCCTATCCCGCAAAGCACGGAGAGAAGAATATACCCCGGTAATAAAAACCGCTCGTATGTCCCAAGCGTAAATCTGCTTGCAAGGGGAAAACTGGCATAAAAAAAGAATGCAGGACCGGTAAATACCATGGCCAATACAAATCCCCAAAAACGCGTCCGCGAATTTTTCCACCAGGAGATAAATCCCATACCTGCCAGCATCACGCCGATGATAGTCCAGTCCGTACGCACAAACGTACCATAGGCCACTACCGCGAGCCACCGTTCATGAAGCGTCTGACCAAACGATCCGCCCGACACAAAGGTTCCGTAATCTGCCCTGCTGATAAGGCGCCAAAATGCACTTGGGGATACGGCACGATCCCAATTGATGATCGGGTCTAGGCGTGCCGCAATCGGAACGTAAAGATACGCTACCAACCCCAACAATCCAAATGCCACACACAAAACAATCTCCTTGAGGCTATGCATACGTGGCCGTTTATATTTCTTGTTGGCCCACAAAAAATACGCGATTGCCGGAACTAAAAACAGCATGATGTGATGATGCGTAAGCGATAATCCGAAGACAAAACTCGCTACATAAAGAACCCGAACCGAATGAGTACGTTGCCATTCGAAAAGCAAAAACCACAATATGATGACAAACATATCAAATAAGGCAAACACTTCCGGAGTAATACTGTAGAGAAAGAACAAGTAGTTGGTTGCCAGCAGTAAAGAACCGAACAGGGCTGAGATCACATTTCCCTTAGTGTTTCTGTAGATAATCGTATAGACCAATCCTATAACGATCGCGTGAGGAAGGGATGAAAGCAGGGTAACGCGCCAGGAAACGCTGTAAAACGGTATAACCTGTGAAAGGATCCAACCCAAAGCCGTGTACAAAGGATAGCCAGGCGGGTGGGGGATACCCGCCACTGCTGCCGCTGTCACCAAATCGCCGCTATCGCCGGTATAAATTCCCTTCGCTTGAAAAAATAGAAATATTATTGCAGAACTCACCGTCGCCACCCATGCGCCAATCATGAAGGAAGTATAGCAGAGTCAGCTAGGAAAAATGCAGACGGATTACTGTATACAAAACCAACAATCTGATCCAGCCGTCCCAGTGGTTTGGGACTTACATGCCACACCGCTTGTAGCTCCGCTTGAATCATAAATCGTGTTTAAATCCTCTTGGAACGCCTTCGATTCCGGCTTGAAGCAGGAAGAAAGATGCTCTGCGCTTGTCGAATTAACGTATA
>CAZNKB010000011.1:0-44488 GCA_964573695.1 uncultured Gammaproteobacteria bacterium | reverse complement strand
GATCATTATAAACACCCCAGGAATTTCGGTCATCTGGAGGGAGCTCATGTAATAACCGAAGAAAGTAATGTAAGTTGCGGGGATCGTATAGTTATCGAAATACGGCTGCGCAACGGGAAAACTCCGGTGATAGAAGAGATTCGTTTTAGCGGGGAAGGATGCGCAATTAATCAGGCGAGTGCGTCCATGCTCACAGAAAAGGTAACCGGTATGCGCCTTGACGACGTGATGAAATTGACGTTAGCAGATGTAGAATATTTACTCGGGACCCAACTTACCCCTTCCCGGGTAAAGTGCGCTATCCTGCCCCTTGAGGCGATACATAAGGCTATACAGAGTGTGAGATAGTCGATTGTTGTTTTTGGTTTCTTACGCTATATTCGTAACATATGGATCCGAATGACCCGAAAATTACGAGAAAGATACGGAACTGGAATATGCGCATAGACCGCGACCTTTGCATCGGGGCGGCTACCTGTATCGCGCTTGCCCCCAAGGCCTGGGCGCTCGATGATGAGGCAAAAGCAATTATTCTCGATACCTCAGAAGAAGAAACCGATAATGCGCTTCTTGAGGCGGCCAAAGGATGCCCCGTTATGGCGATATTTATTACCGACGAAAACGGCAAACAAATTTATCCGTAATAGTTATAATAAGAAAAGCAACGGATCAGTGCATGATTTGCCGGGGATCCCACGACTACATATTCTAGGTATTATGAAGGATACTGTTACATGGACTATCGGCGGTGAAGCGGGTTTTGGCATCATGTCGTCGGGCACCATGCTTGCCCGGACATTTGCGAGGGCGGGATATCACGCGTTTGGCGTCAATGACTATCCGTCACTTATCCGCGGAGGACACAACGTCGTCACCGTCCGCCTGGGCAGTACGCCCTTTTTGGGCATGACGAAAGACCTCAATATACTCGTCGCTTTAAATGCCGAAACGGTTGAGTTGCATAAGGCGGAATTGAGTGAAGGGGCGTATGTCCTTTTTGATCCCAAGGAAAAAGAATGGGCAGCAGAAGACTTCCCAAAGCCGGTGACGCTCATCCCTATCCCGCTTCGGGATATCGTGAATGAACTCCATGCGGATGTGGTGATGCGAAACACCGTGGTGTTGGGCGCAAGCGTTTCGCTATTGGGAATACCGTTTGATGCGTTATTTTCCGTCATCCATGATCAGTTTATCCGCAAGGGAGTTCAGGTCGTGGATCAGAATGAAAAAATCGCCCGATCCGGATTTGACTACGTGAAGACGCATTTTGGCGACAAGCAAGACATGCATCTTTCTGTGGGAACTATCACGGGAAAACAGGCGATAGTAAACGGTAGTGAAGCGGTCGGTTTGGGGGCGGTGCGTGCGGGGCTTAAATTTGCCGCAATTTATCCCATGACACCGATTAATGCGCTCATTTCTTTTTTGGCCGATCACGCCAAGGAATTCGGCGTTGTTTACAAACAGCCGGAAGATGAAATAGCGGGAATAAATATGGCAATCGGCGCATCTATCGCGGGCGCGCGAAGCATGGTCGCAACAAGCGGCGGGGGTTTTGCGCTTATGGTGGAGGGTTTGTCCCTTGCCGGCATGGTAGAAGCTCCACTCGTGATTGATCTGGGTATGCGGGTAGGTCCTGCGACCGGTATGCCGACCTATACAGAACAGGGAGAATTACTGTTTGCCATACACGCGGGTCACGGAGAGTTTGCGAGAATTATTCTCGCTCCAGGCGATGCAGAGGAAGCATATACCCTGACGACTATGGCGTTTAATCTTGCGGATCGGTACCAAATTCCCGTGTTTGTGTTGACAGACAAATATCTCAACGAAAGCCAATGGTGCATACCGGTTTCCCAGCTTCAGAAGCCGGTGACTATTGATCGGGGTAAACTCATGATCGACGATACGGGGGTATTAGACGGTCAATTTCACCGATACGACACATCAAGTGATGACGGCGTATCCGCCCGGAGTGTGCCGGGAGCCAAGCATGGACAATATTATGCCAATTCGTATGAACATGACACAACCGGTCATATGACAGACCGAGCGGACGCGCGGAACACTATGGCACAGAAGCGACTTCGCAAAATGAAAGCAATAGCGTCAGTCATCATGAAGCCCGTATACGCCGGCGACGAACACGCGGATATCACTATGGTGACCTGGGGAACGACAAAGGGCTCTGTCATGACTGCTATGGATATGCTTCGGCGCCAGGGTAAAAAGGTAGCTGTCATAACATATCCGTGGGTTTATCCCTTTCCTGCAGAAGAAACGACATCACTCCTTGCTTCCGCCAAACGGGTAGTGGACGTAGAACAAAATGCCACAGGGCAGCTGGCGCAACTTATCAGAGCGGAAACCGGCATAGATGTGAAAGAAAAGCTGTTAAAATATGACGGAAGACCATGGCTACCGGAGGAAATAGTCAGCAAACTCATCTAATATGGCATCCTTAACCGCGGAAACATATAATACTGGATTCTTACCTACCTGGTGTCCGGGATGTGGAGACTTCGGCATCTGGAAGTCTCTTCAAGGAGCATTTGCAAACTTAGGTATCGGACCTGACGACGGATTTATCGTGTACGGTATAGGATGCCACGGTAACATGTACGACTGGATGCGGATGTATGGATTTGCCGGACTACACGGGAGGGCCTTGCCGGTGGCCCAAGGGGCGAAGCTTGCCAATCACTCATTGCCGGTAGTTGTCGTCTCGGGGGACGGGGATTGTTTAGGGGAGGGCGGCAATCATTTTATGCATGCAGCCAAAAGAAATCCGGATATTACGGTCATCATCCACGATAATCAGGTATACGGACTTACTACCGGACAAGCGTCTCCCACAGCCAAGCCGGGATTCAAGACGAAATCTACTCCGGAGGGCAGCACGGATGCCCCGGTAAACCCACTCGCCCTTGCGATTGTTTCAGGGGCGACATTTGTCGCTCGCGGATTCGCCGGTGACTTGCCCGGCCTTACAAAGCTTATGTCGGAGGCGATGAATCACAAAGGCTTTGCAGTCCTGGACGTATTACAGCCTTGTGTGACGTTTGACAAAGTGCATACCTACCAGTGGTACCGTCAAAGACTCTACAAGTTAGACGGGACCGGATATGTTCCGGATAATAAGCTTGCGGCGCTGGAAAAATCTATGGAGTGGGGAGATAAAATACCACTCGGTGTGTTATACAAAGAAGATAGACCAACCAGTGAAGGATTGGAGTCCGCCCTACAAGGAGAGCCGCTTACCAAGTTGCCTCTTGAGGTGGCGCATTGGGATGCGCTATTGAATGAATTTGTTTAAGTATTGCCCGCTCAGCAAAAAATCAGGGGTTGACAATTGTTTAGCACTTGTTATACTAGAGTGCTAATTGGGGTAAATTTTTCCTTAATTACCAATTACTTTATGAGCACGTCACTCGATAATCCAAATCAGATGTTACCAGTCGTTCCGATCCGAGACGGCATCGTGTTTCCGGGAACCGAGATGATCTTAACGTTCGGAAGACAGCGTTCGGTGGCGGCGATAGAGGCGGCACAAAACGCCGGTAAGCGCGTCGTGCTCGTGATGCAGAGGAATCCCAGTATCAATGATCCCACCCCAAGCGATTTATACCAGATCGGTACCGTCGGAGAGATCGTGCAGATGATGCGGAACGAAGGGGAAATAAATGCATTGGTTCGCGGAATCGCAAAAGTGGAGCTTACATCCTATGAAGCCGTGGAGCCGTTTTTTGTGGCACGGATAGCAGATGTCGCTGAGGTGATCGAAGACGATGAAGAAACAAAAGCGCTGTTTAATCATCTCACGAGTGTGCTTCGTCAGGCTGTCAAACTCGGGAAAACCATGGATTTCCTCACATTTATGAATATCATGTCGGGCGTGACTCCGCAGACGCTTTCGTATCAGCTGGCCGGGGTGTTGGATACCAAATCCAGTGAACGACAGGAACTCTTGGAAATCAATTCCGTAAAGTCCCGTTTCGAGAAAGAGGCGACATATCTGGCCAAAGAAGTAAAGGTGCTGGAATTAGAGCGTAAAATCGCGACAAAGACGCAAGAAAAGTTTGAGAAAAACGTGAAGGAACAAGTGTTGCGTGAGCGTATCAAGACGATAGAAAAAGAGCTCGGCGACGACGAGGAAAACAAGGAGTTTAAAGAACTGGCCGACAAAATCAAAAAAGCAGGCATGCCGATCGAAGTAAAAGAGAAGGCAGAAAAGGAGCTTCACAGGCTTACCCAGATGTCCCAGTATAATCCTGAGGCATCCTATGTGCGTACGTACCTGGACTGGTTGGTAGAAGTGCCCTGGACGGCCGAGAGCACCAACAAAGTAAATCTTTCTGATGCGGAAAAGGTGCTCAACCAGGATCATTATGCGTTGGGCAAAATCAAGGAGCGCATTTTAGAGTTTCTTGCGGTCATGAAGCTCCGGGGCAGTATAGACGAGGTGACGGAAAAAGCCGCGAAGACGGATAAGACAGATAAGAAAGAAGAAGAAAAGCCTACCAAAAAAGGAAACAAATCAGCCCCCACGATCTTGTGTTTTGTGGGTCCGCCCGGAGTCGGAAAAACCTCTATAGGCAAATCGATTGCCCGATCGTTGGGGAGGAAATTCGTGAAGATGTCGCTTGGAGGAATTCGGGATGAGGCGGAAATTCGGGGACACCGGAGAACATACGTCGGTGCCATGCCCGGACGCATTATCCAGGGTATCAAGCAGGCGCGAACGAAGAATCCGGTATTTATGCTCGATGAGATAGACAAAGTCGGAGCGGATTTCCGTGGCGACCCGTCATCCGCGCTCCTCGAAGCGCTTGATCCGGAACAGAATTACGCATTTTCCGATCACTACCTGGAGGTCCCGTATGATCTTTCTGAAGTATTTTTTATAACCACCTGCAACCAGCTCGATACCATTCCGCCGGCACTTCGTGACCGGTTGGAGATTATCCGATTTGCCGGATACACCGAGGATGAAAAATTCCATATTGCCCATGATTACCTGTTTGATAAACAACGTGTGATTCATGGCGTACCCGCGGGATTGGTAGAACTTTCTGACGAGGCGCTCCGGGAAATAATCCGCCGGTATACCAGAGAAGCGGGAGTTCGTAATCTAGAGCGGGAAGTTGCAACTGTTTTTCGAAAAACCGCGAAAAAAATTGCAGAAACTAATGCCAAAGACCGGAAAAAATACAAAATCGGTCCGGATGATCTGCAAAGTTACTTGGGGCCAACCAAGTTTACGTCGTCACTCGCTGAGAAAAAAGATGAAGTCGGTATGTCGACGGGGCTGGCCTGGACGGAAGCAGGCGGCGATATCTTGTTCATCGAAGTAGCGCTTATGCCGGGCAGAGGAACGCTTATTCTGACCGGTCAGCTGGGCGAGGTGATGAAGGAGTCTGCTCAGGCAGCCATGTCGTACGTACGGAGTCGTTATAAGGCGCTTAGATTGCCGGAGAAATTCTACCAGAAGTTAGACGTCCACGTACACGTTCCGGAAGGGGCAGTGCCCAAAGACGGTCCGTCTGCGGGGGCAGCAATAGCGACTGCAATCGTGTCTGCGCTGAGTAAAAAGCCGGCGCGGCGATTGGTGGCTATGACCGGCGAAATCACGCTGCGCGGGCGAGTACTAGAAATAGGAGGCGTGAAGGAGAAGATGATTGCCGCACATAGAGCCGGGATAAAAGAAGTACTCTTGCCCAAGAATAACAAAAAAGACCTCGAAGATATCCCGAAAGCAGTCATGAGCGACCTCAAATTCCATTTCGTGGAGCATATGGACGAAGTGCTTAAAGTCGCCATTCCGGGTCTACGGTTTTCCCCGAAATAACTACTCTTTCATATAGTCGTAGATGATTTTCGAAATGTCGGCAAATTCTTTGTCCGTTTCCTTTCCTTCTACAGTGCCGTTGGTAAATATGCCGACGTAATAGGTGTGTTTGCCGTCCGTCACGATTCCGGCGTCGTGGATAACACCCACTTCCGTACCTATCTTGTGATAGACAGTGGCGTTGTCCGGCAGATTTGCCGGAAGTCTCGTCTCGTGATCCGTATCTTTGAGAAATGACAGCATTTCCAGTGTCGATCCCTGATTGGTGACTTTGCCTTCATGGATCATGCGCATAAGTTTGGCGATGTCCTGGTTGGACGTCTTGTTTGCGACCATGTCGGTCTGTACAAGTCCCCACTCTGAGACGATCGACTTGAGTTTGGGAAATCCGACGATATGATTGGCCAGGATGTAGGCGGCAGTATTGTCGCTTTGTTTGATCATGAGTTTGGCAAGCGTTTTGACAGAATAGACGCTTCCAGGTTTGTCATAGCGTATGGATCCGGTGCCGTAATCCTGGATATCCGCCGCCTGAATTGTGATATCCCGATCCAGGTCTATCTCTCCTTTGTCGGCGTAATAATACAGGGCAGCTAAGATCGGAATTTTGTTGACGGAGGCGGCCACGAAGATTTCTCCTTCGCTGATTTTTAACGAAAAATCCGACGTGTAATCCTCGACGAGGATCGAATAATCGCTCCATGATTCATCGATAACTTTGTTGATTTTTTCGGTGAGGTCATCGGGATTTTTTGTTTTTTTGAATAAGGTAAACTGCTTGGGCTGTGCCGTATGAGCCGCTATCGGCGTATCCGGAATTGGAGAAATCACGGTAGACCGGGAAGTAAAAAGAGTCCGCACGAGTAGCGTAGTGAAAAATACGATACCGAAAACAATAAGGAGAAATCGAATCCAACGTTTTCGTTTTGTCCTGGCGCCGTCCATGGGGATCATTGTATCATTTCACGCTGAGCTTGTACCCGCGTTTTAGAGAAAGAGTTGAGGAGAGCGTCATAGCAATATATTTCTTGTATTTATGTAACAAGCGCAGTATACTTCGGAGTCATGCTCACCGTAGAAAACCTCAAAGTAAGTTACCAGGAGAGTCCGTCGTTTTTTGACCCCGCAGAATGCCGTCATAGGATAGACGACGCTGCCAATTACATAAAGGAACAGATGCCGGAAGGATTTGTCCCCAAAGCAGTGATCACGCTTGGTTCCGGAGGATTGGGAGAAATAGGAGAGAGTATAGAAAAGATTGCGACTATCCCGTATGAAGACATACCGGGTTTTTCAAAACCCACGGTAGAAGGTCACGCGGGGAATCTGATTGCGGGATATATAGAAGGGATTCCGGTAATAGGATACCAGGGGAGGAGGCATTATTACGAAGAAGGCGGGCAGCCAAATCAGGTGATCGCGCTTAAAAATGTTGTGTTTCCCGTATACGTTGCGAGAGCTCTGGGAGCTGAGCTCTATATCGCTACAAACGCGGCAGGCGGATTAAACCCTGTACAGAAACCGGGAGATCTCATGGTGATCACGTCACATATAGATATTCATTTTCCTAACGCACTGCTGGGTCCTCAGGTAGACTTTATGGACGCTCCCAGATTTCAGCCACAGCATACGCAGTACAACACAAACCTTCGCGCACTGCTTCACGAGGCGTCATGTAACGTCGGGGAAGAAGCGCATCTTCATGACGGTGTGTATGCAGCTCTCACCGGTCCGACATTTGAGTCCGTTGCGGATAGCCAGATGCTTCGTGGTGAAGGAGCCGATGCGGTGGGGATGTCTACAGTTCCCGAAGTTATTACGGCGTCCAACATCGGCATGGAAACGTTGGGCGTGTCGCTTGTGTCTAACGTGATAGCTCCCGACGGAACCAATGCGACGAGCCACGAAGAAGTAACGGCAGCGCTTCAGGATCCGGCCACCAAAAGACGGGCGACATCCGTATTGCATGAATTTTTCCGGCTTTACGCCGCAGACAGCGCCAAGTAACCGTTGATACGGTATACTCAAATGAATATGAAGAAAACGATTGTTTTCCGACGGGCAACGATTAAGGACCTGCCTGCGATTTGCGCCTTGAGCCAGGCATTGTTCGAGCATGAGCGGCAGTTTACCGATGAGTTTGATATGGGCTGGTCTCACGGTAAAGCCGGTAAGTCGTTTTTTACGCGAAGGCTGAATAGTCCGTCGTCATTTATATTGCTCGCCGAGGATAATGGCAAACCTGTGGGGTATTCACTGGTAAGACTGAACAGATTTTCCTGGAGGTCAGTAAATCCGATTGCGGACATAAACAATCTGAGCGTGCATCCGGATTATCGCGGACAGGGGATAGGAGCAAGGCTTGTCGTCCTTTCAAAAGTTGAGGCAAAAAAAATGGGCGCAAAGCGCATGAGTGTGCAGGCACTTGCGGGCAACCAACGCGCACTCAAATTTTACCGTGCACAGGGATTTGAGGATTTTGACGTCGCGTTTCTTATGAAGCTCGACTAGACGCCGTTATGTGAGGTAATCGGTAGAGAAATCCCGGTCAATAATCGTTTGGGCGGATTTCATCTCCTCCGGGGTATAGATATACTGGATGATAAATTTCCCTGACGTGGTTTGTTTTTGGTAGTCATGCGTTACTTCGAGAATGTGAACGAGCCCCCAATACAGCCATTTGCCGCCGATGTCCTGTACGAGGAAGTTCCTCACCGGGGGAGCTTTGTAAATGCGGATAGCAGGTTTGTCATGGAATGCAAATACTTTGCCTTCGAAATCTTTTGCGCTATATGGTTTGGTTTTGTGTTTTTCGTAGTCCAACTCGTCGGGGAATCCCTGTTCTTTGGTGATACGAAGCGTGTCGTTTATTTCGATAAAACTACCCATGCGCTCTATTATACATGGGATTACAAATTTGAAGGATGTAGAAAAATCAGCTATAGTACGCGTTCGCTGATATGTCAGAACAACTTAGATTACCGCGTCGCGGTCGAACATCGGAATACTTCGCGGATTATACCCTCTATGATGAAGGAGATCATATTGTGGCAAAAGACGGCTGGATAACCGCTCCCCACAGGGGATCTGAAATAATGTCCGAAATACAGCGGGAATTTAGACGGATAGCCAGGAGAAAACATAAACCTGTTGTTCATAGATACGAAGCAGCAACGCTGCAAGGCAGGAAACTTATCCAGAAATTCCCCCAGTATCATTGGGTCGAGCGTTCCTATGAGGGGTACCCGGTATATGAACATACGTACGATCCGTAAGCCATGTGTTTAGCAGAATGAGCCGGACATGGTAAAATACACGTGTCGCTCCGTTCGCAGTCCAGCGGTTAATAAGCGAATTCGTATTCGCGAATTATAGCGCTGGTGAGTGTCGCGTAATCGCGACGCTAGCGGCCGGAGGAGGATGCAAGGAAAGATAAGATTCCTGAACAAGTGAATATTGCCCCGTTCGTCTAGCGGCCTAGGACGATACCTTCTCAAGGTATAGATCGCCGGTTCGAATCCGGCACGGGGTACACGCACAAAGAAGTCCCGCCAGAAGCGGGATTTTTTGTGCGTTTATATCCTCTGCAGGTTATATGAACCGGTTTACCGGTTCGCAGTCCAGCACTTTGCGAGTCTTCGAGCATTAGTGCTGGTGAGTGCTGAGTAATCTCAGCAATCCGGCATAGTGTTAAGTCGTTTCGGTTCGGAGTGCGTCTTAGCACTGTTATTCATCCGGCACGGGGTACACACCAAATCCTGGATAGATATGTTAATTTTGAGAGTCCAAAATAGGGGCTTCCAAAATTCTTATAGGACGACGACGCGGGTCTATGGTGTAGGTAATTGGTTCCACTGGTACTTCGTCATACACGCCTCTCTTTGCATTTTGAAACATTGCGTCGGATGCCTTGATGTAGTTACTGAGTAATAATTTTCTCACCGATTCGGGGTCGGAATGAGTAGCATTTGCGACTTCAACGAGTAAACGCGTTGCTATATCGCCCCGTATCTCCTGAGGAAACCGGGTATAGTTGTTATAAAGCACGACAATGTGACCGCGTACCTTTTTTTGACCACGACGAATAAGCTCTCCCTTTTCGTAAGCAAGGGTGTAGTGGGTAGGCTCCAAATCTTTTTGCATTATATTATTATAGGATATTTTCTTATGTTACACAAGGTTAGTGAGGTGGTTTTTGCGCTAGATATTCATCATTTCCCTGGTGACAAGCACGCGTTTATTGGGTAGGGCGATATGCCAGCGGGAAAAGACAGTAGCATGTTGCCGTAATTCACATTCTATTCCAGCCCGGGTGTCCGGCTCTCCCCGCATCGGGCATGGGCCCAGGGCGCGAAACATCATGCGGCTTTGATCCAGAATCTCCTCTATGGGTTGTGTTCTGATGACGCATAGCCCACGGGCGATGATAATGTGTTCTGTATACGACATATTATTTTATCCAACGGCATTTACGCGTACGGGCTTGAGCGATAATTTCCTTTACCTCAGGCCATGCCGCTTCGAGCTTTTCCAGTTCCAGCGCCTCAGGAACTGCCTGGGGATTATCCAACATCGCCATGTCTGCCGCCAGTAACGAAAAAAGTTGGCTCGTTTCTATGTCTTCCCTGGCTGCACAGTGTCGGATCTGATTGGTGCGGCACCAGCGGCAGAGTCGCTTCCGGGGAATCCGTTCAGCATGTGTCATAACGGCTGGTATTGTATCACCAGTGGTGTATACAATGGATATATGGATCCCATGTGCCCCACTTGTCACACAACCGTCCGAGCTACTGATTATTATTGTTTCAACTGTGGGAAGAACCTCCACGAAAAACCTTTGCCTACCAACACGTCTACTGAAATCATGTACTATATCGGGAGCCTACTCCTGCCTCCGATCGGACTCTGGTGGGGATTTAAGTACCTCCGGCAGGAAGATCCCGACAGTAAACGGATAGCGTACATCTGTATGGCTATTACCGTCGTTTCCACGATCATCGCGGTTCGCTGGACCATGCAGTTTATGAGCGGAATCAATGCGCAGGTCAACCAGCAGCTGCAGGGCTTGCAGGGATTCTGAGTATGCGAACACAGCCTTGACAAGCCTCAATAAGTCTGAGAAAATCTTACCTACGTCCGAAGGCTAAACGGCCAAAGACGAGGAAATTATTTGTCTCCCTGGGCAGTTACCGTGGGGAGGTTTTTTTTAATCAGGATACTATGACAATCAATCATGTAGTCGTCACAAAAGAAGGTTTAGACGCGCTGAAAGCCGAATACGAAGAGCTTTCGAACGTAAAACGGCCGGAAGCCGTGACCCGTCTTGCAACCGCCCGTGAACAGGGTGATCTGTCGGAGAACAGCGAATACACCGACGCCAAGCAAAGCCTCGCATTTATCGACGGGAGAATCGCCGAACTCGAGGTTGTGCTGCATGACGTCAAAGTCGTCACGACTCACACCAAAGGCCAGGTAGATGTCGGGTGCAAAGTGACGCTTCACATCAATGGCAAAAAAGAAGAATTTATGGTCGTTGGAGAATGGGAAGCGGATCCGGCAAGCAAAAAAATCTCCCATGAATCCCCACTGGGGAAGGCTTTACTTGGAAAGAAGGTAGGGGAAAAGGTAGAGGTAGAAGCGCCGGCGGGCAAAATCCTCTACAAAATCCTGAGCATCGAATAAGATTTTGACAAAAGGAAATTCAAGCCCCGCCACAAGCGGGGTTTTGTATATAATAAGGATATGGCAACCATAGATGAACTCAAAAAAGCGCGGTTAGACAAATTGGAGTCCCTCCGTAAACTCGGCGTAGACCCTTATCCTCCCAAAGTGAGGCGCGATCACACGATAGGTCAGGCCCGCGAAATGGAAGGAAGGTCCGTCGCTATAGCCGGCCGCATTGTCGCCATGCGGGGGCACGGTAAATTGTCGTTTTGGGATATCGTCGATGAATCGGGAAAAATACAGATCGTACTCAAGGCCGATGTCTGTGCGCCAAAAGCATTTGCCCAGGTTATGTATTTTGACATCGCGGATATTGTCGCCGTGCAGGGAAATGTCGGCAAAACGCAGGCGGGAGAACTCTCGGTGTTTGCCGAAGACGTGCAGATATTGACCAAAACTCTTTTGCCTCTTCCGGATGCATGGCACGGACTCAAAGATGTGGAAGAGCGTTACCGCAAACGATATCTCGACACGATACTCAATGCCGAAGTGAAAAAGCGCCTGCAGACGCGAAGCAAAATCATAGATTCCGTGCGCGATTTTTTGACGGACCGCGGATTTATTGAGGTGGAAACACCTACGTTACAGCCCATATACGGCGGGGGATTTGCCCGGCCGTTTTCTACGCACCACAATGAGCTTGATACCGACCTCTATCTGCGGATTTCTGATGAAATGTATCTTAAACGTCTTATAGTCGGCGGGTTTGAGAAGGTGTTTGAAATTACCAAAGTGTTTAGGAATGAAGGCATCGACTACGATCATAATCCGGAATTTACGATGTTTGAGGCAATGGTGGCATATCAGGATTATTCGTACGGCATGGACATGATTGAGGAAATTATTGAGTATGCTGCCATACGGGTACACGGGTCGACGAAATTTACGTATCAAGGAGTCGAAATGGATCTCAAACGCCCGTGGAGCAGGCTCCGCATGGTAGAAGCGGTAGAGCAGCATACCGGGATAGACCCGCTTTCATGGAAAACCTTAGCAGAGGCGAAAAAATCCATACAAACCATGGAGATAAAAGAAGAAAAATTCAAGGAACTCAAAAAAATCCAAACTCTCGGTGAATGTATTGCATTTGCATTCGAGGAAACAGTAGAAGAAAAACTTATCCAGCCGACGATTATTTACGACTATCCCGTTGAGGTTTCACCTCTTGCCAAAAAATGTGATGACCCGCGGTTTACCCAGCGATTCGAAATGTTTGCGTTCGGATCAGAGCTTGGAAACAACTATACGGAGCTCAATGACCCCATTGATCTTCGCAAACGTTTCGTGGATGAGAAAAAACGGGAAAAGGCGGGATTTGAAGAAGCGCATCAGACAGATTATGACTATCTGGAGGCCATTGAACACGGGTTTCCTCCGACCTGCGGAATTGCAATCGGTATAGATAGGCTGGTCATGTTGCTTACGGATGCAAAATCGATAAAGGAAGTTATACCGTTTCCGACACTGCGTCCCCAGCAATAAATCCTATGATCACCCGCAACCAGGCTATTGAGCTGCTTCATGCCCATACAAAAAACCAAAATTTGCGTCGGCACATGTATGCCGTGGGATATGCCATGCGTGCATTGGCCGAAAAATTAAACGGTGATCCCGACATGTGGGAAACACTGGGGTTACTACATGACGCGGACTGGGAGGAAACCAAAGATTCGCCGGATGAGCACACCAAACATTCTCTTACGTGGCTCCGGGATTTAGGGGAGACGGAAGGACCGATAGTCCATGCACTCATGTCTCACAACAGAAAACATACAAAATTAGCAGAGTTAGAGGGAGATATGGAGTGGGCGCTGGAGACGGTCGATGAGCTGACAGGATTTATCGTAGCGGTAGCCCTCGTTCGTCCGGAAAAATCACTTGCGGCAGTCACGCCCGAAGCGGTGATGAAAAAATGGAACCAGAAAGCATTTGCCGCAGCAGTAGAGCGCGAACAGATTGCCCAGTGTGAGGAAAAACTCAATATCCCGCTTGCCGAATTTATCAGCCTTACCCTTGGGGTTATGCAGGTACACCACCAAGAGCTTGGACTGTGATGAAAAAACTTCTTATCGCAACCACAAATCCCGGTAAGTTGGGTGAGCTTCGTGAATTTCTTTCCGGAATACCAGTCGAACTTGTCAGTCTGTCTGAGGCGGGTATTACGGATACGGTCGAGGAAACCGGGAAGACGTTTGAGGAAAACGCAATTCTCAAGGCCACGTATTACGCGAGGAAATCCGGATTACCGACACTTGCCGACGACGGCGGGTTCGAAATAGATGCTTTGGCAGGGGAGCCGGGAGTCAAATCTCACCGTTGGGTACACGGAGACCGGGAAAATACCGATGAAGAACTGATTGCATATACGTTTGCGAGGATGCAGGGAATTCCGGAAGACAAACGCGGTGCCCAGCTGCATCTTGTGTTGGCGCTCGTCAATTCCAATGGGTCGCTTGTTTCAACGTCGGAAGAAACAGTCCGCGGTATCGTAGCCCCCAGGCCCGCAGCAGTACATCAGCCGGGATTTCCGTACCGGGCAATTCTGTTTGTTCCCGAAATGAACAAATATTACGACCAGAGTGTGATGACCAAAGCAGAAAATGAAGCCTATAATCACCGCAAAAAAGCAGTAGAAAAAATAAAGCCCGCAATCAGTAAATTATTGACTTAACCGGTGAGGAAAGGTACGATAAGAGACGAAAAGCGTTTCAGACAGCTTCCAACTGTCGAGCTTCCCGGGGTAAATAACCGGGACGTATGAGCCCGTAACCGCTCGAAATTAAGAACTTGTTAGGGTGGCACCTTCCGCCTCATCGGCGGACCATAACACGCGAAGTTTTTTGCGTGTTTTTTTGTGGTATAAAGGAGGATATATGTTGGATATTAAATTTATCAGGGAAAACTTGGAGCTATGTAAGACCGCGGCCGTAAACAAGAATCGGGTTGTGGATTGGGACAATCTTCTTCTGCTCGATGAGAAACGGAGAGAATATATCGGTAAGGCAGAAGTGCTTAGAAAAGAGCGCAATGACATAAGCCGGGTAAGAAACGACGAAAGTGTCGTCCGTGGCAAGGCCATAAAAGACGAGCTGAAGGTGATAGAAGATGAGCTTCGTGCTACAGAAGAACAATTTAATGAGTTGATGCTGACTGTACCCAATGTGCCGGATGCGAGTGTACCCGTCGGTAAAGATGAGAGCGGTAACGTCGAGGTAAAAAAATGGGGAGAGCCTACGAAATTCGACTTTGCGCCCAAAGATCACATCGATTTGGCGAAGTCTCTCGATCTTATCGATTTTGAACGCGGGGCCAAAGTCGGCGGGTCACGGGCGTATTTCCTAAAAAATGAAGCTGCCGCCATGGAGTTTGCCGTGCTCTTCTATACGTTTCAGAAATTGATGGCCAAAGGATATACGCCGCTTATCGCACCGAGTTTGGTCAAGGAATTTACGTTTTTCGGAAACGGCCAATTTCCGTGGGGCAGGGAGGAAGTATATGCCATGCCCAAGGACGACCTCTATTTGGCGGGCACCGCCGAAGTGCCGGTGACGGCCTATTATAGTGACGAGGTGCTTACAGAAAAGGATTTGCCCAAAAAATTCGTTGCGTTTTCCCCGTGTTTCCGCCGGGAAGCGGGGAGTTACGGCAAGGATACCAGAGGGGTTTATCGACTGCACCAATTCAGTAAGATCGAACAAGTAATTATCTCAACATCAGAAACGAACAATTCTATTGCTCTACATGATGAGTTGTTGGCGAACGCAGAAGAAATACTCATGGATTTTAAGTTGCCCTATCGGGTATTACTCATGTGTACAGGAGACATGGGAGAGCCGCAGGTAAAAAAATACGATATAGAAACCTGGATGCCGGGGAGGAACGCCTACGGAGAGACGATGTCCAATTCGTTTATGGGGGATTTCCAATCCAGGAGACTCAAAATCCGTTACAAAGCAAAAGACGGGTCAATCAAGTTTTGCCACACCCTAAACAACACGGCAGTAGCCAGTCCGCGGATACTGGTGGCGATAATGGAGAATTATCAGCAGGCAGACGGATCGATTCGTATTCCCGATGTGCTCCAACCATTCATGGGCAAGAAAGTTATAGCGCGCTGATTGTCTTTGTGTGGTATCTTGACCGGATCCGAAGCCCCAGCGGAAGCACAAAAAGCAGGGAAACGATGCCTAGGAGTGTATACATCGCCTTCACCCCGCCGAAAATTTCCATAACCGGGCTGGAAATAACTGCCAATCCTACGACAGCGAAAGAAACCAGCATGGAAAGAGTAGAAAGCGCGGTGGCACGGTTTTTCGAATCATAGTGTTCGTTGACATAGCTTCCCAGTATGACCCAGCGTGCGCTTGATGCAAATATGGATCCGGCAACGGCAATAATCGCCAGTTCTTTCGTCAGCAGAAGTCCGGGGAGATAGCAAAGCAACATGACAACGGGGAACAGTAAATATGCCCGACGTTTTGTGATGATCGTGTTGAGATGAAGCGCGCCAAACAAGATACTGCTGTTACTTATCCTGATAACCGCTACGATGAGGCCGATTTGGAATGTCGTGTAGCCGATTGTCGTGAGAAGCGATGTATTAAATATCATCATGGCAGACCAGGTGACACCCCCGACCCCGATATAAAAAAGCGATATATCTCGGACATAAGGGGATTTGAATAGCTCACGAAATCCCTGTGACAACTGGCGTATATACCTGGGAACCGTAAATTTTTCCGTGTCCACCAGGGGCTCCCGGTACCAGAAACTTGCGATAAGTGCCAGTGAGTCCGCTATGATTGCGGCATAGATCGCCGTTTTGTAACCCCACAGGCTCAAAATTCCTCCTATAAGGATAGCCCCGGCAAAAGAAAGCTGAAAGATAAGAGACGCTCTGGAGGCGATTTTCGGGTAGAGGTGATGCCTATTGTCCTGCTTGAGCGAGTCGTAAATGAGCGCGTCTTTGGCTCCCGATACAAATGACTCACCGATGCCGGACACTACCGCGTACCAAACAAATGCCATAAAATGCGTCGACGACGCGTAGAGTATGAGTCCCAGGATGCCGATAACCCGCCCGATGATGACGGAAGCGCGTTTCCCCAGCAAATCCGCGATTGCGCCCGTGGGAAGTTCAGCGAGCAGTTGTGCTCCCTGCATAATAGCCTCGATAATCGCGAGTTCGGAAAGGGTGATGAATTGCAGCTCAAATGCGACCCACACCGGCATATGAAATATGAGCCCGCCGAGGAATTCGGATGCGTAATACGTCTTTTCGTTTTGTACAGATAGTTTCATGTGCGTGTTTCCTGATACGAGACTGGCTGATTATAAGTCAATATCGGCTATAATAAAAATGAGATTTGTCACAACTATATGCATTGGCTGTCATATTTTATTCCGCTTACCGTGTATAAGACGACGTCCCCGTACAACAGCGATATACGGGTTCTCGAAGAGTCCGGGAAGTACAAGTTGCTTTGTAACGGAGCTCGGGAGTCGGGCCAATATATCGCGCAGTTATGGCGCCATGCGTTTGCGGCATTTGGGCTCACTTCCTCCAGGCCGGTTACAAAAATTCTGGTTTTGGGGGTTGCCGGAGGGACGGTTATCCATATGCTCCGTGAGTTATATCCTAAAGCCGCGATAATAGGCGTTGATATTGACAACGTGATTATCGATATCGGCAAGACATATTTCGGATTGTCGGATTTGACGGGATTTCGCGCAGTGTGTCAGGATGCCGATACGTATGTCGCTTCCGCTCGTTCCCGCCAATTTGATTGCGTTGTGGTAGATCTCTATATCGGATCCGATGTTCCCGAGGTGGTGTTGTCGGAGTCGTTTGAAAGAAATATCAGGAGATTATTAACCCCGCGGGGATTTGTCCTCGTAAACTATCTGCGCCAGCCGGGGTACGAAAATAAGGTGATAGCGCTACGCGAATTATTATCGTCGCTTTACAAGCGCGTCCTGTCAGATGATATCAACAATAATAGATTTTTCCTGGCAGAATGAAGCCGGGATTTGTGCTAAAATTGTCTGATGTTTAAGTTCCTCGGTAAGTTGTTGGATAGCAACGAAAAAGAAATCGTAAGGCTCAAATCCCTGGTCGAACGGATAAACCAGCTGGAACCCGAAGTCAAAAAAATCAAGGACGCGGAGTTTGCCAAAAAAACAGCGGAGTTCAAAGAACGCCTCCAAGGAGGTCAGACTCTCGATGATATATTGCCGGAAAGCTACGCGCTGGTTCGCGAGGCAGCGTTTCGGACAATCGGTGAGCGGCACTATGATGTCCAGCTTATCGCCGCGATTGCGCTGCATCAGGGGAAAGTGGCAGAACAAAAAACAGGAGAAGGCAAGACGTTGTCAGCCACCCCGGCGCTCTACCTAAACGCCCTCACCGGCAGAGGGGCGCATTTGGTCACGGTCAATGATTATCTGGCCCGTCGTGATGCAGGGTGGATGGGGCAGATTTATCATAAGCTCGGACTTTCCGTTTCGGCAATCATCAGTGAGCAGTCGTTTCTTTATGATCCCGACTATACGGATCCGGGAGCGACTGATTGGCGATTGCAGCACTTGAAGCCTGTGAGCCGCAAGGAAGCGTATGCGGCAGATATCACCTACGGTATCAATTCTGAATTCGGATTTGATTATCTGCGGGACAATATGGTGAGCGATATGTCGCTTCTCGTGCAACGGGATTACCATTTCGCGATTATCGATGAAGTTGACTCCATTCTCATAGACGAGGCCAGAACACCGCATATCATATCTGCACCCGCTGAGGAAGCGACCAACAAATATTATGACTATGCCAAGCTGGTAGACAAACTCACCGGCGAGTCCGACTATGTTATAGACGAAAAACTCAGAACCGCGCACCTTACGGATCACGGCATACTCAAAATAGAAAAAATGTTGGGTCTCGGAAACATTTATGAGACCAGCTTTGAAACAGTGCACCACATCGAAGCCGCCCTCAAAGCACGTGCGCTATTTCACCGGGAGAAGGAATACATCGTAAAAGACGGCCAGGTAGTTATCGTCGATGAGTTTACCGGACGGTTATTGACCGGTCGGCGGTTCAGTGAAGGCATACATCAGGCAATCGAAGCCAAGGAGGGAGTCGCAATCCAACAGGAAAGTAAGACGCTCGCGACTGTGTCGCTTCAGAATTATTTCCGCATGTACGAAAAGCTCGCAGGTATGACCGGTACGGCCGCGACAGAAGCCGAAGAGTTTAAGAAGATATATTCGCTCGACGTCATTGCCATGCCGACGCACCGGTCACAAGTGCGCGTCGATCACGCGGACATGGTCTATAAAACAACGAGAGCCAAATACGCGGCGATCGTCAACGACATCATCGAACATCACAAAAAGGGCCAACCGGTGCTGGTAGGTACGACATCGATCGACAAAAACGAAATCATAAGTGAAGCGCTCAAAAGGAAAGGCGTGCCTCATGAGGTGCTCAATGCCAAAAATCATTTGCGTGAAGCCATGATTATTTCCGAAGCCGGGAAACTCGGCGCGGTGACAGTCGCGACCAATATGGCAGGAAGGGGAGTCGACATCATATTGGGAGGTCCCAAAAAAGAAAAATGGGAATATCAGAACATTAAAGAATGGGAAAAGGATATCGCCACATGGAGAAAGCAGCACGAGGCGGTAAAGGACGCAGGAGGGTTGTATGTCATCGGGACGGAGCGCCATGAGTCCCGGCGTATAGATAATCAGCTCCGGGGAAGAAGCGGTAGACAGGGGGACCCGGGGGCAAGCCGTTTTTATGTGTCGCTTGAAGATGACATCATGCGCCTTTTCGGCGGGGACCAGGTAGCCAAGCTTATGGATGTATTCAAACTTCCGGAGGACGTGCCGCTGGAGCACCCTATGGTTTCCCGGGCATTGGAGCAAGCGCAGATGAAAGTCGAAGGATTTCATTTTGATAACCGGAAGCACCTCGTCGAGTATGACGACGTCCTCAATAAACATAGGGAAATCGTATACCGGCGCCGCAGAAAAATTTTGGAAGGGGAGAGTCAAAAAGACGCAATACTCAAAAAGCTCGACAACGAAATCGCCAACTTCGTCGCTGTGTACAGTAGTGACAGTCATTCCGTAGACCGCGAAAAAATAGTTGCTGAGTTCGCGTCTATCATTCCGTTTGACCCCGGGAGTCAGGAGCAGTTAAAGGCAGAGCTCCAAAAACTATTTACCGGTGAAGAAATCAGGAGCATGCTCACAAAAATTGCTGCTGACCTTTATGTTCAGCGGGAAACCCAGGTATCGGAGGATGTCATGCGTCAGGTAGAACGCTGGGTGAGTCTTCAGGTGATCGATAATTTGTGGATGAATCACCTGGATGCTATAGATGATCTTCGTGAGGGGATCGGACTTCGGGGATACGGTCAGCGTGACCCGTTGGTGGAGTACAAGAATGAAGCGTTTTCCATGTTTGAACAGCTGCTCGCCGGAATCGATACCGAGATTTCCCATAGGATTTTTAAAGTGCAGGTGCAGCTCTCCCCGAATCAGCAGACTGATACAAAAAAGACTGTTCCTGCCCCCACAAAGCCTTTGGAATCCCCGATAGCAGCGGCAGCCAAGCGCATGCAAACTAACGCGTCACCCGTAGCGGTATCCGCGACTTCGAAAACAGTGGTATCGACAAAGATCGGGAGAAATGATCCGTGTTGGTGTGGCAGCGGTAAAAAATGGAAAAAGTGTCATTTTCCGAAAGAGCAATGAGCTATTGGCTGACGCAGTTGGCTATATTATAATCACCTTCATATGAATAGTGAAAGCAAACTTTTTTTGGGGATTATATTGGCAACCGCCGTTATCATCGGAGGCGCTGCGTTTGTGTTCAGCAGGCCTACAAATGCACCCGTTGTCGACCCCAAAATCCTTCTCGGTACGGATAGTTATAAGGCAGGTCCTGCGAGTGCAAGCGCTACACTTGTAGAATTCGGAGATTTCCAATGCCCCGCCTGCGGTGCTTACCACCTGGTAGTTAAGCAGCTCACGGAGAAATACAGCGATTCTCTTTCCCTTGTTTTCCGCAACTTTCCGCTCCCGATGCATTCCAATGCGGTACCCGCCGCGCGGGCTGTCGAGGCCGCAGGTAAGCAGGGAAAATTTTGGGAGATGTATAACAAAGTCTATGAGACGCAAAAGGACTGGTCTTTGGAAAAGAATACTGATGAAATATTTACGGGGTTCGCCAAATCGCTTGGCTTAAATACGGACCAATTTGCCAAGGATATGACAAGTCAGGAAGTGCAAAAGCGTATCGACGCCGATGTCGCTGATGCTACCCGGCTCGGTATAAATTCGACGCCGACGTTTTACCTAAACGGCGAAAAAATACAAAATCCGGCAAGCCTAGAGGATTTTGACACGCTGATAAAAGCCGCAATGCTCAAAGCTCCCAAGCCGAGCGTGTCGACCGAAGGCGCGTATCATATCCACGCTAATCTTAGGGTGGTCGTCGACGGGGCTGCTGTGGATTTTAGCCAGGATAAATATCAGTCCAAGGAAGGTAAGGAGCTAAACGAATTCATCCATTTCCATGACGGAAAAGGGGATATGTTCCATATCCACAAAAAAGGAATGCTCCTTAAAGATCTGTTCGATTCGATCGGTTTGTCCCTTTCCAAAACGCCGGTTACTATGTACGTCAACGGAGCGTTAAATACGCAAAATATATCATACGAGCCGCAGGATCTGGATCGCATCCTTATCCTTTCCGGTTCGACTCCGAGCGGCACACTGGATACGCAAATTGCTTCCATTGCCGATGATGCCTGTATCTATTCTGAGAAATGTCCGGAGCGGGGTAAGCCTCCGACAGAGGAATGCGTCGGCGGATTGGGAACAGACTGCAAATAGTTAGTTTCGGGAGAAAACGGGTATATCCTCTTCCTCATAACATTCCTATTCGTATCGTAAAGCCTCGATAGGGTCGAGGCGGGCAGCGCGGATAGCGGGCGCGACGCCGAATATGATACCGATAGCGGCGGAAAATCCGAACGAAAGCAAGACAGACCAGGCGGTGACGGATGTAGAAATAAACTGGCTGATCCCAAACGATCCCAGAGAACCCAGTCCGATACCTATCGCTCCTCCAAACAGTGAGAGGATGATTGACTCGATAAGAAATTGCATCATGATGTCTTTGGGTGTGGCTCCGACTGCTTTCCGAAGTCCAATTTCCCGAGTCCGCTCTGTGACAGAAACCAGCATGATATTCATAATTCCGATTCCTCCGACCAGTAGCGAAATACCCGCAATACCTCCCAGTGCGGCAGTGATAACATTTAGGAATTGAGTAATTGTCTCCAGAAGCTGTGTCGATTCCAGCACGGTAAATTCGTCTTCCTTGAGTCGTCGAAGGAGTATCCGTTCGGCGTCGTCTTTGGCTTGAGTTACATGATCGCTATCGACAGATTCCACAAACATCATGAATGGCCTGTCCCGGTCAAATATGCGCATGGCAGTAGTCAGCGGTATGGCTGCGAAGTCATCAGCACTTCCCATGGCGCCGCCTCCGCCTTTGGATTTGATAACACCGACAATCTCAAACTGGACGTCGTTTAGCGTGAGCGTTTTTCCGACAGGATTTGCTCCTTCACCGAATAAATCTTTCGCGGGCTTGTTGCCCAGAACGATCACTCGGCGTGAACGCTCTACGTCGTTTTGCGTGATGATGCGTCCGTATTCGGGTTCATATTTGGCAAGATCAAAGTAATTTTCCCAAAGTCCCCATACTTCCGTCGATACATTGTTTCCTTCGTAGGAGAAGGCGCCGAATCCCTGAACCATGGGGGATACCTGCTTGATAGACTCAGAGCCCCGTTCGAGATCGGAAGCATCGGAGAGTTCGAATTTGCTAGCGGACATCATTGCTCCGCGCGGACCCTGGCTTATGTCCACTTTGCCAGCCATGATCATGATAGTGTTGGATCCCAGACTGGCAAATTGCTCCGTGACATAGTTCTGAAGCCCTGTACCTATCGAAACCAAAAGGATTACCGATGAAACACCGATAATGATGCCGAGCATGGTAAGAAGCGATCGTACCTTATTGGTCCGCAGCGCGTTGAACGCAAGCTTGATATATTCTGTAAAATTCATATGCGTTTCGAGCTTTTCCCGTCAGAAACGATTTTTCCGTCTGCTATACGGATAATTCGTTTCGCGTGATGCGCAACTTCCTCATCGTGGGTAACCAGTACGATCGTGCTGCCTTTTTTGTAGAGCTGTTCGAATATTGCCATGATATCCCGTCCTGATTTGCTGTCTAAATTTCCCGTCGGTTCATCTGCAAGAATAATACTCGGGTGAGAAACCAGCGCGCGAGCGATAGCGACGCGCTGCTGCTGCCCTCCCGAAAGCTGAGAAGGGAAATTAGACATTTTTTCGGACAATCCGACTTCATGGAGCATTTGGACAGCGCGGGATTTTCGTTCCCGAGGAGATACCCGTGCGTAGACGAGCGGAAGCTCGACGTTGGCAAGCGAACTTGTTCTCCGAAGCAGGTTGAACTGTTGAAATACGAAACCGATGTGGGTGTTCCTTATCTCCGCGAGTTCACTGTCATTTGCGGTAAATATGTCGTGTTCTTCGATATATACTTTTCCGCTTGTCGGTCTGTCCAGGCATCCGATGATGTGCATCAGCGTGGATTTGCCTGATCCCGAGGGACCCATAATGGCGACAAATTCACCTTTTTTTATCGTCAGGGAGACGTTGTCGAGAGCCTGGAAGACAACTCCGTCCATTACGTACTGTTTGGAGATGTTCGTAATCTTTAACAGATCGGTCATTTTGGGATGTTGGTAAAACCTTTGGTCACCACGATGTCACCTTCCGCGAGTCCTTCGGTGACGATGACGTCATTTTCATTTTTTGCCCCTGTGGAGACGGTGATTTTTTTATAGGCGTCTTTTACTTTTTTATACACGTACGTTTGACCTTTTTCTTCCCGTATAGACTCCGTAGGAACGGTCAGCACATTGTCTTTTCGGTCGGTAACGATAGTGATGTCCCCGTTTAATCCTATCCGGAGATTTTCCGGATGATCAAAACTTACTTTTACCGGAAACACGGTAGCCCCTCCGCTGGACTGTTGTGAAGTATATGATATGTATGTAATCGTTCCGGAATACGTCGCCTCGGGAAACGCATCCAGAAGGATCGTCGCTTTTTGTCCAAGAATAAGGGAACCGACGTCTGTTTCGTCGACGTTTGCCTCAAATATGAGGCTATTGGGATCGGCGAGCGCAAAGACAGAGGTGGCGGGAGTGATGTTGACGCCTGCTACCGGCGTGTCGATATGGGTCACGATACCGGATATTGGCGTTATGAGTGTCGAAAACTCTAACGCCAAATGTTTTAGCTCCACGTCGAGTACTGCTTTTTCCAGATCCCATTGGTTTTTTTCCAGAATGCGTTTTACGGTGTCGTTAAATGCATCGCTGGGTTTTTTGCCGTCATAGGTTACCCGCCACGTTTGCTCAAAGTCGTTGCGTTCATTGCTATAGTCCCTGAGGGCTTTCTCGAGGTTTTTTTGGACTTCACGATTGTCTAGCGATGCGATTGCCTGATATGCGTTGACCTGATCTCCTTCTTTGACGCCGACCCAGGTAAGTTTGCCCGACGTCTGGAATTTGAGTTCTACTGATTTGTCCGCCTTTGTTTTGCCTGATGAGGACAGCGTTTTGCTGAAATTTTGTTTTGTAACGGCTCCCGTGGTTATGGCGGCAGCTGTTTTTTGGGCTTGTGCTCTGTTTGACAAAAAAATGCCCGCACCGGCCAGGATAAGCGCCACCCCTATAAATTTCCAATAACGCAACAAGAAGCCTTTCATATATAAATTATAGCAATGTATGGCTCCTAGTGCTATCGTATATCGTACAAAATAAGTGTTTTGTATATTGCGTTACACATCTTCATTCTTTACAATATCTTGTATATGAAAACAGAAACGGTAACCCGTCCTTTGTGGACACAGGTAGCACTTGTTGTACTTTTGATGGCCGCGTCATTTATGGTGGGATCGTTATATACCAAGGTGAGGTATCTGGAAGCGGGCGGAGCACCCGCCGGGGGACAAGCCGCCAAATCCAAATATAAGACATTTGACGATGCCATGGCTGCTTTTGGTAAGGCCGCCAAACTCGACACCAAAAAGCTTCTCACCTGTATGAATAGCGGCGAGAAAAAAGCGATCGTGGAAGCGGATACCGCCGAAGGCGGAAATCTCGGGATAACCGGTACACCTGGATTCATCATCAACGGCAGGTTACTCGGAGGAGCGTTTCCATACGAAGCTTTCAAAGAAGTGATCGACAAAGAACTCGAAGGTAAAGGATCGGACAAGGCCTCGGACTATTCGCAAAACCTTCAGGATGCAAACAAAAGCGGTGCATTTGACCCGAAACCAAGATCAGTAGAAATCGGAAACGCGAGTATCCGGGGAAATGCCGGAGCTGCAGTAAAAATTATCGAGTATTCCGACTTCCAGTGTCCATTCTGCAGCAGGGTGCATCCGACGGTGAAAAAAATACTCAGTGAATACGGGGACAAAGTAGTCTTGGTATACAAGCATTTCCCGTTGGTCAGTATCCACCCGCGCGCGCAGATCAGTGCCGAAGCGGCAGAGTGCGCCAAAGATCAGGGGAAGTTCTGGGAATTCCACGATCAGTTGTTTGAGCATCAGACCGACTGGTCGAGTCTCTAGAATAATTCTTCCTGCTGTTTTTTTGTCGGAGTTTTTCCGAGATGGGAAAACGCAGCAGCCGTGGCACTTCTTCCTCGGGGAGTACGTTTGAGGAATCCGATTTGCATAAGGTAGGGCTCCAGTACTTCTTCGACCGTACCGATATCTTCTGATAGCGCGGCCGCCAGTGTTTCTATGCCGACGGGACCTCCGGAAAATTTTTCGATAAGCAGCGTGAGCAACCTGCGGTCAGAATTGTCGAGCCCCATGCTGTCCACTTCAAATAATGTCAGTGAGTGATAAAGTATTGGTTCGTCTATCGTGCCGTTGCCTTCTATTTGTGCCACGTCCCGTACGCGCTTTAACAGCCGGAGCGCGATCCTGGGTGTGCCGCGGCTCCGCTTGGCAAGTTCACGCCGGGCCGATGCATCCAGCTCGATGTTAAGTTTTTTGGCTGCCCGAGCAAGTATTTCCTCTATCTGTTTCGGTTCATAAAAAGATAACCTGGTCACGACTCCGAATCGGTCCCGCATAGGGCTCGATAGCAGTCCGACTCTCGTTGTAGCCCCGATGATCGTGAATTGCGGAAGATCCAGTCTTAGCGTCCGTGCAGCCGGTCCCTTCCCAAGGACGATGTCGAGCGCATAATCTTCCATAGCAGGGTAGAGGGTTTCTTCTACTACTTTGTTAAGCCTATGGATTTCATCGATAAACAGGATGTCGTTTGGTTCCAGGTTCGTAAGTATCGCAGCCAAATCGCCCGCCCGCTCTATAGCCGGACCGCTTGTCACCCGGACATTGACTCCCAATTCTTTTCCGATAAGGTGCGCCAGTGTCGTTTTGCCCAATCCCGGTGGCCCATAAAGAAGGATGTGTTCGAGCGCCTCTTTCCGTTTTTTGGCGGCGGCAATTGCGATTGTCAGTGCGCGCTTGACGTTTTCCTGACCGGCAAATTCCGGCCAGGTGGAAGCCCTGAGGGACACAAAAAGCGATTGTTCCTCCGGGGTAACTTTTGTTTCGAGAATATGTTCGGTCGATGCTGGTTTTTTCATGGAGATATATTTATCCGAGCATTTTGAGGGCAAATTTTACTTTTTCCCCAAGTGAACCGTCTGGTGGTATTTTTTTGACTGCTTCGCGCGCCTCTTTGTGATCAAAGCCCATGGAAATCAATGCGTCGATAATCTGTTTGGTATCCGCATGGTCCTCGCCGGAAAGGTCGAGATCCGATGTGGAACCGACTTTGCTTTTGAGCTCGATGATAATTTTTTGGGCGTTTTTTTTGCCGAGACGGGGAAGAGCCATAAAAAATTCTACATCCGACGAAACGATAGCCTTGCGAATGGCTGCCACCCCTCGTTCAAGCACCAATAACGCGGTTTTTGGTCCGATACCCGAAACAGTCAGGAGGAGTTCAAATATGAGGAGTTCCTCCTCCGTACCGAATCCAAAGAGAAGCAGAGCGTCCTCTCTGACATGGGTATGTGTATATATGGTGATTGTCGCATCCCGTGTGAGTGTGGTGAGGAGTTTTTGTGGTACGAACACGGCATACCCCACGCCGTGAACATCCAAAACGAGCGGATTGTTGTGCATGCGGACGATAGTACCGGTAAGTTGTGCGATCACAATGTCTTTGTCTTTAACTTATACGAGAATCCGTGCGTTGTCGCAATAGCCAGTGCGTCAGCTGTGTCATCGGGCTTGGGTGTTTCTTTAAGACGAAGCAGTCGGGTTACCATTTTCCCTACCTGCGCTTTGTCTGCGTTTCCACTGCCGCAAATTGTTTTTTTGACTGTCATAGGACTATAAGAAGCAACGGGAATTTTTGCCTGAGCGGCGGCTAGCAAAATAACTCCTCTGGCCTGACCCACGGCAATTGCCGTTTTTGCGTTTGTCGCGAAAAATAAATCCTCGACGCTCATGTGGT
This sequence comes from uncultured Gammaproteobacteria bacterium, assembly GCA_964573695.1. GTDB lineage: Bacteria > Patescibacteriota > Microgenomatia > UBA10105 > UBA927 > UBA927. Next base: position 17,251 of record CAZNKB010000011.1, on the reverse strand, counting down.
CCGGAGTATAGGTTTTGAGGAGTTTGGTAAACGCCGTATAAATTTGCGACAGACGCTCAGAAGGGGAGTCTATTTTGTCTGTCGTGATACATCCGTATGCTTTGGCGGTAATGGTGCCTCCACGCTCTTCTATGAGCCCCCAACCGATGCGTGCGGTGCCCGGATCCACGCCTAGGATAGTCGTCATGTGTTCCATTATACCTACGTCCGGCGCTATAATAAAACTCGTATGCCGTTGTTTCAGTTCATAGGCGCCGCAATAGGGGCAAGTGTCGCGATTTCGGTTACGAGTCTCGTGTGGCCAAGAGTGACACGTGAACCCCGACCGGAAGCATTATCCAGAGTTCGTGAGGTGGTTATGCAGACACAGGTAGGGCAGGGTGTGGCTCAGGTGTTGGGAGTTGCCGATGAGGCAGTTGTCCAGCCCTTAGATGTAAATTCTGCCGTTACAAGTGGGGCAACGTACATCATCGATTCGGTGACCAAATCAGCCCAACATGCCGTTACAGCACGACTTATTGAATCGGTGGCGAAACAATTTAATGAGCTTTCCGAAGAAGACAAGGCGTCGTTCCGTGCGCAGATTTGTGTCCCTCCGCCGAATCCCTGAATCATTTTTTATGCGTTTGGTTCGATAAGTACCATGCAGCCAGGATAGTGGTCAGTGGTACCGCCAGGATAAGGCCGAAACTCCCTGAAAGCGTACGGACTATTTCTTCTACAATCATTTCGCTGTTGAGCGTTGACCAGAGCGGATAGTTATTGGTATTTGTAATCAGGATGATAAAAATAGGAAGCGAGGTTCCCGCGTATGCCAAAACGAGCGTATTGACCAGTGATGACACGTGTTCTCTTCCGATGCGCATGCCAGCCTGCACGAGTTTGGAAAACGAAAGAGAATTATTTGCTTTGTGGATTTCAAACAACGACGCGGTAAGTCCGGTCGTCACGTCGTCAAGAACGCCAAGCGCTCCGATCAGTATGCCTCCCAATAGTAATCCCTTGAAATTCGTCATCGCAGTGACACCTAATTTGAGCGAATACGCGTCATCGCTTCCCAGGCCGGTCAGGTGGGAAAATTTGACTAATAGAACGGATAATAAACCGGTGAGGGTAAGCGTGAAAAACGTTGCAGTTAGGGCGACGGTTGTCTGATAGGAAAACCCATGGGCGAGGTAGACTGTCACAGTCATAATCATCAGGCATCCGGCGATGCTGATTGTCAGCGGATCGTGCCCGGTCATTATCTGGGGAACGATAAACCGTGCGATTACCAATAAGCTTATGGCCATACCGACGAGTGATCCTACCCCGCGCCATTGGCTCAAAAAGATAACTGCAAAGGCAAAAAGAACGAGGAAGGGGATCAGCGCGTCTAGTCGGTAGACGTCGATGATTTGATAGATCGGTTCCGAGTTTGGCCCATTCGTTTGTACGACGACCACGGTTTGACCGGGGAATACAAACTTACTTTTGTCTATGGTAAATATCGTGCCGTGATCAATGGTGAGTGATCTGCCCTTGAGGGCACCGTCGAGCACGGTGGCCTGGACATGTTGATAAGGGATTTCGATTCCGTTCGCGACGAACGAACCCGAGTCTATGATTTTTTCCACGCGCGCCTTGTAATACGTGTCTTGTGAAGTAGTCGGCAGTGCCTGTGCGGAAACCTGCGGAGGGTTTGTTATCAGCCATACGCTGATTACATACAGCACAATGCCTAGATAGTGGAGTCGGCGCATAAGGGCTATTGTATCAAGACAGGGAGTATTTTGTTAATTGACAAATGCAAGTTACTTGCATATACTACGATCATCTCCATGACACGCATCGCCAAACATAACTGCAACGATGAGCTTCATAACGTCCAGCTTCGGGTGACTCCCGCTCGATTGGGAGTGTTGGAATTGTTAGAACGTACAGACGTACCTCTCGACGTGGGAGAAGTTATCCGGTATCTGCGTAAGCACAATATTGCCGCCGATCAGGCAACTGTTTTTCGAATATTAAACACATTCACAAAGAAAGGCATTACGAGGCCCGTTCAGTTCAACGAAGGCAAGTTCCGTTATGAGCATGCGTCTAAACCCAAGCATCATCATTTTATTTGTGAAAAATGCGGAAGTGTCACGGATGTGAGCGGCTGCCATGCTGAAGACATGGGTAAGCAGATAGAGAAAGAGCATGGAGTTATGGTGAAGCGGCACTCGCTGGAGTTTTTTGGTTTATGCAGGAGGTGCCGATCATGATATTTTTGTTATCCTTAATTTCTGTTATAGGAGTCAGTCTGCTTTCTCTTCTCGGTGCCCTTCTTATATCCATACAACGCAAGGTGTTGGAGCAGATTATTACCTATACCCTCGCGTTCTCCTCGGGAGTGCTGCTGGGGAGTACGTTTTTTGAGTTACTCCCTGAGGGAGTAGAACTTTTCCCCGGCGGTGTATTTTTGTGGACGCTTATCGGGTTTACTTCTTTTTTTTGCCTCGAAAAAATTATCCAGTGGCATCATCATGTGGAGGGTCGGCATGATCATGAGGATAAACCTATGGCATACCTCACGCTTATCGGCGACGGGATACATAACTTTACCGACGGAGCGGTTATCGCGGCGTCATATCTGGTTTCCGTGCCGCTCGGGGTGACGACGACGCTTGCTATCATCGCTCATGAGGTGCCGCACGAATTGAGCGACTTCCTCATTCTCATTCATGGGGGATTCTCCAATAAACGTGCGCTTATGTATAATTTCCTGTCTGCTACGACGGCCGTTATGGGTACGCTGCTCGTGTTGCTTGTTAGTGCTCAATTTTCCGATCTCGAGCGATTCCTTGTGCCGTTTGCCGCCGGAAACTTTCTTTACATTGCGGCGAGCGATCTGATTCCTGAGCTGCTTACGAAACGACACGGCCGTACGTCCGTTATTCAGGTTATCACCCTGCTTGTCGGTATTTCCATAGTTCCTTTGGTTTCCCGCCTCTTTGGTGGCGCGTAATAATGGTACAATTGAGTACATTATGGATGAGGAGTTGAAATTACGCGCATCTTCATTGCTCACCAAGCTTGACCTAGAGGGCATGCGTAAACATATCCGCGAATTAGAAGCGGAGAGTATGCACGAGGGATTCTGGAAAGACCCGGAAGCAGCTGGCCGCAAAATGCAGGAATTGGCCGCTTTGCAAAAAGAGCTTGCGGAAGGGGAGGAATTTTCGTTGCTTCTTGAACTCGGGGAAGAGGAAAATATCAAATCAGAAATTACCCGTCTTGAGTTCGCGCTGTATCTTTCTGGCCCGTATGACAAAGGAAACGCGATTTTGGCGTTGCACGCGGGACAAGGGGGGACGGAGGCGATGGATTGGACGGGAATGCTTTACAGGATGTACACGAGGTACGTAGAACAAAAAGGGTGGAAATATGAGGAAATGGACTATACTCCGGGTGACGAGGCGGGGATAAAAAGCGTCACCATAGAAGTTTCCGGCAGGTTTGCGTTCGGATTTCTCAAAGCTGAAGCCGGAGTACACAGGCTGGTTCGACAATCGCCGTTTAACGCCGATAAGCTCAGGCAGACGTCGTTTGCCATGGTTGAAGTCTTGCCGGTGGTGGAAGAAGGGGGAGTGGATATCAAGGAAGAGGATTTGGTCTGGGAATTTTTCCGTAGCGGCGGGAAGGGCGGACAAAACGTCAATAAGGTTTCGACCGCGGTGAGGCTTAAACATACGCCGACGGGGATTATCATTACGAGTCAGGCGCAGCGTTATCAGGGGCAAAACCGTGAATTTGCTCTCAAAATGCTACGGGCAAAACTGTGGGAAGTGGAAGAAGCAAGGCGCCGAAGCGAACAAAAAGAACTCCGCGGCGTATACAAAACGCCGGGTTGGGGCAATCAGATCCGGTCGTACGTATTGCACCCGTACCATATGGTGAAAGATTTACGCACAGAGTATGAAACATCTGCGACAGATCGAGTGCTCGACGGAGATTTGGAAGATTTTATATTGGCGTACTTGAAAAAATATTCTTGACACTTGATAATAGGATTATGAGACAAACACATCCCCATGCCGCACCCGAGTCTGTATTGCGCCCCGTGGATGCAGTCGATACCTCGGTACCGCTTACGACGGTAAAGAAGGAAGCGGGCATCGTGCTTTTTGTCTATATTATTCTATTGGTGTTAGGACTGGGAACAGGATATATTCTTGCACAAAAAACGCCCGGCGGCACCTCTGCGACCAAGGGAACTCCTATTACCTCGAATAAAGTAGTCGGTGTGCAGGATGCGTCGACATTCAAGGATTGTGCCACCGGAAAAATCGAAAAAGGAGGAGTGGAGAGTGAGGGAACACATAAACTTGTCCGTGACGGAGGGCCGAGTCAAACGGCTTATCTTATATCATCTATCGTGGACATGGATCAATACGTCGGATTGAAGGTCAAAGTATGCGGACAGACGCTTGCTGCAAAGAAAGTTTCCTGGCTTATGGATGTCGGCAGGTTGGAACTTGAATGATTTACTTCAATAATGTCTCCAAATATTATCCGGGGAAAATCCCCGGGCTCATTGACGTAACGGTAGAAATACCGGCTGGTGAATTTGTGTTCCTTATCGGTCCTTCAGGAAGCGGTAAAACGACATTTCTCAGGTTGCTGATCCGAGACCTGTTGCCGTCCAAAGGAAGTATTACGATAGATAACGGAGACATCAGTAAATTTACCGGAGCGAATATTCATCTACTTCGAAGAAAAGTCGGTATAGTTTTTCAGGACTTTAAGCTCCTTTTGGATCGGACCGTATTTGAAAATATCGCAATGGTGCTGGAAATTTTGGGAAAACCCGAAGGTGAGATAGAACAGGGAGTTATGAACGTGTTGGATCTCGTGGGACTTAAGGATAAAAAAAATCTGTTCCCTTTGCAGTTATCGGCGGGGGAGATGCAACGGACGAGTATCGCGCGCGCGATAGTCGGAGGGCCCAGGATTCTGCTTGCCGACGAGCCGACCGGAAATTTAGATCCGGAAACGGCATGGGGCATTATGGACATATTAAAAGAAGTGAACGATCTGGGAACGACTGTTATTATCGCCAGCCATAACGCGGATATCGTCAACAAAATGAAAAAAAGGACGCTGACCATACACCAGGGGGCGATCGTCCGTGATGAAGCGAAGGGACACTATCATCTGGACAAACACGCAAAGCCGGGAGTCAAAGGGGGAAAACACGATGCCAATCACTAGAGACGTCCGCACACACATACGACGCAGTCCGTATCAGGCAATGGCGGCAACACTCACCATGTTCCTGACGTTTCTGGTGGGCGGGGTATTTTTTCTGGCTACCATGGCTTCTGTCATGATACTCGGGTATTTTGAGGGCAAGCCACAGGTTACGGTGTTTCTCACTCCCAAAGCAGGACAATTGGAAGCGGATAATCTGAAAGCAAAGCTGGAAGCGACCGGGAAAGTGGCGGGAACCCACTATGTATCCAAAGAAGATGCGCTGGCAATCTATCGCCAGCAAAATCAAAGCGATCCGCTGCTCCTCGAGATGGTGACCGCCGATATATTACCGGCTTCATTGGAAGTATCGGCAACCGATCCGCAGTATTTGTCGGAATTGGCTACGGTGATCGGCGGATCCGAAGGGGTGGATGAGGTAGTGTACCAGCGTGATGTTGTGGATTCGCTATTGGCATGGACCAACGCGATTCGCCTGGTGGGAGGAACGCTTGCATTGCTTCTTGTCGTTGATTCGCTTCTCATTATCGGAACGGTGATTGCCATGAAGATTGCGATGAAACGTGATGAGATAGAGATTTTGACGCTTGTAGGCGCTACCCCGTGGACAATACGCGCACCGTTTATCCTGGAGGGGGGATTTTACGGATTTATCGGTGCTGCCGTCGCCTCGGTGATTTTGAGCGGAGTAGTCGCGTGGCTCCGGCCGCATCTATTTACCTTTTTAGGATCCATACCGACGCTTAGCGGTTTGTTTACCAGCCTTACTTCTTCAGTATTCCTTATTTCCCTTGCCGTCTTCCTGGCGGGAAACATGCTGCTTGGTTTTTGTCTGGGAGCATTGGGAAGCTCCATAGCACTCCGCAGATTTTTGAAGTGATCTATAAACCTAGTCTATCTGGCATGAAAAAAATGTTTCAGGCGGTTTTTATCGTGATGCTTTTATCGGTCGCAATTTCGCGTGTTTCAGCTGAGTCGGTGGAAGATAAGATACGTGTTTATCAGGAGCAGATAGCAAGCCTGAATTCTCAGGCAAACACTCTGTCAAAGCAAATTACGCTTCTCGACTCCCAGGTAAAACTGACTACCCTGCAGATAGAAGATACGAAACGGAAAATCGGAGTATTGGACAATGAAATCGGCGAGTTGACCCAGGAAATCGGCCGGCTCGAGGATCTCAAAACCAAACGGCTGGAGCTTGTGCTTCACCGTATTCCGCAGACATATAAGCGTACAAACGCACCGAATTTCGGGGGGCTCCTTTTGAGCACGAACTTTTCCGATTTTCTCGCCCGCGCCAAATACCTTATCCAGGTGCAGGAGGAGGATTCCTCCCTGTATAAACAGCTGCAGTTGACCCAGATGAACTACAATGACCGCCGTGATGTCCGCGAGTCAAAAAAAATAGAGCAGGAGTCGCTTAAGAAGCAGTTGGAAAAACACACGGCTGATTTGGCCAGCCAGAAAAAGCAAAAACAAGCGCTTTTGGATCAGACCAAAAACAGCGAAGCAGTCTATCAGCGGTTGCTTGCCCAGGCCTTGGCGGAAAAGCAGGCCTTGGAGCGTGCGCTTACCGATTCGGTAAAAGTCGGGCCGGTGAAAAAGGGTGATCCTATCGCGCTCGTGGGAAACACAGGTTTTCCCGGGTGTTCGACCGGGGCGCATTTGCATTTTGAGGTGCGTCAGGGGGGAGCGTGGATTGATCCGTCGTCGCGTTTGAGCAACAAAACAGTAAAAGACGATCAAAATGGCGGGAGTGATTGGAGTATCGGCAGCGGAAGTTGGAACTGGCCGCTATCCGATACGATACGGCTCACCCAGCATTTTGGCAAAACCCCGTGGTCGTGGCGATATAGCTACTCCGGAGGAATCCATACGGGGTTTGATATGGTTTCGACGGCAAGCGAGGTTATACGCGCGCCTGCTGACGGGGATTTGTATTCATCGAGTCAATCATGCGGAACAAGTAGTGTGATAAAAATCAAATATATCGATTATGGCGGCGGTTTGATCAGTTTTTTTCTGCATGTGCAATAAATCGCACAAAATTTTTCGGATCGTGTTGTTATACTTGCTCTCGACATGTCCTGCCAAAAGTGGTGTCGGGCTGCGATGTTTTTGGGTGTATTGAGTATTCCGATTGCTCCGGCTTTTGCTTCCCGAACCATGACGATAACGAGTCCGGTGACACACATATCCGGCGACGAGAATATGACCGTCATGGCTTCCGCATCAGGATTTATCGACGGGGAAACCATATACATAAAAGGAGCGTTTTTTGAATCAGGGACATCCAATTATTTCGGCTTGACCAAAAGCAAGGATACGTGGGTCAAAAACAGCGCTCCCAACGCGAATCAGCCGGCTATAAAGATAGGGGATTGGGATGGCGCGGTTGTCGTAAAAGCCGATTTTTCGGACAGTGGGTATACAGGGGAGGGCGAATACGCGTTCAAGCTGCGATTTTATTACGGATCTTTTGTCGGGGACTGGTCTGATAACGCACTCACCATTACGATAAACGAACCTGATCCGACGCCGACACAGATTCCGACCTCGACTACCGCGCCCACGATGACACCGACCACTATGTCAACCCCCACAGCCTCGCCTCACCCGACAAGTACGAGTACTCCTACAAGACAGCCCACACCTTTGGGTAAGGTGACGACAATACGATCCTCTATAAGACCAGGTGATTTTGCTATACTGGGAATACAGCGGGAAGCATCACAAGAAGGAGTCGCAATAGGTATAATACCCGCGACAGATTCAGGTACGATACAGAGGCAAAAGGGCAGAGTGATGTACCCCGCCGTTTTTTCTTTGCTTTTTGTCGGTACGGGATTAGGACTGTTGTCTACGGCTTTGGCCTGGAAAAACACTGAAGTATGGAAAGCACTCGTCGACCAAAAAAAGGTACGCGGATAACCCGGGTTTACCCATGGGGGCCGGCCATTATCTGGATGATAATAATTTTTGCCTTCTCGACGCGGCACAGCGTGACAGTTTCTCCTGAATATATTTGGAATTTCCTTTTTTTTAAGTTGCTGCATCTTATCGAATATGCAGTATTGTTTACTCTTACCAGTCGGGCAATATTTCTTTCGGAGACTGAGTCAGATAATGCCTTTGTGTATCGAAAAGCGTTTGTTATTACCATACTTTATGCCATATCGGATGAAATACATCAGCTATTCGTTCCGAGCCGACAGGGAGCTCCCCGTGATGTTATAATTGATGCTGCGGGAGCCGGAATCGTATGGTACTGCCTTTTCACATTATTACCCAAAGCGCCTATCAAACTCAGGAACTTGGCAAGAAACTTGGGCATTCCTTCCTAACAGAGAAGGGGATGCCGACTACTGTATGTCTTTGGGGAGATTTGGGAAGCGGGAAAACCACATTTGTCCAGGGACTTTCAAAAGGTTTGGGTATCCCAAGCCGCCTTCTCTCCCCGACTTTTATTATTGTACGACGTTATACGGTTACGAAACGATTCAAATATTTATATCATTTGGACTTATATCGAATTTCTCAGCCAAGCGATGTGTTATCTCTCGGATTTACTGATATGTATGGCTCCGAAGATTCATTGGTTGTTGTAGAGTGGCCGGAGCGGTTGGGAGATTTGCTGCCAAAGAAGCGTCTAGATATCCGGTTTACCGTGCGTGATGACGGAGCACATTCCGTAAAGGGGGCCTCACATGGATAAGGTCATGCAGGAGGCTGTTACGGTACTCTTACAGGGAGGGATAGTTATTTATCCTACAGATACCGCTTTTGGCATAGGGTGCCGGATAGATAAGCCTGAAAGCGTTGACCGGCTGTTTGATTTACGCAGACGGCCGCGTTCTATGGCCATGCCAGTGCTTGTGGATTCAATAGATCGCGCACTCGCCTACTTTGATCATCCGGGAGATATTGTACGACGTTTGATGAAAACATATTGGCCCGGGGCGCTTACGATCGTGTCCCCGTGCATTGCGGATCGCGTTTACTCCCCTATCCGTGGCAACGGCGACACGTTGGGAATTCGTATGCCGGATCATGACACGGCGCTCGCGCTCATAGCCGGGGTAGATGTTCCGATTTTAGGGTCGTCTGCAAATTTTCACGGGAAGCCGACCCCGTTTCACTTGAGTGATCTGGATGCAGCGTTAACACGGGTTGTGGATTATGTGGTACCCGGTAAATGTACGAATCATGTGACTTCTACGGTGATTGATGCGAGCCGTTCTCCGGCGGTAATTGTCCGACAGGGAGCGATATCCTTGTCAGAAGAGGAGCTTAGATGACAAACGTTGTACTCCACATAGATACCTCCATATCAGAAGAAGTGTCTATTACGCTTGTTACCGGTAGCGAGACATATTCCAAGCGGCAAAATCCTAAGGGGCAAAGGACGCAGGCGCTGCTTCCGCTTATCGAAGAGATACTTAAAGAGAATGCGCTTCAACTTTCTCAGATTACGGAACTATCCGTCGTGACCGGGCCGGGATCATTTACCGGAATACGTGTCGGGTTGGCGGTTGCCAATATGCTATCGTCGCTATTACATGTGCCTATAAACGGAAAAAAGGCACTTGCGACACCAACCTATTCGTGATACCAATAGGAAAGCAGGTATACCGCCGTATTATGTTGGCGGAGTGAAGGAGTATATTATGGCAGAAAAAAAAGAAGAAAAAGCAGCCGCGAAAAAATCGACAAACCCGTTGGTTTTTGTAGGTATTGGTTGTCTGGTGTTATTGGTATTATTCGGGATCGGTAGCACATTTGTCATGAAGTTTTTTGCCAAGAAGATAGGGACCGGGTTGGTAGAAAAGGCTATCGAAAGTAAAACAGGGGTAAAGACCGACATTCAGGATTTGGAGAAAGGGAAGATGACATTCACCGACAGTAAAACAGGCGCCAAAGTGGACATAGGCGCCAATTCGGTGCCCGACACATTTCCTAAGGATTTTCCGATATATCCGGGCAGCAAAGTGACCAGTTCTCTTTCCGGAGCACAGGCCGGCAAAAGTAACGGGTTTTGGCTTACCATGACGACACCCGACGGATCCGAAAGCGTTGTAAGTTTTTATAAAAATGAACTTACCAAGAACGGCTGGACAGTCGATTCGACCTTTACAGCCAATGACATGACGACCCAGGGAGTATCCAAGGATACCTGGAAAGGATCGCTTTCCATGGGAAAGAGCTCGTCAGACAGCGAAACACAGATCGTCATCATCCTGGGTCAGGAAGAATAACGAGGTGCTTTCAGGTCTACCCTCTTGCAGTAACGTGGCCTAATGGTGGAGTATAGATATATGCGCCTCATTCGCATGCTTCATCATTGGCTCGTGCCTCACGAAGGCAACAATCATCGCGCCAAAGCGCTTCATCACGAGGTGTTGTTTGCATACGTGCTGTTGCTCGCGGTTTTTAACTTAGGGATCAAGTTTTTCCATGTCAAAGTGCCTGACGTGTTAGGGTACGCAACCGATATCCGGGTGGAGCAGCTTTTGGCTGCTACCAATGCCAAGCGTGCACAGGCCGGACTCGATACTTTGGTCTTAAACAGCACGTTATCCCAGGCCGCAGCTGCGAAAGCCGCCGATATGTTTGCCAATAATTATTGGGCACATAATAGTCCGGCAGGGAAAACTCCCTGGGATTTCATTGTCGGAGCCGGATACCGGTATACACTGGCCGGTGAAAATTTGGCCAAAAATTTTCAGACAAGCGACGGCGTGGTCGAGGCATGGATGAACAGCCCGACCCACAAAGCCAATATGGTCAAAGAAGGATATCGAGACGTCGGATTTGCAGTTGTAAACGGCGTGCTTGCGGGCGAGGAAACGACGTTGGTGGTTCAAATGTTCGGAGCGACCAACGCTGCTCCGATCGCTCAAATTCCAAAAGCGCAGGCGGCTGGTCCGGCCCCGGAAGTAGTACCGGCAGCAGAAAAACCTGTATCTCAATCTGTTACCGTGGTTCCGACCGAACCTGCGGCTCAGGAGGAGATTCCTGTCAAACAACAGGAAGTGAGTTTGCTTCCGTCATTTACGCAGAACACATCATTTGAACGGGTCGTGTCTACTCCAAAAATAAATATCACGAGCCTAACAAGTACCGTCGCTTTTGCGATGGTAGGATTATTAATCGGGTTACTGGCAGTCGATGCGTTTGTCGTGAGACGTAAGCACGTAGTACGACTGGTGGGACATAATTTGGCCCATATCCTATTTTTGGCGGCGATCGTTATAAGTGGGATGAGCCTCGTCCGCGGGAGTCTTATATGAAAAAATACTCATGGCTTCACACATTGGTTTTGTTTGTTATTCTTATCGGCGGATCCCTGACGTTTTGGTTCGGACAGGGTAATGTACCCCTTCAGTTGGCTATCGGTACGGTGACGGCCACTGCATATGTTGCCTGGGGGATTATTCATCACGCCATTATTGGAGATTTGCACCGCAAAGTTGTGATAGAATACGTGCTCGTAGGTTTGATAGCAGTGGTGCTGCTTATAACGCTCGCTGTTTAAGGGAAAGGAGCAATACTTATGAAAGGTGTCATACTCGCTGGAGGACTGGCTACTCGGCTTCGGCCGCTAACGGCAGTTACCAACAAGCATTTGCTGCCGGTGTATAACAAGCCGATGATTTATTATCCGCTCGAAATGATGAAGCGGACCGGTATCAAAGAAGTGCTTCTGATTACGAGCGGTGGACACGTGGGCGATTTTGCCAACCTACTTCTCTCTGGAGAGGAATTCGGACTCCGGCTTTATTACGCGATCCAACAAAATCCTACCGGAGGAATCGCCGACGGACTCAAGCTCGCCGAGGAATTTGCCCGTAAGGAGCCCATTCTCGTCATATTGGGCGATAATATATTTAATTTCGACCTTACAACTCCCATGAAGCGTTTCGAAAACGCGTTAGCAAAAGACGGCAAGGCGGCCATGGTGTTTGGCGTACGTCGAGAAACGCTCGCCCAACAATATGGTGTCATTGAAATGGATGACAAAGGTAAAGTGCTTAGTATTGAAGAAAAGCCCGAGCTCCCCAAATCGGACATTGCGCAAACAGGTATCTATGTATATGACCAGCGGGTGTTTGACTTCGCCAGGGATTTGAAGCCCTCTGCACGCGGACAATTGGAAGTAACTGATCTGAACAACATCTACCTCAAAGAGCAGTCGTTGCTTTGCGAAACCATAGACTGGTGGGTAGATGCAGGGACATCACATGACGAACTGCTGCAGGCAAATATCCAGGTGGCGGATTTGGTAAAACAGGGGAAACTTTAATGCGATTACTTGTCACCGGCGGCGCCGGATTTATCGGTACTAACTTTATTATATATTGGCTCAAAGCACACCCTCAGGACGAGATAGTAAATTTTGATGCGCTCACATACGCAGGAAATCTGGAAAATCTCATTTCAGTCGAAAAAAGTTCTCAGTACCGGTTTGTGCGGGGGGATATCTGTAATCCCGGGCAAGTGTCACGCGTGATGCAGGGCATAGATACTGTCGTGCATTTCGCTGCCGAAAGCCATGTTGATCGGTCTATTCTTGAGGCTGCCCCGTTCGTCACAACCAACGTTTCGGGAACCCAGGTGTTGCTTGATGCGGCGCTCAAGGCAAATGTCAAAAGGTTTCACCACGTCTCAACCGACGAGGTTTTTGGATCACTTACACTTACCGATACGGAAAAATTCAACGAACATACCCCGTACAATCCTCGGAGTCCGTATTCGGCCAGCAAGGCGGGATCAGATCATTTGGTGCGTGCGTATTACCATACGTTTGGTTTACCGGTGAGCATTACGAATTGCTCCAATAACTACGGTCCGTTTCAATTTCCGGAAAAACTCATTCCGCTTACGATCACCAATCTCATCGAAGGAAAGAAAGTGCCTGTTTACGGGGACGGTAAGTACGTGCGGGATTGGTTGTATGTTGATGATCATTGCCGTGCGATAGATGCGGTACTCACCCGAGGAAAGATCGGTGAAACGTACTGTGTCGGCGGGCTCACCGAAGACATCGATAACCTGACGATCATCCGTAAAATCATTTCTTTATTGGGTAAAGACGACTCCAGTATAGAATTTGTCACTGACCGGCCGGGTCATGATCGGCGATATGCCGTTGACTGGACCAGAATCCGCACGCAACTGGGTTGGGAACCCGCGCACGATTTTACTCGTTGGCTAGAACATACCGTTTTGTGGTACCAACAAAATGAAAAATGGTGGAAGCGGGTAAAAAGCGGCGCATACGCCACCTATTATGAGAAGCAATACAAACATGCGCTATGAAAATACTCGGAACAGGACTGTCGGGATTGGTGGGATCGAGAATAGTGGAGCTGTTGGCTCCCCGACATACATTCGTAAATTTTAGCCTCGAAAACGGTATTGATATTACTCATCGGGAAGATATTACTTCGCGGATAGAAAGTGATAAAGAAGCAGAGTGGGTACTCCATCTGGCGGCCTACACAAACGTCCAACAGGCAGAAGCAGATCGCGCGTTAGGAGAGCAAAGCGACGCATGGAACGTAAACGTCATGGCCACGCAATACGTCATCGATGCCTGCAGGAGGACGGGAAAGCACATGCTTTATGTAGATACCGACTACGCATTTGACGGGTCCAAGCAGTCATATACAGAAACGGACTCAACGCATCCACTGAGTTGGTACGCTCAGACGAAATCCGAAGGAGCCAGGCGAGTGTTAGGACTTGGCGACGGCGGGCTGGTTATACGCATCTCAAACCCGTATCGCGCTCATCCGGTAGGCAAAAAAGATTTTGCCCACAAGATGCTAGAGCGGCTTCAGGCTGGCGAACAGGTAGTCGCTCCTGCCGATCAACTGTTTGTTCCGACGTTTATCGATGATATTGCATCGGCTTTGGAGGTGCTGATGGGCGCAAGCGCATCAGGGATATATCACGTCGTTGGTTCCCAGGCGGTTTCTCCTTTTGACGTGGCAAATTCGATAGCTCGTGTGTGGGCGTTGGATCCGACCCTGGTCAAAAAGACGACATTCGCGGATTTTTTTGCCGGACGAGCACCGGTTCCGCAGTATGCCGTATTGGAAAACGACAAAATTCGGAAACTAGGAGTATCTATGCGGGGTTTTGACGAAGGAATTTTGGAAGTGCAACGCTTGGAAGATATGGATCAATGATTAGTTAGTTGTTAGTGTTTATACCTATACAGCCACCAATTTTTTTCGTATACTTGCTTTCATTATGACGATTTCGTTTATCGGGCATGGATATGTAGGCCTGGTCACAGCGGCTGTTTTTGCCGACCTTGGCAATACGGTTTGGGTGGTAGGCAGGACAAAAGAAAAGATAGACCGCCTCAAAAAAGGCGATCCGTTGATTTACGAGCCGGGATTGGACGAACTGCTCAAAAGAAACCTTGCCGCAGGCAGGCTCAAATTTACGCTGGATTATAAAGAAGGGGTTGCTGCATCTCAGGTCGTATTTATCGCCGTGGGTACACCGTCCAAAACAAACGGAGAAGCGGATTTAGGCCAGGTATTTGCCGCGGCGGAAGAGATAGGTAAATCACTAGTCGGGTACAAAGTCGTGGTTACGAAAAGCACTGTGCCTCCCGGTACCGGAAGGAAAGTGTCAGAAATTGTGAATCGTCATAAGCCGGAGGGATCCTCATTTGCTATCGCGTCATGTCCTGAGTTTCTGCGTGAAGGCACCGGGCTATCCGACACGTTGCATCCCGATCGGGTCGTCATCGGGACCAATTCCGACAGAGCACGAGATATTTTAGTTGAGCTGCATAAACCGATTGACGGCAAGCAGGTGCTGTGCAACGTGGAAACGGCGGAACTTATCAAATACGCATCCAACTCGATGCTGGCAACCAAAATATCATTTGCCAACGCGATCGGATTCCTGGCGGAAAAAGTAGGTGCGGATGTGGAGCGTGTGTTGGAGGGTGTGGGACTTGATAAGCGCATCGGAAGAAGCTTCCTGTATCCTGGGGTAGGCTACGGCGGTAGTTGTTTCCCCAAAGACGTGAAAGCGCTTATCGCTATAGCAGGCGAATACGGATACGATTTTAAGCTTCTCAGATCCGTGCATGAGGTAAATATGGAAGCGAGAAATAATTTTGTAGATAAAATTACTCGCCATTTCAAATCGATGAAGGGGAAAACGATAGCTATTTTAGGACTCGCGTTCAAACCGGATACCGACGATATGCGGGAAGCGCCGTCGATAGATATCATCAATGCGCTTTTGGATAAAGGAGCAAGTATTCGAGTGTTCGATCCGATTGCCATGGAAAAGGCAAAGACAAAATTGCCGCACGGCGTCGTATTTACAAAAGATCCGTACGATGCGGCAAGCGGGACAGATGCTGTCGCGATCGTAACCGAATGGAACGAGTTCCGGCAAATAGATCTCGTCCGTCTAGCCAAGGGCATGAAGCATCTGGTATTATTTGATGGCAGGAATATCTACGAGCCCACACGCGTGCGGGAGCTCGGGTTTATGTATTACGGCGTCGGTAGAATGTAATAATTTTTTTAAGGAGGGGAAATATGGCTAAAAAAGCATTGATTACGGGAATAGCTGGTTTTGTCGGGAGCCACATGGCAGAGCTTTTGCTTACTGAGGGCTTTGAGGTATATGGTTTGAGTCGGCCACGAAGCAAAATGGATCATATAGAGCCAATCAAGTCCAAACTTCATTTAGAGGATGCAGATCTTTTAGATAGTCATAGCCTCTATACGACTATAAATAAAATTAAGCCGGATTATATTTTTCATCTGGCCGCTCAGTCGTTCGTTCCGACTTCATGGGGATCACCAGCCGTGACCCTCGAGGTGAATATAGTAGGGAGCGCAAACGTCTTTGAGGCAGTGCGTCAGGTGGGAATTGATCCCGTTATACAGATAGCATGTTCCTCAGAGGAATATGGGTTGGTGCACGAAAACGAAGTACCGATAAAAGAAACTAATCCTTTGCGTCCGTTATCACCCTATGCAGTGAGTAAGCTGGCCATGGATTATTTGGGATATCAGTATTTCGAGTCGTATAACATGCGGATAATAAGGACCCGCGGATTTAACCATACTGGACCCCGTCGCGGAGACACGTTTGCCGAATCCACGTTTGCCAAGCAAATAGCACTCATAGAAAAAGGTAAACAAGAACCGGTGATTTATGTGGGCAATTTGGAAGCGTCACGCGATTATACCGATGTACGCGATATGGTACGCGCGTATTTGCTGGCAGTAGAAAAATGCGATCCGGGAGAGGTCTACAATATCGCAACAGGCACGTCGATAAAGATTGCGGATGTGCTTAATATGATGCTCGGTATGAGCCAAGTGAAAGTAGAGATCAAACAGGATCCCAAGCGTATGCGGCCTTCCGATGTGCCGATACTGATCGGTGATAATTCCAAATTTGTTGCAAAAACAGGTTGGAAGCCGGAAGTCCCCTTCACCAAAACTGCTGAGGACCTTCTCAACTACTGGAGAGAACGAGTCTAAGGGTCGTCATCACACCCGCATATGAAAGCTGTTATCATTCTCCCGACATACAACGAGCGGGAAAATATCAAAACCATGCTGACGAAGCTCGTGGATGTTACCCGTTTGATTAAGGGTTATACGTTTATGATCCTGGTCGTTGACGATAGTTCGCCGGACGGGACTCAGGAGGTAGTGAAAGAATGCATCAAGGCAAATCCAAACATAAAAATTCTGAGCGGCAAAAAAGAAGGTTTGGGTAAAGCGCTTCTTCGTGGGATGACCTATGCCATAGATGAGATGCAAGCAGACGTCATAGCACAAATGGATGCGGATATGTCTCATTCGCCGGAAATCCTTCCTGAATTTTTTAAAAAAATATCCAAAGGGGCGGATTTTGTGGTCGGAAGCCGATATATACCCGGAGGATCAATTCCGCAAAATTGGGGGATTCACAGGAAAATTTTTAGCGTAGTCGGTAACTCGATTGTCCGGTATGG
>CAZNKB010000010.1:0-49474 GCA_964573695.1 uncultured Gammaproteobacteria bacterium | reverse complement strand
GCAAGCATTATCGATGCGATCAAGCTCGCTCAGGTGAGGACGAAATTTATCTACAAGCATAATGACATGGCAGAACTGGAGATGAGGCTTAAGGAAGCGGTAGTTCACGCCAAGACTCCTAAAGCGGACGGACAGGCGCCAATCATTTTAGTCGTTACCGACGGCGTGTTCTCTATGGACGGCGATATCGCCAATTTGCCAGAGATTGTGAAGTTAGCCCGAAAGTATGGGGCGGTCACCATGGTGGACGATGCGCACGGTGAAGGAGTCTTGGGTGACGGCAAGGGAATCGCGCACCATTTTGGGTTAGAGGGTAAGTTGGACATCGAGGTCGGGACATTGTCCAAGGCATTCGGGGTGTTGGGAGGAGTGATCGCGGGCAAAAAGGAACTTATTGAATATTATCGTCAAAAAGGACGGCCATATCTTTTCTCGACCGGGCTTACCGTCGCTGATGCAGCAGCGGTGTTAGAAGGGGTAACGATACTGTCAAAATCCAAGGCGCTCGTAAAAACGCTCTGGAGCAATGCGGCGTATTTGCGTAAGGAATTTCAAAAATTAGGATTCGATACGGGGGTGACGGAAACTCCGATTACGCCGGTTATGCTGGGAGACGAAAATCTAGCCAAGGAATTTAGCGCCCGACTGTTTACATTGGGAGTGTTTGCCACTCCGATCAAATTCCCAATGGTGGCTCTTGGCAAAGCCCGTATCCGTGTGATGCCGTCAGCAAAACACACCAAAAAGGATCTGGACGCCGGCCTCCGGGCGTTTGCCAGGGTGGGTAAAGAGCTTAAGGTTATCTAATACGCGGCGCCTTTGAAGTTGGGGCAATTGGTTTTTGCCCATGAAAGAAATTCGTCCGTGCACTCAAATTTTATGCCGGTCGTGACTCCGTTTTGATTTCCCTCTAGCGGACCGGGCATGCAGTCAATCCATTCTGACGTGGGACACGTATACTGAGACGCGGGTGGCGTGACTGTGATGTCGTTTTCGAATGTGCATTGGTTATTGCGGCACCGCAGAGCACTCGGCGTTTCGCACGGTTTACAGGCTATAAATGTTTGACAGGTTGATTTGCTGCCGTAGTCTTTGCCCCTGGTATAGGATTCCCAGCCGTCGCGCCCTATCTGGGATTTGTTTATCGGCTCTGGGCATGCGCAGCACCCATTGGATTGGATGCCGACAGCACAGTCGCTGTCTTTCATACAAGAGAGAGGGTCCGTGTATATTGGGTTAGTGCCGTCGTCTATCGTCGGTTGCGTAAAACGGTTTCCGTTTTTCGTGATACAGGTTGCCGGATAACTTTCTTGTATCCGACTGCCGGGAGCTGTAACGCATTCATCGTATGTCGTGACGGAAGAGACAGCTCGTTGGGAGGAATATTCCTGATAGGCAAATAGTCCGCCAACTCCCATGAGAATTCCGGCGATGAGCGTCAGCGCGAAGTAGATCGGCTGAAGGAGCTTTTTGGGGCTTGGAGAAGCAGATATTTGCGGCATGGATACGGGAGGATTATCGGGAGTAGGAGATTCGTCCATACGTAATGAGTATATAGGTTTTTAGTCAGGAAACAACATGGTTATCTCTATGATAAAGTAATACCATGAAACGTGTCGCGCTGTTTGTTCTATTTGGTCTGGTATTGGTTGCTGCCACGCTATATGCGTTGCTTGGTCCACGTCAGTCAGTGTCGGTGCTTTCTCCGATTACGCAGGTGGTAGAGCGCCCTCTGGATAAATATACGATTGATAATCTCTCCATGAGACAAGGAGTGGCAAGTCAGATTGTGCTGGATGTTCCGGTAGCTACGGCCAGCGCCTTCACTGTCTATGCATTTCACTATGTGAGCGACGGAAATGTCGTATCTGGGTTGGCCCATATTCCCAGTACCGCAACCAGCAGGCACAAAACGCCCGTTATCGTACAGGTGCGCGGGTATGTGGACCCCGGGATATATACCCCCGGTATGGGAACCAAACGAAGCGCAGAGGTGTTTGCATCTCACGGATTTATCTCGTTGGCTCCTGACTTGCTGGGATACGGCACCTCCGACCCTCCGAGTAAAGACGTATTTGAAGAACGGTTCCAGTCATATGTGGCGGTATTGGATTTGTTGGCTTCGGTGCAGTCGCTTGAGAGCGTAGATACAACCCGGATTGGCATATGGGCTCACAGTAACGGTGGGCAGATTGCCCTCACTGTGCTCGAGATAACCGGCGCGTCTTATCCTACGACGCTCTGGGCTCCGGTGACTCGGGCATTTCCGTATTCTATTTTGTACTATACCGATGAAGCGGAAGACAAAGGGAAGGCATTGCGCAAAAAACTGGCTGATTTTGAACGGGATTATGATGTGGATCGCTATACTATGGTCAATTTTCTTGATCGGATCGTGGCGCCACTCCAACTCCACCAGGGGAGCGCTGACGATGCGGTTCCCGTCCTTTGGAGCGAAGAGTTTGTGGCCGCCCTGAAGAAGAAAAATATTACTATCGGATACTTTTTATACCCGGGAGCGGATCATAATTTACAGCCTGTCTGGAATACAGTAATTACGCGGGATATCGACTTTTTCACCAGTCATCTTCAATGACTTGCCTCACCCCAAGCTAACAGGTTTGTGAAACAGTGAACCGCAAGTTTACTGCTGCGGAAATGTAAACGCAGCGCTGCAACTAGAGCTTGCCTTGAGGTCATCTTTTATGACGACATCAACAGTGGTTGGTATGTTCGCGGCAATCTCCAATGGCTTGGTCGTACAACGGAACGTAGACCCGCCGCGTTGTGGGGAGGCCGTCAGCGGGCTTTTGACTGTCGTCTTGGAAATTTCCTTGCCGTCTACACTTACCGCGAATTCACAGGTTACTTCTTTGGCTGCTGATACGTCTCCGCCCTCAACAGACAGGTAGTATTCCGGGTAACCTATTCTCGGATTGAAATACTGCTGGTCGCAGGCGAGTTTGGTAATCGGTCCCGGAGTGGGAGATACGGCTACTACGGGCTGACCTGTCGGTTCGACCATAGTGTTTTTTGTGCCCTTAGACCGGAAAAACCATGCTCCTAACACTACGGCGACAATTAATACTGCCCCGACGACGTACGTCATCATGGATGGGGATTCCATGGACTCTTCAGTTGTTTTTTCCATATAGAATTAGTATAAGAATTTTTTCCAAGTGTGCAAGGGGGTAAATGACAAATTGTGCTGAGGCTAGGACTCGCACCTAGGTAGGCCTTTCGACCGCCAGTTTTACAGACTGGTGCAATTGACTGCTCTGCCACCTCAGCAATAAAAATTAATTACTATGTTGTTGCCTCAGTGGCTTTGTGGGGCCACCTCAGCAATACTCGCTTATGCTGTTGTCCCAAGGTTCTCCGTGGGCCACCCGCCTCGCGTCGACTCCGTCTTCGCGAGTCGAGGCGGGCCTCAGCAATATGTTGTATTATATCGTAGGTATGACCAGCGGTAAACGATTGTTTGCAAAAGTAGCCCCTTACGCCAATATTGTGCGAGGAATAGCACATCCTCATCGGTTGGCGATCCTGTATCTTTTGGCCTTTGAACCCATGTCACCTCGGGATATCACTAAACATATTCCGGTTCCCGCGAGTGTGGTTTCCCACCACCTCAAAGAAATGCATGCGTCCGGGTGGCTCAACAAGCAGCGTATTGGGAAAAATATGATCTATAAGATAAACAAAAAAGTGATCCGTCAGATTCCGAAATTTTTTGACAATACCCCGTTAGGGTTTCATACCCATAAACCGGTATAATCAACACATATGGAACATCCCGTGGCAGCGCTGAATCAAGAAGGTGTCATAAAGCAGGAAATAAATTTGCTTCTTGCTCGGGCTACCCCGGAGCGACGGGGTATATTTGAGAAACTCCAGGAAAAAAAGTGGTTCCAGCAAACAGACCCTATGCTGCAAAAGTCACTGCTCGAGCTTCCCAGCAAAGGACGGGAAAACCATGACGGATTTTTGGACGATTTAGCGAGTCGTCCAGAAGAGATAGCAAATATCAAAGTGGAACGCATGATCGATTTGCCGAGAGGTTCATTTGCTCTGGTTCCGAAGTTTGAGGTTTCTCGATTGGATAATCCGTCAGTGCGATATACCTATGAGTATGTGAGCTGGCGTACCGGCCCGCTTTCGGGAGCCAAAGGAGTCGTGTTCGTGGAAAAAGACGGTCAAACGAGTCACTTTATTGTGCTTCGTGGGGAAAAATTTGCTCCTGGCAAGCCGTCATTCGATACTGTGGGAGGTTTTATAGATACGAGTGTCGACGGAAGTGCCAATATACACGAGCAGACTATTCAGGAAATCCGTGAAGAGCTCGGGGTAAGCGATATCACGGTGAATAAAGTAGAGCATTTAGGGACTGTACTGCCCGACGCGGGAATGACGAACAACGCCCCGTCGCTGTTCGCGGCGTTTATCGGGGCAGACGATGCAACCCGTCTCTCATCTCAACCTGTAAATCCCGATATCCAGGAGCTCAAAAGCGGGGCGGTTATATTCCCGATAGATCAGCTTCCTCAGATTGTTATGGAAAATTCCGACGGGTACTTTTTGTCCACTATTGCACGCGCGTGGGCAAAGGGGATTATAGCGCCTCCGACCGGACTTACCGGCAGGGCCGTAGGTTTTTCTCCGAATTAATTTTGGAGCCGCCTGTCGGATTTGGACCGACGACCTACTGTTTACAAAACAGTTGCTCTACCACTGAGCTAAGGCGGCGTTCTTCTCTGTTTATCCCGCGAAGCGGGATCTAGAATGCCTAAACTTGCACAGATGACTGTGCTCGTTAACGCATTCTACGACAAAAATATCTGCTCCTGCCTCTTTTTGCTGTCGCCGACGAGGCGACTGCCGTTTGCCCCGATTATATCGGGGTTGAGCTATGGAGGCGTG
Organism: uncultured Gammaproteobacteria bacterium; assembly: GCA_964573695.1. Classification (GTDB taxonomy): domain Bacteria; phylum Patescibacteriota; class Microgenomatia; order UBA10105; family UBA927; genus UBA927. The sequence continues at coordinate 44,554 of CAZNKB010000010.1, read as the reverse complement.
TATCTCTGATTTTACCAAAGCGGGAGCAAATAGGGAACCAAGGGAACAGTCAAGAGAAGAAGCCCAAAATAAGTGCTGCCGCGTGCCGAGTTGAAGTATTTTCCCCGATTTGAGTAATCGGAAAGACTGATCTTTATACCTCGGTACAAAGATACATTTGTCTTGTTATCCCGATATAAATTATCGGGACTACCTCAATGTTAAGATTCTGTGGAGGAAAATAATCTACAACTCCACACGGGCATATATATCGTAAAACAGGAGGATTATCCGTGTCAAGTGTATTTACTTAAAAGCCAGAAGTTGGAATAGCGTGAGGATTGCCAGCGTATTGGAAATGAATAGAATCCAGGTAAGTTTTTCGTGGAGCGGAATGGTGTTCCACGCGTCGTCAAAATAGCGCGTCCAGATGAGCTGATTGAGTTTGATTCCCAGTGCGATCGAGCGCGTTGTGGGGGAGAGAATCCGAGTATGAAATTGCCTGATGATACGTGCCATACTACACGTAGTGTACGAAGTAAGTACGTTTGAGTGTTATGCATCGCGCTGATGCATTACTATTTAGTGAGATATCTTACAATTGCGGTTACCGCATATCCTTGTCGATGAGGCTCCGCAAATATACGGATTTGGGGACGCGGTTTTTTTTGCCTTGCTTTGCCAGATACGCCGCCTGTTTGCTCGAAATAAAGAACGTAAACCGTGTATCTGCTTCGCCCCGGACGAAATGAAGGAAATCCGTAATGATAGCCGGCAATGTGTCGGTGGTGTACATTTCGCACACGATTTTTTCATTTTCGTGATAGGCAAATAGCGCTGGCGGATCGCCTTCACTATAGAGGATGAGAACCGGCTTGCCGCGGTCAAGCGCCATGGAAATTTCATAGCCGACGCTTATCGACGGAAAACTGGTTTCTGCCACCAGAAAATCCGACGAATTAATCCCGTCTTCTAGCTTTTGGTGGAATGCGAGCCGTTTTTCCCGGGACTGGAGCTGGATGTCTTTTTCGGAAACGTTGAGGATATGCTCATCGAGCATTTGGACTCCTTTGGATTTGAGTAGCTCCACAATCAGCTGATATTTTGTCAAGTGGAATTTGCGTCCGACGATCGATGCAGTGAAGTATGCGCGCATAGATTAGGTATGATGAGCTCTCATGTGTAGTATACCATGAGTGGTGAGATAGGCGCGTTGGATCGCGGGGTCTGAGTGATCGTCGGCGAGCTTGGGCATCAGGCTCCGGAATTTTTTGAGGTCGGTACCGGCAACAATTCCTTGTTGGATAACTTTAATGGACGGTACGAGTACGACCTCGCCCTGCGAGTTGTTCGCCGGAACGAATCGCGGAAGAAGAGTTTCTGATTGTTCAAAAAGCGTACACATATCACCGAGCGAACGTATTATGGAAAGCCCAAGTCGGGATACTCCTCCCATGTGTTTTCCGCGCACCATAAGAATTGGTATCATGTCGCCAACGAGAAAATACGGCCAGAGCTTCAAGAATTCCCGTAGATCATCAAATGCGACGTTTGTTTCTTCGGTGGACATAGGTTTGTCTCCTGTCCGATCGGTATCAAGCTTTATGACGACCGGTATGGGGGTGCCGTCATGACCCGGGCTTGAATGGAGAAGCACCGAATAGCCGGTAAACATTTCGCTGGCAGACGGTCTGTCCAAGTCTCCCTGCCCTAATGCGATCAAGGGTTTGGAGCCGATTTCATGATCTCCTGTGGCCAAATAATGTTCTATATGGTGTACTCCCGGGTGGTTGCCCTCTTTGAGGGTGTCGAGCGAGAATGCATAGGCAATGACATGGAACAGGTGGTGAATAACACGTCGGTCCACTGGATTGGAATCCTGGGCGGGAACACGTTTCCACGCACGGAAAAACAAATCTACCATATCCCGGACAGGCGATGATTTCGTTTCGTACCTGCTCCATAATGTTTCCGTCACCGAAACCAGCTGTGCCACACTTGTGATCCAGTTGTCTTGGAGATCCTGATAAGTCATGGATCCCCGGCGCAGAGTACTGTGGCGTTCAATTTCTTGGTATATGGCAGATTCATGGGTGGTAAGCGAAAAAATACGTTTGCTTCGGGAGAGATCTGTCAATATTTTTTTGGTGAAACCCCCGGCTTTCAGTACATCCGGGTGGGTCAGTACATCCAGATGATCGAGTCCCGCATACAGATTTCCGGTTTCTTTTTCGTAGATTTCTATCGGGCTTATGATCGTTATATCTTTTTTGAGTTGCGATAGCGCCTGGCGTTGGGCAACTTTTTGTACTACTCCGGCATACAATCCATTGTCAGGTGTTACGACTGAGACGCCCCGACGGGGCCATGTGCGCCAGAGTTTTTGTATCGCGTCTAGACGCGGTTGAGGGTTTTTCGTAGACGGATATTCCGAAGACAACGTCCCAATGTGGTCAAAGATAAAGCTAAGGGAGGGAATTTCCGCATGGGCTTCTTCATTCGCCAGAATCTGACCTCGTCTGCCGCACGTGGTGTGTTCGATAAGTGGTTCGACGAGAACGTTTTTCCCTTGTCGTCCATAATGGATAAACCGTTTGATAAGTGCGCTGGCCGTGGGAAAAAATGCACGTTTGGAGGGGATATACGCGAACTCAATATCGCCGGCAAGGACTCTGCCGACATTGGAAATGTCGATGCCTATAGCCTCGGCCGATATACCCTTGTCGACACACACGAGCACTCCGAAAAGGGGTTTGGATTGTCCTGGTTTATGCCAGAGTGATTTATCTTTTGTCTGCAGCGCCAGATATGCGGGATCTGAGAGTTGTTTCGCTCTGTTATTGATCTGAAGAATAATTTCTTTGGTAAGTTTGGCGCATTGCTGTGCACGTTTCACAAAACTTGTTTGTATCGACTCCAAGTTTTCGGAAATACCCAGGATATTACGAAGTTCGGACGGAAAAGTCATGGTTTGGAGGCCTTCCATGTACGTTGCAATCGCCTGTGCGATAATCTGAGGGGAAACGCTGCCGTCGATAATCGTTTCTACCCGGGGATTTATGTCTGTTTTCATAGCATAAAAGTCAATAGTAGTGCATCGCAATGGACAAGTCGAGAGGATTGTTCAATTAGTTTTGGATTAAACCCGGAATTTTCCATAGGTCAAAAACACTTGGCTTGAGTTCGATGATATGCCGTATGCCGATTTTTTTGTGGATAAGGTTTTCGTAGGCACGGACGATGTGGCTGCGTAGTTTGGCTGTATCGCCCCACGACAAATCTAGCTGTTTGGCGTAAGCGTCCGGCGCCCACGCGTCGCAATTGAAGGCAAATATACCGTTTAACCGCAATCCGTATGGATCCATGGACATGTTTTTGTGCCAGTTAAGGACCGCAAAAGAATTCCGCGCGTGTTCGCCATAATATGTTGATATCGTTCCGTTGAGTGCGCGCACACGCTCTAATCGTTCATCTGCCCTCACGCGTTCCGGAGCACCCACTAACTTCGGATTATGCTCAACGATATCAGCATATGCACACCCGCGGGCAGTATAATGATGATGTGTGTCTACATGAGCCGAAATAGGAATGCCATGAGTTGATGCCGCTTCCCATGCCTCATGCTCTCGAAGTCCCAGTACTTTTTTGAATCCGTCGATAACCGAAAATGTCGCGCCGGGAAGTTCGACCCCTTTCATGATATCGGATTGCCGTTCGTCGACGCATCGCAATTCCCATGGGGATTCCTTGTGAAGAAATAGCCGAATTACCCGTCCGGGGCGGGACTGGAGCATTTCCATTTCGGGTCTTGAAAGAAATCGATTCATGGCTACGCGAAAAAAAGTATTATACCCATGAGGAATAGTGAGGTCAATACGTCTTAGATGATGCCTGCGGCTCCCGCACCGGGGATGAGAAGGGACAGAAGGAAATTGATAACGGGTGAGATGATCCGGCTTATAGGAGAAGGACCAAATACGGGAAATACAAGGAACAGGAGAAAAATCATGCCATATGACTCCAATTCCTGCCACTGTCGCGCATATTCCGGCGGAAGGATGCCTCCTACAATTTTAAACCCGTCGAGCGGGTGAATAGGAACGAGATTAAATACTGCCAGAAAGACATTCATCACGATGACCGGCTGAACAAACACATAAACAATCATTGCATATGGGGTGGCAAGAACTAAACGAAGCAGTAGGGAGAGCGTGGTTGCTAACAGCAAGTTTGATACTGGCCCTGCTATGGAAATGATCGCGGCGTCACGCCGGGGGTGGCGCAGGTTAAAAGGATCAAAAACAACCGGTTTTCCCCAGCCGAACCGGGCGATAAGGAGCATCAGCGTTCCCATAGGATCGAGATGAGCCAAGGGGTTAAGGGTAAGCCTGCCTTGTACCCGAGGGGTGGGATCTCCGAGTCGATCTGCTGCGAACGCATGGGAAAATTCATGGATTGTTATGGCAACTATGAGGGCCACGAGCCATGAGAAGAATGCAAATGGATTGTTGAACAGCTCACCCAACATATGGTATAGTATAGCTTCTATGGCACTCAAATGCGATATCTGTAATAAACATTCCGTAGCTGGCGGAACCCACAAGCATCACCGTGGAGTCGCGGGAGGACAGTGGAAGCGCCGGGCGACACATACGAAACGCACGATAGGCGTCAACATACATTGGGTGACACTTCCTATGAATGGCGTTATGACGCGGCTTCATGCGTGTGCTAATTGTGTCAAACGAGTGCGATTCGACCTCAAGAAAAAAGTAGCAGCTTCAACGGTAATTACTTCTGCTTGATGTATCAGGGACGCTCCTCATCTTGTTTTTGTGGGCGTTGGTTCCGTCGACGAGTGCGTGATCGCCTCGGGCGATTCGATTGTTTTTCCGACTCTGTGACATCGGGAATATCGTCAAAAACGACATCTATATCATAGATATCAGCCATAGCTTCGCCGATGCCGCGGTTTCCTTGGCAATGACCAAACCCCCAAAATCCAAGTCCGCCTGTTTTTGGGAGATGTACGGTTTTTCGCTTCTTTTCTTTCGTGTCCGCCATAGTATTAGTTAGGTTGGGCAATTTGATAGCGACTAAATGAGTTGTTCGTCTGGGCAAATGCATGCCGTAGTTGGGAAGGAACAATTCCGTAAAATGCTCGATGAGTGAGCGCGTCTAGTAACCATTTCTTTTTTTCGATAACGTACTGAATAGGCAGCTGCGAATTTCCTACTGCAGTCAGTGCGTAAACCTTCTTTACACCTTTGAGAGAGGCAGTGCATAAGTGCCTAAGTTCGTTAAGAGCATGCAGTGCATACCCGGGAGTAATTCCTGTGATACTCAGCTCGGATAAGTGTGGATTTTTGGGCAAGGGGAGCTGTGCATGATAAAGAAATCCGCCAGGTTCTGGTTTGATAAATCGGGAATCTATTCCATGAGGCATGTGGTTTGATTGAAATACAAGAAGTATATCGGCGTCCGACATATTTCCCCAGCGAAATACGTTTCGAACTCCTGGGCTTGCTGAATCAAAAAGCGAGCCGTAGGAAATACCACACGAAATCCGAAGTCCGAGCTCACGTAAAAAAGCCATATGTCCGCGGGCCATAGCGATAGCGGCTTTTCTTGCTGGCGTCCGTCGTTTCGTCTCAGGATGTGGGAGCATTATCAAGTCCGGCGAGGTAAATTGATCACCGAAATTTACGTATGCTTCTTGTTCGTCTAGCAAATCTGTAGCGCGAGTTCTGAACTCCGGTGAATTACTCATGAAGAGCAATTATACCGATATGCAGGAAAAAATAAGTAAGTTATCTTACAATTATTTAGTTGGCTGACAGAGGAATACTTGACACCCCCGAGCATCCTGAGCGAGTTTCCATTCCCCGTTACATTCCGAAGATTGCGGAAGTTGTCCGTTGAATGCGGCGAGTGGATTGGGACAGGCGAGTCCTGCCCGGCTGCGAAGATCCAAAGCGACTCCCTTGACGCTTGCCACGACTACCACCAGCAAGACGAACGCGAGGGTGAGGAATATGACAAAGTTCCATGAACTTAAATCCTTCCCCATGGCGGATGAAAGGGAAGAAGACGGACGTGCTGAGGTGCGAGATTTTTTTCTGGCCATAATGATTTCCTCCTTGGGATGTATTCTCAGCGTAAAGAACCGCGTGAAATGTGTCAAGGGGGAAGCGCATCGAAATGTTGACTTCGGCACGCGAGCGATAGATAATATGCTTCATGAAAAGAACTACATGCAGAGTCCGTAAGGAAACCGGCGGACAAGATGAACTTGTTTTTGGTGTGTCAAAGAGACCTTTACCTGTCGAAATATCTATGCGTTCGGGGGATCACCCGACTCGACCGGTACGGGAAGAAAAGAAAAAGAAAGATGAAAGGACAGCCGTTTCTTTCCTTTCGCTGCCCCGAATTTGGGATATTTTTGCCAGTTAAACGTTTTGAGGAAGATACGCTGCAGCGAACTGTTTCCACGAAACCGGTTTTTTCCCTTCGAGCTGGACCTGATCGATAGCAAGTAGCCTGTTACTGAGGTGCATTGCGAGGATTTTTAGTCGCAATCCTTCATGCGGCTGTTTTGCCGGAATGCTGGTCCACACCCCCGGCCAAGGATGAAGTGCCCGGAATTTCCTTTCCAGACGCTCTGCCTGGTTGCCTGCGGACACGGCGGTCATCACGGTTTCCCACGGTTCAAATCCGTCTTGCCGGGTAAATTTCCTTGCGTATTCCAGCTTCACACCTCCGATGTGTGAAGCTGAGGGTTGGGGTGTAGGTTTGAGTTTGCCCGCTATATAGCTGGGAAGAAGGTCTGTGAGTAATTGCGCTCCCATGGTAAATAGTTTGGTTCGCAAAGGGTCGCTTGTGTCCTTGGGGGTGATTGGAATTTTTTCCTGGGTGAGTATGACTCCCTGATCGAATGCCTGAGAAAGAGTGACGACCGTAACGCCGATTTGATGATCGCCGGAAAGTATCGCCCATGGTACCGGATCCGCTCCGCGCCAATATGGGAGGATGCTCGGATGCACGTTGATGCCGCCGAATTTTGCGTCATTTATCGTTGCCCACGGTATTTTTACCCCATATGAAGCAGAAATGAGTAGGTCGGTGTGCACGGGCTGTAATGCATCGATGACCTGTTGTTCATTGGTATAAAGCCACGGTTTTTCCTGATTGCTTTCAAAGGTGAGCAGCGTCAGCGCGCGCTGTTTGGCCCATGTTTCGACCGGAGTTGGCGTAACGACATGGTTCCTGCCGATAGGTTTGGGAGGCTGTGTTACTATGGCAGCGATAACGAATTGGTAATTGGTAGCTTGCAATTGGGAGAGTCGATGTAATATGACAACAGAATCCGTAGTTGAACCGAAAAAGAGAATAGAAATTTTTTGCATTGTTGCGAAATACCGATTACTATTTACCTATTACTATTTCTTCCAATAATTCTTCACCATTTTCGTCGGATGCCACTTGAAAGAGTTTTTCTTTTTGTTCCAGTACGCGTTGGGTAAATAATATGCCGTTTATATGATCTGTTTCATGCTGGATAATAGTTGCGAGAAATCCGCTAAATGCCTCTTTGTGCTGCACGCCTTTTTCGTCCTGATACTGTAGTGTCAGCGTCGAGACCCGATGTACTTTGCCCCAGACATTGGGGATAGAGAGACATCCCTCGAGCTTGTTACTGCGCTCGGGAATACCGTCCGTGACTAAGTGGGATTTTTTGATAATTTCGGGATTGATAAATACGCGGATTGCGGACTTGTCGTTGGGTTTGGTAAGAAACAAACGAATACCGAGACCTACTTGCGGCGCCGCTAAACCGACGCCTTTGGGATTTGTGGTAGCCAGTAGTGTTTCTTTCATGTCGGAAATGATGCGCGAAAGTCGGGCATCAAATACCGTCACTGCTTCTGACGGTGTAGTAAGTACCGTATTGGGGACTCGTACGATTGCTTTCATTTGATTCGTTCCTGGAAATCCTGGTCATTGGGATCTACCTTGGTAAGGTATTCCTGTAGTATAGTCCGCGCTTCACTTGGTTTTTTCTCTTCGGTATAAAACACCCAGAGTGCGTAATATGCATCCCGGTAGTTGGATTTGAGCGATTTCGCTTTCACAAGATGCTCGATTGCTTTGTCCGAGTCTCCTTCGCGTCCCAGAAGAATCGCCAGGTTGTATTATATTTTAGGATCGTTAGGGGATAGTTTGACCGCGTACTCAAGCGTCTCGACTGCTTTGGCATTAAATGTTGGTTCCAAGGACGAAAGCGTGTAATAAATTTTCGTCCTGGTTTTATACAAATTTACGTTGTTGGGAGAGGTGTTGATCGCAGCGATACTTTCTCCGACAGCGAGTGTCGCCAGTTGTGCGGCTTGGGTCGCATTGCTTCCTTCGAATGCGGCGACAGCAAGCGTCGCGTACGCGCTGCCTAACTCATCATGGTATGCAGGTTCGTTGCCGTTTAGACGTATAGCATTGGCAAATGCCGGAATTGCAGCTCCGAAATTTCCTGATCGCACTAGGCGGTACCCACTCGCATAGAGCGTGTCTGCGTACCAGTACGAACATATCCTGGCTATCAGAGTAAAACCTCCAACTATTACAAACCAAGTAACCCAGGCGGGGATTTTGACGGAGACGGCGGCAGTTCTTATGTATTTTGGCTCACTGACAAGGATAAGGGCGGGGAATAAGAACAGGAATAGCTGAAGGGCGACGACCGAGAATCCGAAGAAATTCGTAACGAGTACGGATACCCACCCGGCAAACAAGGCTATGTTTATCGCGGGACCGTTTTTTTTGTCGGCGGGTAGCTGAGGTCTGTGAACTTTTACGAACCATATGATAAATGTCACGATAAATAACAGATAGCTTCCCAGGCCTAATGCACCGGTAGTTGCGAGATAATTAAGGTATTCGTTGTGTGCTTTGTTATAGAGGAAATCCCATTCGCTTGTTTGGTTGTGTCCGACTGGTCGGTGCTGATAGAACGCAAATGCGAATGTCTCGGTGCCGGTTCCGATGAGTTTGGTTTTGGTGGTGCTGCTCCACGCGTTGATAGCTGCCTGCCAGACGTATTTTCGGATGACTGCGGATTCTGTGCCTCCTACTTCGAGCGCCGGGCCGGCGACCACACCGGACGGCGTGGCTGTTTCTATAGGGTTACGCTGACGCACCGGGAGGTTTTGCGCGGCGCTTTTCCAGCCTTGGAACGTGACAAACTTATCGATCCCCACCGATCCTGTGCCGTTTATCCATATGGTCAGGGCAAAAGCGACATGAAGAAGGGCGAGTGGCTTGAATATCGGCCAGGCTTTGATTTTCCTGATTGGTTGTTTGGTGTTGAGCCAAAGGTACCCCCAAAATAAGGCATCCATGACGAGGAATCCCAAAAGTCCCGATCGGGAGCGGGTAAACAAGAGCGCAAGGAAGAAGACAACAGACAGGAGACAGTAAACCAAAAAAGCCGGGTTCAGAAATGATTTTTTTCCTGTGGATTGTGCACTATATGCCGTAAACTCATAGAGCATGAACGCCAATGTAACAGGCATGAGTGCGACGAGATACGCGGCCAGCCAATTCGGTTGGCCGAGTGTAGAAAATATCCGGTTTTGTACATCCTGTACCCATAAATGCTTGTCTATGCCCAGGCGTTCCAGGATACCGTAGAAAGCGACCAAGGCAGCAGTCACGATAGCAGTTTTGAGCAGGGTAGGTATGATACTTACCAAGCGAGTGGCCATACTGGATTTTTGTTTGTGTTTTGAGGATGTATTTGCTGTCTGAAACGTGTCTTTGATTTCTCTCGTAAAAAGATCCCGGTTACTCACGAGGGCATAGTAGAGGATAACGTACGAGATGATCGACCACATGCCTCCGTTGAACCTGCTGTAGTATCCGAGCCAGCTTACATGCGGGTCGATAGAAAACAGCGTGCTGATAAGTTGCGAAGCGACGAATAACGTAAGAGGTATGTCCAGAGGGGTGCGGGCTACCCGGAATTCTTTCTGTGCGATTGATTTTACGACCCACGACGTGGCGATAAGCGAGGTTACGATATATACCGCTATCATCTTGTTGTACTCGAATAACTCGTAATTCCAAGGGGTCAGAAGCAGCGGAACGAGGCCAAAAAGGAGGTAAAATCCGGTTTTTATCGTAGCGTCGCACCAACGAATGAGCCTCATGGCGGTAAGTATATCATGATTTTGTAGAAAACATGATTTGTAAACCATGGTGTTTGAGCGTACCAACAAGCCGAAATCAGACAAAAATACTTGACAAAAGCTGCCATTTATGTTATAGGATATGTCCTCCTGCATCTTGTATGCAGGATTTTTGTTTACCTGTCTCATACTGTCCTATGAAAAGTAAATATCTCGCCGTTCCGCTGTCCTGCCGGCGAAGCAGACGAGCCCTTAGTTGGGCTGTTTTGCGTTTCAGAGGATTAGCCTCAATTGAGGCTAATTGAGGCTGGGATTGTTGATTGGTTAGTTAACGACCCCGATCTGATCGGGAGAGTTTACTAACCATCAATCCCGCTCTGCGGGAGGACAGGGAGAAAGCGTTGAAATATTAAGTTGAGATTGAGGCTAGGGTTGCGGGCTTTTGGACAGGGAGCCCGCAATTCTGGCCTGAATAAGGCTAGGCTTCGTCCCTCCCTGCGAAGCAGGGCGAGGATGAGGAAAGTGTTTTTTGTACTTTGGCGGTTTTTGGGGAACCCTCATAAGCGAGGCGTTTACCCCGAGCCTGCCGAAGGGCACATTTACAAGTGAACGAAAGAAATAGATGAAGAGCATATAGATGAGTGGTGATAGATATTGATGAACAATACGACATAACTTTCTGTATAGATACGTATGGATTCGTAGCTAGTCGCTATAGAACTCATTCAAGGGAAGAATTACTATTCTTTCTTGGTATGAGTTCTATAGAGGGATTTTAAGTAATTTAAGATACACATCGATTGTTTTTTGATCGATAACGACTTTGGGGGAATATTAAGTCTAGTACGACTATCCCATGATTGTGTACATTTTTTGCACACACATCAAACAAGTCACATCCCGTGTCAACCTATGTTGGCACTGGACTACTACGTAACCAACAGGCACTCGCAAGGGTAGTCTGTTTGGAAATCCACTTTGAAGGAGCCATATTATGGCACGCAAGGATAAGAAAGGTAAGAAGAAGGATCAAGTCGTTGAATCCGGTGAGCAGGTCGAAGGTCAGAAGACTGAAGCCAAGAGTCCGAAAAAGGCTCAGGCTCACGGCAGAGTGAGGCGCGTAAGAACGGTTAGCCGTCCACGTACGCGTGATTTACATCACCTGCTTGCGGAAGAGAGCGACGATTCACAGGAGGTAGAGTTCGAGTAGGGATATACCTCGGCTTTCTTACCAGTCGGTCATCTTCTTGGTGATCGACTTATTACCTATATACCAGATGCCGCTGTCGAATGCAGTTTTGGCGTCTGTTTCCTTTGATTTTGGTCTACGCGGAATCCTCCGTGTTGATCAGCAAGATACGTGTCGCTACAGAAAGGAGGTGCCAGATGCACTTCGCGACAAACTCCCGTTTCATGCGCTGGACCCTCCTGGGTCTTGCGTCTATTGTCGTCTTGATCCTTGCCAGCTGCGGTCCCGTGACCGTATGCAATGAAGACAGGAGCGTGTGTGAAAACGTGCCGTACGATGTCTGGCTTGCAAATTCGCAGGCAACGGACAATGCGCAAACGCAAATTGCGTATTATGGCACGCCGACATTCACGCCGTCACCGACATTCACGCCATCGCCGACAAGTACGTTGTTGCCAACCTTGACCCCGACCATCACTCCTTCGCCCACACCCACGCCGTTTACCGGATATTGGGTGGTAGACAACAAGGAAGGGGAGGTGATCCACGAAGCCGAATTCCAACCGGAATGTGGAGGCGAGTGGGGATATCCGGGCATGGATGTCTGGCGAGTAGAAAATGGTCAGTTAGTGACAAAGGTATGCAGTACACCCTGGAATAAGCCGCAGAACATGGCGATTAAGGGAATTGTGTACATCGCCCTTGGACTCCTTGCGTTTCTGGGTCTTCTCATTGGCGCTGATCAGTTACGCAAGTACAAACAGGTTCGAGCCAAGAAAGCATACCATGCCCAGTCTCGCCGTCAGTTGACGACGAACACTTCGTCCATGGCAATCCAACCTGCACGTTCTGGTATGCAGAGGGACGAGGTGGGGCAGTTCATCCGACTGATAAGTGAGGTAGATGGCCCATTGGCAAAGCGGTTATTTGAGTTCCGACAAAAGAACCGCGAGCTTCTGAGAAAGAAGCAGGCCTATACCGTCGAAGCGTTTTCCGAAGTCGTGGAAGACGAAGATTTCGTGTTGTTCCAACAAATCCAATCCGTCCTGCAACGCCAGGCGGCTATCACCAAAAGGAGTTAGGCAGTCATGAAAAAGTTTCTCGTAATTGCGCTTCTCGTGATCGGTATTGGCGGCTTCCTGTACTTCAACAGTACTGCCGCTCAGACAGCCGATCCCGCCGCCTCAGTGCCGCAGGCACCTTCGAGTAACATCGGAGGCGACGTAAATGTGTGCGTGGGTCCGAAGGACTACTGCAACGGACTGGTGGAGTCTGAACAAAAGGCACTGGAGTACCAAAATGAGCAGTTCAATCTCCAGTTGACCGCCATGGCTCCTACGCCCGCACCGACCAAGTCGCCGGAAGAAATTGCCCGCGATAACCGTGAGCAAGACGCCAAGACTAACGTTCTCGTCGTCGCATTCTGGGCGATTGTCATCGTCGGCATCCTTGCGGCGCTTTCATGGATTGTCTGGCAGTTGTATTGGCACTTCATGATCAAGGCTCCGCGTGATGAGAGCGCCGCAGATATTCGGGAAAGCAAAGACGGACAATTGATCGTTGCCCGTTTGCCCGGAGATGTCAATCACGTTGATGCTAAAGACCAATGGTTGGCTCTTGACCGGAACGCAAAAGGCGCGCAGTTGATCCACATTGACGGCATGGGCGTTGCGCACAAACTGCAACTGTCTGACGAAGCCGCCAAGTATGTGGCAATTGCCAACGCCATGAGCGATGCCGCGAGTCGTGATCAGGCGCGCGTGTTCATGCAGCAGTTACTTGACCAGTGGACGCGCGGTGCCAACACCACGATTCAGTCGCTGGGCGATGCCGCAGCCAAATGGCGCGGAAGCGGACGCAGACGTGTGCCATCCAAGATGACACAACTCACGAAACCGCAACCCGTGGACGGCAAGAAGAGTCCAGGAGACCCAGGTAACACAACGACTACATGGTCGTAACAACATTTCTTTCGTTCCTTGACCTAGACGGTCACACAGAGATTTAGGCCCCCGGGCCCTCGCCTTTTGGCGTGTCTCTGTGTGACCTGTTGTTTCGAGTTCCGAAACGTCGTGTTTCGAGATTCAGAACAGCTAAACATATAGTTTAGTTGTGGCCGATCCGCTGATTGGAATGCTGCTCCGCCTACGGGCGGATAGCGCAGCACGATCCGAGGCGGAGAGGAAAATTATTGTGCTTTTGCATGGTATTGAGCGTATTGCTCGATGTGTGTATAAAGCGCACCTTAACATCCTGATTGTTCAATAATAAGAGTGCCAAGACAAGTAGTTTTGGATCATGGGGAGTGGCAAGGAGTACTCCTAACGTTTTGTGATAGTAAGCTTTCGGTGTGGCAGCTATGATTTTGCCGGGAAATTTGAGTTTCCCGTCGGGATCATAGCTGTTTACATCAAGTAATTCATCCAAACCATTTTTCATCTGTAAAGCAGAGAAAGGAGATGATATCTATCACAAATATATAGACTGTAGTTCATCGTTGGTTTCTACGAAACCATTTGTTACGGGGGAAGTGGATTATAAAAGTTCACAAACTGTAACCGTTCTACAATACAAGAAAAGGAGTATCTCATGAACAAACGGACTCTCGTCCCGTGGTTGGTTGTCGCGATCATCGCCGTCTTCGGCTGGTTCCGCCTCAACCAAATCAGCAATACCCCTGAAGCTTTGCAGTACGAAGCAGAGCAACAGGCGCTCGTCAACTCGCCCGATTTCGTCCCCGCGGATCATCCCAACTACGATCCCGAGGACCCCATGGGCGCCAAGTTCGGCTTCACCGGGCTGGCTTACGTTTTGGTCGCGCTGTTGGTCCTGACTGGCATCCAGATGGGATTTTCGGCGCTGGGCAAAGCAGTCACCGGTAAAGCACACAAAGACAAGGAGTGAGCCATGAAACGCATTTTCTTTATCGTCCTGTTGGTCGGGTTGGCAGGATATCTTGTGTTCAATGGCATCAGTAACGCCATTGACGCTCGCAATACCGAAAAAGCCGCCCAAGAGCTTGTGGCTCAGCAGGAAGCACAGAAGATCATGGATAGCCTGCCGGATTGGGGAAAGACGCTCATCATCACGATCGGCGTGTTGTACGGCATGGAGACGTTCGGTCCCACACTGTTGGTAACCGCGGCAATGACTTCGCTCGGAGGATTGGTGATCATCATCATCTTCCTGATGCAAGTGCTGACCTTGTTCTCGCGTCCGACCAGTCCCGCGGCGTATCAGTATAGTTTTAAGACGTCGCTCGTCATCGCGGGTATCATCGTCGTCATCGGCGGGATTATGATTTACAACATCCCCGGCGGCGGCCAGCTCGTTCAGAAACTCGCGTTTTATGCCGGAGTGTTTGGTTTCTTCGCCATGGGCGGAGGCTTCGGGTTGCGCGTGTCCGGTGGGAAATTCACATCCACCACTGATGAACATGGCAACACCAACACAACGGCAGAAGGTCCGCGAGTCGGTATGTCCATCTCAGGTCGGGGTCGCACTTCGGCGAATTCCGACGTTAATGTCAAATGGGATTAAGGAGAGTAACCCATGAACACCAAAACACTGCAACTGGTAATTCTCAAGCACGGTGAACCTATCACCCGTGCGAAGGTCCAGATTGTCGGTCCGGGTATCGATTTGACCCAGACGACAAGCAACAAGGGCGTGGCGACGTTTGTAAGCGGCAGCCTCGGGGGCAAAAAGGTTGATGTCGTGGTCAATGGTTCGATGATCAAGCAAGGGCTTGAAATCCCCAAAGATCACCCGCAAGGCGCTCCTCGCGCTACGCTCGATATCGTCCCGGTAACTGCCGCCCCGCATGGCGATCAGCACGCTGTCCCGCATGGCGATCAGCACGCTGTCCCGCATGGCGCTGAAGATGAAGAAGAAGGCTACATCGTGATCGTCCGCGACACCAAGCGTGAACCAATTGAAGGCGCTGTGGTACGCGTTGACAAAAGCGAGGTCTACTTCACTGACGAGAACGGCGAAGCAATTGTGCCGTTCTTTGACAAGGACACGGAAGTCGAAATCTCGGCGCCCGGATACGAAACCAAAAAGCAGATGATCGAGGCGGACGATGAAACGGTCAAAGTCCTGCTCACTTCTGCCGCAAAAGAAGGCGATAGCAACATTAACTGGATGAAAGTCGTCTGGTTGATGATCGCCTTGCTTTTGATCGGAGGCATCGTGTACGGCGTCTCGCGCCTTAACCCTGGTACACAGGGCGTGGCTGGGCAAACTGGCTTTAGCCTGACGATGAACCTCGGCGATCCGATCACGCGCGGCATGATGATCGCGTCCACTGTCGTGGCGTTGGTTATCGGTCTCGTAGGTCGTTGGCGCGTCGGCCAAGTCGGAGATATCGTCCTGGCGTTGGTCTTTGTCATCGCCGCGGCAGTCTCTGGCGCTCTGGCGAAGTTCCACGTAGACCCGACTCTGATGGTAACCCTGCCCTCGCAAGTGCAAGTGGCAATCGGTTGGCTTGAGGATGCGCGTCTCGTTATTTTCTGGGTTGGGCTGGCAATCATGTACGCCGCCGCGATCCTGAATACGCCGGACTTCACCAGCCCTGGCGTCGCGTGGGACTTCATCTCACTCGTGATCTACACAACCGGGTTCCGTATGGGGTTGGGCTTTGCAAGCATGGATGACTTCACACTCGTTGTCCTGCTTAAGGGCTTCGCCACATTGCATTACCTGGCGGATATGTTCCAGCTTCCGCAACTCATCCTCCGTAAGGATGTGGAACACCGCTTCGAACCGGTCGTGTTTGCAGTCCTGACAGCAGCGTTTTACGTGCTGCTCAGCCGCGCTATCCCGCAAGGGTGGGCGCTCGGAGCCGTTGGGCTGACTGCGGGGCTGTTCGCTGAGATCACTGAGGAAATCAGCAAGAGGTTGGACCCTTCCAACCTTCCGACAGGGATCCGTGTGGTAGCGGATTTTATCAAAACCAACAAGGCAGACGGTGTCCTGATCGCGGTGATTGGGGCTACTTTGTTTGCTTTGTTCGGCGTCAAGTAAGTGAACAATCAGGAGGTTTTTTGCTTGGGTGTGTGCCCGTTTACCACAATCGTGGTACACACCCAAGCAGTTCTTTTTTCATTATACTTAAAAACTTGACATTATTGACCTATAGTGATAATATTACTTTTTATTATGCCACTCGCAAAAGAAATGAAATCACCCATAAAAGTTATCTTAAGCTTACCCAAAGCATTTGGTGAGGCGAAGCAATTATTCTTCACAAGACACAAGGTTGCTCCACCAGTAGTAGCAGCTGATGATGCAAACGAATCCGCATTTGCTGTTCCCAAGGGAATTGATGTTAACACGCCAGAAGGGCAAAAAGCCCTCAAGCACTTACAGCGCGCGCGCGTCCGCCGTGCTGGCTTTAGGAGCGTATCTGGAGTCCATGTGGAACCAGGATCGTTAATAAGCTTACTCGGCGGGGTACCACAAGTATCTCAGGGAAGTGAAACCTCTACGAAGCCGAAGTTTCTGGAGGGCTATACGAGAAAACGCATAAAGGGACGAGATTCAGTACAGCGAGGGGTGGCATCTGCGAGAGTGTTAATAGATGAAACCGCCCGACTTGATGATATGTTCCGCCACACGGATCACACGGTGACTATGGAAGAGCGGCACGACAAGGCGAGAAAGAAATTAGAAGAGCTTGATCAAAAAGGCGGTGCGACTGTCAAATGGGAAGAAAGCGACTCCACACAACCCACAGGTTCTACAACAGTGAAGTGGGAGTAATGGGATTTTCCAAACCGCGGCTACAATAGAGTTTATTGCTACATGGTCTTTTGTGATTTCTACTACAGAAGTAGAATACTATCAACATTTGATATAATAGGGAATATGGATACGGGTAAACCAAAACGCTTGCGGGTGGCATTGACCAAAGAAATGGCAGGCGAAGTGACGCACGAAACAGGTAGTAATGGCGGACCTACGTTGCCTACCATTGGAGCAAAACCAGATGTATTAACGCAGAATATAACCTTGATGGAACTATTATCGCAACTCAATTTCCGTCGTAAGAAGCCAGTCATTGAAAGTGCTTCCGGCGATAAGACCAAATAAATTATCCTGGCAATTTTATTTTTCTCAAACCAATCTGCAGCCTCTGTTGCATGATTTTGTTGCTTCACATACGTATATTTGATACTATTTGGTCGTAGTTTTGTTCCCCTGTAAACCTACGTGCGGTTTTCTCTTTTTGGGGAGGCTACGATAACTCGCACTTTAACAAAACGGGAGAATAAGTAACGACATTATTGGGAGTCCCATAAGGAGAACGCATGTTCTGTCCTCTTTATCGGTCTACCAACAATCAATCTCGTAAGGAGGCACACAGCAAAATTCCACAACAAATCAGATTTCGTCAACCGCTTCATATCGACCAATCGGAGGAGTCATGAAAAACCAACTGCTCGAAAAGTTTCACAATTCCTTAAGTAAAATCAACTGGAAAAAACTCGGTTTAACTGTCTTGTACGTCACGCTTGGTCTCGTGAGTGGAGGCATCCTAACGTTGTTAGCCGGGGTCGTCTTTGTCGGACACCCGACTAGTCCCTCGCGCCAGAACCCTGCCAACATGGTCATCACGCTGGTCCTTTTCCTGGGCGCCGGAATTGTCATTTACACCTTTCGTGGTGGACGCCGGAAAAAATAAAGGCCCGAGCCATTAGTTGATCGGAGGAGTCATGCGACCCAAAAAACCAAACGTTTCCAAACGGATCAGTCTTTCCTTAAAGATCCTGCTCGGCGTTTTCGTCGCCGCATTATCCTTAGGAGTGATCATCGCGGGTCATTCCACTCAGTCTCTGGTCTTGCGCAACGCGTCGCCCATTGGATTTGTGTGTCTGATCGGAGTCGTGCTGTATGTACGTACAAAGTTTGTTGACTGTATGTTCCACGGAATGTAGTTTGCGCGCGCTTTATAATAAGGGCAGGCCTTTTTGCTTGCCCTTTCTTTGCTTTCCTTGCATTATGCAAGTTATATATAAACACCCGCATGTCGCCATGCGCTACATTTCTTTTTTTGCCTTTTGCCTTCATGCCTTGTTCTCCCGTTTTCTTTTTTTCGCAGCCCGACCTTCTCAATTTGTTATAATGCCTATATTCTATGGTAGAAGCGTCATCTGAACGTCCCCGCCAACTTGTCTCATCTGTGCCACGTGCCAAAGAAGCGCCTGTGACTCGCGAGGTTTCTAAACCTGCAGAAGTGGTGGTATCCCTGCGGCCTACCATTGCCATGGATAAACATTCCCCTGAGGCGATTAAAGCCAAAAAAATTGCGAAAAAGCCGCTCCCTGCTCTTTGGGGTGGCAGAGCGGAGTTTTTGCCGGAAACCATAGCCTTTTTGAAAGGATGCGGAATAGATCCGGAACGGGTGAACCCTATCCCATTGGGGGAAGGACTGACCAACGTTGTCTTTTCCTATGCGTCTCCCGACGGAAGCCAAAAAGTGGTAAAAATCGCCAGGCAGGTACGTAAAGGGTTTATGAGTGCCGGGTATCACCAAGATACGGAAAATATCGCGCTGGTCAAAAAATTTTTTGGTTCGTATGCAGTACCCACAGAACTCCGTCAGGATCAAACAACGGGAAAATATCTTATGGTCCAAGATGCTATTGCAGGAAGGCCGGTCACGAACAAAGTAGAATCCGCGTCGATCCGTGCGCAATTGGTTGATTTAGCCCGTCTCAACCGCGAGATGATGCGGCAAACCGGGCATAGTCTTGATTTTATCGGAGTTCCCGGCGGGTTTACATGGTTGCGTCATCAGTTCATGCAGATCATCACGAAGAAAAGCGAATTCCAATTATCAAATATCCATGTCGATAGTGAAGGAAATCTGAAGATTATTGATGAAGGGCTGCTTCGGTTTCGAAACGTTTCGCTCAAACAACGGCTGACATCTTACCTCGGATTTTTTGCCAACCGCATTATCATGCGGCTCTACTTTGGTGTAGATTTACGCCCCAAATCATAATTTGGTATAATCTCCCCCTATGGAACACAACATCAGTAACCGTGCGGCACGCAGGGCATGGAACTTTTTGAGGGAAAGCGGGCAGATATTGTTTGGTGTATCCAAATCAGGACATGCCGATACCGTGAGACACATAAGTCCTGATATGGTCGAGTGCGGACGGCAAACATATTCGGTTCGCAGTTTGCCGGGTCACGTACGGGAGATTCTTCGGGATTCCCGTCAGCGTTTTTTGCAATATTGGCGCTGATACTAAAACGGTATATCGTCGGTTGGAGGTTGTGCTTTTCTTCTGGCTGCTTCTTCTTTCTGAAACGCCTCGGCGCGTTCTTCCATGAGAGCGAGAAGCTCATATTCTCTTCCTAGATTCGATTGGAATCCGCCGCCGGATAATTTTTGGGCTGCGCTCATTTTTCCTCGAGCTGCTCCTTCAACATATCCTCTCGAGTGTTTACCGTGACGAGCTGTCCGTAAACTCCGGCGCTCATGTTCTCGTGGTAAGAGTGCTCCAACGACGTCATGCGTGAGTTCGCGATGGGGCCGTTCATGTTTTCGGGCGCGATAGGGAATTGCCCGCGTATCCTGTGATTGTTCGCTTCGCGTCACCAGGATTTCACCCCGCCTTGGCTGCATGGCTTTCCCCAGAAGTGCATCCGCAATGTTTCTGCCGAACGTTTTTCCTAAGCTCAGGACATCCGCCCAAACCTCATCGTGTGTTTGATCATCGATTCCCACCTCATCGCCATGTTCGTCGAACGTCCGTTGTTCTATAGAAGTGTCCGGTCGGAGATACCTCCGTTCCGGTCCGCGAGTAGCCGATCCCATACCTCTATTATACCGTTTTTGTCACGATTACGGCATTGTTTCTATAATTATAGGGCGCCGTTTTGGATGCAAAACCGTAGTGTGAAGTACAGAAAATACGTTCTGTAGCTTCACTTGATTCTGCGTTACTATATGACCTATAGTATTGACTTTATAGTGTTTTTTTGCTATAATTTCGTTCCTGATGCACGTTTCCAACTGCGGGAATTTGAGGCATCTTTGTGCACATTAACAGCGAGAAACGGACTGCGTCATTCCTTCGCGTACGACGCTCTCATCTTAGCCTAAGCCACCAAGTTTATGTTCAGATGTGAGTGTCGTACAAAATTTCAAAAGAAAGAAGGAATTGATCATGGAAACTAATCAAGGAACATCCATACGTAAACATAGTATTTCTGTTGTTTTTTCTGCCCTCATTGGCCTATTGTGTTATTGGGGCGCTTATGTAGCGATCCTAGACATGACACATAATGTTTTCTGGGCGACGTTATTAGCCGCCGGGGCATGTCTGGATTTGGTGCTAGCGCTTGTACTGGCTTACCTGCCTGAAAAGGAACCTGCGAATATCTGGTACACGTTTGGGGCAATCATATTCATCGCCGCTTTCGCATCCACCTTGATTTGGTGGGCCATTGGGATCCAGGGATTCAGTAAAATCGTGTCAGTCGGGGGCGCCGGCGTCATATTCGTTTTACGGATAATCGTCGTAAATATCATCGGAGGTGATGATCATGGCAGATTGCTCTTGTAACCGTTTCTTGCCTTCTAAGTAGGGCGTGTTTGACAGGTGACGATTTTTCGTCATTCTTTGCCAAACCGCCCTACTTATTTTTTTGTAGTATACCCTTGTTGTCACAGTTCCGGCAGGTTCGCGATGTGGTAGAATGGACTTCATGTTTGACTGGATCTTCAGTTTACTCTCTCATGATTTGGGGATCGATTTAGGGACAGCAAATACCCTTGTGTATGTCAGAGACAAAGGTATCATGATTCGTGAGCCTTCCGTTGTCGCCCGCCACCGGAAAACCAAGCGGATAGTAGCAATCGGAAAAGAAGCAAAACATATGTTGGGGCGCACCCCGGATACGATTGAGGCACTCCGACCACTCAAAGACGGCGTCATATCCGATTTTGACGCGACTGCCGCGATGCTCACGCATTACATCCGGCTTGTCCACCGCCAACCCAAACGACCGGGATTCCCCAGCATCCCGAAGCCCAAAGTCGTTGTGGGTATTCCTTCCGGGGTGACAGAAGTAGAGCGAAGAGCAGCAGCTGAGGCGGCAATTATGGCAGGAGCGCGGGAAGCGTATCTTATCGAGGAACCCATGGCAGCGGCAATCGGAGCCGGGCTCCCCATACAGGAAAGCCGCGGCAGTTTTATCTGTGATATAGGCGGCGGGACGACGGAAATTGCAGTGCTTTCACTCGGGGGAATCGTGGTGAATAGAAGTATCCGCACCGCAGGGGATGAAATGGACGAAGCGATCGTATCGTTTGTACGACTTAAACATTCGCTCCTCATCGGCGAACCTACTGCAGAAAACGTCAAGATAGCCGTCGGAAGCGCATATCCAACCGACAAAACGGATCGGCAAACAGTAGTTCGGGGTCGCGATATCGAAACGGGACTACCAAGAAGCGTGCGTCTTTCCGAAACTGAAGTCCGGGAAGCGATTTCGACGGTCGTTCACGAGATTATCGAGGCGATAGCGGAAACGATAGAAGAAACGCCGCCGGAACTCATCGGTGACATCATGGAACACGGTATCGTGCTTGCGGGAGGCGGAAGTTTACTCCGCGGTATTGATAAACTTGTGGCAACCGAGTTGAAAATGCCGGTTTGGATTACCGATGACCCGCAAACCGCGGTCGTCCGGGGATGCGGGAAATTACTGGATGACGAGGTACTGCTCTCCAAGGTAAAGATTGCGGCGCGTAAAGTATAATAGGAACAATGCATCTGTCGTCATTCATCTCCAGTATCACCGAACCCATGGTGATTTTTTTGGCATTGGCGTTGTTCGGAGGTATTCATGCGGGGCTTACAGGAGTGGGTTTGCATGCTTACATTGCGTATCTTATTTTTCTCACTATAGGCATCTGGGTCGTCAGAATCCGTCTGACCGCAAAACTTCACACAAACTGGGACGCGTCCGACCGCAAGAAAAGAGTTCCTCTTTTGTTTGTGCTTCTGGGGTTTAGCGTTATCCTATTCGGGTCACTTATGTTCTGGCGTACCCCGGCTCTTACTCACATGGGGGTCGCGAGTTTTTTCTGGTTGCTCGGATTTTTTCTTATCACCTTACGCGTCAAAATTTCCGGACATCTGGCCGTGTTTATACTTGCGCTGGGATATTTCATATCGTGGTACGGCTTACGGGTCGCGGTAGGATTGGTCTTGGTGCCACTGCTTGCCTGGTCACGATTAGTACTCAAACGACATACTCCGGTAGAGGTGATCGGAGGTATTTTGTACTCAGGCGCGTTTCATATTCTGCTCCGCGTGATCGGATCATCATAGTATGGTAAAACTTGGCAGTGCGTTTTCCGATAATTTGATTGCTTCCCATAAGCTCCGCAGCAGGCAAAGGCCGGATGAGTTGCCGTGGTGGGCAGGAGCCGGACGCGCGCTTATGTTTGCAAGTGCGCTGTGTATCGGATTTTTTGTTCTGCTGTGGCGATTGTTTGATCTCACGCTGGTGCACGGAAGGGAATACCGACATTTATCCGATAACAACCGCACCCGCGATGTCGTCCGGCATGCTCCCAGAGGAATCCTGCTTGATCGTACGGGTAAGCCGCTTGTCCGTAACGATCCGCAGTATCGCCTGGTTAAGCCCTGTGACGGCACGAAATTCGGAGAATGTGTTTCGTTTCTCACGCAGGACGAAGGTGACCGGTTCATGCGTCAGGGGGGGCTTCCTGCCGGACAATTTGTCGAGGTGGATTACGTGAGGCGGTATCTCTACGGCGAGACACTCGCTCATGTCGTGGGATACACGGGGGAGCTATCCGAAGCCGAATTATCGAGTGATTATTATGCGTCACGGAATTATGGTTTGGGCGATCGGGTGGGGAGAATGGGCGCCGAAGAAGTATTTAATGAGCGCCTGCGGGGCCGTGACGGCAAAGAATTGGTGGAGATAGATTCCAGCGGCAAAATACTTCGTACCCTCGGGCGTGAGGAAGAGCTTCCGGGAGAAGACATTTCGCTTTCTCTCGACGCCAATCTGGCAAAAGCCGCGGCAGCTGCATTCCCAGCGGGATATAAGGGGGCCATTATCGTCACAAAGCCGCAAAGCGGCGAGGTGCTGGCTATGTATTCCAGTCCCGGATTTTCCCCCGACGCGTTTTCGACCGGCATGTCTCAAGGTGAGTATGACGCGCTTGTGAATAATCCGGATTTACCGATGTTTAACCGCAGCATAGGTGGTGTATATCCTCCGGGATCAACGTTTAAAATCGTGACGTCACTTGCAGGACTTGAGGAAGGAGCGATCACGAAGACGACCACAGTCGAAGATAACGGAGTCATCACGATCGGGCCGTTTACGTTTCCGAATTGGTATTTTCTCCAATACGGAAAGACGGAAGGAGTCGTCAATATTGTCAAAGCATTGCAGCGTTCGAATGACATTTATTTTTATAAAGCAGGTGAATGGATTGGAGTCACCAAACTCGCGGCCTGGGCACGAAAACTCGGGATAGGTAAGCCCCAGGGAATTGAATTGTCCGGTGAAGCGGGCGGGCTTATGCCGGATCCCGCCTGGAAAAAAACCAGGTTTACGACCGAGGCAGACAAATTAGCGCGCAACGATGAATGGTATTTGGGAGACACATACCATGTCTCTATCGGGCAGGGATATTTGTTGACCACCCCGCTTGCCGTAAACACCTGGACCAATATTATCGCCAACGGGGGCAAGGTGTGTAGGCCGACCATACGGAAAATTACGTCAGCTAAAGAAGAGCGCAAGCAGTGCCAGGATTTGGGTGTGAAAAAGGAAAATCTATCTATCATTTTGGAGGGCATGGAAAAAGCCTGTGCCACAGGGGGGACCGGCTGGCCGCTATTTAATTTTTCGGTGAGCAAGGCAACGCCGATTCCCAACCATATTCAGGAGGAGTCGACATCGGCCGCCACGCTAGCCAAAAAAATAAACGTGCCGGTGGCGTGTAAAACCGGTACGGCGGAGTTTGGCGACCCGAAAAATCATACACACGCGTGGTTTACGGCGTTTGCCCCTATCCCTGAACAAGTCATTCCCGAAGAAATAAAAGCATCAGAAAATTACCTGAGCGGGGAACCAGAAATTTCTATTACTGTGTTGGTTGAAGGAGCAGGCGAAGGAAGTAGTGTCGCCGCCCCGATAGCGAAGAAGATTTTTGAGGAATGGTTCTCGAGGTAAAAACTTTCGATGATATAATACTTTTCAATATGGCAGAGCTCTCACCCACAGAAAAACAACCTAAGGTGTTTTGGCTAGATGCGATCATTCGAAATCATCATTCCCTTGGTAGTGCCGGCATAGATGTGCTTACGCGTCAGGAACGACACGGACGCAATATTGTCGTGACAGGCGAGGAGAATATCCCCGATGGAGCCGTTATTCTCGCTTCAAACCATTTCGTACGGATGAAAGATATAAAGCGCGCCTTGGGTCCGTATAAAATGGAGGATTTGCTTTCCAGTGTCGGCGCGATCACGAGGGCGGTTCGGAGTAAGCGGGGAGCTGATGAAAGAGTCATATGGACTCCGACGAGTGTACCCCGTCCAGAGGCAAAACTGAAGCGCAAGGCTACAAGCAGGGAAACACTGAAGTGGTTATCGGAAATGGGGCCCTCCATGGGAGTTTCAAATGCTACGCGTTCAGTTTTTCTTCGTCTTTACAAAAACGCTCCGGACGTAATACCGATACCTGCGTCCCGGGACTCTATGCGGCAATTTTATGAAGAAATTCAAAATCGTCTTGCACGAGGCGAGGCACTCGGATTTTTTCCTGAGGGTGATGTGAGTCATGAGTTGAAAAAAGGAAAACTCGGTGTGGCACGGATTGCGATCACTTCCCAGGTTCCGGTTGTTCCGGTATCACAATACGACCGGCATGGCCAACTGGTTGTTTCTATCGGTAAGCCGTTAATCCCTCCCAATGATCTTGCGCACAAGGGCGCATTTTTAAATGAAATCATGCATGCGATAAGCCGTGGACTGCCGGAAGAATTACGGGGTGAGTATAAAGAATCGGGAGAAGCTCCGTCATGACACCGAGGATTGTGATTATCGGTGCCGGGCCGGCTGGACTAGGCGCCGCGTGGCGACTTACGGAGCTAGGGTATAGCGACTTTACGGTATATGAAAAACAGCCGTATGTCGGCGGACTCGCCACCTCATTTGTAGATAACGCCGGATTTACCTGGGACATTGGCGGACACGTACTTCACTCACATTATTCATATTTCGACCGGATGTTTGAAAACGTCATGCAGGGCGAGTACTTTACGCACCAAAGGGAAAGTTGGGTATGGATATATGATCGATTCGTGCCATACCCGTTCCAAAACAACATTCATCGTCTGCCGGCGCGGGCGCGTAAGGAGTGTTTGGACGGACTGTACGGGCTAGCGCGGAAAAATCCCAAAAAACTTCGTACGTTTGCTGATTGGATTGTCGCATCGTTTGGGCCCGGGATCGCGAAGCATTTTTTGTTGCCTTATAACCGTAAAGTCTGGGCATATCCGCCGGAGAAAATGAATTATCAATGGGTGGGGGATCGGGTGGCTCAGGTCGATGTAAAGCGCATAGAGCGCAATATCAGAGAAATGCGCGACGATGTATCCTGGGGTCCAAATGCGGTATTTGAGTTTCCCAAAAAAGGTGGGACCGGCGATATTTGGAAGCGGGTTGCTGATCGTTTTCCGTCACACGTTGTCTTGAATCACGAAGTGAAAAAGATTGATGCCAAAAAAAAGACCATATACTTTGCCGACGATACCACCGACACCTACGATTTGCTTTTTACGACAATGCCTCTTGATCTGCTCGCCAAAAAATTGGATGATATCTCGCTTTCCGGAGTATCCAATTTGCATCATTCGTCCGTGACGATTGTCGGCATCGGGATATCGGGTAAAACGCCGGAGGCGCTATCGAGTAAATGCTGGATGTATTTTCCGGAAAACAAAGCGCCATTTTTCAGAGCGACGGTATTTTCTAATTATTCCAAATTCAACGCTCCGAGAGATTCCTGGTCGCTCATGACGGAAATCGCGTCTTCCCGTTTCGTGCGGTTACCAAAAGGTGACGTCGCTTTGTCCGCGTTAGCGGGCGCCAAAAAGACAAAATTACTACCCAGACATGCTTCCATTGCCTCGTTATGGACGTTCCGATCCGATTACGGATATCCGACGCCGTCACTCAATCGTGACACGTATCTTTCCCACGCGTTACCGGTGCTTGAAGCGTCGGGTATTTACTCGCGCGGTCGATTCGGAGCGTGGAAGTATGAAGTGAGCAATCAGGATCATACATTTATGCAGGGGGTGGAGTGGGTAAATCACATCCTGAACAACGAAGAAGAAATCACCCTGCATAATTCCGGGAAAGTGAATGGGGCAAAACGATGAATATTTTAGTCATTACCGCAACATATCCGCCGAGTGCAAATGGGGTGGCCGTGTCCACCAAACGGACGGTACAAGCGCTTCGTAATTTGGGACATCGGGTTTTTGTGTATGGCCCGAAACTCGAGGCCAAGCGGACGGATACGGAGTATATGTCTGCTCCGACCATGCGTATCCCACTGTTTGGACTTGCCGATTATCCGATTGCGCTACCGCATTCGTTGGGTCGGATGTTACGGTCGTTACCCAAGAGACGGTGGGACGTCATTCATGTGCATCATCCCGTTATCGCGGGGCCATTTGCCGTCAGACTCGGGCGCTTGCTGCATGTTCCGGTCGTGTTTACCTATCACACGCGATATGATCAGTACTTCGATCACCTGGTCGGTTTGCCTGTATCGTGGCGCACGTTTCTTCATCGGTGGTTATATGGGGGAGTGCTCGTGTCCTCATTACGGCGTTTCAATGGTGTTATAGCCACGACCCGTTGGCTCAGGACATTTTTGCAAAAAACGATTCCTGATTTCCCCATATATTATGCAACGACCGCAGGGTTATCGCATCCGTTTTTGTTGCCGGGGGCGAAATCCTCGTTACGCAAACAACTGGGTATAGCCATATCGGGTCCGCTCCTGTTGTGTGTTTCCCGTTTATCCGTAGAAAAACGCACAGAGACATTGCTTCGGGGATTCTTATATTGGGCGGCAACACATGCCAAAGGGACGCTAGTGATCATAGGCGACGGGGGAAACCGTGCAAATCTTGAGGCATTATGCCGACAATCACCACACGGATCCAGAGTGATTTTTGTGGGGAAAATACTCAACGAACATCTGCCCATTTGGTATAGCAGCGCCGATCTGTTTTTGTACTCATCAATCACCGACACGATAGGGATCAATATTCTGGAGGCGATGTCGGCAGGAGTTCCTGTTGTAGCGCCTAACCACCAGACGACACGTGAGGTGATCATCTCGGGGTACAACGGAATTTTATGTGCCCACAACGACTCGTCGATGAGTAAGGCGATTGACGCCGCGTTGAAAATAAGTGCGAAACTCTCCCGCGGGGCGAAAGAGACGGCCAGGCAGTACCATATCGATACGACGATAAAGCAACTGGTGCGAGTCTATGAAGATATTATCCGCACATACAAAAATCATCAATGATGCCCATGATATAGCCAAGCGTTCTCTTCTCTCGTGTGAAACTGACAGGGGATTTGTCGCCGGAGCCCACCATTTCGTGGATTTATGGGCACGCGACAGTCTGTTTGCCACACTGGGTGCTAATTACTCGGGGCTTGGGAGAGTAACCCGGAAAACAATCGAGACATTCCTAAATTACCAGCGTGCCGACGGGTTGGTTCCATATCTTGTGCTCCGGAGCCGGCATACGATCGGGAAGTATTTTGGGAAGCATGCGTTTTATCGGCGCCCGGTGGCTCATTTGCGGTCTCACATGTCATTTGGGCTTGTGCCGGACGGGGGAGCTATGACAATCATAGCGGCCCAATCATACGCAAAAAAAACAAACGATATCCGATTCCTCAAAAAAAATTACCCGCGGCTTGTAGCAGCGTTTAACTGGTATGAACTACGTTTTCGTGGCGGACTCGTGACGGAATGGTTCCAGTGCGAATGGGCGGATGCACTTCTTAAGGTCGGCAAGACGCTCTACACGAATGTATTGTATTTCCGGGCAGCCTGGGATATGTCCGTAATAGCCAAACGATTGGGTAGACGAGATGAAGCCAGGAAATTTGCCGATCGAGCTGAGCGTCTCAAAAAGCTTCTCACATCAGAATTTTGGAATGGTTCGTTTTTTGCCGATTGGAAAGATTGGAAGCGCCAGGATTATTTCGCGACACACCCCAATATGCTGGCGATAATTTTTGGGTTAGCATCAAAACAACAGTCCCGAAACATTCTGGAAACGGCAAAAAAATACACCTGGACCGGTTGGACAGCGAAAAACAGTTTCCCTGCGTATCCTCTCTGGCGTGTGCCGTTTTTCCATATCGCCATTGGCATGCGGGACTATCATAATGGCCTCATGTGGTTGCAGCCGGGCATACTGTATGCTGTGGCGCTTGATGTAAGCGGTAGAGGGAAAGATGCGCAAGCCGTTCTTTCCGGTATAGCAGGTAAGATTATAGAATTTCAGGGGGTCCATGAGGTGTATGAGCAAAACGGTACTCCCGTCACGCGTTTGGTTTACCGGTCAGAGGAGCCGTTTGCCTGGTCGGCGGGACTTTTTGTCTGGGCATATCATATACTAAGGAAGCACTCATGAAATCATCAATTTCTGTCATCATTGCCGCATATAACGAAGAACGCACGCTTCCGTCTATTGTAGAGATCGTAAGATCGTGGGGGAAAGCTAATGATATTATCGTGATCGATGACGGGTCCTCGGATAAGACCGCACAAAGCGTGCGGCAATTTGTTCCCAGCATCACATTGCTGCGCCACAAGAAAAACGAAGGTAAGGCGGCCGCCATGGTAGACGGGATCAACAAAAGCCGGGGGGATATCCTGCTTTTTTTGGATGCGGATACGGTGGGTCTTACCCATAAGGATCTGAATCTCATGATAGAGCCGATTATGAAGGGCCCCTACGAAATGGTGCTGGGAGTTGCCCGGTTTTGGTCGGCGGGAGCATTTGAGCCGTTTAATAACCTCACTGGCCAGCGGGTCGTACGGCGGAAATCGCTGGAACCGGTATTAGGGAAGATGCGGGATTTAGGGTACGGTATTGAGTTGTTTCTCAACAAACACTACAGCCAAAAACCGGTGAAACATATACGGTTGCCCCATGTATTCATATTAGGAAAGCTCGAGAAGCAGTCATTGCCAGAGGCGCTTCTTTCGTATGCAAAAGAAATCCGCGAGCTCCTAACGCAGTTGGTGACCCAATATGCCGATGAGATCGGGCCGCATGCAAGACATATTTTCCATGAAATTATCCGATATATCACCAGAATGCTTGACTCACTGACGTCGTCATAAACCCGTTATGGATGCTGACCTGCCCTATATGGTGGGATTTAGCCGATTTCCCGGCATAGGCCCCGCACGGTTTAAACTCCTCTATGACTATTTCGGTTCGGCGAAATCGGCATGGAACGCTTCAGTAAGCGAACTCAAGCACCTTAAGCTTGGCGATGTATTAAGCGAACAGTTCGGCGCTTTCCGCAAAACCATAGATCTCGATTCAGCTCTTTTTGACTTAGCCAAATTGCATATTGTTCCGCTATCTATTACCGATCCCAAGTACCCGTCGCTTCTTCGGGAAATATCGGATCCGCCGTTTGTATTGTACGTGTTAGGCAAGAAGGGATCAGCGCCTATAGACCTAGAACATACGTTGGCTGTTGTCGGCACCCGGGATATCACGGCCTACGGCAAAGAAGTGACAGAGCGGTTAGTGACAGAGCTCGTGCAGAGCGGAATGACGATCGTTTCGGGTTTGGCTCGCGGTGTAGATGCGGCGGCCCATTGGGCCGCGATAGAAGCAGGGGGAAAGACCATAGCGGTTTTAGGTTGCGGTATTGACATCATTGCCCCTTCCAGTAATGCTAGATTGTACCGGGAAATAGCAGGAGGGAAGGGGGCAATAGTGAGTGAGATGCCTCTTGGTCACAGGCCCCTCAAGGGTCTGTTTCCCGCGCGTAACCGTATCATAAGCGGCCTGAGTTTGGGTACGTTAGTTATCGAGGGAGCGGATGACAGCGGGGCATTGATCACTGCGCGTTACTGCGGGGAACAAGGCCGTGAAGTGTTTGCCGTTCCGGGGGCGATTACAAGCCGTTATAGCAAAGCTACGGCGAGGCTCATAAAAAATGGCGCGAAGCTGGCCGAGTCTGCTTCGGATATCATAGAGGAATTGGGAATCGATGCGGCAAAGGGAAAGGGTCTCCATATGAGTGACCGGCCAGGAGTACTTGGAGAGACGCCCGAAGAACAAACAATATTGGAAATAGTGAGCGCGGAATCAAAACATATTGATGATATTATGAGGGCGTCAGGCTTGACCGCGCAGAGTGTCGCTGCTATCCTTACCGTCCTTGAAATCAGGGGAGTAGTGAAGGATTATGGGGAAAAGATGTACGGATTGATACATTACTAGTAAATAGTTCATGGTAAGAGATATGTGTTTTATCATGAACAATAAATCATGAAACTTATTATCGTTGAATCACCAACAAAAGCCAGGACGCTGTCGCGATTTTTAGGAAGCGAATACCGTATAGAAGCTTCTATGGGCCATGTCCGTGACTTGCCAAAAAGCTCACTCGGCGTTGATGTCGAGCATGATTTCGCTCCCAGCTATATCATCCCGCGGGATAAGACTAAGCAGGTCAATATGCTCAAAGAGGCCGCAACGAAGGCAGAAGAAGTCATACTGGCGACCGATCCTGACCGGGAAGGTGAGGCTATCGCATATCATGTCGCCGCAATACTTGATGACATGCAGTCAAAGAAGAGCAAAAAAACAAAAAAGGCAAGTACAACGACTGTCGGGAATTTCCGCCGCATTGTCTTTCATGAGATCACCGAAAGTGCGATAAAAGAAGCCCTCAGGCAGCCCCGAAAGATAGATGTGCCATTGGTAGACGCCCAGCAGGCCCGTCGTATTCTGGACAGATTGGTAGGATATACGCTATCCCCGTTGCTTTGGAAAAAACTTTCCAAGCGCTGGCTTTCTGCCGGACGCGTGCAGTCTGTCGCCGTTCGTCTTATCGTCGAACGTGAGCGGGAGATAGCCAGATTTGAAGCTCGGGAGTATTGGACAATAGAAGGTGCGTTCGGAAGTCCGGGAAACGCCCAGCTTGTCGCGGGTCTTGTTTCAAAAGACGGAGTCAAGTATGAAAAAACGCTGGTGTATGATCTATTTGACGGAAAATATACGACGACGAGTTCTTCGCTTACCGATGAACAGCAGACGAAAGCCGTAATCGCGGATTTTTCGGTTCCGTATGTTGTTTCCGCCCTAGAGAAGAAAGAAGTCCGTCGCAACCCTCTTGCACCATTTACGACCAGTACGCTGCAGCAGGACGCCGGGAGAAAATTATACTTTTCTTCCAAGAAAACCATGCAGATCGCCCAAAAACTTTACGAAGAAGGATACATCACCTATCACCGGACAGACAGCGTAAACCTGTCGGAAAAATTTATAGAGGAGGCGCGGGGATTCATTACCGGGCAATACGGCGCGCCTTATGTGTCGCAAGAACCCCGGAGGTACAAAACCAAATCCAAGGTCGCTCAGGAGGCGCATGAAGCGATTCGACCGACTGTGGTGACGCGCGCATCGGATTCGATTTCGGAAGGGGATTTTAACCGGGATCATTTACGGTTGTACGATCTTATCTGGAAGCGCGCAGTGGCGAGTCAAATGGCAGAGGCGGTGTTTGATTCTACAACGATTGACATCACCAGCGGGAATGGCTATGTATTTGAAACGGGAGGCTCAGTAATCAAATTCGACGGCTTTCTTCGGGTTATGGGGAGAGACACTCAGGAAGCCGTAATTCCGCTCGTATCCCAGGGGCAACAGTTGACGCTCATGGGCGCTACCCCCACCCAGCATATGACGAATCCGCCTCCTCGGTATACCGAAGCCAGTTTGGTAAAAACCTTGGAGGAAAAAGGAATTGGGCGGCCCAGCACCTACGCGCCGATCATGTCGACGATCGTCGAACGTCAATACGTAACACGCGATGAAAAAAAACTGGTCCCCACCGAACTGGGGTTTGCCGTGACGGATTTCCTGGTACAGTATTTTTCCAATATTCTCGATTTGCCGTTTACGGCTCACATGGAAGATGACTTGGATGCCATAGCAAACGGGGAAAAGTTGTGGGTGCCGCTCATCCGGGATTTTTATACCCCATTTAAAGCGAGTATCGACAAAACATATACCGAAGCTGAAAAGGTGAAACTCACGGAAGAAAAAATCGATGAAAAATGCCCCACGTGCGGTCATGAGCTGGTTATACGCACCGGCAAGTTCGGAAAATTTATCGCGTGTACGAATTTTCCTGAGTGCACCTACACAAGGCAGTATGGAGAAAAAGTAGATATCAAATGTCCGCGGTGCGGGGGAGATATCGTCGTCAAGCAAAGCCGCAGGGGAAAGAAATTTTACGGATGCAGCAAGTATCCCGTGTGTACCTTCGCTGCATGGAAGAAAGAAGACATCAAATAGCATGGCGCTTCTTGATAGGACGCGGTATACTATATAAGTGCATATGGACGACCGGAAAAAAACAATTGCGGCACTCACCATCATCGTCGGAGTTATCGTGCTGGTTGTCATCATCGTCGGCATCGTCGTTTCAGGAAAAAAAGTCGTGTCGCCGGTACCCGATGAAGGAGCAATACGCGTCATATTTATAAGCCCTACGCCACAGGTAATCGCAACCCCGGAGCCAACCGTGCAAGTCACCCAAAAGCCGACCTCTAAGCCAACCGCAAAGCCGCAGGCAGCAACGCCGACTCCCAGAATAACGTCGACTCCCGCTACCAGCACGACACCCACCAAGACGCCCACACCGAAAGCAACAGCTACTCCGTCAGTCGGTAACACCCCTACGCCGTAATTCATGGATACCATACTCGCATTTGACCGCACGATTTTTTCCATTATCAATCATCTGCCACACACACCCGTCTCGGATTGGCTGGCACTGTTTTTTTCCGGGGCAGGGAGCGCGGGAGTTGTCTGGGTCATAATCGGAGTCGCCATTTTTTTCAAAGGGGAAACAAAGGACAAGCGTTTTTTCGTACCCATTCTGGCAGCCCTTTTATCCTGCTGGATTATGGTAGAGGGACTGATGAAGTTCGTATTTGCCAGACCGAGACCTGGTTTAGCAGACGGCGCGCTCGTCATAGCATCTTCTGGTTGGTATTCCTTTCCCTCGAGTCATGCAGCAATTTCTTGGGCGCTGGCGGCTATTTTGAGTTTCTATGCACCTCGACTTCGTTGGGGTTGGTACGGGTTGGCTGCGATTATCTCATTTACCCGGATTTATCTCGGCGTCCATTTCCCCCTGGATGTTGTGGCAGGAGCTATCATAGGGTATGGCATAGGTATTTTTTCCTTACAATGGACGCAGGCGCCCCGCGATAAAAAAAGTAAAAAGAAACATCCACGCGTCTAGCGTTGGGATTTCGGTATAGCGTTGACCTTATAGATGCGCGCGTTCCCGTTTTGATAGACGAGCGTGTACCGGACAGGATCGTTATCAAGGTTTGAGATACTCACTTCATCGGTTTGGGGGATGGCGGTCAGCGATTTATTTCCCACGTATGCATAGGTTTCTTTTCCACGGTTATAAGACAATGCGTCCATGTCGATCGGGTTCGTATGATAGAGAGTAATCTGACGGTTGGTAACGGCAGGAATCCACAGCCCCGCATCCGTATAGTTATTGAGGATAATATCCCGGTCGGAAGTATGCGCGGATATCCAACCCATGGCGCCGATATCTTCTTGTGTGAGTGTGTTTAATGCGCTCGAGTTGGTAAACCGACGGATATTTATGAGTACGCGGGGGTAGTACGCGTATAGCAAAATTATCAGAGTGAGTCCGTGGAGGATGATCCGATTCCGGCGGGAATGAATCACGAAATGTGTATAGACAGCTTCAAGTGTACTCGACGTGCCTTGCGCAATACTCAGTGCCAAAGGAAGCAAGAGAAGAAGAGCAATGCGTTTGGGATAGAGGAATTCTGATAGCGGAAGCCGCCAGTATCTGGCGTTTATTATAAGGAGGAGTATCGCCAGCGCATAGGTGATAAATAGCCAGACGGATTTTTTCCGGAGTACGATAAGCAGAACAAGCGACAACCCGTATATATGCATGATATGTGATCCGATGACGCTTGTTATAAAGCTCAGCGCCTGGGTCGGCGGAAAGCGATTTGCAGGATTTTCCCATTCGGCCAGCTCCTGCTGTTGGAGTCCCGATACAAATGCCTGGGCTAACGGGGATATAGTCCAGGATACCTGCAGCATGTGAAGCACAAACGGTATCATAAGTGCCACGCCTATATATGCTGCGGAAGCATGTCTTTTCAGTAACGTTATGACGGGCGAGATGTAACGCCAAATGAATGGAGTGAGGAAGAGTGTCACATATGCTAGTCCCGTCGGGATGATGTAGTGGGTAAGCCATGCGGCATAGGCACATATAAAAAGGAAAAGGGGAAATGCCTGTTTTTTAAGATGCAGAAAAAATACGCAGGCGATGATAACGAAGTCCAAAGAAAGTATGGTGGGGTTCGCTCCCCATTCTATGAAATCGTTGGGGGTGAGGCTCACCCAGCTGATAAGAAGCGTGGTAACGGCACTTATGTAAAAAGAATATCTGTCGCGGATAAGTACGTACACCGAAACGGCAAAAAACCAATAGGTAAACGCACTAAGCCAGAGCGCATTGGTATATACGGGCAGACCATTGATATACATCATGGCAGCTGTAATGACTGAAAATCCCACAGGGTATGTGCCAAAGTGTGTGATCGGAAGCACCGGTTGCATGGTGTCGGGAAACCGATCGGCAAGGTAAATAATTTTCGCCAGATACGCATGCATGGTCATATCCGCCCCGCTCGGGGCAATTGTGCGGTTTATAAGTATAAGTCCCGGGATAGCAAGGATCATGAACCAAGTTATAATGGCTCCGTTTCGGATGAGTGCGCTCGTGTCTATTGTGGCTGCCCGGTGCCGAAATATCCCGATTGCCAATATCGTAGAGAATAGTCCGAGGGAAAAAAATATAAACGTATGAAACGGGATAGGAAGGATCGTAAGCCACCAGAATCCAATGATCCAATAAGAGAGAGAAAGGGCAACAACTATCGGAATTTTTTCTGCGGGAACCAGATGAGGAAAGAAACTTTTTTTCGTGAGTAGTATGCTACCCGGAAACAAAAAAAGCGCAGCGGTCAATATGCCTGTCATAAGGAAATCGCCGTCCAATAAAGTAAACCCGCGACGATGCGGTAGATGCCGAATCCTGTAAATGTCGCCCGGGTTACAAACCCTATAAATGCCCTGATGATAAACAGAGCAGTAATCCATGAGACGACAAATCCTACCCCAAGCAGGCCGAACTCCGAGGTCGTGAACGAGTGCGCGCTTTTTATAAGATCCAGTCCTGTAGCCGCCGCCATGGTGGGGACCGCCAGAAAAAACGAAAATTCTACGGCGTCTTTGCGGCGTAATCCTGAGACCATACCGCCGACGATTGTTGCGGCTGCCCGCGAGACGCCCGGGATCATGGAGCATGACTGGAATAGTCCGATAACCAGCAGCGTTTTGGTATCTAGCGTCGTGATAGTTTTGGTTGCAGGAGCAGGGTGTGACGCCCAGTATTTTTCGAGTAGTATGAGTAGTAGTCCGACTCCCACTAGGGAGGTTACGACCACCATATCGTTTGCAAGCAAGTATGTTTTGATGAGTTTGTATAACAACACGCCCAACACGCCCGTTGGAAGAAATGCGATGATGACCGGCCTGACGAGGCCTGGCTCCGCCAGTATCCGTTTGAGATAGAGGGAGACGACTGCCATAATCGCCCCCAGCTGGATAAATATTTCGAAGCTTTTGCCAAACTCCGTTTCGGAAATATGGAGCAATTTGGACGCGAGAATGAGGTGGCCCGTGGAGGAAACGGGCAGAAATTCCGTGACACCTTCTACGACGGAAAGGATAATTGCATGAAAGATATCCATGGGTTTATCTTAACAGAGATTTACGGGCGGTTGAAATATCCCGTTTCGATGAGATTTTTGCGGTGTTCGTCATCTATCCAATCAGGAAACGGCTGGGATTTCGGCGGATAATCGGGTTCGTTGTATAACACGTTGTGTAGCTCGCGTTGCAACATTTCAGTAATTTCAGGGTAATCGCGGGTTACGATATGCTTCTCTTTGGGGTCACTCGTAAGGTGATACAGTTCATAGAGGTCGCCGTGTACGTTCGGCGTATCCTCAAACAATTTCCATTCGGTATTCTGTATCGTTTTGGATTGCCAGCGGTTCGTCCATTCGGTGATGACGTAGGAATTTTTCCTGCCATTCGGGTTCCCAAAAATAGCGGGCTTGAATGTGATGCCACGAAGGTCGGTAGACTTCTTCGCTCCAAGTAAATCGAGCAGTGTCGGGTACACATCGATATGCTGAGTGAGGTCGGTGATACGGGTAGGAGCAAAGACTCCGGGTACATGCATGATAAGTGGAACGTGTATTTCCGGGTTGTACATTTTTATCCCGTGGCCTATGAGTTTTCCTTCTCCAAGAATCTCTCCGTGTTCACCGGATATGACAACAATCGTGTTGCGTATCAAGTTGTTTTTTTCGAGGTGTTTGAGAATTTCGCCGATATGGGCGTCAGTTTGTCTGATATGATCGTCATATACATGCCTCATGTATTCGAGAAATTTCTCATAATTTTGCGAAGAAAGCTTAGGGGCGATCACATGGGATCGGGATATGTCCTGATCCTCCTCCGGGAGTTCAAGAAATATTTTTTCCGCATCGGCCAGTGATTTGGCAGACTGTAATTGAATGAGCCATGTGCGGTATCGCTCAAGCGGAATATCAGAACCAAGGGCGAAAGATATATGTTCTTCAATCGTGTTGACGGCAGCCGCTCGAAGCGTTTCATTAAATGGCACGTCGGGTAACGTCGGCGGTATATAATCCGGATCCAGGCTAAAGCGAGATGTGCTTTCCTTAGGAAGGTGGCTTGGATAGTCATGGACTCCGTCGGTGTGGATAAAAAGAAAGGCCGGTTTGCGGTTACGGTTCGATTCCTTCATGTGGTCGATCGATTCCTTGATTTTGGGTAACGATTGTTCGAGGATTTTCGATACGGTGGTTTTTTGCGTAAACCCCGTTTCCAGTCCCTGGTAAAGTCCGACGCTTGGCTGATTGGTACTGACAAACGTCGTGTCGTAGCCTTGGTTTTTGAGGTACTGCGGCATTGGCACGATTTTTGGATTCAGTGCGTTATATAGCGTGACTCCGATACCGTGGCTGGACGGATATAGTGAGGTAAAAAAAGACATGATGCTTGGCAAGGTCCAGGATGAGGCGGAAAATGCACGGGTAAAAAGAATATTCCGGTCAGCAAATGAACATATGTTTGGAGCGGTGTTGAATCTATATCCGAAGCAAGGGAGAGAATCCGCTCGTAGATTATCTATCATAATGATCACGATATTGCATCGAAAACAGCGCATAGGTTTATGGCCGACAGGTGACCAATTCCAGGCAACGAAAACGACCAAAGCCAATAGAGCAAGAAGCATGAATATTCTGAGGAATTTCATGTGTTTGATCATATCAAATCTTTCGGTTTGCGTCTTGAACATCGTATAATGCGCATATGATAAAGCTCAACGCCAAAGAACTCCGCACCACCGAAGTGGATCCGGAAATTGCACAGTCGATCCAAAAAAATCCGATAACTATTATTTGTGACAACGTGCTGGATACTTATAATGTCGGCTCTATATTCCGGCTCGCGGATGCCGTGGCTGCGCAGTCGGTCATCCTTTGCGGACAAACACTGACGCCTCCTAATTCGCGTATCAAAAAAGCTTCGATCAACACCACCGGGTGGGTGAGTTGGGAATATCAGGAACGGACAATAGATGCGCTCAAGAAGATAAAAGGACTTCATCCACAAACACAGATTGTTGCCGTAGAACAGGATCCGCGGAGCAAACCGTTTTATGCCGTACGATATGAATTTCCCCTGGCTATTGTCGTGGGCCATGAGACCACAGGGGTGTCCAAAGACGTGCTTGATATGGCAGATATGATTGTAGAAATGCCCATGTGGGGGATAAATACGTCGCTTAACGTCATGGTGTCTTGTGGCATCATCCTCTATGAAATCATGAAGCAGCGCGAGTCAAAATAAGTAGCGAAGGGAAGCTACTCGTTTTCGACGCGGGCTGCCCGCTGTTCCTCCGATTGCCACTGGATAAATGTCGAAGTTAGCGGCGGATAGATTTTTTGGCTATCAAGAGTCGCATGAAGTAATGTCGTGAGCTGTTCTACCATTTTTTGATTGTTTTGCGCTACACTTTTTGATTCTTTGGGATCATGTGCCAGGTCATAAAGTTCACGGTATGTACCATTGGGATAAGGGGCTTCGATCAGGCGCCACCCGTCCGTTTCTATGCTGTACATGAGGGTGGGAAGTGTCGCGTGGCTGATGACAAAGTCGTTTTTCGGCGCGTCTTTGTCGCCGAGCAGTGCTCCCTTCAGGCTAATTCCGCTGGTGGATTGCTGTTTCGGGATGCCTACGAGTTCCAGTAGCGTCGGAAATATATCGATGTGCTGAATAAGGGTATTGAGCCTTTGTTTGGCTACCCCCGGCACGCGCATGATAAGTGGCACGTGGATTTCTTCTTTGGCAATGCTCACGATATGGCCAAGCAAGTTGCGTTCGCCAAGCATTTGTCCGTGATCGGACGTTATGACGACAATCGTATTGTCGGATAATCCGTTTTGTTTAATTCGGTCCAATACTCTAGCCAACGATAGGTCGAGTGAGCGGATCTGATCGTCATAGAGATGTCGATAGAGTGGCACTGCTATGGAGAAATACTGGGTATTGAGCGTATCTTCAGCCAGGTTCCGGAAAATATCCTCCTGCATGTCAGGAGGAAAGGTCATAAACACAGCACGGGCATCGGACAGCGTTTTGGCCTTTTGTAGCTGGGTTAACCAGGCCTTGTGACGCTGGACGACGGATTCGACACGATAAATATTCATGAAGCCTTCGATATACCGCTCGGAAAATTTCCACGTTTTGTCCGTAAACCGTGTGAGCGGAGGGATCCCTACGGGTCGATAGGTCGGATCCAATGGAAAAGCTTCGGGTATATGAAAAATATTATTGACGTATTCGTGGACGTGATCTGTGTGGAAAAATACAAACGCCGGCTTACGCATAGCATTGTCTTCTTTTATTTTATCTATTGCGTACTCCCAGTCGTCTAGCGTTTTTTCGTCGAAGGTCGGTGTGGTGAGTTGGATGTGTTGAAACATGCGCCCATACCCCAGCTCCATACTGATATGAATTTGGTCATTGGCGACAAAACGGGTTGTGTATCCGTGTGTCGCAAGCACCTCGGGAAGGGTAGTTACTTCGGGGTTTAGTTCATTGGGGACCGGATCGACCATGCCGTGACCTATGGGATAGAGCGAAGTCATAATGGACATATTGCTAGGCCTGGTCCAGGTGGAATTTGCGCGCATTCGGGTAAACAACGTGTTTTCATCGGCAAATCGGCACAAGAAGGGGGCGGTGGGTAGTTTGTAGCCATAACACGGTAACGCGTCTGATCGTAAACTGTCTATGGATATGATGATGATATTGCAGTTTGGACATGGGGCCTTGCGAGAGGGGCGGAAGCGGGTAACCCACACGATGCCTGAGATTATCGCTGCTAGGAATATGATAACGTAAAGAGCTATTTTCCGACTCATATAACAACAAATATTGTATCAAGAATACGGTACAATATTATATATGCGGAAGATTCTCGTTATAGTAAGCATTCTGTTGCTTGTTCTTTTCGTGTTACTTTCAAAGTACGAAGATCGGAATTCGCTTCGCTCATTGGATTTTGCCGTAACCGTCAAGTTGCAGGAACGGATTGACCGTTCGTCACATCTTAGGACGTCCATGATTGTCGGAAACCTCATGGAAGGAGCGACTTTTTTTGCGAGTCCGGAATTTACTGTTATTGCGACATTGGTCATGACGGGGATAGCTCTCTATGATCCGAAAAAGAAAAAAGTGTACGTTTCGGCGGCCTTTTTGCCGCTCGCACTCGTAGCTCTCGTGCTGGTGGAAATATATGGAAAATCTATCGTGCATCATCCTGCTCCGATGTATAGCATGATCAAAAATCCTACGACCATATTTCCGGCCAATTATATAAACGAGCAGTTTTCGTTTCCTTCGGGACACGCCGCGCGGGCTGTTTTTTTGGCAATGACGTTTCTTACCCTCGTGTCATTTCGCCGCGGTAGGAGCAAGGCGTCTTTCATGGCACATGAGTCCGTAGCGATTTGGGCCTGTCTTATAAGTTACGTCGCGTTGGTAGCAGTCAGTAGAATTTATTTGGGTCATCATTGGCTGTCCGATGTTGTTGGCGGATTGCTCCTTGGGGGCGGCATCGCAGCCGGAAACGCAGCGCTTGTGAAGCCGCGCGACATATGACACGCAGGAACAGCTTTGTGTTTCTTAGTGTCGCTGCTGAGTGTATCGTCATCGTCGTGCTGGCAGTATCGATTATACGACGCGGACGCATGGATGCTGTTGATCCCAAATATATCTCCCGACTTAACAAACATGATTATGTGACGAGTGTCACGCCTGTTTTCCCTCATTTTTACGAACCAAAACCCAACGCAATTCTCAATGATCATCCGGAGTGGCTCGGCTACAACGTGAGCTACTCGATAAATAGCGATGCACTTAACGAACGCATGGAATATCCTATTGAAAAGCCAGCAAATACATATCGCATTCTCGTGTTGGGCGATTCGTTTACCTTTGGGTTGTTTGTCAATACCTACGAAAATTATACGGAGCTTTTGGAGACGCGTTTAAACGAAACCTGTTTAGCCTATTCGGGAATTGAGGTGCTGAATTTGGGGGTACCGGGCTACGACATCGGATTTAGCGCGGAGCGATTTCGGCTTCGTGGACAGAAATA
Organism: uncultured Gammaproteobacteria bacterium; assembly: GCA_964573695.1. Taxonomy (GTDB): domain Bacteria; phylum Patescibacteriota; class Microgenomatia; order UBA10105; family UBA927; genus UBA927. The sequence goes on along the minus strand of CAZNKB010000010.1, from coordinate 2,987 downwards.
CGACCCGGATTTAGTTATCTGGTTTGTCAATCCCATATCACTGACGGGACTGGCAGAACGTAAAACAGCATTAGAACAACAAAACCTAAAAGAGATGTCTCCCGAAAAAATCCGCTTGCACGAAGCAAGGGGAGAGTATTATTATCCCGGTCAACAGGCGTGGGACCAGCTGTTACGGGAGACAAGCCTTAACGACCGGATGACGCTGCAATTTGGCTACTTTGACAGTTTTTTGTCTACGTATTCGCGCCCATTACTTGTCGTTTCCTACAAGTGGTCAATTTGGCCTGCATATGCGCAATCCAAAATGAAGCAAATTGTTTTACAACGGGCAAACACGTGGCTTTACACGAGTATGCCGATTCTGTCCTCGCCAAAAGAATTGTTCCCAGATAGACACCCAAATGCGTTGGGTCACGCTGCTATTTCATCGGGTATCTTGTCCTATCTTGAGAGTCAAAATATCTTAAGGTGTGCAGCGATGAAATGACTTACGTCAGTTTATTGAGTATTTTGTTTACAACGTCTTCCGGATGAGTAAACGGGGTCAGGTGATGTGCTTTTTTGTCGTATTCAAGTATGAGTGATGAGGACACGGGATTGACCTGATCATGCATGCGGGATTGTATGTATTGTGCGAATTGCTTCCCGCCGACCGCATGATCTTTGCCGCCGGTATACAACACGATCCTTCCGCCGTTTACGCTCATCGAATCCCAACCCGGTTGCCTGTAGTGCGTGCCGTTTTGGATTGCCACGGTTACCCGGTCCCGGTACCAAAATTCTGGCGTATGCTTGGGCTCGTTTCGGTCTAGCTCGAAGGTGGAACGGAAGTAATGCGGGAGATCCTGTAGTAACGCCTTCAACATTCGCAGCGGTACAAGACGACGGAACAGCTGCGGGAAAAAGGTAAACTCCGTCGATACCCCGGCGGGATTTAAGAATACCGCGTTGCGGACCCGTCCGGAAATTTGCGGATCGTGAAGAAGGTTTTTTGCCATGATGCCGCCTCCTGAATGCGAGTACAAGTCAAACGATTCATCGGAAGGCAACAATGCGTGGATAACGCTTTTCATGAATTGCGTGTGCGGTTCGTATGTCGGAGGACGAAACTTACGGAAGAAGTCAAACTTTGGCGGCATGGCGTCGTTCACCGCCGCATCGGCAAACGCCTGACTCATATGCCCACTGGCCCCGTCGGGTTGGCCGATGATATACACTTTGTTTCCGGTTTTCAGTGCGTATTCTACGGCAAAGGATTCGACTCCCGCAGGATTCCCGGCACTTGAACAGATAAATACCATGGATTTTCCGGTTTTGGAATCCTGGTTAAGTATGGAAATCTCGCTGCTGTTTGCTCCCAGGTCAATGGTTTGGCCGTTTTTTTCATAAATCACGTTTACGGGACATTGCTTGAAATCGTAGAGTTCCCGGGTTATCCGCGCTCTGGTAAGTTCCGTGTTCACTACGCGCGCCAGTTCATGGCTTTTGACCGGTTCTATATCTTGTAACGAGGGGTTTTGTTTCTTGATGCGGTAAGCCAGGTCAGGCCCTGATACGTGCTCTATTGCTTCGTGCCCGGATTTATCCAGGGCGCGTTGGTTGGTAACATGGATTTCCCGAAGTGCAGGTTGGATAACTTTTGCATATGGTTTCGTATGTTTGCGTTCCGCGAAACGTCTGGCAATGCTGTTTACTGCCTCAGATCCGTTTGAGGTGTGTTCGGTCAGGAGTCCCATTATATAGAGTACTCCGCCGGAAAGCTTTGGATGCTCGGCTCCTATAGAGACGAGATTGGGGAATGTACGAGTGAGGAATTCCTGCTTTTTTTGGAGTAAACCAGCCAGGGTGTGTTTGAGAGTTTTTTCACGAGCGGAAAACACCGCATCGAATTTTTCGACCGCGCCTTGTTCAATCGGGCGGAAAAGGTTGTCCGCGTTGTGTTTTCCGACAGAAGGGGTTTCGGCCATACCGTCATTATAACAAGTTATGTTCAGAGGGAGTAATTTGGACTATAGGGCATCGTTACGCTATAATCCTGCCGTATGGTTGAACAACGACCGGGATTTATCAAGCGCCACACCCCAAAAGGCAGATATGAAGAATATCAGGCCAAGCATGCTCATCTTGTCGCCCAAACCCAGGGCGAAGCGCGTTATCTCTTTGAGAAGAAGCTCGATATGGATGCCAAGCGATACGCCAGGAACAGAGTTGCGCGTGATATTCTTGTCACGGCAGTCCTCGCCGCCGGAGCAGTCTTTGTGGTACGGGAGATACGGAACGAAACATTGGTCGTAACATTTACCTCTCTACCACGGAAAATACGTGAACTTTCCCTCCAAATTAAAGAGACTGCAGCGGCACGAGCTAATGGGCTATTGGAGCATGTAGGGTCACGAATTGCCGAAGGAGCAGCGGGAAATCTAGAGGCACACCTGCCGACAATGTTGGGTATTATCGGGAACGAAGCACCAGCAATTGGTCAGGCCGCAGCCAAAGGGATGCTTTTTGAGGTGAGTCGATCCCTGCCTGCGATTACCGACACGCTTCAGGAAAGGCTCGAAGGAGCAGGGGTGGTGATAGCTGCAAACATTATGGCGACGATCGAATCGGGTCTGCCGCACATGGCGGAAACCTTTGCCGCGTCGCTGCGGAGTATACCTGGCATGGTGTTTTTTGGTAAAGGGAGAAAGTAAGCGTATTGTTTCCCCTTGACGCACTGATCACCACAAGCATATAATAAGCAACACAATGAGTGACTAAGAGCTGACCATTGGAACATGGATAGCAATATCCCGACCATAATGGTCGGGTTTTTTTGTCTTCGTTGGTCTATAGCCCTTTAACAATCGAATGGTGATAGGATATTTTTTTGATGTAAGCAGATTTTTGGTCAAACAAAAGTCCCTTACGTCAATTTTTTTGAGAGTTTGATCCTGGCTCAGGATGAACGCTGGCGGCGTGCCTTAAGCATGCAAGTCGAACGG
>CAZNKB010000009.1:0-51509 GCA_964573695.1 uncultured Gammaproteobacteria bacterium | reverse complement strand
TGTAGATAAATTTCGTCCTCACCTGAGCGAGCTTGATCGCATCGATAATGCTTGCATGATTAAGCTCATCAGAAATGACGATATCCTCTTTACCGACGATGGTCGCTATGGCGACAATATTGGCGATGAATCCGCCCGGAAGCAAAAACGCGGATTGAGCCCCCTTGAACTTCGCAAGGGCCTTCTCCGCGGCCATATGGAGTGCTAAATTTCCGGAAATCGGCCGGACCGCCCCTGCCCCAACGCCGTACTTCTTAACCGCCCTGACCACAGCTGAAACAAGTCGGGCATCTTGCGCAAATCCCAAATAATTATTGGAACAAAAATTGAGCAGTTTCTTGCCGTCAATCGTCACCCATGGGCCTTGTGGCGACTCCAGCACGCGAACGGGCGTGTAAAGGCCTTTCTTTTTCATATCCTCTATTGTCTTGTAGAGCGGCATTAAGGCATCCATATATTCCTCCTTTTATGAAATCGCCAACTTCTTTTTAAGTCCCTCAATCATGACAGCGGTCATGTTGGGCAAGCTATATTTCGGCTTCCAGCCCCAATCCCGGCGTGCTACGGAATCATCGATCGACTGCGGCCACCCCTGGGCGATACGCTGCTTCACCGGGTCAGGATCATAGGTACAGACAAAGCGAGGGTACACCTTTTTGATTTCCGTTACCAGCTCTTTGGGAGTGAAGTTGACGGCGGCAAAATTATAACTCGTCCTTACCGTAATTTTTTTGCTCGGGGCCGCCATAAGGGCCATAGTCCCGGCAATGGCATCGGCAATATACATCATGGGGAGTCTTGCGTCCGCTTTAAGAAAACAACGATACGAATTGTTTTTCAAAAGTCCGTAAAAGATATGTACCGAGTATTCCGTCGTTCCGTCGCCGGGAGGGGCCTGATACCCGATAAGCCCCGGGTAGCGCAAACTCCGCACGTCAACACCCCAACGATTGTAATAATACTGACACAATAATTCTCCGGTAAGCTTGGTAACACCGTATATGGTTGTCGGTTCCAGTATCGTATGCTGGGGTGTCATCTTTTTCGGTGTGGTGGGACCAAAAGCCGCTATAGAACTCGGCCAAAATACTTGCATATTCCGTTCGCGAGCTAGCTCCAACACGTTACGAAGTCCGTTTATATTCACATCCCATGCCAATTCGGGATGCTTCTCGCCTCCGACAGAAAGCAAGCCCGCAAGATGATACACGACCGTAATCTTGTGCTTTTTCACATACTTCTCAAGCGTCTCTTTGTCCCGAACATCTCCATGAAGCAGTTTGCCGTGAAAGTGCGTGTCTAACGACCGGTGATGCAGCGCGTAGACATGATCCGTTCCATATTTTTTCTGCAATGCGGGCATTAAATCAGATCCCACCAAACCGAATGCTCCGGTAACCAAAATGTTTTTCATACCAGGTAGTGAAATTTCGACCATTGCGTATTACGCTGGCGAAAATTCAGACTCCTCTCCTTTCAAAACGATATTTATACGACCGGGCAACCTATTCAACGCGCAATGAATATAAGCGTGTCGAAATTCTACTACCTGGTCATAGTAAGAAGGTTAGTCGCACCTACCCGGCAAAATCATTCACAGCAATCTTTCGATTTGATACAATACCGTAATTACGCCCGGACCCGCCTCGACTCGCAAGACGAGCGTGGCGAGTCGACGCGAGGCGGGTGGCTCTATGTATTTTGTATACGTTCTGAAAAGTAACGCATATAATAAATCTTATATAGGAATTACAAACGATTTAAATCGAAGACTTGCAGAACATAATTCAGGTTTACATGTGTATACGAAACGATATATGCCTTGGACAATCGTGTATTCCGAATCAAAAATTGATAGGATATCTGCAAGGGAAAGAGAAAAGTATTTAAAGAGCGCTGCTGGTAGAAGCTGGTTACGCGTAAATATATTTATATAATAAGCCCGGATGGCTCAGTGGTAGAGCGAGTTCTTGGTAAGAACTAGGTCGCGAGTCCGATTCTCGCTCCGGGCTCCACATACGTCCTGTCCAATACTACGGGACATGAATCGTTTTGAAACATTTTACATACACGCTCTCGCCAAGTTGGCATACGAAGCCAGTGCACGCGGAAAACATCCCATAGCACAGGAGCATTTTATGGATTTCTTCCGCTCCCTCATGGGTGATAAGCGCTTAGGATCTGACCGGGCTCTTGATCTTTTTGACGAATGCTTCTCAATGGAAGTAGAACGAGGGAAAACGCGCGGCGTCAAAAAGGTATGGAAATGACCACTCATGAATCCAGCCTTTACCGTTAAATTCGACCACAAGTACCATACTATTCTTCTTCTGTGCGCCATATTCCTCCTCGGATGCGCAACGCTCGGGTACCAAATTCTATTCGAACGGCTCATCAAGCTTACCGTCGGCGGCACCGTCGTTTCATCTTTTATCGTGACGTATACCACCCTGGTCGGCATGGGGATAGGCGCAATACTGAGCATCCGGCCGGCGGTAAAAAAAATACTCCCTCTATCTGTTATTTCATGGATCAGCGGTATCTATACCATATTGAGCTCTGTAACGATCCTGCCATTTATGGAATTTATGGCGGGAATTGGCATTACGAGACACCTGCACGCAGTGGCTTCTCAGGTACTTTTGTACGCGTCTACGCTCATCGTACTGTTGCCTATCGCACTCCTTTCCGGAGCAATAATACCCCGTATTATGCGCTATACCGATACAAGCCTGTCCCGGTCCTCAGGATTTCTCTATGCCACGTTCACCGCCGGGTCAGCGTGTATCGTCTACATCCTGATACGTATATTGCTCCCGATGTACGATTTGCGGCAAGGGCTGCTTGTTATCTCCGGCGCCTTCCTTCTGCCGGGTTTTATCGTGTATTACATCGATCGCGCTACGCGCGAAAAGAACGAACCGCCTATCACTCATTTACCCCCGGCGGTTCCCAAAAAAAATATGGCTGTGATGATTGTTTCGAGTTTCATGACAATCATTCTCGAACTTTCTATATTCCGCTCAATCGCCGTCACGTGGGGCGGTGAGAGCCCCTACGCATACCCGTTTGCTATAGCAACCTACCTGATCGCCTATGCCGCGGGCAGCTATATCGCAACACCCCTGTACAAAAAATATTCCGAACGCGTAGGGCTCGCTCCGTTACTGTTGACCGTTCCCCTCTTATTTCTCGTCACTATGTACCTACCAAAAACAATTCCTAACCAGGGGTTGTTGTCATTGTTTTTTATCGGAGGGCTGGAGTTTACCATGCCCGTAGCTTTCGTTTCCGGATCGATTTTCCCACTCATGCTCGCCGCGTATCCGAAAAACCAGATAGAGTGGCAGTCCGCAAGACTATCGCTCGCGTCAGCTCTCGGATCAGGTATAGGAGGATTATTTGCCGTATTATTTGGTTTTCCTCTATTGGGTACGCGAGGTACTATTATCGTAGCTAGTGTGGTGTATCTTATCTTTGTAATCTTGCTGCTTGCACGACGCCCCGCGCACAGAAGCTATATACGTATCGCCACAATCATTGTGATGCTGCTCGCACTCGTTCCTGAGACAGTATGGGGTCGCTGGATACTCAACTCACCGACACCATATACAGAGCACAAAGAAGGCCCCGGAGGAATTGCGGCAATCCACTGGATAGATGCTACGCACACCGGCGGATCGGTGTTTATAAACGGGACAGTCGCCTCGTATATCCCATATCAACCTGGACACGCGACCCTTGCTGCTATCGCGTCAGGAACCCCGGATAAGGAACGCATTCTTATCCTGGGACTGGGGGGCGCCGGAATCGTGCGGGACGTGCTTGAATTTGCACAGGTCCGTTCGGTAGACGTGGTGGAATGGTCCCGCGAGCTCATTTCGTTGGTGCAAACTCCCGATATTAGAGGATTACTCCACGAGAGCTTACGGGACTCGCGGGTTACCGTTATCCCCGCTGATGCGCATACCTATGCCGTTACCGCACTTATGCAGCGAAAAACCTACTCACTCATCATAGACAATCTCACCGTCATCGGGTGGTCCGGATCCACCTCAGTGCGGTCCGTGGAGTATTTCCGCTCACTGATGCCACTTCTCACACAAAACGGCGTGTATCTATTGTACGCGCACCACAACACAGACGAGCAGTACGCTGCCGCGGTATCTGGCTTACTGTCCGTATGCCCGTATCTTTTTTCCTATGACACCAAGTATGTCATCTGTGCAAAACAGAATATCGTCTGGGATTCCCTGACAATGGACCAAACCCTACTTACCTACTCCCAATTGCCGCAACTTTCCCAAACGCTTACGTATGAGCCGCATTGGATAGACAAAAAATATAAACGCATATATCAAGCTGACTATACCGGTATCGAACCCATACACGACACCCGGCCATTCTTCGAATATGAAGAATTTGCGCTACGGAAGAAAAACTAGTACGAAGAGGCGCGATACTTGGTTTGTAAATAGTTTCCCATTGATATAAATTCGATATATGGATGAATCATCAAGATCCCATGCACGTAGACGCATAGAGGAAACGTTACGAGCTGATCGGGAAAAACTTCTCAAAGACTCACAACAAGCCGTTCTTGACGCAGCGAACGAAAAAGGAACAATCTTGGAAAGAATGAAGAAAATGCAGACGCTTGCCCAAATTGCGGAGACCTTCAGCAAACGCGTACACTTTCCAAAGTGGCGCAAGAAATAGTTACCCTCCTCATCGGATTGTACCGAAATTACATCTTAAACGGCGCAAGCGACGAATCAAATTTACTTTTCCTCTCCTGGTTCAGGATACCGGCACGTATGGCATATACCATTTTCCACAACATGGTGCGGAGCCGGTAAATCGCCATTTTTTCCTTGAAAAAATTAGGTAGGTCGCGTACCGAGCGATAGCCTTCAATCATTTTTTCCTCACGCGGAAAAAAAGTCTTCCAAGTGGGAGCGCTGGCCAAATCCAGTACGGGATCACCGATAACGGCGGCTTCCCAATCAAATATACCGGTAATGACCCGCTCGCCGTCATACATAATATTGTGGTCAGCAAGATCGTACTGGACAAGTGTTCCTTTTTTTACCGAGATAATCGACTTGTGATCCTCAAATAATTTTCTTATGGCGGCCCCTCGCTCTAAGGATATGACACCTGCTTCTACCAAATATGCTATGTCTTCGTCTAAACGAACAACGACATACTCATACATTGACGATTTTGTGCCAGCAAGCTTACCCTGAGCGGCCGCACGCGCATCAAGACGCCCAAACCCTTCATAGGTACGCTCCCCCCACATGCCGACAAATTTTCCGATATCAAACGAGAGCTGATCATAATCCTGCCTTGTCCCATGAAAATGCCCTTCGATATCAACGCCTTCCAACATATCCTGAATTTGGTAGTCGAACGCATAAACAGACCGGGTAATATCCACGTACAAAATACGATTGACGGGAATTCCAAAAGTCGCTACCTGATCGGTAATGAGTTTTTCTATCTCCATATACCGTTCGGGTTCCCCCCACCCGATGTTTGCACGCAATACGACCGGACGGGCGCGTTCTCTGACGGTAACGATATAAATGACATGCGATGTGCTCCAGCTTTCCGGCTTTTTCCAAGACACCGCCGTCATGCCGCACGCCTCTTTGATAACCGCGGGGATCGTGTCCTCGCGAAACGTCGCATACCGATTCTTGAGTGCCTCGATCTCTTCGTCTGACCTGTGTGCAACGGGATAAAATATGTCATTCATAACTAACTAATAACTAGCTTCGCAAGGGGACGCCTTGCGAAGCTAAATAATCACAGGTGCGATAATTTTTGCACTCCGTTCTTCCATATCTACCTCGAGTATAAATTCTTCGTATTTTTTGTAAGAATCGACGTTCCAGGTTGCTAAAATGTGGTCTGAATGAATCCACTCTGTTCTTCTCATCCCGATATAATCTGGATACGAACTATAAAAATAGCTTCGCAAGGCGTCTCCTTGCGAAGCTGGAATTCGTAAATTACGCTTAGCGATCGGGTTACGATGTATATATCGGGTTAAATGTATAAGCTGCTCATCCGACTGAACTAAAACAGCCTTATAAACATCTTGAAACAATGGACCAACTCGCTTGTACTTTTTGTTAAAATACATAGTGTATCGAGTCCATAACGAATTCATAAATTGATCCATAGCATTCTCGTTTTCCTGTCGAATAAGCATATGGTAATGATTCTTCATAAGACAATATGCAATAAGCTCAATCGAACCCGAAAAATTGTTCAGCCGCAACTGTTTTATTGCATGGTCCTTTTCGCGCCACCCAGATAAAGGATTAGCGATAATTGACATAAGAGCGTTTTCATCTTTAGGCATAAGGTACGTTTTTAAATACGAAAGTAACACAGCATAATCCTTCTCTTCCAAGAAAATTTCCCGCTTTTCTACCCCGCGATTATATACGTGATAATAACTATCCGGTGCATACGTTTTAACACTATATCGAGAAGGCATATTGTAGTATTAGCTTCGCAAGGCGTCCCCTTGCGAAGCTAAATTACCAATAATATCAAGCCAATGATAACTCCAATGACTCCGATAAACTTACGCCATGAAAATTCGTCGCGAAAAAATATTGCCGATCCCACCACCACGAATCCTATGGATGAGGCGTTTATTGCGTTGATGTAGCCGATGTTGGGAGCAGTCACAAATCCTTCCTGCATAAAGTAATTAAATCCTGCGGATAACGCCCCGATGCTACAAATCGTTACCGCTTGTCCCGGTGACACCTTATGAAACCGAATTTTTTTGACATACATCTCTATGGCGATGAGCACGGTGACAATCGCCATAGAATAAATAAGCCGCGATAACACGTTTACCCCCATAAGCAAAAGGTATTTTGACGTGATAGTGAGTAATCCCCAACAAAAAAATGCCCCAATGGCAAGCGGCAGCCATGACGCATGAACATGACTTGCCTGTTTCGCTTTTCCGGTAATCGTGATAAGCGCCGAGGCGACAATGATTATCGCTATGGCAAAAGCGGCGCGCATCGTCAATACAGATTGAAAAAGGAACAGGGAAGCAAGTGTGGTAAACACGACATAACTTTTGGATAACACGAGGCTGTAACCAGGATTCGGCGCAACCTCAATACTGCGCAGCGACATCACGTTGCCCAAATAACTAAAGAAAATTGCCAATATCACAATAACCAAAAACTGATACCAACTCACTGCAAGACTGGTCTTGCCTCCGATTGCCATAATACAGAACATAATTGTCGGGATGAGGAACATCGCAAGGTTGGTGAGCTGGGAAGGAATGTTTTGTAGTACGCTTTTCCGTACAAGCAAATATTGCACGACAGAGCAGGCAAACATGAGAAATCCAGCCAGTATCCAATCCATAAAAATATTGTAATCTATTTCGACAGCCCAAGCGCCGCGCTAAACATCACGGTAGCCGCAACGAGTCGGACGGCATACACCATATGTGTATGTTTCTCGAGCAGATTCGGCGCTATGAAAGAAAGTGCCATGGTAATAAGCATGGAGAGCGGGAGAGATATGATTGCCATTGAAATACTCACATTTTCCCCAAGTGCTTTGACCGAAAACAACAACCCTGCAGTGAAGAGCGCTGTTGAAATAGCGAGTCCTTGGTATTGACTGACCCGGGTGTGCATAAGATCACGATAAAATAGAGGCAGCGTAGGCAACACCAACAGTGTCGCGATCACCGTTGACCATAAGGACACCTCCCAAAAACCGTTTTTGACAGACGCGTATTTGATCATGGAATTGAACCAGGCAGAACAAAGTATCCAAAGCAAACCGAGGGCAATTTTTTTGTTGAGTATACTGCGGATACTCATTCGTTCATCGAGATTAACCAGTCCCCCAGAAACAAAAATCACGCAGATAAGCACCCACTGCATCAGCGTCAGCCTTTCCCCCAAAAAGAGGACACCGGAAAGCGCCACCAGTGGCGTGCGCAAATTGGACAATGGACTCAAAATACTCAAATCCACCGCGTAAAACGCAAGCACAAATATCGTTCCCGACACTGCATTGGCGACACTTAACCACAGCATGCTGCCCCAATCTTGCGGCCACCCTACGCCTCCTGCCAATGCAAACGGCATGATGCAAAGTGCAGTTAACGCGAAGAACATGGCGTTATACAACCAGGGATTAGCTATATGATGTTTTGTCGCTATTTTCCCGACAACTGCACCCAGCCCATACGTAAGAGCGGTAAGCCACGCGAAGATAATATATGACATAACAGGAAGTATACCAATTACGGCGCACAACAGGAATCAAGAAGTCTTCTCTTCGGGAAGTTGCGTAATGGTATATTGACAAAGGACAGGAAATACCGTTATCTAAATAAATATTATATTATTTTGTCAGCGTGGACAAAGCCGAAGACAGATAACTATCCGCTTCTATACTTTCGTTCCTCGTAAGACACAAATCTTATGTTGAATTCACCGACACCCGGAGAGGAAGAGATGTTTGGAGCCGAACTCATACTCAATCTGTATGAGTGTGACCTGGCCACTATTTCATCAGGCGAAAAGATAAAAGAATTTGTCGTTACATTGTGTGATGAGGTTATCCACATGAAGCGATATGGGGAACCTCTTATCCCGCATTTTGGTCACGACAACCCAATCACAAGCGGTTACTCACTAGTGCAACTCATCGAAACCAGCTCGGTCACCGCTCATTTCTCCGAATACAAAAAAAGCGTATATCTCAATATTTTTTCATGCGCATGGTATGACCCCAAAAAAACCGAGGAATTCTGTAAAAAATTCTTTGGCGCCAAACGGGTGGAAAGTACATATCTTAAACGCGAGTAGTTTTTTTCCTTGCAGGGAAAAAAGGAAGGAAAAAATTCCGGAATTTTTCCGCACGCCTTCGACGGGCTAACTCCCGTTCGACAAGCCGGGAAGACTGCAAAATACCGTCGGCTAGCTCCCAAGGGGGTATCATACGGCGGTGATGACGGGCAAACGGTTTCTCATGGAGCAGACTGGCGACCTCAATGATATCCGGCAATAATTCATCGCCGTACGCCCCCAATGTCCTGTTGCGACCTTCGCGGTCAACATAACTCCATGTTCCGCGATCAAGAGTAATTTCCCCGAGTATCACTGAGTCGGCAAGCTTACGCACCACCGCCTTGGCGCTTATTCCCCGGCCCACCCCTGCAAATGTCATGATTATAGTACGCGCAAGGCGTGCGCCGTCCTCACCCGCATAATCAGACATATGATCTATGATATTTTTCACTTCCCGTCGCGACATAACAGGGAATTATAACAAAACAAGGGGTGAAATTTTCTCCTTCGTATACACTTGACCACTAGACCAGGCTGCTCCGTTTTGTTTATGATCAGTATATGCGCTGGATTGCGTTGGTTATTGTTGGAATTTCACTGATGTTTTCATTCACCGTCTATGCTGCGGATCGGATCATTTCGCCACTGGCTGATCCGACGCCAATCGTCATACCAGTGCTCAATACCAAACCGATTATAAGCTTTAGTGATTTATTAAACGCAATCCCGGATACCGGCGCTGTACTTAGTGCATCTTCTATAGCTACCCCGTCTCCAACGCTTGCGCCTGTGCCCTCAGAAGCGCCCCTCGCTTCTCCAACGCCTACGATAGCGACGAGAACCGCACGAAAAAAATCCTGGACAATCACGCTACTAGGCGATTCTATGGTTGATACCTTGGGACCGATCGGGGCAGGGCTATCTGGCAGACTCAATACGATTTATCCAAATGCCACCTTTACGATCATCAACCACGGCGTCGGAGCAGAAAACATCGATTCCGGCTTTCGCCGTCTGACCAACGGCTATTCATACTTAGGACTCGGCAGAAATTCCGTCATAAGCGAAAAGCCCGATGTTGTCATCGTCGAATCATTTGGCTACAACCCCTATCCCACCGCCGACATAAACGAGGCACTCACCCGCCACTGGCTTAGACTGGCTGATATTATGGATACCATACACCGAGAGCTACCGGACACCAAAATCGTGCTTGCCGCAACTATTGCCCCGAATGCGACTGTGTTTGGTGACGGAGCTCCCGGAATTTCGTTTAGCCCACAAGGCAAAGAAGAAAAAGTCTCAGAGATCAAAAAGTATATCGAAAATACGATCGCATTTGCCAAAAGCCAGGGATTACCTCTTGCAGATGTGTATCACCCAAGTCTGGATAAGGAAGGCAACGGGAAGCTCAACTATATAAATCCCGGCGACCACATTCATTACTCAGAATCCGGGCGCGCACTCTTTTCTCAAATCGTTGCCAGCACAATAATCGCCAACAGACTGCTTGAGTAGTTTACTGATTTGGGCTATAATCACGTCTATGGCAAAAAAAGACCAACGACTCATACTTGCGCTTATTTGCACGGTGTGTAAATCCCAAAACTACATAACCAGTAGGAACAAGGTCAACACAACGGAAAAAATCGTGCTCAACAAATATTGCCGACGTTGCCGGAAACATACAGAACATAAGGAAACAAGCAAGCTGGACTAAGCATGCACAGAAATACCCTGCTCCTTACCGCTTTTTTGGCAGTCATTGCCGCATTGCTCATCGGTTTTAATCTCGGTCGATCAATGCAACAAAGTGAATCCCAATCAAACGCGCCGACACCGATAACCTCGCCCACTCCGACACTGGCATACCTTTCAGGATCAGCGTGTGGCCTGTCATTCCAATATCCCAACACATTGACTCCCATGGAAAGCTCCTCAAGTGGCACGGTCTATGCAAATGTCGGCAGTCCGAGCGCCTCTGTCGCGGTCATCTGCCAAAAAGACATCCCGCAGGTTCCTTTACCCCCGAGCAAAATAGAAACGATGATCATCCAATATGCGAGCGGGTCTGCAAGCGTTTCGGCAACACTCTACCACGACACGTCAGCAAAGGACGGGTCACCGATCGACAAACTAATCTTCTCTCACCCGAAAACCGGCCTAGACCTATTTATTGCTGGCTTCGGACCGGCTTACGATCAATTCATCACCACACTCAAGGTGCTGTAATACTTCTTGTTTTACTTATTTAAACCCTCTATAGTAGTTATATAACCTATGTCCTATGCAATTCGCGTAAAGCATGCCGCGATCTCACTGCGAAAAAAAGGAAGCTCGATAAAAGAAATTGCGTCTCAATTAGGCATATCCGTGGCGACTTCTTCTTTATGGTGCTCCTCTATCCCGTTAAGTCAAAAAGCACTAGAAATCATTGAGACAAAAAAGGGGAACGCTCTAATGTTAGCAAATAAGGCTTTACATATTATACGCCAAAAACATCGCAATGCTATGGCAATACAGCTTCGAAAAGAGGCCGAGTCTATTCAATATACTCGAGCACTTTGCAGGTTGTTATGTGCTCTTTTTATATGGACCGAAGGAGGAAAAAGTGAAAAATACAGAGTTTCATTTACCAATTCGGATCCAAAAATGATTAGGACTTTTGTGGCTTTGTTCAGGCGTGGTTTTCGTGTTGATGAAACAAAATTTCGAGGACTACTTCATATTCATGAATATCATAACGAAGCCGATATGTTGCAATTTTGGTCGTCTATGACCAATATACCAGCGCATCAGTTCACAAAATCATATCGAAAACCACACACAGGAAAACGAATCCGTGAAGGATATAAAGGAAGCGTACACATTACATACTATGATTCAAATGTTGCTCACACACTAGCCGCACTATACAATATATTCGCGGAAACTATAGGGGCATGGTGAAATGGTATCACAGCAGTCTCCAAAACTGCTTTTTCAGGTTCGAATCCTGATGCCCCTGCACACGTGATAATCTGTATATATGAAACGTAAAAAAAATTCATACATTCGCATTCTTCAGATTGTCATCGCTGTTGTCTTGGTCTGGCGCGGATTATGGGGCCTTATGGACCTATATATATTCCCCGACCAATTGCTTGTAAGCTACATCGTCTCACTTGTCATCGGTTTGCTCGTGCTATTTACTACGCATAAGCTCTCCGATCTCATATAGCCTCGCGCACGGTAAGTACGCAGTCGCATCATCCCAAGCCATTTATCTAAGCTTATAGTTGGATATCGACCTCAAAAAATTGTATACTACGCTTCGTCCGCGTATTCCAACAAACCTAACTGCGGCAAGTATTGGGATCTTTCGGACGCAAACGCACTTTAACAGAGCGAAATATTCGCAGAAGACAGACACGCAAGTCCTACAGGTTGTAGGGAGTATTGAACTAATACATTTATGTTGGTTTTTCCCTCCCTACAAACGAAAGGATATTGCCATGAGATCAAAAAATCGTTTTCCGTCCATAATATTTGCGCTAATAGTTGGGATACTGCTATTGCACCTCGACGAAACCAGGCAAATGGAGCGAACACTGCCCACATCCACGCCAACTATTGCCGTTACACCCACTGCGACCCAACAGATAACGACCAAGGAAATTGTTATTGGGGATATTACGACATATATTCCGGTCGAAGACATCGAACTGGGGAACGCATGCAATAGCGCAGTAGACATGATCGTAGCCTACGAGTCTGCCGACCGCAGGGGAGAAAAACTGAAAATATTCCCCAACGGAGCGGGTATCGAAGTGGATCACTATTACTCGCTCAGTGGGAGCAGTTACAGCATGCAGGTCTACCCGATGAATCCCGTGCTCATTATCGGCCAACATGGGACGCTCATGATACGAACCTTCATCATAAGATGCCCAAAAGGTGGGGTTGCAATCGCCAAGCAGGACACGGTAGAAAATATACTTACCGTTTCAACGTCAGAAGACTTTGATTCATGCGACCGCGATGTGACTCGTGACGACTTCAGATTTGACACCCTGGACGTCTCATCTTGGATTGTGGACTTCGAACATTTCAATGGCGAAAAATACGTTCACATCTTTCTCAAGGAAACCGACGAAGATAATACGTACTATATGTACTTCATCGTTGAACTCGATGAGCTTGTGCCTGGTTACAATGCCTGGTCGTTGAAAAACGGCATCACTCTGCTTATCTATCGGGAACGATCATATGTGGCGTTAAGCGCCATTCACACTATCGATCTCCTGTCCGTATGCAACTAATTTCGCTCACAACGCTGAGACGCGTGTACCCTTCTTACCCCTTGTGGGCACAGTTGCGGTATCGCGTCTCAGTTTTTTTCTCACCTAACCCGACCATGCACGAAATTATTATTGCCCACCCTGAATTAAATACCAATCGTTACCGGCGGTTTTCGTTTAGCGAAAACCATAAGCAACACGTGGCCTGGCTCTTGGATAACGACCATATTACGCCACAAACGCATCGTTTTGTTCTTGACATACCGGCTGGTGACGGACCCGGGGCATGGATATTCCGTGAACTCGGATGGCCTGAGTCACAGATTATGTGCATGGACATTGCGAGACCAAACCCGCCTATACTGCGCGGGCTTGCGTGGAAATATGTAGATATCAACGCTATGGGCAAATCACTACTTACCGGACTGCGTCGACAAATACCCGCAGAACTCAGGTCATACAAAAAACATTTCCATATCATCCTCACAAGCTATTCGGAAGCTGACCCGCGCTATATGGAACCGGTCATACGGTATTTCTTGGCGCGTGGGGGCAAATCCATAAGACTCTAGATTCCCATACGGTCGGGCAATTTGCTACACTTACATAGTATGGATCGTGTTCCAAAACATTTAGCTCGCCACCGGCATCTTAACAATCCGAAACAGCCCCACAAGAAGCACACGCACACAAACATTCTCCTCATGATCATTGGCGTCATCGCAACCTATTTCCTTTCCCAATCGGAATGGTTTATCAGCCTCGTGTTACACCTGGGAAACTATCGCTATCTCGCCTCCGTTATCGCGGGAATCCTGTTTGTCACCACATTCACCGCGACAACAGGCGCACTCATGCTTACTATTCTTGTCAAACTATTACCATGGTGGGAACTGGTCATACTCGCAGGTGTAGGAGCAGTAATTGCCGATATGACGATCCTCAATGTGGTAAGAAATGATTTACTCGAAGAAATTGAAGATATATTAAATGAGTTTCATGGCAAAAAACTTATCCATATTTTTCACACAAAAGCGTTCCGCTGGACGCTCCCGGTCATCGGAGCAATCATTATCGCATCCCCGCTCCCCGATGAATTAGGCGTGGGTCTTTTGGGCATATCGAAGATCAAACCGCATCACTTCGCCTTACTTTCGTACATACTCAATACCGTCGGTATTCTGATTACCGTTACGGTGATACCCTGGCTACGCGGGTGAAATTTGCTATACTAGGCGTAGAAAAGGAGCACATATGTTTCACAAAATCTCGACAATTCTCATCTGGTCAGCCGATTATAAGAAGCTCGCCGACTGGTACCAAAATGTATTCAACTTGAAGATAAATGAGCAGCTCAATCACCCGCAAGACACCGGTATTTTGTTTGAATTTCCCGACGGACTTCCGTATTTGTGGGTCGGGCAACATTCACAAATCCAAGGAACCAACAAGGATCCGGTGCGCATCATGTTTAATATAAATGTCGACTCGGTCAAAGAAGCCTATGCCTATCTCACGGGTAAGAACGTACCCTTTATCGCTCCGCCGTTTAAAGCGCCTACCATGGAAAAATGGTTCGCGACGTTTTCTGATCCCGACGGCAATACCGTACAAATAATCGGAAAAGAATAAACATTATGAACAAACCGGTCATGAAAACCCCCTTCGGGAAATACATCACTATTCTCGAAGAAGCGGACAAAGACGTAAAAAACAAAGAGGAATTCGGATCCTTCCTTATTCTTTCGCTCGTCGAGGAAATCGGAGAAATGGCCCGAGCGTACTTGGCAAAACACGGCCGCAAACCCACAAATATCGCCGCACAAAAGGATGAAACGTATGAACAGGAGTTGGGGGATATCATCGTTTCGGTGATACGATTTGCGCGCATAAAAAATATCGACCTGCACAAACGCGTGATGTATACGCTGGGAAAAATTGCCAAGCGGCAAACTGCACCCAAAAAATAATCCGGCCATGACGACTCTTTCTCACAGCGCGGTAGGAATTCTCGTGACAAAATATTTCGTCGACCGAGGTTGGTTACCCGACAACTCCGTCACGCCGTATCTTTTGGGCATAGCACTTGCCAATATACCGGACATTGACGGGCTTGCCTCCTTGCGGCGCATCTATGATCACCATAGCGCGCTCAAAAACGTTTCCCACTACCCTGCCAATTGGTTTCTGGTGTTCGTATTGGTCGCCCTTATGGCCCTTCCGTTCCATATCAGGTTTTTTTACACGTATCTGGGACTCGCCTGGCTTAATGTATTTCTCCACTTTGTCCTCGATACGTTTTCTATCTATCACGGCATAGCATGGTTTGGCCCGTGGCAAAAGAAAAAATACAGTTTTATCAGAATGCTTCCGATCATCCCCAACGATACCCACGAATGGATACATTGGTACATGAAACATTGGGTACTCTATCTCGAAATCGCCATATGGATCATCACCCTTATGATATTGCTGGAACGCTAGTTGTAAATCTCAAATAATCCATGAACGCGCTTACTATTCTTTTTTTGGGGTTCCTTCTGGGCATCAAGCATGCAACGGACGCCGACCATGTCGTCGCCGTGACGACGATCGTTTCCCGCGCACGGAAATTGCGCCATGCCGCTATGGTAGGCATCACCTGGGGCGTTGGTCACACACTCATGATCGTCACGGTCGGAATCATGATCATCCTCTTTCATGTGTCCATTCCCGTACGCTTACAGCTCATATTTGAATTTATCGTCGCTATGGCTCTTGTACTCTTGGGATTACTCAACATAAGCGGTATGAGGAAACACCTTTTTGCCGCATTCAGCGGACTGCACAGTCATTTCCATAGTCACGACCGGGTCCACATCCACGTCCATGCGCACAACAACACGCTTCCTAAACAAATTATGCCACATGAACATGTGTCTCAATTTGTTTCGCAACACGGTATTCTCGAACTTATCCGACCACTCATAGTAGGGGTCATTCACGGACTTGCAGGCTCAGCAGCAATTGCACTTCTGGTACTGGGTAGTATTTCGGACGCAATAACCGGGTTCCTGTATTTGGGAATTTTCTCGGTAGGTACTATCGTCGGGATGACAGTATTAACGACACTCCTTGGCATCCCCATTGTCGCAGGGAGCAAAAAATTCGCCCGATTTGACCGCGCCATTACAATCGGTGCAGGTTGTATCAGTATTATCTACGGGATTTACTTCGGCTACCACATCGGGATTACAGAGGGACTCTTTCGACAATTCTAACCCACTCGGCGATAGCCGATCCTCCGAAATATCGTTGGATACCCGTTTTTCCTGTACTGGATTATTCTATCGTGCCACCATACATGAACTATATACTCCTGTATTTCCTTGAGAATTAAGCTCACGATAACGACCTCGTAGAGCGGTATGGACTGATACTGGCTTCCTAACATCGGAGCGAATGCAACCAACCAAAAAAAGACAAATTCAAATACGTTGGGAAACCATATATACACGCGCGTATTCTCTGTAGAGAGGTGAACCAAAAATCCTATTGCCCGCCAACAAAAAAGGAGAATCAGCAGTCCCCCGTAGGGAGTCCCCAGTCCCACGAAAAGCATGACAAGTGACCACACCTGGTCAATCGACTTATCCAGTGTATGATAGTCTTCCCGATTATATCCGGCCATATGGATGAGTACTTGTGCATCCAGCCAGTCAAACACGAAGCTCACCACCATGCCCGCAAAGGGATACCAAAGAATAAGCATTATCCCCGCCAATCGAAATCCGACCACCGCACATGCCACCGGGTGACGTAAGAGCCGCAACAAGCCTGTGCTGAATTTGTGTATCATAGGATTTTTTTTGGTCTCCCCCACCGTTTCCAATTCGGATTGATTCCGCCCAATTGCACGTAATCATCGGCAATATCAAAAAGATAGTGCGACACCATAGCTCCGAAAAGGACCACTCCAATCTGCCAATCCACAAACGAAGCACAAAGTGCAAGTGCCACAAGTACGCCCACAACGTATATATTATGATAGGAAAGACTCGTGTTGTTTTTGTGCCCGGTTGCGATGAAGTGAAAAAGGTTCCGCCACTGATGTCTTCGTATATAATCAAACACCTGTTGCGTGTATGTATCTTTCCTGCCATATCCCAAAAAATAATTCAGGTGATCGATATCAGGAAGTAAAGATCCGATCACGGAGGTAGTAACCCACGCTACATTAAATTCCCCCCACAGTTCACGCAGATACCACGCCCAAAGCAACCCAAACATAACGTGGTACGCCATATGCCTGGCTTGCCACAAGATAAAACCCAAGCCCTTTACTCTTCTCAATGGATTGATCATAGTTCACCATTAGTATACCCGTTTTTGACAAAATCGAAAAAACATATGATAGTAAAGGAATGGTAAATATAACCAAACCTTCGTCGTATACCATGAGCGCCTTGGGACTGATCGCTCTGTTTGCAGGCGCCATGGCCTTTATTTCCATTCCCATGCGCCAGCTCTCAGGCGCTTCGGAACCACTCGCGGATTCCAAATCACTCCGCCTGCTTTCGTTAGGATCCCCGCTCCCGGAACCCAAAGAAGAAACCACGGCGGTATTTCACGACTCCCACGCCTCCGCTCCCGCTCTCGCGAGCCTCATGCAGGTATCACGGATATTGGGGATTACCGTTACCTACCCGACCCAGGAAAAGCGGATAGAAGTTGATCTCACCAACCAAAAAGTCTACGCGTTTGAAGGATCTATACGGGTATACGAATTCACCGTCTCCACGGGCAAATGGGGACGCACGCCTACCGGTGAATTTACTATTTGGGCAAAAGTCAAAAGCCAGCTTATGAGCGGAGGAAGTAAGGAACTGCACACCTACTATTACCTTCCCAATGTGCCATGGGTCATGTTCTTTTATAACGACAGCATCGCAAAAATGCGGGGATTTTCGTTCCATGGCACATATTGGCACGACAATTTTGGACACCCTATGAGCCACGGATGCGTCAATATGCGTACAGAGGAAGCCAAAATGCTCTACGACTGGGCAACTCCCGTAGTCACCAATGATAAGGCATGGTCAACGCTGGCCAAAGACGAAAATCCGGGCACAAAGGTTATTATTTACGGCGAAGCGCCTACAACTTGAGGCTTTTGAGGTAGTCACGAAAATCCCCGTTTAGATCCTTATGCTCCAGGGCAAACTCCACAACGGTCTTTAGATATTCGAGCTTATTTCCGGTATCGTAGTATCTCCCGCCCTTGATTTCGCATGCATATACCGGGCGTATCTTCATAAGCTTGCGGATAGCGTCTGTCAACCATATTTCACCGCTCTTACCAGGATCTAATTTATCGAGAATCGGAAAAATATCTGGCGTCAACACATAGCACCCGTGGGCCGCCAAATTACTCGGCGCCTCTTCCTTTTTGGGCTTCTCGATAAGTTTTTTGATCTGGAAGACACTATCTTCAACCTTGGTCGCTTCGACAATGCCGTAACGGGATACATCTTTTTTGTCGACTTGGATAGCGGAAATAACGGGATCGCCGTACTTTTCAAACACGTCGATACACTGTTTCGCGCGGGGCGGCGTAGAATAAATAAATTCATCTCCCCATATGGCGACAAACGGTTCGTCACCAATCACATTACGTGCGCACAATACCGGCGTTCCGTTTCCATATGGCCCTTTTTGACGGATATAAATAAAGTTGGCAAGCTCTGCAGTCCGTTTGACCTCTGCGGCTAATTCTTCTTTCCCCTGTTCCTTGAGGGTTTGTAACAGCTCGTTGGGATAATCAAAGTGATCTTCAATACTTCGTTTATGCCAGCCGGTCACGATAACGATATCCGTGATTCCTGACGCCACGAGCTCTTCGACCACGTATTGGATAACCGGTTTGTCGACAATGGGGAGCATTTCCTTCGGCATCGCCTTGGTCTGTGGAAGGAATCGCGTACCGAATCCGGCTGCCGGAATAACTGCTTTTCGAATCCCGCCTCTTTTGCGGGCCGCCGATGAGGCGACTTTGGAATCTGGAGCCATATGAGATAAAAAGAAGCTTAGAAAGTCTTCGTGAAGTCCTTGCTAAGCTATGATGCAATTGTATGCCGCTTTCACCGGGTTTGTCAATTTGGTAAGATAATTACAGGCATGAAACGTTCATTTATCGTCAGTGTGTTGTGTGTGCTATCGTTAGCCTTCCCCGTGTTTGTGACACACGCATCGTCTGACAAAGCGTTTACTACCGTGAGGCTCAATAAATTCGGGTCGGTGGCAATCATACTGGGTAATAAATTCGGATTCGACATTAGTTCATTCATCATTCCACTGGTTGCGGGACAGGAAAAAGAGATTCAGACTCCGGACTTCTTTCCCGGAGCGGACTTTAAGGGAAGTATCAGCAAATATAACGTGCCGCAGAGCAAAGTAGACCTAGGCAAATTCATGCCGTGGACTGAAGATAACTCCATCACCCTGACATCGCTATATGGAGCGATCCTCAAAACCGATGCGGAACACTCTAATCATCCTGAACCAACCGATTGTTTCATTTCAGAGGACCTGGAAACATCCAAGCCACTGGACTGGGCGCCGACTCACTTTTGGAACGGACAATTTTTAAACGGCATGTTCGGTATCCGGCCGGTCGAACCCAACGACGGCAATGGCGGCGTCAACTTCAATCGTCCGAACGTAGAGCTTGCAGGTATGAATCCCGCAGAAGATTGCAAAAGACATGATTTGGGGCTGGAATTGCGACCACTGGAAGTAGATACACCCAAACTCTCTCACTTCGGTGAGGGAACCAACATATTTGGTCACGAGGTGGTGACAATCATGAAGATCATAATAAAGATCATAAATGGTGTGGAGACCGAAGTGGAAGAACCGGAAACAGAACCGCACAAAGATGACGTAATCCTCACGAAAGACCAGAAACAGCCGTGGTTTAACTTCATGTGCAATGATTACTGGTGTCCGGGCAACGAAACAAGCGATGACAGCAGCGACACGGCCAAAACCGGCGGATGGACTAATTTCTTACTTCCCCCCAAAGACCAGGAAAAGGTGTTAGCGGCATCGCTTCAACCACACGACGTAGAAGTGCTTGGATTTCCCCAGAAACCGCTCCTTACGTCTTTTGATGCGTTCAACCAGTCCCAAGTCGGCATGAAAAAAGCAGGATGCTACTCAACCCCGTACACTCCGAAAAACAATCCACAAGACGAAGCTGCCCTTGGCGGGCTCGAAAAAATCCAAGACCAATGCGTTGGCCCAACCCCACCCATGACCTGCGAAGAAAAATGGTTCACCGATTTAAAAGTTGATCGCCCGTCTACAAGCACTGGAACAAGCGGAGATCCCGGGTACACGATCCCGTACAGAAACCCAAGCTGTACGATTTCAACCGCCAACCGGGATATGTATCTAAAAGTCGCCCAGTGGTTTTGTGAATCCGGCGCATGCGACTACGGAAAAATGTCGACCGAACTCACCGACGAAGTCATCGGACAAATGAACGAATACGGAGCAGAATACAAATGGAGCCCGCTTTTCATGCTGGCACTCTGGATTGAAGAATCCGGACTCGGATCACACAGCAATGCCTCGCATCATATGGGCTGCACGTACGGCTGGCCTGCCCAAGGAAATACAGCGATCTCCATGCCGCAGATCGGTGACCCAGACGACGGTATGTGCTCACAGATGGCGTGTCTATTTTCTCACCCCAGCAATGACCCTGCCGGATTTGCCGAATTTATGTGCAGCTACAACACAACAGCAATTTCCAATGGCTCATGCCCAAGCGGTGCTGCCTGGACATTCGCCAACAGCATCCATATGGTCTACTCCAAGCTCCTCGCATGTACCCCTGCTCCAGCGGGGTGCGGCATATCCTCCGACACCACAGGGAATCAGTACTTCTGCGATGACCTGCAATCTAACCCGTGAAGCGCGGCACTTTACAAGTGCGGGCTTTTTTTGGTATAGTATTCATTGTCCCCGGGGAGGGGGCTTTTGTTAGGGAAACAATATGGAGAAACCGACGTCACCGAGTTTACCGAAAATTGTGGCACCCACCAAATTTTTTTCTGAGGTAGCCACGGAACTACGAAAAGTGACATGGCCGACCCGACAAGAGACCTTTCGCCTTACCGCTGCGGTGATCATTATATCACTGGCAGTGGGACTATTTGTCGGCGGCTTAGATATATTATTTGTGAATATTACAACCATGTTATTTAAATAACCTATGACAGACGACCAAACAAATATACCAGAACAAGTGACCAAAACAGTAGAAGATGCGCCCTCCGTACCGGTAGTCGAAACGCCTGCTATCGATAGCTCCGCAGGCCGCTGGTATGTCGTACACACGTACTCCGGACATGAAAACAAAGTAGCGGCCAACTTAAAGCAGCGCATCGAAACACAAAAACTGACTCACAAAATATTTGATATCGTCGTTCCTACCCGCAATGTCGTCAAAGTAAGTCACGGCAAAAAAGAAGAAATCAAGGAAAAAATTTTCCCGGGATACATCCTCGTCAAAATGATCCTAGATGACGATAGCTGGCTTGCAGTCCGGACAACGCAGGGAGTCACCGCCTTCGTCGGAGCCGGGAACAAACCGACGCCGATTTCCGACCGCGAAGTAGACGCGATCCGTAAATTCATGGCCATGGAAGCTCCCAAATACAAAGCGAGCTTTAGCGTTTCTGAGGCAGTCAAAATCGTTGACGGACCGTTTGCAGACTTCCTGGGTTCAATCGAATCCATTGATGAAGAAAAAGGGAAAGTCAAAGTCTTGGTCTCTATTTTCGGTCGCGAAACTCCTGTTGAGCTTGATTTCCTCCAGATCGCAAAACTGTAATTAGGGCTCTACTTATCATGAACGCGATAATTTCACGCGTGCACCGCGAAATAAATCACTTTCGCGAAATGCCGGAATCCGCAAAAATCCTCACCGTATCCTATGTGCTCCGAAGCATCGCCTATCCCCTCATGTCGATTTTTACCGGAGCGTTTATTTGGAAATCCAGTAACGATATCTCACTCCTTATCCTCTACTACCTTGGAAATTTCATAGCGTTACCGCTCATGTTTACGGTGAACCGCCATTTGCTTTCCTTTGTCGCCATGCGGCATCTGTACCTATTGGGAACGTTCCTTGCCGGATTCGGACCGCTCTTGGTTATTTTCCAGCGCCATGAAACAGCGCTCGCCTATATAACGTATGGGTTTGTCTACGGAATCGGCAACGGCCTCTACTGGGCAAATCGGAATTTTTTGACGCTTACTCACACGACGAGCCAATCCCGAAGCTATTTTACCGGATTACAGTTTACCCTAAGTACGCTCGCTTCTATGATCGTGCCGCCACTGGCGGGTTGGATTATTGTATTTACAACGTTCGGATACCAATTTCTTGCCATAGCCGCCTCGCTTATATTTCTCGCGTCTGGCCTTATCATTCGGGGAAATACATTCCCCCAATCTTTTGTCTCACAAAAAAACAGAAAATTATCAGGCACGTGGAATATCGCACGTTTGCTTTCCGTTGCTATCGGATGCGTCGATTCAGCAATCTATATTCTTCCAACTATCCTGGTGCTCAATGTTCTCGGCAATGAAGCGGTGTTAGGCCTGGTAACGGGACTTGCCTCCCTGCTTTCTGCCGGAGCAAGCTATATCGTCGGACGAAAATACCGGCAATCCATGTTTATCGTCCTTTTCCCTGCAATGCTTATAGCATTTGCCATTGCCGGAGTTCCATTCTTTTGGGGGATCGCAATTTTTTCGGTCTCCTGGTATCTTTTCATTTCCAGTATTGCAGACAGCGTCATATGGGTGGCCAACGAACCGGTTCTCCTGGACATGATCGATGACGAGGTCAAACGTTCGCGGGCAAGCCAGTATCAGCTGATTATTGAACGCGAACAATTTTTGAATATCGGAAGAGTAAGCATGCTCATACTGCTTCTCGTCACGTCGTTGTATGACCGACAACTCGGGGTAGCGATATCGGCGACCGCAAGCGGAGCGATCGCATTGGGTATTACCTTGCTCACAAAACGCACAAAAAAATTCTGATCCCGCGGAAGAATCTAACCGAGCACCGACTCAAGAAGATCAGATACTTGTCGACTTTTTTGGCCGGGGGGTTCTTTTTTCGGAAGGCGGCACGTTTGCCAAACAGCCAAGGTACAATCCCGACACCGACGATTGACCCGCGTCCCCGCCAGATCCTCAGGTCGCTGGAAATTAAGCGTTTGCATAGCCCGATCTTCCCGGTCTTTCCCGTCAACCGCAGTAAGTGACCCTGATGCAATAATCACTGCGTGCATACTCACCAAATGTACAACGCGTTCTTTTCCGGCCGCACAGACAAACGACCCAAGTTCTGTGCCATGCATAGAACCGTCACGTACACGATGAACCGAACGGCGGTGAGCCATAACAAAGGTATTATACGCTTGCCACGCAACTCACGAAGTGATTATCATTGGTTGGACTTAACGTACACGTACACGCCAAACCCAACGGCAGCCAGAATCATGATAAGGAGAATTATGCCGAATGGATTCCCCCCACCACCACCCACAACGGTAAATGTCTTGTTTACCTGCGCCTGACCGTCCGGCTTGGTGGCGACGACCAATACGCTCTTGGCCCCTGGGGAAAGTTTCTTGGTAAATTTATACGTCCATTTGCCAGTTTTGTCGGCATAGACTTCCCCTCCGACTCCGTCGGGATAGACCGTGATCGTGATTTTGGCATCGGGCTCGGAAACACCGCTTATCGTAGGAGTGTCACCGGTTTGACCTTTTTTATCCGAAAAACTCCCGACCGTAAGAGGCAGGCTACGCATCGCTAACCCGCCGGGACCTGGGGTTGGTGTCGCAAAAAAGAATGATCCGTTGTTATCATCACACGTACATCCCGGCTTATCGGTACAAAGTCTGTTCCGGCAGGCCCGAAGCGTTGCAAACACCGTGGTACAGGTGAGCCCCAATTGGCAATCCGTATCTGTCACACATGACTTACCGCAGACATCCACCAATTGTGGAGTTTTGGTTGGAGTGAGCGTGGCGGTAGGCCTCGGCGTCGAGGTGGGACGCGGTGTCGACGTCGCCCTCGGCGTCGAGGTGGGACGCGGTGTCGACGTGGGTTGTGGAGTAGACGTGGGTTGTGGAGTAGACGTCGGCTGCGGTGTAGGTGTCCTCGTCGGTGTGGGAGTCTTAGTCGGTGTAGGCTGTGGAGTAGACGTCGGCGAAGCACATGCGGTCATGGTCGTCGTCCACTGCGAACCGGAATTCGGACAACAGTACGGCGTACCTCCGCAAGAGCCTACTCTTCCTTTGTAATTACAAAGTTGCTGATCCCCGTCCGGATCCGGCGGGTCAGGATTGCATTCCGTAATCATCCAAAAACTACCGTTTTTGACGTTTGCACAACCCGCATCGTTACATGAGGCGAAATTGATCGGTCGGGTAGACTGAATAGATGCGACAACTGTTACGATGATGCCGGTGAGAAGTAATACCAGAAAAATAATCGTCTTCGGATCGGCCAAACGCCAAAATCCCTTGCCTACACGTTTTAGCGTATGTCGGGATTTGGATTGCTGCTTCCCTTTCGACCTTCGTGAGCTTGCCATACCTATCATGATCGCGAATTTGTCCATGCAAATCAAGTGGTGAAATCCACGATGTCTCAACGAATACTTGACAAAGTTTATGCGATATACCAAAGTAAATATAAGGAGTTATCTATGAAAAATTATTCCACAAAACACACCTCATCACCCATGGTACTTGTTGTTCCTCTTGCCATTGCCTTTGTTGTCATTCTTGCAGCTGCTATGTTCGGGCGTATCCGAACGGAAAACAGAAGCCGAGCTTCTTACAGCGGTATCGAACAATGCACGACCGCGTGTTCGTCAACCGGAAGAAACGCCCGGTTCGTCAAGGATAAAGCAGCATGTACACTAGATTGTCCTGCCGTCGTGGCAAAAACCATGACATGTGATCAATTTTGTGAAGAAAATGTCAAAAGCGTTTCTGGCTCATCGACAAATCCCACAACTGGAGCTGAACGTGAATGGAGCTCTATAGCAATTTGTAAAAGGCAATGCACAGCCTGGGTCGCTGCAGGAGTAGGCAGCCCTACACCGGTGCCCACGACGCCTAGCCCGACGAAAGCGGCGTTTAATTGCGCAAGCAAATGCCGTGGTGTAGGAAATCAGGGCATAACAGCCTTATGTACGGCAACATGTCAACAGTTTAACCGGGGTGCAAAAACGTGTCCGTCTGGGTGTAACAACAACAATCAGGCGTACAAAAACAAGTGCATGGAGCTATTCTGCTCGAGTCAGTAAAGCTCTCCTCCTTGTCACTACTGCGGACATGTGATATATTCACAACTACCTCGCGTAACGTGAGGGAGAAACCGGAAGGGTTTCGATAGTCAAAGAACACACTTCTTTTGCCTTCGTAATCTTTCTCCACTTTTATGGCAGCCAAAAAAGTCAAAACGCTCTTAAAACTCAATTTACCGGCTGGCAAAGCAACAGCCGCGCCGCCCGTGGGACCCGCTCTGGGACAACATGGTCTCGCGATCATGGAATTCGTCAAAGCGTATAACGAACGCACTGCCAAGCTGGAAGGTCAAATCATTCCGGCCGTCATTACCGTTTTTGAAGACCGCACATTCACGTTCGTCACCAAATTACCACCAGTTGCAGCCATGATCAAAAAAACGCTCAATCTCGACAAGGCAGGCGGCAAAGCAGGACGCGAAGTCGCCGGTAAACTTTCCAAAGCACAAGTCGAACAGATCGCCAAAGACAAACTCGCTGATTTAAATACCGACGATGTCGCCGCCGCCATGAAAGTAGTCGCGGGAACAGCCCGAAGCATGGGGATCGATGTGGAGTAATATATGCCGGGTAGTAGAATTTCGACACGCGATGCGTTCGTTGTCGTCGAATAGATTACCTAGACATACAATATAAAATTTGAAACGAAAGGATACTGAAATTTAGATCGCGTAAAAAACAACGGTCGAAATTTCACAACCCGGTATGGGAAAAATACGTGCAGTCACATTAGGAGACGAAGCCGCCGAACAAGAAGCCAAGCGCAAAGCGGAGGCGAGACGTCAAACCAAAGCCTCCAAAAAGGCCAAAGTTGAAGGTGTGAATCTCAAGGGCGGCGAGCGAACCGTCGCCATGGAAGGCACCGACATCAAGCCGGAATACAAAAAACTTATCGAAGAAGTCGAATCCGGTGAAACCGTCGCCGAAAGCAAGAAAAAAGCAGAAAAGAAGAAAAAAACCAAAGTAAAGGTCCGCTCCAAGCGGTATCTGGAAGTGGTCGGCATGGTGGACAAGACCAAACTATATCCTTTAAAAGACGCCGTAAGCCTCGTCAAACAAACGAGTTTGACCAAATTTGACGGAACCATTGAACTTCATGTGAACCTAAATCCCCTTTCTCTCGGGGAAAAGAAAGACTATCGCACCAGTGTCAGTCTGCCACATGGGACCGGCAAAGAAGTCCGGGTCGCTATTGCAGACGACAAAATACTCGCAGAAGTGGAAGCGGGCAAAATCAACTTTGACGTGTTGGTGGCTCACCCCCAAATGATGCCCAAGCTCGCCAAAGTCGCCCGAGTACTGGGACCCAAGGGACTCATGCCAAATCCCAAAACAGGCACGGTAAGCCCTGACCCGGAAAAGCGCGCCAAAGAGCTTTCCTCGGGCCAAGTGAATATCAAAACCGAACCGGGAAACCCGATCATCCATATGCCAGTTGGAAAAGTAAGTTTTGCGGACAAAGATATCGCAGACAATATAACAGCGGTACTTACGGCCGTCGGCAGTAAAGTAGCTCGGGCAACATTATCTTCCACCATGGGCCCGGGAGTCAGAATTTCCCTCTAAATCACTATGGCACGCGTCTTCATCGCACCAGCTGCAGGAACGTCAATCCGTGTCAAAGAACTGGAATCAGGACGTGGATTCACACACCTGAGTATGCAAAAGGGTGAGACAGAAGCGGACGGCGTCACCACGCTTGTAGGAAGAAGGCGGTGCCTCACTCCGTGGATAGAAGGAACGAGAGCGCGTAACGGTGTCGTCGTGATCCCAAATGGCGGCACAGCCAGTATAGAAGTGAACGGCGTCATGGTCTTCCCGAAAGTAGAATCCCATAGGACGGGTCATCATCGGGGAATGTACTTCAAAATTGGAAATCCTTCATTTCACCATATAGAAAAAGGCCGGGAAAACGCGGTGACGCTCTTTACGGACGATTTCTCGGGCGCCGTGACCATGTGGACGGAGTAATTTCTTGACCACTAAAACGTGAATTTACGTTATAAGTTATAATATAATATAATTAATTATGAACGAATCTGACACCGGCGAAGGTGATGACCTATTTTTGCGGGAGGAAGGAAAGGTAGTCGGCGTGATCTCGCGTAGACGGCGTCAGAGACATGTTCCAGAGGAAAAACTAGCCAAACCAGATCCCGTACCGGTCACCTCAAAAGACGCTGCGAAAAGAATTGCTCGTAGAGTCGTAGATACCACGGTAAAGGTATCAGAAGAAGAGGCAGACGCACTCGCATTAGAGCTTATATCCCAAGCGAAGGCAAAAATGGATAGGTTGGCACCAAAACCCAGACGCTCAGGTCTCTTGTGGTTCCTAAAGAAGAAATAAACACTTGTACAGTACATATACGTCTGGTATAATGAATTTATCCTAAAGAAAGTAGGCATCCGCCGATGAGGCAGAAGAAGTCCTACCGAGGGAAAGAGCTAACACTCCCCTCGTGGAGTGTTTTTTAGTATTGGAGGGAAACATATGGCTACACAACGAAAAATAGACGCAGTCACAACGCTCACCGAAAAAGTCAGCCGGGCCAAAGTCGTGGTGCTTGCCGATTACCGGGGCTTAAAGCACAAGCAACTCGAGGAGCTTCGCCGCAATCTCAAAAAGACAAAGGGAGAATTCATGATCGCCAAAAATCGTCTCGTGCTGCGAGCGCTGGGCGACCGCGCAGCGTCTCTTAAGGAAGCGCTTAACAACGAAACAGCCGTACTATTTGCCTATGAGGACGAGGTGGCTCCTCTCAAGGAACTCCTCAAATTCTTTAAAGCCGTGGGTACGGGCAAAACCAAAGCCGGTCTCATGGGTACGACGTTCATGACTGATGCGGACGTCACAAAACTCGCCACGCTGCCCTCTCGTGAAGCATTATTGGGCAAACTGGTTCGTCAGCTCAACGCACCGATTCAGGGCCTCCACTACGCATTAAACTGGAATATGAATAAACTCGTATGGGCGCTTAACGCCGTAAAAAGCAAGAAGACAGCATAAAAGGGTATGTCCACCGTGATTTACCTTTCGCCTACTCCCGCTTCGCGGGACGCGGCTCAAGGAGCATTCACTTGGTGGACCTAAGAAACGCTAAGCTCATTACATTCGCAAAGCATTTCTAAGGGAGGTGACACTAACATATGGCAAAATTATCAAAAGATGAAATCATGCAAGCCGTGGAAAGTATGACCGTGTTGGAACTTTCTGACCTCGTCAAGGCATTAGAAGAGAAATTTGGTGTCACCGCAGCTCCCGTCGCAGTGGCAGGAGCCGCAGCAGCAGGATCTGCTGATGCAGGAGAACCCAAAGAAGAACAAACCGTCTTCAACGTCGTTCTGACAGAAGCCGGAGCAAACAAAATCGGCGTCATCAAGGCGGTCCGTGAACTCGTGCCGACACTTGGACTTCAAGAAGCAAAAACACTCGTTGAATCCGCTCCGAAAGAAGTGGTAACGGGAGTCGCCAAATCAGCAGCAGAAGAAGCGAAGAAAAAATTAGAGGCAGCAGGAGCTAAGGTGGAATTGAAGTAAAAGCAGTCCCGCGTGGCGGGATCCTCGGTGCAATAATGCTCATTAGCATTCGCAAACTGCATCGGGACAGGAGCTAAAGTCGAATTAAAGTAATCGAATCTTGCATTATATACAAAAAGTCCCCCGCGTCTTGGGGGATTTTTTGTAAGATAAACCTTTGACATTTGAAGCTGCTATGCATATACTCACGCATCATGACCGGTAAAGAGAACATTCAGGAACGAAAAAAGCTTACGACTCCCGCCCGACTCTCTTACACCGACACGCTCACCCGCACGGAGCACGTCGGAACGTTCGGACTATCTCCTGAAGTGCGACGGCAGGCAGAATCCGAATTTGCCCCCCTATATAAAGAGACACAAAAGGAATTAAACGACGGCACCCACCCGTTTTCCGACCTTCCCTATGAGAGAGAAACGCAGCAAAGAGTCCGGGAAGTCTGGAAGAATAACTTTTCGTGGGCAAAACAGGTCGTATTTGCCGGAATCGGCGGCGCCGGCATCACCCCGGAAATCCTCTATCAGGCGCTTGGCCAATACGACGCAAAAGCGCCGGACGTATATGTTACGGGCATGTTTACCGATCCTAAGGACTACCGCACGCTGACAAAAAAACTCGATAAACATGGTTTAGACAAAACAGCGTTTATCCTACTTTCCAAAAGCGGAACAACGGCTGAAACAATTTCTTCGTACCTTTATTTCAAAGACATGTTTGAAAAACAATTTGGCAACGCATGGAAGCGTCATATACTTGTTGTTGCCGACCCTACTCATGGATTATTGCCCGATGAAGTAAAACAATACGATCTTACGGCCATCCCGACTTCCCAAGTCGGCGACCGGTGGGCGTTTTTCTCTTCACTGGGACTCGTATCCGCAGAAGCTATGGGCATTGATGCGGACGAACTTCTTGCCGGCGCGCGGGAAGTACTGGATCATGCCAAACAGGCAAAACAGCAGGATAATATCCCATGGCAAATGGCAAAAACGCTCTACCTCCTGCAACGGGAACACGGTCTGGACACAACCGTATTCACCTCCTATGTACCTTCGTTGGAACGGACGGTAGACTGGATCCGCCAGATATTTGCGGAGTCGCTGGGGAAAAACGGGAAAGGCATATATGCTGTGGGCTCATTGGGGCCACGGGACCAGCATTCTCAGTTGCAGTATTTCAACGACGGCAAAGTGCCCTTTTCCCATGTGTTTATCACCCGGGCACTGCCAAAAGACGATATCCCGCTAAAAAACCACGGCAGTACGGGACTTGACCACTTCGGAAACCATACAATGGGAGAAATCACCAACACATCTGCCGAAAACACCCGTCTCACCCTTGCCAACTACGGTAAACCATCCATCCACCTGGAACTTTCAGACGTGACACCAAAAACGCTCGGATCCCTCATTGCCACGTTCCAACTCGTTACCCTGTACCTGTCTAAATTTCATGACGTCGAGCCGTATCTTCAGCCTGGCGTCGCCCAAAGCCGGTCGTACATCGATGCCATATTGGGACGAACCGGATTAGAAAAAGAGCGCGCAGCTCTTAAGGAGAAAAAACTATCCATACGGCCCGAAACAATCACGTTTGGTTGACATTGCCTACGCTCCCTGCCACAATATCAGCCATGGATCGATTCTTTTCGATATTTGGAAAATTTGCCTTGGTTTTCATTCTCGTCGGCGGTATTGCATTTGGCGCATATAGTATAGGCAAATCAACGGCTCCAACTCCCAACTCGGGCGCTGCTTCAACCACTGCCATGCCCACTCCGACAATCGACATCGGTCTCATGCCGGAAAAAAAGCCGGAAGGAGCCAGTACGGCGGCAATCATCAAAGCCGGACTTGGGCCGGATTCAGGACTGAGCTTTACGAAATACCAAATCACCGTACCGGAAACCTGGACACCTGACCACGTCACAACCAATGAGGGCACCTGGGCAGATACCCTGACATTAACCAAGGGAACCACCAAACTCAAAATTTTCCAGGCTGCAACCGGAGGTGCTATGTGTCTCTATCCCGGAGATGCTGATTTTGAAGGACCAAGCTCTAGATACGATGCTTATGTCCCGATTACCACCGCAGACGGCATCATACTCCGCCGAGGATCAACAAATACCAATAACGGCACTACGAAAGGCTTTACCATGTGCCAAAAAGGAAGCGAAAACTATGGGCAACCCACTGTCTTTGGACACATGAGCCTTACCACATCTCTCAATCCCGATGATATGCTCCTTTCTGAAGTAGACGAGATGATCGCCACGCTCAAAAAACTGTAAAGCGCTCATAGGTTTGACTTATTCTCCTGCATTGACGTGTTTTCTTCCGTTCTTTCTTCGTGCACACAAAGAAATAACAATAAGGTCGCACAATTAATTACCCTGCCCGTCATCGCTACGCTCAGGCGTTGGCAGGCGGGCGTATACACGTCGCAAAATTATTATTCAATCCATAAGTTATCCACAATTTTTTATTTTTCCTCAATATTTTGCGACTCCCTATTGACAAGGTTTGATCTTCTCGTGTACTGTTGTGATCGGAAAAGATAATGTCTTCCGCTCTCGGTAAGACTTGTTCTGCTCAGAAGGAGTTCATATATGGCACTTGGTGACGAATGGCCAGATTTACTAACAGTAAGAGAGGTGGCAAAAATATTGCGAGTCTCTCCCCTGACAATCAAACGCTGGGGTAAACGCGGCAAATTGCCCGCAATACGCATAAACTCCAGAGGTGACAGGCGCTACAAGAAAGAAGCTGTGCTTTGGCTTTTGGGTCAGCAGCAAAAAGGCATGGTTTAACCATGTCCTGAGCATTGCGAAGGATCTAGCGAAGCGTAAGCAAATCCTTAAAATAAGGATTACTCTTCGTGATGAGATCAATTTTCTTTCGTCTAACCCACCCTTTTATTGTCCTCTCCATTTGCATGGCTTCTAAAGTAGTCGAAAATTTTTGACACCAAACAAGCTTGTAAAGATGATATCGTTTTGGAAAGTGACTCCCTATACCTTTTTTGTGCTCCAAAATGCGTCTCTCAATACTATTCGTAAATCCTGTATACAAGACCGTATTGGTGTAGTTGGTGATGATGTAGGTATACCAAGCTGCCTTCGTGTACGCTACTGCTAGGTCCTTCTCGCCAAAGGCGATCAGGACGGCACGCATTCTTTTAGAACGCGTGCCGCTTCCGTGGGATCGGCAATGTTGACGTTTAATCCCGTCCCTAACTCAAACCCTGCCCGGTGGACAAAACGTGGCGTAATGCGGATAAACCAATTCTCCCCATGATAGATGTAATAGTTATATACCAGTACTCCCGGCTCATGAACTGAGTGCAGGTATCCTTTATTCTGGGCTTCCCTGATGCGCCGCAACGCATCCTGAAGGACTACTGCCAAGTCCGATAACTGACTGTCAGGAATAGCACCAAATTTGCCGTCTTCTACTTTGGGAGCGATCCACACTTCAAACGGCCACTGGGAAAAGTCCGGGCAATATGTAATAAAAAAATTATTTTCCTCGACAACATTTGCCACGGGTTCACGCGAAACGGCATCCAGATTGATTTGCCTCGGCACCACGACCAATTGCGCATGCGGATGCGTCAGACTGGCCCCTGCTGCAAACCCGTGATTACAGAAGATAAGGACCTGCCCGTCATCATCGTGGGCACGATACCGGTCACGATACGCAGTCAGTATCCGGGAAACTTGTTCAATGGGTAAATCTTCTATGTCTTTGGTGTCATCGGTACTGTGGATGATCACTTCGTGCGTATCGGTAATCGGATATTTATTCGGGACTACACGCACGAACCAACCGGGTTTATCCTTCTCCCCCGCCCCGATACGGTAGACCTCGGGAGGCGTCATCCCTTCATTACCTACGCAAAACGGACATACAGGCGTAACGGAATCCGACCCCGCAGCTTTTCGTGATTTTTTTTCCTGGCTGGGTCGAAGCGAACGCCCCGGAGAAATAATTACCCAACGACGGCTTCCTATATCCGGAACATATTTGGCCATATGTCTACCATACTACAAATCGCTTATCGAAGAAATTGCCGAAGCAATGCGTTTGCCTGAGTTTTCCGTTCTTCTGTGATCATCACCTCAACAATTCCGAACAGTTCCGGGCCACAGCTCCACGCAGGGACCGGCGGCTGACCGTAATACAAAACAGCACCGAGAGGCGCTTCCAAAATAGCAGGGAGCGCCAGCAGATCTTCTTCTCCGCGTACTTCAAGCACAACCGGTTTCGCTTTTCGGCTTGTGTCAGACAATATTTGCCGAATTTCACGCAACGCTTCCCCGCTGATAAACCCCGGCCCGCTGCGCACCACCCGAGTATCGAAATGCCCCGTCACAATAAGCGGTTTCAGATCATGGAATTCCACCCTGTTTACTTTGTTATCTACAATCATAAGTCGCGGCAGTAGGCCGGCATCAAGCAATGTTTTGGTTGTTACGTCGCCAACGGATATTATTTCTTTCCCGGTGTGCGCTTTAAAAGAGGCTGCTATCTTTTCGTCGGAGAGCACCGTCCCCAACGGCATAGCCAACTCGTTTCTGAGTGAGCGGGGCATAGTGAGCTTCCCCCGCGCGTCTATAACACCCTTGCGGATCCGAGTGGTAGATATAGGGTTGTGATCCTCGGCGTATACCATAGGAACGACATCGATAATGAGGGTTTTGTGACCGTGTAATGCCCGTATACGGTTTAGGTCTTCTGCTCTTTCGCGTGACTGCTCCGACACGACAATCGCCTCCAGGAGCGGGTCTGAAGCCGCGGGCTCAAACGGATTATCGATAGAAACCATTGCTACCCGATCGGCAAATCCGTGCTTCATAACCCACTGAGTCAGCAAAGACAAACGATTGTCATACGAAGATACCGGGGCATCCGGTTTATGCTCCCGAAGATAGTGCGGTGAGGTAATCCCGATAAGTACGCGTTTTCCAATGGTAAATGCCCGCAAAAGAAGTGCCGTATGGCCGGCATGCAGGCCGTCAAACGTACCAGCTACACAAACGTATCCATATGTCATAGGCGTATTATACATTCTTATATTATTGACAGTATCTCGTGGGGTATGATACCTTCAGCGTAGAAATTGTCGTGCTGCCCCCAACTATCTCATGAGAGAACATCATCGAGGTCGAAAACATGTAGGCGGATTACCGGGCTCAAATATTGAACAAACCTCCCCATGGATGAAAAATGCGCGTGCATATAAGCGCGAACCCAGTGTACACGAAGGATTTGAAGTTATTATTGGATATGCTGAATTCAACGGTCTCAGAGGTACCGAGGCACATGCGTTGGAAGCTGCAATGAAGGAGGTAAACCCCAGCCAACGAGTACATGAGCACCATCAACGGGTGTATTCATTTGTCCACGTACCCACTGAAGAAGCAGTGAAAGTAGAAAGAAAGCTGCGGGCGTGGAAGTATTCACCCCATAATCAAATTGATTTATTACGTCGCTCTTTGGACCTTCCGGAACAAGTTGAGCCAACACGCCGCAGTAGCAGAAAAACACGACGACTCCAGCAGCGTGAAGCATTGTTTCGATAGACCTTCTTCCTCTGGTAACGAATAATCTTGAGCTATCTTATACGCCTTAGTCGTGTATACTGTTCATATGCCTGCCATAGCTCAGAACCTCGACTTTGCCAATCACCACGCCAATGCCACTCCAGATGATATCCGTTCGCTGTGCGAGAGTGTCGTCAAATACGGATTCCATACGGCATTCGTAAATCCGGCCTATGTAGCACTTGCCAAGTCGCTCCTCGGAAGCCATGCAAAAGTCGGTTGCGTCATCTCATTCCCTTTGGGTCAGGATGAGCCGTCGGTCAAAATGGCAGCCGCCAACAAAGCCGTAAGCGACGGGGCTGACGAACTCGACATTGTGCCTAATCTCGGAACATATTTCTCGGGAGACAAACCCGGATTCCTCAAGGAAATGACGGATATCGTGGAATCCGCACGCATCTTTGGCAAACCGGTAATCGTCAAATTTATTCTGGACCCGGGGTACTTTGACGCCTTACCAAACAAAAAAGAAGCGATGCAGGAAGTCTCCCAGTGTATCCAGCAGGCTGGTGCAGATTTCGTCAAAATCGGTTCCGGTATGGGCCCGCGCGGACCGTCACTTGAGGATGTCGCAATCGTCAAGGAAGCAGTGCCTGGTATGAATATCAAGGTTGCCGGAGGGATAGACACCCAACAGGAAGCCGAGGCATTCCTCAAAGCCGGTGTACAACGTATCGGGACATCTCACGCAATCGACATTAGCCTGGGAGAAAAACAAACCACGCCGTCAGGCGTCCAATCCCCTCACAATTCGGAGTAACCATGCGGAATGACAATTCGGATGAACAATTCAAGTAAATCACACGAAATAATCGAGGTTATTTAGACGTACACCTCGGAGGTGTAAGTGGATGATCATCAGCGCTCAACATCACTTCGTGCTGCAACCTCATTATCAAACCATCCCACCCTGGGCAGCCGGAATGCAGGAATCAGCAAATACCACCTTTTGTTAAAGTTTTCTGCGGCCATTCTGATCATCGGATCTATCGAAGAATCATTTAGGCGCGCTTTTCCCTCGCGTAGATGTCGGGCATGCTCTATAGTCATCGAGCGATAACTCCTTTCCGAAGGAGTAATTGTCGGCCACACAGGTAACAATGAAGCGCGCATATATTATTTTGTCCTTCTTGTAAGTAATTGCACCATATTCCCCGGCATATCAAGCGTCATTCTATGGGTATGGCAGACCTCACTGGGCTTGAGCCACGCCCCCAGATGTTGCGCCGCCATGCGAAGCGGTCTTGGCAATGGCAATTTAGATGCCTCGCAGGGAGGGCATTTCCGGATATAGAAACCCGGAAGGGGCTTTGCCCGTTTGATTTTTTCTTTTCCGTCTAACCAGCCCATAATTGTGGCTATTATACACTATCCGGGCAATATTAAGCCGTCTGAAGCGTCTCAATGCGCCCACCGACATCATTCACATCAGCAAATATATAACTACTCGATACCACCCTGGTCGCTCCCGCCTCCTTGACGATCTTTGCCGTCGCTTCGGTGATCCCACCGACTGCCTCGATCGGTAAATCCGGTAGATTTTGGCGGATGAGTTTAATTTTTTCGACGGCCTCCGGCAAAAATGCTCCTCCTACCGGACCGGCTTCTGCCGTCATCACCACCACGAAATCGATTTCTTCCAAAAACGGCTCAACCTGATCAATCTCGGTTGCTCCGTCAAGCGCGATCCCTACCTCGACTTCATCAAATTTCGCCGCTTCAAGGAACATTCTCGGGTCATTACTCTCCACATGCGCGATAAGTCGCGTAAACCCTGCGTCAGCGAGCTGACGTACATATTTTTCGGGGCTTGCGACTAACAGGCGCGCTTCAAACGACAGCTTGGGGTACTGCTTGATAAGCTCGGGAACGTGCGAAAAATCCGGTAGTAGCGTAGCATCTGTTCCCATAGTGCCGTCAGACACGCATACATGCACCCACGACACGTGAGGTGCTACCAGAGCAACCTTTTTTTCTACTTCGGACCAGTCGGTCTCGATGATTTCAGGGATGACGTCAATATCGGACATAGGAACAGGCTACCGTACAAAAGAAATCCTTGTAAAGGGGGTAAATACTTACCGTGCGTGCTGAAGGTTTTCCGTAAGTCCGGCGTATTTGTCATCCATGGACTTGAACATGTCGTCCGATACGATTCCTCTGCCCCATGCGACGGCCAAATGCGTACGCACCATAGCCACCATACCGATCGCATCCAGAAGTACTTGGCGCCCGAATCGCCGGTCCGCCCGGGATAAACCGTCGGCAATTTTGGCGGCAACATCCGTCGCGCTTTTTATCACATCCTCTACGATTTCTTCGTTTTCACCTTCGCGCATATCGTCGAAGGTATCATGAACCTCCATGAGGACAACAAACGCGTCTTGCCACAATTTTTGATCATGAAAATTTTGCATACTCAGATTGTA
Source organism: uncultured Gammaproteobacteria bacterium (assembly GCA_964573695.1). Classification (GTDB taxonomy): domain Bacteria; phylum Patescibacteriota; class Microgenomatia; order UBA10105; family UBA927; genus UBA927. The sequence goes on along the minus strand of CAZNKB010000009.1, from coordinate 14,406 downwards.
GCCTACTTGCCCGAAAAAACCAAGCAAGAATGTTACGGCTGCAGAGAGGGTTCCGGGGCTACTTCTGCGGACGGCGTACTCAGATTGATCGCGCCCACATTGATAATTTTGTTTGCTTTTTCGTCAAAAAGAATCGCCAGCTTGGCATTAGAATATAGAATCACCCGATGTCCGTTTTGGGCTTTGGTAAAAAACGGCTGTGTCTTGATTTTCTCCGCATCCTGCACCGTCGCAACGGTCGGCTCTTCGCCGGTAGGAAGCTCAATGAGCTTACCGACTTTGGTAAGCACATCCTTCACTTCGGCCTGCGGATCCTTTGAACGCAGAGAAAGCGCCCGATACTGAGAGTAGTAATAGATGCCGCTCCCAGCGCCTACGATCGCGAGAATGGAAACGACGAGAAAAGCGATGACGACAGATTTCTTTTCCATAGTGACGAGTATACTACTTTTTATCACTCCCGAGAATAATGAGGAAATCGCCAGTAGCTGGCTTCGTTTCCCTTTCCGGAAGTACACCAACCTCCAGGCCTAATATGTCGGCAAACGCACGAGCCTCTTTTGTCTTTAGCCCCGTCACGTCAATGAGCATGCTCTTGACGTAGTCCCGTTTCTTTGCGTTATCGCGATCGATTACTGTTGCGTTTTTGACAAGGTCCAGGAGTGTAGCTTCATATTTTTTCGTTAACCCCGTCACGTCAGTACCGTTATAAAGAATAAACTGAATTTTCTCCTGCTGCGAAGTACTTGCTGAAGGTGTTCCGATGCTTATAGGGCCTACTTCTATAATTTTGTTCTCCCCCGGTCGGAATATAATTGCTTTTTTGGTTGTCGAGTAAATCAGGACTTTGTCACCGTTTTGAGCATTCGCAAAAAACGCATTATTTTTGAGCTTCTCACTGTCGGAAACCGTAGCGACCGTCGGCGTTTCGTCTTCCGGAACACTAATCAGTTTTTTTACCTGCTCGATAAGCTTAGCAGTTTCTTCCTTGGCCGCTTCCTGAGCGCCCTGTGGCGAGCTACGAAGCTTTATCACTTCATTGCGAAGCGCTATATATTTATACACGCCCAATCCAACAAGGGATACGGATACGAATGCACCAATAATACCCACCAGTATCTTTGATTTCGCTTTGATTATCGCCAGCGCCATACGTACTAGAATACCGCCAAGAATCCAAAACTTCAAGGACGTAAGAAAAATCAAAAACTGCGGTGCTGTCGATACCAGGCGACGGTTTGCTCAAGCCCTTTTCGGAAGGGAGTCGTCGCGATAAAACTGAAGAGCTCTTGCGCCTTCGTTGTATCCAATCGACGGCGAGGCTGACCGTCTGGCTTACGGGCATTAAATACTATTTTCCCCGTATATCCGATAATTTCCGCAATTGTTTCGGCGAGTTCGCGGATAGATATTTCATTTCCGGAACCTATATTGACTGGCTCCTGGTCATTATAGCGTTCGGTCGCCAGCAAAATGGCCCGTACCGCATCTTCCACGTAGAGAAATTCCCTCGTTGCCCTGCCGGTTCCCCATACAGAAACCGTCGCGAGATTCTTTTGTTTGGCTTTATGTATCGCCCGGATCAACGCAGGGATAACATGTGACGATCGTGGATCAAAAGAATCTCCGGGCCCGTAAATATTTGCCGGCAGTACGTAAATTGCGTTCATTCCGTACTGTTTCCTATACGCCTGGGATTGAACAAGGAGCATTTTTTTGGCTAACCCGTATGCGGCGTTTGTCTCCTCCGGGTATCCGAGCCACAAATCTTCCTCACGAAACGGAACGGGTGTAAATTTGGGATATGCGCAAACCGTGCCTATCCCGACAAATTTCCCCACATGATTATGCTTCGCGGCGCGAAGTAAGTTTACCCCCATTAAAATATTGTCATCAAACAATGTCGCAGGGTTAGTCTCGTTATACCCTATCCCTCCTACGTTTCCAGCCAAATGGATGACTATATCTGCTTTTTTGCATACCACATCACATACGGAATACTCCCGAAGATCAAACTCGCGACGCATAGGCACAAAAATGGAAACCGGACGAAGTCGCTGAAGCTGCGAAACAACATGGGAGCCGACAAATCCGCCGCCTCCGGTCACAACAATGCGTTTCTTTCGCCAAAATGGAAGCGAATAATTTATCGTACTCCCGGACATATCATAGGCAGTATATCACGCGCGATATTACCTTCCGCAGGTAAGCTTCATTTACGCCAAAAAATCCCGCACTGCATGCCATAAAACGACAAGAAGTTTTATTCCATCCCGAAACCGCGAGATCTTGGTCTCTCCATACACCCGAGCCATATACCGTATGGGCACTTCTACGATAGATGCTTTGAGCTTTGCAGCTCCCAGAAGCAACGTAAAGTCGCCGTAGGGGTCATGTGACCGGAAGGAACCGGTCGTACGCCATATGTTTTGGTATAACTCCCTTGTAAATGCTTTGGTGCCACAAAGGGTGTCGGTTATCGAAGTTTTGAGCATCCAGGAAAAAATCCATGAAAAAACGACGTTTCCCGTGTGATTAAGAAGTCGCATCGCTCCGCGCTCTTGTGGGTAGATGAAGCGGGACCCAATCACGAGAGCTTCAGGAGTCACCTTCACAGCTCTATAAAACTTGGGTATATCCATAATAGGTACGGACATATCCGCGTCGTAGATCATGAGGATTTCTCCTGTAGCTTTTGATAAACCATACGATACCGCATCCCACTTGCCCACCCCCGGCTGCGTTAAGGCGCGAATCACAACATCTGCACGGGCTTTATCAGGAGAAACCAAATTCATCCGTTCAATTTTTTCCCACGTGCCGTCCGTTGAATGTCCGTCAACAAAAATAACTTCTGTAATGCCCTCCATACGTGGCAGGGTAAGAATGATCTCTTCGATCGTGCCTGCTTCGTCCTTGCAAGGGACCACCACGGACACCACGAACTTCCTCATTGTATTAATCCGATGCTTTGGTATTATTTTCTTATTCTTCCTCATAAGGACGTATCATGAAAAAAACTGTACTTATTGTACTTGGTTTATCACTCATCGCAAATATACTCCTGTTTGTCTTTATTGCATCTTCGGCAAAACCGCCAAAGGAAGACATCGCATCCTCCACCAACGACTATCCGCTTCTTTCAAAACGGATTTTCGTCGAATCCCAAAATGACATCATCATCAATTTTGTCGACCTTCGGGAATCGTTACTCGAGTATGCAAATAAACATCACCTCAATGATACGAAAGACACGTCATTTAGCATGTATTTTGAATACCTCCCGTCAGGAAACTCCATAGGGATCAACGAAAAATCCAGCTTTATCGCGGCAAGTCTGCTTAAAGTTCCTATCATCATGGGCGTCTATAAATATATAGAAAGCGGCAAACTGAAAGAAGACACCATGCTTACGCTCAAAGATGCAGATTTGGATCCGTACTTCGGAAATCTTTGGAAAAAAGGGGTCGGCGCGACAGTTTCGGTCTCGGAAGCCATAAAGCTTACGCTTTCGGACTCGGACAATACCGCCAAAGCAGTACTGTTTAACAACGTGCCGATCCAGACGCTCACTGATGTATATAATTACCTCGATATCCCGAGCGACGCTGATTCAAATACGCCGGTCGTTTCGGCAAAAAACTATTCATCCATTCTTAGGAGCCTCTACCTTTCCACGTATCTGTCGCTGGATAATTCCCAAAAAATTCTCTCACTTCTTACCGATACACCGTTTAATGACAAAATAGCGGCCGGGGTGCCAAGCGACATAAAAGTCGCACACAAAATCGGTATCCACGACACGGCGAATCCGAAAGGGTCGATCTTTACCGATTGCGGCATCGTCTACGCGCCAAAACGCCCATATGTCCTTTGTATCATGATGCGGAATTCCGAAGATAACGTCAGAACACATATGAAAGCCGTGTCCCGCATCGTGTATGAATACATCAAAAAAGCCAATACCACCACGGACTAACCGCGCTCACTCATTCCTGTGGATCGCGTGCGTTGCCGTCATTTTTGTTCAGACACTGCGGATTGTGGTGCCACACGCATTTGCACCAGACTCATGGCTTCATATAGGCGTGGGACGTTTTATATTGGAGCACAAATCAGTACCTTCGCATGCCGACGTCTCCATAAAGACTGTCGACCCGGCACTTGAATGGGTAAATCACAGCTGGCTTTCTGATCTCATCCTCTATCTTGCAACAGGCGCTAACACCACGCTCGGAGCTGTACTCATGCTCAGTGTCATACTGGTTACCACCTATATCGCTCTCTACAGTATCAGCCGACACCTGTCGTTATCCGCTACCGCTACACGGCTCCTTCTTGTGATCGCATCCGTTAGCGCCATAGTATTTTGGAAAATACACCCGTTTCTTTTTTTGCCGCCACTTATGCTCGGATATATCTATGCGTACATACGGTGGAAAAAAACGCATCATGTCGGGTTCATTGTATCCATGATCGGATATACCTTTGTCTGGACAAATCTTGCTGGTGGATTCGTGTTTATACCATTCCTGTATATGCTTTTGTGTACGATAACGGACGTTGTCGATAGCGTGTGGATCTCAAAACAATCCGCAGTCCTTCGGAACCGGACAATGCGGCTATGGGTAGGAACCGCAGTCGCGTCTGCACTTGTCACAATCCTTTCTCCAAACGGCATACGTACGCCAATTTACAACATAACCGTCATCGGATTATTAAACTCCCGCAAATGGTATAGCACACTGGGTGGGGCGCTCGAGGCGGCAAACTCCAGCATCATAAAATTTGCACCCGACAGTCCGATATTCGTATGTATCCTGCTCTATATTGTCTCGACACTCACGATATTGTCGTATATCGCCATCGCCCACGATCCCCAAACACAAAAAAAACTTATCCCGGTTTTTCCTTCTGTCGTGTTTCTGTTTTTTCCGTTCGTATGGATACGATTTATCCCGCTTGGGGTCATAGCTACACTTCCGTTATTTGGATGCATGCTGATGATACTTTATGAAAAACTCGTGCCGATATCGCCGTACGTGCGCCCGCTCATCAGGTGGGCTGGTGTTGCGAGCGCAGTCATTGTGGCTATATGGCTGTGTTGGTTTCCTCCCTCCCTTATCACATTTTCTCCTCCAAAAGAACAATTCGATTTTATCGATACACAAAACATCCCGCATCCCATTCTTGTAAGCACAGATCTTGTAGGCTATACATACTGGCGCACGTATCCATACAAAGGATTCATTGACGCCCAGGACGAATTATTTGACGAACACGACGCCATTGCAATATTTTCTACGTATGCACCCATTCATGAATCAGACATCCAAAGCCTGATTGACACCTATGCGTTTCCGTCCATTTTGGTAACCAAAGAAAATGACTACTTAACAGGCTATTTCAGCACGCTTGCTTCGTGGACACTCTCCTATCTTGACTACAACGGCATCCTATTTGTACATAACGATTCCGTTCCCGAAACATTCATACAGGAATATGGACTGAGTGCCATAGACTTTTCACTTGATCTTGGAGCCACACCGGAACGTATTTCAGCAGCCATTCGACAACTTGAACAATTTACCAAACGGTACCCCAAAAGCACGCTCGCACTCGGACAACTTGCCACCATGTATCGATACAACAACCAGCTCGACCGCGCACGGCAGACACTGTTGCGCATTCCAACAACCGACTGGAACTATGTCGTCAAAACAGAGATGGGCCGAATTACCGCGGCTCAGGGGCTATGCAAACAAGCCGAATCATGGTTTCTCCAAGCGCTTGATGAGCGCAATGAACAAAACGTTTCCAAAACAACTTTTGACCTGGCCGTATTATATGCCGTGTGCTTAAACGACATACCCAAAGCAAAACACTTTTTTAAGCGGTATACCTCGTATCCGATTCCAAACCAAGAACGTGAACGGGTCACCCAACTTATGAAAAAATTTATTTCCGATATCGATTCTGTCAAATGAACAGACTCATCATCAGTGTCATCATGCCGTGGATTTTAACCGGAGCGCTTGCGCTCCTTGTGAGTATCGCGATCCTCAGCATCCCGGCATTTTTCCGCGGACTCAAAAAGCTACCAGCCGCTATCATCATCATGTGTATGGCAATATTTTTTTTGGGAGCATATATCCGCTTTGCCTGGGTTCCGAATACGCACCGTATCTACTTTGATGAAGACCGATACCTCATGTATGCCGTATCGTTTGCCCGCACAGGACACGCCCTTGGCATACAAATAGCCACACCAAACAATGTGCTACTTGGTGATCCTGACCCGGGAGCGCGCGTCACTGTCCCACTAATCCACTCATGGATTATGAAGTTTTTCGGCTACACGGACAAAAACCTGTTTCTGAGCGCAAAAATATTCAGCTCACTGCAGATTGTACTTATATTTATATTTGTGCTTCTCCTTTTTGGCAGACCTGTCGCGGCACTGTCATCCGCGCTCATCATTGCGTTTATTCCCATTATGGTGTTTTGGTCAACAACCACCAATCTTGATTCACTCTTTGTATTTTTCGCGCTCATAAGCGGTATCGGCGCGACGTGGTACGCCAAACGCCCAACAATACTACGCGCACTCTTTTTTGCATCGGGTGTAAGCTTGCTACTATTTGTGCGCATAGAAGGCATGATTCTCTTGGTCAGTTTGCTTTGGCTCATCATCACCGTTCGAAAACACGAAAACTCTCCGGTACTATCTAATAAAGATATACCGTTTCTTTTGCTTTTTCTTCCGATATTCATCACCCGGATAGTTGTCGCTCTTCCGTTGTTTAGCCAGACATGGTGTTGTGCAGAAGCTACTCCGCTTGAAATTTTTCAGCTCGGATACTTCTGGAGAAACACCATACCGAATCTTCAGACGCTATTTGTCCAAAAAGAATTCCCGTTTATCATCACACTATTGTCTATGCTCACGCTGTTTCGCATCGGATCCTCTACGCGCCACACAGTAATTTCCACAGGGAAAATATGGATATTTGTCATATGGGTTTTTACCTATTTCATGCTCTATTCTTTCTATTACGTAGGCATTTTTTACTCATATACGTTTTCCGGGTCGTACGGCAGATTTTTTCTCATGTTGGTTCCTCCGCTTATCATTCTTGCAAGTATAAGTATCGATTACGGATATGCCAAGTTTGTATCGGCTTCACATAAGCACAAAACACACATACTTGGTATAACACTTCTTCTGCTTCTCACGCTCTATCCCACCATTACGACATATCGCACGACTATAGCTATGTCTCCATGGGATCGGCTTGTCGATGAAGGACCGCGGCTCATGCGGGCGTTTTTGACAGACGACCTTATCCCCAATACTCCCCAAAATGCACTTATCATCCACCCGCTTACCGCCGCAATTCTCATGAGCAACCGATCCGCCGTATCCGTGGAAGCGTTGGTTTTCCAGCAGAAGGCGATTGATTTTGTCAAAGCGCACCTACAACAGGGAAAACCCGCCTATATGCTCGCAACCGACGTCTGCGAGGCGACTCCCTACAAATGCAGACTCATCGGTGATACATTTATCTATACTCCGCTAGACATACCGAATCAAAAAACGCCGGCATTCAGCGCCCTGTCCGTCACACTCAATACAACACACAAATGATGACCTACCCTGAATATCTTCTACGAATTCTACACCGGAAACGCGTGGCTGTAATCATCCTCTGCATTATCGCAACGCTTTCGTACGCGAATGTTTTCTCCAACACATTTGCATGGGATGACCGCGACACGATTATTAATTGGCAGGAAACACGATCATGGAAAAGCATTCCCGCCATGCTCTTGGGGGCTACACCCCCAGGACATCCTGGTAACTATCGCCCAGTCAGAAATATCCTCTATATCCTGGCATACAAACTTTTTGGAGTGAATCCGTGGGGATACCACCTGCAGACGCTACTGCTTATCATCGCTATATCGCTTCTGGTATTTGAAATTACGGCCCTTATACATCCCAAAAACCTCACGCCGCTTATAACGGCATTGTTTTTTGCCACTCACCCGATGCATGTCGAAGCACTCACATGGATGACCTCCATGATGGATATGTATGGCATGCTGTTCGGATTTGGCAGTACGTATCTGTTCCTGCGCTGGAGGAAAAATCCCAAAAAGTTCGCGTGGTATATCGGCGCATGGTGTATGGCTTTCTTGGCAATTTTCACCAATGAAATTACCCTTGCGATTCCCCTTCTTTTCGGACTGATCATGGTCATATTTCCGATACCCAAGCAGCGCCTCGTGCTGTCCCTGTTGCCGTTTATCGGTATCATATTCATCAACGCATGGGTGCGAGTGAGTGTTCTCCATATCGGTGCGCGGTTTACCTATATCGGCGGATCGCTCTATACGACGATGCTCGTCATGCTTCAGGCGTTTCTCACATATATTCGACTCTTGTTTGTGCCGACCGGTCTTACCATAAATCACGATCTCGGTAACGGATTGAGTTCTTGGGCGATAGAATTATTGGATCCGGCCTCAGTCGGCTACAAAGCAGTTTCATCACTCTCTATTCGTACGCCCAGTATCGCCCTATCGCTTACAATAATCGGCTTCCTGCTGGGATCCGCACTGTTACTCCGAAAAAAATATCCGATCTATACCTTCGGAGTCATGTGGTTTTTCATCTCCATGATCCCTGTCTCCAACCTGATCCCGACCGAAGCGGTTCTTACCGAACGATATGCATTCCTGGCATCATACGGGTTCATCCTCATGCTCGCATCACTCCTGGCTACACACGCAACAAAACACCCATGGAAATATGGCATAACCAAAGTCATGTGGGTTATCATCGGAACGATCCTCATCACAAACATAGGGATGACTATACAGAGAAATGCACAGTGGAAAAACGATAAAACGCTCTGGAAGGACGCCACGATAAAAAATCCACATGCCTTTATCGCGTTTATTTCCTACGGAAATATCCTCTACAGCGAAAATAATATAGAAGGCGCACTGGACGCATATTTGTCCGCCCACGAAATCAATCCGTCCCGCGAAGAAGTCATGATGTATGTCGCTGCCATGTACCACGCCCTCGGGAAACCGGAGGAATCCGCCATTCATCTTTCCCGCATATTACGGAAAAATCCCTGGAATATAGAGGCATATTTCCGGTTGGGAAATGTCTACTATACCAGTCTCAAGCAATATGACCGCGCCATAAACACATACCTTACCGCACTGAAAATTGCACCAAACCACAGCCAGATACTCAACAATCTCGGTGTCGTATACAGCATACAGGGAAAACGAGAAGAAGCCATGGCAGCATACACGGCGGCGCTTACCAATGACCCCACTTACGAAAATGCGCGGATAAACTTAGAAAAAATATCTTCGGGAAACACACAAGAATCTTATGACGTGTCTGATCCGGCACTAGAACCAGCATATCCGACGCGTTAGCGAAATTTTCGTATGAAAACCGTATCGCACCTTCTCGACAAACTCTTTGCCTCAACATCGACTCAATTATGGATCATAGTGATAGTCACGTGTATCGCGTACATAAATATATTTAACAACTCATTCGTGTGGGATGATCATGACCTCATCGTCAATTGGCCGGAAATCCGATCCTTCTCAAACATACCCTCATTATTTATAAAAGCAACAAACCCTAATTATCCCGACACATACCGCCCAATCCGCTATATCTTTTCCATTGTTATGTACCAGTTATCCGGAACGAATCCGATCGGATATCATATCGCGACGATCACACTTCATATCGCAATCACTCTCCTTATATATACAATTATTCGTTCTCTCGCGAGAGATACACGGATACCATTTATTAGTGCCCTGTTGTTTGGGGTACACCCTATCCACACTGAGGCGATCACCTGGATAAGTTCCGGTATGGATATGATCGGTATCGTATTTTTCTTGAATTCCATAGTGCTTTTTCTTCACCGAGCGGATACGCGCACTTTAGGATTTTCGTTGGTTTGCGCGGGACTTGCATACTTCACATTGGAAATCACTATAGTATTACCGGCTATTCTTATCCTCATACTCAGCATAAAAAATCTGAAAAATACGCACCGTCGCTCGTTTTTGCACATTTTTCCGTACGCACTCCTGGCTATAATCTACCTATATATCAGGTGGCGCGTTGTAGATATACAGGAAGTATTTGGTTATGTAGACGGACGAGTTGATCGCACGTTCTTCCTCATGATGCACGCGCTTGTCGCATACGCCAAAACGCTCTTATTTCCCGTTGATCTGACAGTCAACCACATGCTTCACATAGGTGTCCCGTCTTTTATGGTGGAGATCGGAGACGCATTTCCCACAACACTTTCCTATATCCGATCTATAACACTATTTGATCCGCACGTCATTATCGGCATCTTGCTTGTGCTCGTCTCTTTAAGCTGCGTTTTCATCTTCTGGCGAAAAGCGCCGCTTCTTTCGTTTGCAATTGGCTGGATGATCATCTCATTTCTCCCCGTAATGAACATCGTTCCCGGCCATACGCTCATGGCAGAACGGTATGCGTACCTTCCGTCGGTCGGATTTTGCTTGATCCTTGCCTATATCTTTATATATACCCATAAACAATCAAAGCATCCCCTGATTCAATACAGCGTATATATCGTGCTTTTGGCCGTAGTTGTAAGCTATACGATACATACAATACAACGCAACACAGCATGGAAAAATGACGTAACACTCTGGGAGTCTGCCGCTGACAAAAATCAGTATAGCTATATCGTATTCACCGCCCTCGGTAAACAATATGTGGCGCGCAATGAGTATGACAAAGCCATAGTGGCATATACGCACGTCCTTCAGTTTTTTCCAGAACAAAAAATGGTTATCGGATATCTAACAGAACTCTATATCCAGGCACGACGATATACCGAAGCAATTACGCTCATACAATCGGTCATTCAGCTTCGTCCGCAGGAACCAGAAATATGGATAAAACTTGGCGACGTGTATCGACGTATTCCGGATGATGAAAACGCGAAGCACGCGTATCAAAAAGCAAAAGAACTAGACCCCTCGCATCCAATGCTGAAAGGTCGGGCGTCAAAATAGCCACACTTGTACTTCGCATGCGAATGATCGATAATTTCTTGTTATGATTGCGCATTCTCCCAAAAAAATCTTATCCTGTCGGGTATGCGATTCCCATAGGCTCAGTACTGTTATTAACCTTGGCAGTCACGCAGTATCCGGATTTGTCACGACCACTGCTCCCTCTAAGGCATATCCACTCACCCTTGTACTATGCAAAACATGCGGATTGATCCAGCTGGCACACACTGCCGTTCCTGCGCGTTCCCTGTATCACACATATTGGTATAAATCAGGGGTAAACACCTCCATGAAACAAGCACTAAGGGATATCGTCATGTCCATAAAAAAACGGGTTCGGCTAAAAAAACATGACATTGTACTCGACATAGGTGCCAATGATGGCACATTACTGGGTTTCTGGGCCAGTACAATGACTCGCATCGGATTTGAACCTGCAAGCAACCTAATAAGTGAGGCTAAAACACACGCGACTCACATCATCGACAATTTTTTCTCCCGAAAAGCCTTTGACAAAGTTGCCAACGGCCAAAAAGCAAAAGTTATCACAACAATTGCGATGTTTTATGACATAGAAGATCCGCATTCATTTGTACAAGATGTGAGTACATGTCTTGCTCAATCTGGCATATGGGTAATCCAAATGGCTTCACTTTTATCTACAATCACCTCCACAATGTTTGATAATATCTGCCATGAGCACATTGAGCATTATTCGCTCCAGTCACTGGAGTATCTATTGCATAAACATGGCCTTTCTGTCGTCGATATAGAAGAAAATGACGTAAACGGCGGAAGCATCCGTGTCTATGTAATGAAAGATAGCGCCGCAAAACAATATAGATACAAAGGCGCAGCCCAACGGCTGACGCGGTATAGAGCAAAAGAACAAACAGCAAACCTTTCCTCCCCTGCCACCTATCAAGCATTCCGTAATCGGGTTGAATTGATAAAACGGATCATACGATCGTTTATAACCAAAGAAATTAAACGAGGTAAAATAGTGTACGGATATGGAGCGTCAACCAAGGGAAACACGCTACTTCAGTATTATAAACTCACCAAAAATGAACTGACTGCGATCGCAGAACGCAATCCGGTAAAATGGGGAAAGAAAACAGCCGGAACATATATCCCTATCGTTTCAGAACGCCATGCGCGCATGAGACGTCCTGATTATTTTTTTGTCCTTCCTTGGCACTTCAAAAATGAATTTATCAGGCGTGAACGGACGTATCTTTGTAGTGGGGGTACATTACTCTTTCCTCTTCCAAAACCCGTACTTGTAACCATGAACAATGGAAAAATTCGAGAAACTCCCTTGCCCTAAGCGCATTATGGTGTCGGTGTAGGCTGTGCGGTTGGTTCCGGCGTATCTGTAGGTGAAATTGCCATTGTAGGTTCTGGTGTAACTACCGCTGTCGGCTCAGCTGTCGGTGTATTTTCTGGAACTGGCGTTACATGTACTTCTATTGAAGGTGTAGGAGTCGACACCTCGGGTGTCGCTGTTGGTACACCTGGATTTGATGAATGCTGTGCTGTATCTGTAGGCGTCGGCGTAACGGCCGTTTCTGATCCTGCTACCGTGCCTACACTATCTTCACTTGTAAATGTTGCGGCATCGTTAACGGCGATTGCGGTCCATGAGAATGACAAATCCACCGGCGCTGGCCTGTCCAATAGAATCATAAATCCTTGTTTTGTCTGTCCTGTTACCGCAACCTTGATATTGCTGTTAAATATATTGGCAACGACGGTATCGTTACATTCTTCGAGTGTTGCCGTACTTGAACATACTCCTTCTGTAACAAACTGAAGCCGCTTTGATTCTGTCATCGTCGGAATGATCACGTTTGCATTGACGATCGGTGTAGTATCGTATTCGTTAGTAAACGTAATGTCGACAAAACGCTGACCCTTTTTGATCACTGCACGGCCTGCCGTATCTCGGTTAAACTGCACGTTTCCTTTAAATGTTACTCTGCCGCTATAGATGACTTCTTTTAAGTACTCGACTACTTCGGCAAACTTTACCCTTTCCAAAAATTCCACCTGGCCTTTGAATAGCGCTTTACCCAAGGACACAAAGAATTTGTCCACCGTCATACCCTGTCCGAAATCCATAAGCTTGGAGACGAGCGTCGCTCTGGCAGATGACGATGCTTCGTCACTCGAAAGCAGTGATGATCCGCTCGCCAGTACTTCGTCTGTCTTTTGAAGCGTAAGTTCGCGCGGCTGCTCGATAAGCGCGGTATCCCCTTGTTCACCCAGGTAGTATCCGATATTCACATTTACCATGATCTTGGCTTCCCCTTCACCGGAATATGCTTCCAGTGCCGTACCGATAATTTTGCCCGGCTTAGTCGCTTTCATACCCACGCCTTTAACCTCTGAAGAGGTGATGGGATCACCGATGGCGATAGCTCCTCCGGTAGTATTGACCCGTGTGAGCACGCGGCCGTTTAAGGCAATGGGCAACGTGTAGTCATTTGACACGCCAATCTCGAGCCCCGGCTGCCAGGATACGACGCCGAGAAGTTTGCGATCATAGGAAGTTGCCGAGCTTGTCGCTTCACCTGCCGTGTTTCCCGCCACCATGATTTCCCCGTCGGAAATTTCATCTTTACCTTCTATATAATAGTGCTCGGCAACGTCAGCGCCTGCGATAGGATCAGGGCGAACCGATACCACATCTTGCTGTACATCTTCTGACACGTCTCCTCCTAATGCCGCTCCTGCACGCTCAATCGGATCGTCCTGCACGAATGCAAACAAATCGACATTTGCTGTCCATGGCATACCGTTTGATGCTGCGCTATTCATGGCTCCTGCCTGCACATGACCAACGTTTATCGCCGGTCCCAAATTAAACGTGGGTATGGCATTGGCGTTTGTGGCGCTTCCGCACTCCGTCATGCTGATGCCGTCGGACATATTATTATCGACGAAGAATCGGATATCATTAGTGGCTCTTGCTTCTATACGAAGAAGCGCGAAATTTGCCGTCGACACATTTTGTCCGCTACAGCGAACAATCTCATGATTACTTCCTGTCCCTTTTCGGACAAGCCCTCCCCAGATAGACCCAAGATTGCCGTTCGTGGGGTCAGCATTAAACATCATAATGGCGCCGGAATTAACCTGCGTCCACGGAATAGTATTTTGCCATGCCATGGAATAGTTATTGGCCCCAAAATGCATATTTTTAATCGAATAGGCGGCGGTCCACCCGGGAGAAGGCTTCACCTTCCAATACATGACCCATTTGTTGGCAACCTGCAATATCGCGGCCGT
>CAZNKB010000008.1:0-58782 GCA_964573695.1 uncultured Gammaproteobacteria bacterium | reverse complement strand
TATATCTTTCCGTTTCTTACGCACCTGTTCATCTATCCACATGTATGTCTTGGTAAGCCCGTCATATAACTTGCTGGTCGGCTCCCAGCCGAGTTTTTTCCGGATCAGTCGGTTGTCAGATGACCTTCCCCGCACTCCTAACGGGCCCTTAATGTGCTTGATCGTAAGCGATTTGCCGGCAATCTTCATCACCATTTCTGCAAGTTTGTTTATACTCACCATTTCTTCTGAACCGATATTGACCGGGCCGGAGAATTTACTATTCATAAGTCTCCGGACGCCTTCAAGACACTCGTCAATATACAGATACGAACGTGTCTGCTTACCGTCACCCCACATTTCTATAGTGCCGCCGTTTTTTGCCTGAGCCACCTTACGGCAGATAGCTGCCGGTGACTTTTCCTTGCCGTTATTCCAGCTTCCTTCTGGGCCGAATATATTGTGGAAACGAGCGATGTGAACCTCGAGGCCATAATTCTTCGCAAACGCCTGATACAGGCGTTCGCTAAATATCTTTTCCCACCCGTACTCGCTGTCGGGAGCAGCCGGATATGCGGAAGATTCTTCCAAATTGGGATTATTGGGATCCAGTTGATTGCGCTCGGGATAGATACATGCAGAAGAAGAAAAGAAAATCTTTTTGATTTTTGCCAACCTTCCGAAATGGAGAGCATTGAGGTTAATCTGCGCGGAATTGTGCATCACGTCTGCATCATGATCACCGGTAAAGATGTACCCCGCTCCTCCCATATCGGCTGCCAACTGATACACTTCATCAAATGGTCGGTCGAACACTTTTTTACAAAACTTCTGATCCCGTAGATCACCAATCATAAATTCATCAGCCGGGCTTTTGCTGTACTGGTGTTTCTTGATGTCCACTCCGCGCACCCAGTATCCGTCTTTTTTGAGGCGTGTGACGAGGTGTCCGCCGATAAATCCGCCGGCACCCAAAACTAACGCTGTTTTTATCTTTTTTTTGCTTTGCATTATTTATAAGGAAGAATCAGTTAATAGTATGGAATTTGAGTCAAACCGTCAACTTTGCAGCATAGCGACAGATTCTAACACACGCGAATACAAAATTTCGCCTGTATATCCCGCTTATTTTTTGAACACGGCATGGAATCTGGTTGCATACCGCATGTCCTTATCCAGAGTATCAATGAGCAATCCGGCCGTGTTGGTAACAAAAAATATAAACGGCGCGAATGGAAAGAGCGGCAGCTTTACCAGCCAATTTTTCTCCATGATTTTCCGTATGATGAACTGATTGGTGCCCGCTGCCATGGAGGTTCCGAAAAACGACCGCGTATTAATGGAAACTGCGCGTAATCCGTGTTTCTTGCCCAGCAATGTCAGGCACGATTTGGTGTACCGGAAGTAATCAAATCCGGTTCCTTCGCTGTGTTCCCGGTAATAGTACGGCACGGAGATTACGCAGTGTCCTCCCTTTTTCAAGACGCGCGACGCTTCGGAAAAAAACGTATCGGGATCAGATATATGTTCCAATACCTCAAATGAGCAGTAGGTATCAAACGAACCGGTCTTAAACGGAAGATTGAGCGCATCCGCCACCTGGTCAACCGAGCTTTTCGTTTTCTGTTTCCCGAAAAGATACGAAGACAGAATGCCTAATACGCTCGTGCGGTTATTGTACCGCACGAATATGTCATCCCATGAGGAATAATCAGTCGCAAGATACGATGTAATCCGTTTCCCCGCGGCCTTGAGGATCCGTTCTTTATTTTCCCCGTTCCCGCATCCGGTTTCTAAGACCTTTCCTTTTATGTACCGGTGCATATCCGCATTCCCGAGCGCCATTTGACGAAATTCCAGCCAATGGGGATAAAACGGCGTGCCGGATATAAGAAATTGAAGGATATTCATGCTGCGTACTACAATAATTTCACGATCGTGTCTGTCACATTATACCGCGGTTTCCATGCATAATCATGCATCAATTTACGATTATCGGCCCGGAGAGCCCGGACGAAACCTTTTGCTTCGGGTACGTGTGATATGCGTATTTTTTTGTTGCCCGCGTTCCGGAATATATCCGCAAGTTCGTTTAGATTCAGTACTTCCCCGGACGAAACGTTGTATACCGAATCCCCATGCGGAACGGAAAGCACGGCTACAATGGCACTGATAAGATCCTCAACATGCACAAAATCCCTGGTTTGTTTTCCGTCTCCCGTAATGGAAATGGACCCGCTCTTTCTGTATGAGTCCGCCATGCTGGCAATCACTCCCGCTTTGGCATCCTCCCCGTAAATATTCGTCGGCCGGAGGATAGTGTACTGCATGGAGTATGTCGCGGCGGAATATTGCAGCGCCTGCTCCCCGAGAAGTTTGGACAATGCATATCCGGTCGTCGGATTCGGATTATCCTTTTCTGCAGGAAGCGTATTGATAGCCCGGTCGCCGTAGACCGCCGCGGCGGAAATGTGAATGATGCGCGTAACTCCCGCTTTCCCCGCGGATTCAAATAATTCCATGAGTGTCACGACGTTTGTCTCTAGCTGCGCGCGAAGTGGCGGGTCAAACCGCCCGATGAGGTTGATAAATACTTCGGTATCTTTAAAAAACCCGGATAATCCCTCACCGGTCTGAATATTTCCCTTCACATAGGAAACACCGGAAATTTTTGATGAGGTTTGTTCATCCCGGACAAGGGCGCGGACTGATACCCCGCTTTGTACAAATGCCCGGATCAGGTGAGAGCCGACAAATCCGCTGCCGCCTGCGATAGAAACATGCATATACGCTTACAGAAGCCCTTCTTTGGCGATCATTGTTTTGAGGGTTGCGACGGGTATCCGGTTGGTCGTATTGGACGCATATACCAACGGACCGATACGCTTCATCTTCCCGTACTTCTTCGTAACCGCGGGTAATGTTATCTGCGGGAGGATGACGTAATAATCATCCATCTCTACCGCACGGAGCGATTCGGATTCGCTGATAAGTACTTCATGAATTTTTTCTCCCGGCCTGATACCGGTTATTCTGATATTCCTTTTATGTGCCGGGATACGCTCCAGCATGACGTCTAAAATATCCTGCACGGTGTGTGCCGGCATTTTCTTCACAAACACCTCACCGCCGACGCCTTCGATAAGCGCCTGCATAACCAAAGCGACACTGTCTGAAAGCGTCATGACAAACCGGGTCATGGAAGGATCCGTAACCGTAATCGGCTTTCCCGAATCTATAAGCAAACGGAATAACGGTACAACTGAGCCACGGGATCCCAGGACATTTCCGTAACGTGTGGACACAAAGCTTATTTTCGTTTCGTTGGTGTACAGGTTCGCCGTAGTAATAAGCCGTTCCTGCAATGCCTTTGTCATGCCGTAGGCATTGATCGGATCAACCGCTTTGTCCGTTGAAAGAGCCACCACTTTTTCTACTCCCTCGTCACGGGCTGCGTCGATAATATTCTGAGCGCCGGTAATGTTTGTCTGAATTCCCTGCCATACGTTATATTCTACCTGGGGAATCCACTTAAGAGCTGCCGCGTGAACGACGATATCAACACCACGCATGGCGTTACGCACGCTGCGATAATCGCGCACGTCACCGAGTATATACCTGATATTTTTATTGCCTAAATCAAGCTCCATTGCCCCGTGCTTATTTTCATCACGGCTGAACACGATAACCTCCGAAGGTCTGTACTCCAGCAACTTCGCTACGAACATCTTACCGAATGATCCTGTACCGCCCGTTACGAGAATTCGTTTTCCATGAAATATCGTTTTCATATTGACCACATATTACACGGTTATGCCTATTGCTTTCAATGGCTCGCGCGCCATACGCTCAAATGAATATGCCCGTGCGGCCTGTATGGAGCGTTTCCGAGTAGCCGGATATGTTCCCGTATATACGGAATCTACCGCACGAATAAAATCAGAAACGGAAGGACGTATAACTGTGCCGCATCGGAATTCTTCTATAACAGAAGACGTCGAAACTACATCCGTGGCAATGACGGGCAGACCTGCTGCAAGATACTCGCGTATTTTCATGGAATCGCCGTACCGAGTCCATGAATCTTTGTCCATATAGAGTGCAAGACCAATACCTGCAGTACTCAGAAACGCGTGCACTTTTTCCCTGCTGAGTGGTCCATGAAGTACAATTGTTTTTTTCCGCTGCCAGTACGTAATTTTCTTTTGTATGGCTTCAGGAAAATTAAGTTCGCCGATTATATGCAGACGCATATCCGGATATTTTTTAGTAAGAGGAATCAGAGCATCTAGTACAATGTCATAATTGAGTGACGTTGTGGATGTACCGACAATTACCATCCAATGCTGATGATACGAGTTTTTACCGGAATGCACGCCGACAGGCACATTCGGGACAAAATAGTTTTTTTCTTGGGACACACCTTGTGTCAGCCGGCGGTCCACAATACGTGTGGATACATTCCACACCTGATCAGCATGCCGGAGGCAAAACCTGTCAATAGCGTGGTACACCGTGTTCATGAGTCTATTCCCAAACCGCGAATCGGCGTAATCCGCCGTATAGTAAATCACTCTGTCAACCCGCCCCGCGTATTTGGCCAAAATTCCCCACAGAGCGTTCAGAGGGTCGATCCCAATAAACAGAAAGGTTTTTCCGGCTTTCACAAGTGTGGAGAGTACAATATACGACTCGATCAATGTACGAATCAGCAACAACGCAGGTGCTTGCTGCATCTTTTCCTGCCGGATACCCGAAGACGCATGCAGCACTTTCAGGATTCTGTATTTGCCGTAAATCGGAAAATGAAGAACGGTAAACGGAATATTGCTGGAAGAAAACAAATCAAACAATGATGCGCCTGTTCCACTGACCGGCTTCCCGTCGCTGGAAAACAACGAGTGTATTGCAACAATAATCGATTTCTTTCCGGTCATACAATAAAAGAGGTTACGTCAAAATACGCGTATGTTCTGCGGAGTCATTCTGACGGTGCGAAACATACCATTCAATCGTTTTTTTAAGTCCCGCTTCCAGCGTCACGGTTGGCGACCAACCCAACACTTGCTTCGCCTTTGACCAGCTTACTTCCTGCTTATCTAGTTCATTTTGGCGGCCGTCCGGAGTCTTATGTATGACAGAACGTTTACCCATCAACTTGATAATGGTCTCAATCATTTTTTTAGCAGTGACGGAATTACCGGTCGCGAAATTAAATATCCGGTTGCGCTCAATCTGGGTATCGGATATTTTGCCCAGCAGATCGTACGCCCTGAGCGCATCGTCTATGTACAGATAATCGCGTTTTGCTGCACCTCCCCACAACGTCGGCTGCTTACCCTCCAACAGTGAATGAATTGTTTTCGGCACGATGCGGGATGTATTCATATCTCCCGGCCCGTAAATATTTACAAATCTCGGAATGAGAACGGGCAGTTCATATGTGTCTGCATACGATTGTGCAATCAGATCCGCGCACGTTTTGGACGTTTCATACGGGCGCGACGGCCGGGCAGGTTCATCTTCCTTATAGGGAAACGGTGAATTTCCGTATACGTGAACCGTGGACGCCATAACAATTCTGGAGACTTTTGTATTTCTGCATGCCTCCAGCACATTGAGAGCGCTTTCTATATTATTGTGAAACGTGTGATATGGGTCAGATTGACCGGACTCAACCAGCGCTTCGCTTGCCAGATGAAAAAATATATCCGGCCGGAAAGTGTCTACGACGGAAAAAAGTTTCTTTCTGTCTGTAAGTTCAACGGAGACCTGATTACCTGACATTTTTTTCCCGCGGATAATACCCAATACCTGTGCGCGACGCTTCTCAAAATAGGTAAGCAGGTGACTACCAATAAACCCTCCGGATCCGGTAATGAGAATGCGCTTATTTGCCCAGGATGTAATTTGCATACGAGGAGATTCGCCGATGTATTATGACAAATCCGTACAGAATTACAAGGCTAAAACACATCACAGGATTGAGAAACCACGCGATATCCGGAATCCGAATGAAACCCCGTATTGCATCTATAAACGGCACTACGACGGTAAGACTCAATATCACAAACCGCAGAGTTGGAAAAAAGTCGCCTTTTTCATACAGACTATACCGCCGTTTACTTCCGCTGGTGAAATGATACTTTTCCATAAACAATTTTCTCCGCCGGAGATAGTCCCATATACCACGCTCGTCTGTTTTATGGTGAACCGCATCTTTTATAAATGCATATCTGTTATACCCCTTGCGGATCAGATCGACATTTACATCAATATGGAAAAACTCGTCCGGCGTGGTTTTTGCGTGTGCAAACAGTACGCTGCTCCGTATCATAAATCCATTGGAACCGAGCGTAGGTATACCGTTTTTTGTAAAATCCACGGAAAAATATGTCCCCTTATCCATGACCTTCGCGCTCCGGAATACTCCGTATGAAGAAGGATCGTCATAAAAATAAGCCATCCGATCCGCTTTCCCCAGGTAAAAAGCAAAAATATCATTTGCCCCGAATAGCGAAAAATATCTGCCGATAAATGAATCTTTGGGACTATATAAATAATGGAGCGTTTCAACTCCGACCATGAATGCATCATCCTGAAACGGCCGCACCATAGCCTGCATCCATTTGGAATGCGGCAATACGTTATCATGGTCAACAAACAAAATTATATCGTTCTTTGCTTTCCGAGCGCCTACTGCCCGGTTATATTCGGCACCCTGTTTATCCTTGGGGATATGCAAAACGGCAGCATGATATTTGCGTGCTATCGCAAATGTCCTGTCGCGTGATCCCCCGTCAGCCAGAATAATTTCAATATAGTCTTTAGGATATTCCTGCATGCGGATACTTTCCAGACACTCCGACAGAGTTTTTGCAGAATTGTATGTCGCAATGACAATGGAAATTGTGGGATATACGGATTTCATACGGTTATGTGATGCGAGACAAAAATATCCTGAAACTCGTTTCCCATTCAAATGTTTCGGTATACTTCTGTGCTTCGCGGGAAAGGCGGATCCGTTTCTCGTTGTCGGAAATCAGCTGCATCATGCTCCCTGCCAATTCCTCTACAGACGGATTACTGGAAATGTGTCTTCCTGTCATATCGTGCGTCACCGAATCCCTGAGTCCCGTGACATCCGTGACAATACTTGGCGTGCCGCAAGCAGCTGCTTCCGTCACCACCATGCCCCACCCTTCCTTTACAGACGGCATCAGCAGTGCCCATGCCTGCTGCATAAGCTTCACTTTCTGATCTTTAGGATGCGCATCAAAAAATAAATGATCTTTATTCACTAGATATACGTTTTTTTCCAGCTCATATGTCCGTATCATGTCGCCAATCTTTCTCTCCATGGGTCCGTATCCCACCATGGCGAGCTTCGCCTTCGGGTATTTTTGTACGATCAAACGCATGGCTTCCACACAGAGATCAGGCCGTTTCATGGCGGTCAACCGGGCGACAAAAAGGAACAGTGGATCGCGGGATTTCTTGCCCGGCTTATATCTGTCGTGATCGATGCCAATGGGAAACGTCGAAATATTTGTTTCGGGAATACCGAATGTTGTGATATCCTTTTTTACACTCTCAGAATAACAAAGAAATTTCGTATCGCGGTATGTGAGGTACTCCAACGGCTCAAGCATATATGCAATGTGGGCCAAAATTGGCGGCAGCTCGTAAAACAAAACCTCTTTAGCCAATTGATTCACATACGCGATGCGCTTCTCTTTGGATACATAGAGCGGCGTCTGCCAACAAATCGTATTTACGCAGTCCAATACTCTGTCGGGTTTGACCCGTAACGATCGGTAATATCGGTAGGCCTGCCAATACACAGTGAATCTGTTGCCCCGGCGGATTACTCGTATGCCGTCGATCGTTTCTTCCGGCTTCGCCCCCGGAAAACTCCTGCAGAACCAGGTAACGGTATGCCCGTCGCCAACCAGACGCTTGGACAATTCGTATAGTATGATTTCCGCTCCTCCTACGTCGGGATTTTTTATATCTTTCCAGTTGAGAATAAGAACATTCATGAAGCTATACCGCTCATTATACCGCTTTTCGTGCGGCGGCGATGAGCGACGTACCCCATGGCAGGGGTATAAATCGGGAGATAAACATGTCGAGAGTAAACGATTTTTCCAATAACCAGTTGAGCACCCCCGGCGGCTGCCAGACTACCTTACGCAACACGGACATGACGTCATGATTATCGCTTTTGAGCATGAAACGTTTCATAAGAAGATGCGGCAAATATTGGAAAAATCCGAAATACCCGATGTAGGAAATGTCGTACCCGCTTTGTCCAAGTACAGACGCCAACGCCGGTATGGTGTATCGCCTCTTGTGCCCCGATATATCGTCGTACACAGACCATAATTCCGGCCTGGCAGGAACAGTGAGATACAGCATTCCCCCTTTTTTGAGCAATTTAGCGCATTGCGAAAGAGCTTTACTATCCTCTGCAATATGCTCTATGACGTCAAAAGCGCCAACGGCGTCAAAAAGGGTTTTTGGACGATAATCCGCCAGACTTTTTGTGATCAGTACTGCCTTCGGAACCCGACGCCTGGCGTAGGCCAAACCCTCTGAATGCATATCGAGCCCGGTAACGACAAATCCCATACGCGACAACTCTGCCAACACATATCCCGTACCGCAACCTACTTCCAAAAAACGTTTCCCCTTGTGATCGGGAAGCGAGGATCGTATAATGCTCCGGATCACCATGTTCCTCCCCTGAAACCAGAAGTGCCTCTTTTCACTTTCGGATAATAGTGCATACGCTTCCGGCGGATAATCATGAAGAAACTCGGTATCTGCGGATTTCATGCGGTAGGGCAAAATTTAGAAAAGTGACGTGTTCACACGCACCCAATCGTAGAGGTTTTTGATCCCTTTTTCTACCGGTACCTTCGGCTCCCAGCCGAATTCCTTTTTTGCCTTCCGGATATCGGCCACAAATATTTTCTGATCTCCTGGTCGCCAATCGTTTTTCGTCACGGCGATCTTTTTCCCGAATAATTTCTCGAGCATCGGCCCGAACTCATGCCATACGGAGAGCGTGTTGTCTTTGCCGCCTCCGATGTTATAGATACCTCCCCGTGTTTTTTCGCCGACCGCTATCGCCATATCATACGCGCGGATAAGGTCATCGACGTAGAGCAAATCCCTCACCTGCTTGCCGTCGCCGTAGAGAGCAAGCTTTTTCCCTAACGCTGTCGCGATAATAAACCACGCCACCCACCCCTGGTCTTCGACGCCAAACTGCCTGGGTCCGTATATACACGATTGCCGCATAACGACCGTATCAAGACCATATATCCTACCGTAATCATGGACATACTGATCCGCCGCACCTTTCGAACACCCATAGGGAGAATGGAAATCGAGTAATCTGTCCTCGCTTGCGCCATTTGGCAGATCCGCATATGCATATCGGGTAGCCATTTCCACGACGCGGACATCTTCCATGCCGCCATACACTTTGTTGGTCGAAGAATAAATAAATTTTGCCTTGCTACCTGCTGCCCGCATCGCTTCCAGTACGTTAAGAGTCCCGAGCGCATTGATTTCGAAATCCTCCCGGGGATTTATGACCGAGGTTGTCACGGCCACTTGTGCGGCAAGATGAAGGACCGCATCCGCAGAGGCAAAAAACGAAATGAGATTCCCGGTATCGTTTGTACTTCTCAAATCTCCTTTGATAAATATGAAATTGCCGCCCAATGATTTGATCCATGCGAGATTTTTGTCTGTATTTTTTCTGGAAAGATTATCAAACACGACGACATCGGCATTCTTTGCGAGATAGTAGGCAGCCGCATTGCTTCCGATAAATCCAGCTCCTCCGGTAATCACAATTCGCATAATCCTCCTTTATGGAATAGACACTTTGAAATTAAGCTCTTTATCAAACCGCCACTTCCGCTTGTTGAGATTATCATAATAATGCAATATATGCAGACGGTAATACACGGCGAATGTATCCCACAGCATACTGGATATCGTTTTCCAGACGCTCAGTGACGTGATGCTTGAAGCTCCGGTAAAATCCAACTCAACGGGCGCTTCAAAGACCCTTCGGTATCCCAAATGATACGCAACTGCCAATATTTCTATATCGAAGGCAAACTGTTTCACAACCAACCTTGGCAGCACGTCCTCCAATACTTCCCTCCGATAGAGTTTCATGCCCACCTGGGTATCCCGTACGTTAAGTCCGAATAACAACCGAACCAGCTGCTGGTACCCCCAGGACAATATTTTTCGTACGAGCGGATATTGAACCTTGGATACCGGATGACGTTTGCTCCCGATAATGATATCCGCGTTGTACCATTTGTAATGCTCCAGCATCATCGATAATCCGAGCTCGCTTAGATCCCCTCCGGCATCCAAAAACCCGATGACATCGCCGCGGCTTTTGCCCATGCCGAACCGGACCGCATATCCTTTGCCGTGGTTCGTTTTATATCCGGTAACGGTAATTTTGTCCGACCGGACTTTTTTGGCTTCTTCGAAACTCGCGTCATCAAATCCGTCGATTACCACTATCACCTCATACGGAGTGGCAAGCAACTCCAGTTCACCGAGAATATTCTGGAGCTGTTTACGGATCGTACGCTCCTGATGATACACGGGAATAATGAGAGATAGTAACTTAATGGACTTTGACTGCATGGCGATAGTATACCAAAAGGCTGATAAATAAACCGACCAGTACGGCTATATTCACAGACAAAATGGAAGACATGGTCGCATGAAACAAACCTATACCCGCAATCTGTAGGAGAGCGGCAACACTCACAAACATCCACACACGCGTGTATCCACCCCCAAGGAGCGTTGTAACAAGCAGGTAACTCAACGAATAAAAAGTAAGAAACACCCCAAACCAACCTACATACGGCGAGCCCCCAAAATAAGACGGCCCAAACAGCAGGAGCAGAGCTAGTTGTGGCAGAAGGAAATATCCGAGCGTAATACTACCGGACACACCAGCGATAGCCGCTAACCCTGAGTACACCAAGCGCTCTGATCCCGCATGTTGCTTTGTCCGCTCTGCGACAACCGGAAACAGTACGTACGAAACGCTGCTCGAGGCGAAAAAAATAATTTTTCCCATAACGGAAAGCGCTGCATAGAGTCCCGCCTCAAAACCCGGCAGGAAATGCTTAGCGAGCATAATATCCGTGCTATAAAGTGACGTAATTCCCAATATGGTAAGCAGAGAAGGCACAGAATACGCCGCGAGCTCCTTGCTTGAGATATTTGCCGGTTGCGACTTGGCTTTGTAGACAAAACGGAGCGGGATCATATACGTCCCCCACCCGATTATCCCCGTGATGACTCCGGCAAGGACGGTTTGAGCTACCCCGAATGCCGCTCCTATGAACCCGCCTGCAAGCCGCAGCAACGCACCGACATTAGACAACACCATGGCTTGGGTAAACAGTTGCAATCCCTGTAGCAAACTTGTCTGTACCACGGTCAGTAGCCACACGGCCGACGTGATGTACATATACACAATAGGTGCCGGTGAGGAAATATGAAGAAATTCGGTAAGCATACCCACAAACGGAATAAGTACCACCATACCCACGCAGACGATAACCACAAGCCGCTTCGTCGCCGCAATACTCAGCGTTTTTGCACGCCCTAATTCGTTGGTAGCCCGAAATCCGGCAATGTACTTGGCTAGCACCGTCTGAAGCACGATAGACGGAACGTTCAGAATATATGAGAAAGAAAACAACGATGCCAACTCGCCGTACTGAACCGGACCCAAGACCCGTCCTACGACCAGATGATATGCGTATGAGCTGATATTGGCGAGCGTCGAGCCCACAAGAACCACCATACTTCCTTTGGCAAGCGGATGCTGAGCCACTTTCGACAGCTTCTCAATTATTCGTTTCATGGGTATGTGTTTTGGGGGTCCACCAGCGATATTGGATGAGTGTCACCAACGCGAGCACGCCGTCACGCCATGTCAACTTTTTTCCCTCTTCAAATTTTCGGCCGAAATACGAAATGGGTACTTCGTAAATTTGGTGGCCGCTGCGAAGCAACTTCGCGGTTACCTCGGGCTCGAAATCAAACCGTTTCGCTTTGATATCGAGATCTTTTACCGCTTCTTTCCGGAACGCCTTATACCCCGTTTCCATATCGGTAATCGTGGTGTTATAGAGCATATTGGTTACAAACGTTACGAATTTATTCCCCAACGCATAGACAAACATCGTAGAGAGGTGAGGGCCCAAAAATCGCGACCCGTAGACGGCGTTGACCCGGGGATTTTCAAAGGGACGCAACAACACCGGGTAATCATCGGGGCTGTATTCCAAATCCGCATCCTGAATGATAATGATGTCACCTGTTGCACGCCGTAATCCTTCGGTAACTGCCGCTCCCTTTCCCTGATTGTGCGGCAAATGCACTACGGTAGCGAGCTTTCGCCATTTTTTGAGTATTTCTCTCGTACTGTCGGCTGAACCGTCGTCGACCACAATCACTTGTTTTTGCCACCCCGGCAAATCTGACGCAAATACCCGTTCCAACACGGTATGAATCGTCTTTGCCTCATTATATGTGGGAATAACTATAGAGAGAGTTTTCATGTGTCTATGACGAATGTAGAGCAATTTTCTCGTATACCACAAGTGTTTCTTTGGCGACACGCTGCCAGCTATAGTTTTTTACCCATTCAAATCCTTTCCCGATGATATCGTCTCTTTCCGACTCGGATAACACCAGTGTTTCGCGGATCGCTTTGGCAAATGCGGTAATGTCCGCGGGATCAAACACACGGGCTGGTCCCGCAATTTCCGGCACGCTACCGCGATTTGTAGCGACAACAGGTACCCCGCACGCCATAGCCTCGAGAACCGGAAAACCGAATCCCTCATACCACGAAGGCAACACCACGCAATGTGCCATACTGTACACACCAGCCATATCTTCATCTTTTATAAACCCAGGCCGCACGATATGGCGACTCAGCCCCAGGGAATCTATTTTCTGCAGTATCTCCCGGGTTTCGCGAATCTCGGCATCGGTGAATGCGGATCCTGCTAATACCAGCTTAGTCGCGTGGATCCTGTATTTCGTTTGCATCGCCTTCCAGGCGTGTATAAGCCCCGTCACGTTTTTGTTCCAATTTACATCTCCGATATACAGCACGTAGTCATCCGGCAGATGATATCGTTGCCGCAATTGTTTTAGGGTTGCAGCATTTTGTACTTTTTTATACTGCGGACTGGGGGCAAGCGGCACGACATGCACTTCCCCTGCATTTCTTGCGGTCAAACGGACAATATCGTCTTTACTGCATGCTGAATCGGTAATCACCGCTCTCGCGCCCCGAAGCGACAAGCGTTGGATTTGCCACTTGGCTTTCCCCCGAATACCGGGGAAAAATTTATCCGGAAAAACCAAGGGAATCAGATCGTGGGCCGTGACCACGGTCGGGAACCGCTTGATAACGGGAAGGGTAAGGAAAAAAGGGTCGAAAAACGGATAGTGAACGACATCCGTCGACGCAGGGATGTCCTCTGCCCGGGTAAAAAACGTTATGGTGTGCTTTTTCCCGTACGGGGCGAGTGCGTCGATGAGATTTTTGGTATACACGCCCGTCCCCCGCATGCGGTGTTCCGTCGATAAAGGCAATGTGTTGATTGCGATATTCATGTTCTTGGCCTCCTGAGTATAAAGGAAAGCACTACCGCGAACAACGAAAGACTGCTTATGGCTGCCGCTATTTGCCGCCACAACGTACTCCCAAACCAGATCCGTATCTCTCTCACGTCCTGCGGCAGGACAAAAGAAACGAGTCCGTTGCTGTTTGGCCCTGTTGCTATTTCGGACCCGTCCGCACTGGCTTTCCAGCCGGGATAATACGCCAACGGAGCGACAAATTCCCCGGACTCCGTGGCTGCTAGCGACAAACGAAACGACACGGGTGTCAGCTTGGTTGCCTCTATGGGCTGTCCGGCAAACGTAAATTCATGAGAATATGCGCCGCTAAACCATTTCGTCTGAAACGTGTCACCCAGGGAATTCGTACCGCTTAACAATCTCGGATCCGTGATGTATTGCTCATCATTGCGGGGTTCATACGTGACGGGTTTTGTATACCCGTACGCCACCAATACAGCACACAGAGCAAGTATAGTTGCTAACCTGGGGTATGCCTTCGCGACAAAACCCGATAAGAATGGCATGGCGACGGTGACAACAGAGAGGAATCGCCAGGGAAACTGCACGTATTGGATAATCGGGAGTAACATCCATATCGGCCTCGAGAAGTCGATCATGACGACTACGGAAATACCGGTCGCAAAAAGCAGTATGACTGCAAGTTTCTGCTGAGTGCTCGTAACATGAAATTTCGTCACAAGAAGTCCTACCGCGCAAAAGAGAATAGCAAGCGGAATTAACCCTATCTGGAAGGACATCTGATCACCCAAACCCGGCACGGAATATCCGCTCCCCCATGAGGGAAAAAGCAACTGGATGAGCGCGGGAAAATGATCCTGATAATTCACTGTGTTGAGCCCGGTGACGTAACTGTGCTCTACAAGCGCGGGCAACCAAAAATAGGCAGCCATACCAACCCCCCATATCCAATTGAAAAAAGCGGGGTATACGACTAATGCAATGACAAAAAGCATCGGCACGAACATCATGGCAAGGATATTATGAGAAAGGATAAGTCCCGCCAACGACAAAGAAAATACCAGTGTCTTGCGGTAAGACAAACCTACCAAACACAGAAGGAAAAATGACATAGCCCAAACCTCTCCCACCGATCCCCGCACATATATATCGACAAACCAATATGGCACAAACGCAAATATTGTCGTCGCGATAACGGCCGGCCTGTTACCGAATTCTTTCCGTACAAACAAAAAACACCAAAGAGCTGCGAGCAGATATCCCAGTGCCATAGTCCACTTAAAACTACTTATGAAACTCAATCCCGTGGCATGAAAAAAACTGCCGATATAGTTGGGAAACGGATAATTAAAGGTAAATAACGGTATTCCTAATCCGCCGTTTAAATCCGGTGCCCAACGGGGGAACCAGTAGCCGGAAGAAAGCATCGTAAAAAACTGCCAGAACCGGATAACGTGGTATTCTCCATCATGAGTCGGAATAAACCGAGCCCCAAATAACGCCGATGCCGCAATCACCACGGGAACGATAGCAAGGAAAAATGAAATCATATGAGAAATCGCCGTGAAGCCAGATACCGCACCGCGTCTTTATGGAGTCTTACCACGAGATAGATGACCACCGGTATTGCAGTTACCAGAATTCGCGTAATCGGGGTAATGCCGCCGTACTCACGGGTCGCTATCCACGGGACATATCGAAGTGTCAACCCGAAACTCAGCCAGAAAGCAATTCCGTGAAGCAGAGACTTTTTTCTCATCGGGACAAACGCCAGACAGGAGAGCCACCACACACTATACCAGGGATACATCTCTTCCCGTAACGGGCTTACCGCGAATACACACAACATCAGTATTGTCCCCAGCGTCATTTTTCGTTCCCATTTCCAGGAGGGAAGGAAAAACAGCGGCACCAGGGCAATCGTCGCACCCTTGATAAACACGGACGAGGTAAACAGCACTGCTCCGGCTATTTTGTAGCGTACGTCCGGACGGCCCCAAAGCAGCATGCCTGCAACAGCAAGCGCCATCATCACTATGTCATTATGACCGGACACCAACACTTCTATAAGGACAAGCGGATTCAAGGCGAAAAATAATACCTGATCTACCCGCCTTGTTTTACGGTAAATGAGTAGCGATACAACGGCATAAAAAAACACCGCGAATCCCTTAAAAGCCAATACGGAAGCCAACATATTCCCCTGCCCCACCAGATACGGAATAGATGAAAGGATAATCCATGCAGGGCCATAAAGCGCCACTTTATTTGCCGCTCTGGTATACGCGAGCATCGGTTCGTTGGGGATCTCAATCGGCATCACGACGTAGGGGTTCTCCCGATACAAAAACGTGACTTTGGCTGTGGCAATATAATTATATATGTCGTAGGAAAACGCGGGATAGGACAGAAACAATACCCCGATAACCCAATACATCCAGCGTGGGATTGCTTTGGTTTTTTCCTTTTTGGCTGCTGCAAGTACTAGGCCGTACCCCGCAAAAAGCAACCCGAGAACGATGACATAAAGTGCCGCAGCTCCTTTGGGCAACCCGTACACAAAATAAACAAGGCGTTCTTGCACATATCCGTAGAACGGGTGAGAAAAAAACCGAAGATGAGGATCGATAAACCCGTAAGAAAGAAAAAACAGGATAGTTACCGCCGACAAAAACAGTATATGTGCCAGTTTTTTCATATGCTACTTAAGCAGTATCACTGCATTGTCGCGAACCATTACGGACTCACGAAACTTGCGGGATAGCTCTAGAACGCTTGCCTCTGATTTTTCGGGACTCCAGGTAAATGTAGGGGGCGTCATGTCCGCAATGCGCCCGAGAACCAGCTTGTGCTTGTCGGACGCTTCTATGAGTTGTGTCACAAATAAACGAACGTCTTTTTTTTCCTCTCTCGCGCGCAAAAGGTATACGGGGGCTTTCGCAAACTCGCTATCGGACCTGCTAAGAGCCTCAAGCGCCAGTAAATATTGCTTGTATTCGAATAGCGTTTTTGCTTCTACAAGATATTTATCGGAAAGAGCGAGATGGTATTTGTACGAACTTACGTTACCGAAATAAAAACGTGCCTTCATTAGATCCATAACACGCATGACTGCATACATTTTATTCCCGGGCATAAATGAAGGATACGGCAGCACATATTCTGCATGAACCGAAGCGGCACCCATAACCCCTAGCGCCAGTGTAAGTGCGACTGCTGCCAGAATATGTTTCATGTTATTGGTTTGTACGATACATCATGTATGCTTTCGGAAAGTGCATAGCGGAAAATAGTGCAAATAGAAATCCCCGCCACCCGTCCAGAAATCCTTTATGCCGCAGATACAGCGAAAAAAATGTCGTAACCGGCCGCAAAACTAGGTAGGAAATTGCGACAGCTGCTGACTTGGAATTGCTTTGCTTGCCGAGTTCACGCGCGACAAGCCGGATGTATGCGGACGACTTTTCCCAGTACTGGGACACTGACGTATATGAATAATGTTCCATTGCATGATCGAGGTGCCCCACGTGGCCATCAATTTCTATTTGTTCATGAACGCTCTTTTGTGGAAACTTCCCCATACCTCTTCTGAAAAGACGGATAACATAGTCAGGGTATTGTCCGCCCTTCCTAAGCCAATCACCAAGGAAATAATTGTGGCGGGGTATAAAATATCCGTTTGGTACGAGGCCGGAGCTGATAACGTCCAGGATTTCTTCCTTGAGGAGCTTACCCACTGTTTCATCCGCATCCAGCTGCAGTATCCAGCTGCCATGTGCCTTATCCAGCGCTTTCTGCTTATTGATGTGAAACATCGGCGGATTCGTCGTCACATAGACAATCGCTCCGGATTTTTTCGCCAGCTGTACCGTATTGTCTGTGGATCCGCCGTCCACGATGACGATTTCATCAGCAATATCCGCAACAGACTGCAGGCATCGCACTATATTTTTTGCCTCGTTATATACGGCAAGGACGACGGAAAGGGTTATCTTTTTTTGTGCCATAACATATGTATTGTACCAATACCCGCAATAAACACCGCCACAGCTATAATACTTATATAGTCGGACATCCGTCGGAGCTTGGTTTGTGCAAACACGAACCGTATATCATAGTCGCCCGGTTCGAGATCAAATGTCATGAGTCCCCGAAATGCCGGATCTTGGAAAAATAACTTCTCCTGAGGCAGCAATAATCCGTTTATGTACACCTGCCAACCGGGAAAATAGAGCGTATTTTCTATAAAACGCACCGGGAGAGAGACTCGCACCTTATACGACCGTGACGTCGTTGTCCGCTCGTTTATTTCGATGCTGTCGGCAGGCGGAATCGCGTAAGAGAGGGTTTCCGGTCGTTTTTCCATAAACCGGATCGACCATATCGGGCTGCTTTCTCCCGTATCGGTGGTGCCGTTATATATCCCGGTAAAATAGGCCTCGGGATATGCTTTGTATTCTTTCGCCCTCCACATAGGTACTGTCGCCAATAGCGATGTCAGGCAAAGCGCCAGTGTAACCCACTTTTTGGTTTTTTCCGGCGTCACATGTACGACAAACCCTCCGATGCCGGCAATCAGTAATACCGTGACAGACATAAATCTCCAGGGAAACTGGAATTTCTGAAGCAGCGACATCGTTTTCCACAATGGTTGTGCGTTCTCTGTCATGACAAAAAGCGAAAAAAACAAAAGTACTATCAACGTCACGAGAAACCGCTGGTGCCTGGTATTTTTTTCGAGCACAAAAAAACTCATAATGACCGCCAACAGTTGTCCCGCACCAAGCCATTTGGATAATTCATTGCCTCCCCCATAACTCCATGGCGAGTAAAAAAAGGCAAACCACGGTACGAACCTGCCGGTCATCCCTCCTGCCGTCACGATATCCCGAAGCGTGTATTTCCCTTCAAAAAACGCCGGCACCCAGTAAAAAGCAGCGATGAAAAATCCGAAACTTATGGAAATTGCGCATACGGCGAGAAACCGCGCCGGAAGCTTAGACTCCGAAAACGCGAGGTACAGCGCATATAACGCGATAATCGGCAAAAACATAAGGCTCAATGCATTGTGGGAGAGGATAAGCAGCGCAGTCCCGAAAACAATGATAGTCATCGCATAAGGCGACCATGTGTTTTTGGAGCGGGAAAGGATCACAAGTCCGTAGCAAATAAGCGGCGGGAAAACAAACGCCATATGCTCGCCAATCGCTCCCCGCACATAAAGATCGACAAACCGGTATGGAGCAAACGCATACAACACCGAAGCTGCTATCCCGGCACCCGTGCTCCACGCGGCAGCAGCCCAGATATACATCGTAAGCGCGCTTGCCACATATGCCACCGCAAAAACGAGTTTCGTGCTGTCGACAAAAGAAAATCCCACAGCATGGAAAAAAGATGCCACATAAGAAGGCAACGGGTAGAGAAACATAAGGATTGGGTGCCCATATCCCCAATTGAGGTTTGATGCCCATCGGGGAACAATATTCCCTTCGGAAAGGGAAGAATAAAAATTAGCAATCCGAGCGACATGATCCTGACCGTCATGGGTGACAGGCAACCCGCTATGCACAAGATCCCAAAGCGGCACAACAGACAGAAGTACGACGACTATCCATATGATACCGCGCTCGTTAACTGGTTTCATTTCATACTCTCTATTCTTTTTTCGATAATAAATCCGCTCGGCAGATTCCAGGTGCGGATGACTGTCCCGCTCTTGATAACCGTCTCCAACCAGCCATTATAACTCCAGGGCTTTGAAGCATCAGGCTCAATGAGCAAATAAAACGTGCCTTTCTTTTCCTTCCCCGGCATATATCCGTATTTCCTGTTCCCATACCACCAAACGAGATAATCATACGGATATGTATAAATGGGAGGGGAAAACACGAGCAAATTAAACGGCTGACCGGCGGCATCCTGATAAATGACGTCCAACGCATCTTCTTTTCCCCTGATTTTGTGGGTCCCGCCGTAATCACGATAATCTGACTGATAAAATCCTATGGTCGTTTTGATATGTGAGCCCAACAACAGAATAATAAATGCTCCGATTACCAACCTCCATATTCCTCCGCGACCAAAACCCCACGAGATGATCAAACCGACGAGAAAAATATATACGACACCAAGCTCCAGAAGCCACCATTCCCACATCGGCCACGTATATTTCATATACAACGCGAACATCAAGACCGGCGAAACGCACAAAAACATCACCAGCCGCTTCCGTGCCCTATCCACACGGTGATCCTTCATCATTCCGTATGCTCCTATGACGACTACACCCAGGATCAGCGGCCAAATTTTGTCCGAATATGCAAACGTAGAAAAAAAGTTATGTTTAAAAACATCCCAGTGATTCCAAAACATATGCTGCATATACACCAGGGTGATCGCGTGAGGTGCTTTGCCTAGTGCTGTGGCAAGAATTCCTTTGGTAATCAAAAAATCATGGCGGAGGTCAAAAAAAACAAAATGAATCTGCGTAAGGAAAAAAACTGCGTATGCCGCAAAGACAAACCTGCCTCGGATTATCCTCCTGAACCACAAATAAAGGGTGAACAACGAAAACTCAACAAACATCATGATTCCGGTCGCAATTTCGAAGTGGAACATCATGCCCAAACAACCAAACAGCAACAACAAGGCAGACTCTTTTTTCCTAAGCACGTCGTAAAAAAGAAATATCACCACAATGCTTATGAGCGGAATAAAGAAGGGATTCCATATAAATCGGGATTGCGCCACCATGGCAGGCGAAACAGACAAGAGAAAAACGATGAACAACGCCTCACGGATTCCGAATAATCTACCCGCGAATATCGCGGCTACGATAAGCGTCAGCGCACCGGCGAAAAACATAAGCAACATACCGCCATACGGGTCTCCCCCGAATATCATGAACGGAACTGCGAGCAGGTAATAGAATCCCGGCCCCTGGAAAAATCCTCCCCTTCCGCCTACTTCTTCGCCGATTAACGTAAATTTGCGGTCAGCGACGATATGCCGGACCCGCTCAAAAAATAAACCCTGATCATACGTAAAGAGATAATTTCCGCTCAACACCTCTGTCATCCGGGGAAGCAAACCGATGAGAATGATGACGACCATGAGTACGATCTGCCAATGCACGCCGCGGTTCTGTTTCTGTTTCATAATAATTACAATGCTCCTGCGATTATCGCAGGCTTTCCGTCTAGATTAGTAAACGTCTCCAGTACGCGAATCCCCTGCGGCTTACTCAAAACATCATAAAAGTACAACGTGTTCGCCTTCATGAAGGCAGCTTCCCGGGGGAGGATGCCAAACGCGTACGTTCCCATATGGTGCGCTTCTTCATACCCGCCGGAAACGGTTCCGCCAAGTCCCAAATATGTTGCCGGATCAAATTTCGTGTAATAGAGGAAAAACATATACGACTGATACAGACTCCCCTGATTGGAGAATTGGACTGCTTCGTATTGAGAGGATTGCGCTTTCGCATAGTCAATGGCACTTCGCAGTGCATACTGGAAACTGTCAGACTGCTCTACCGGAAATCGGACAAAGTAACCCCGCCAAAACACGGTGAGACCCTGAGCCACCACTATCCCGACAACCGCCGCCAAAATCTGCAGCTGACGCGGGGAGAAACGCCTGATCACCCACCAAAATCCAAGTGCCTCGATAAGAAGGGCTGCCGGTGCCAGTGCATACGCACGCATCGCATGCGGCGATTGCGTCGTAACAGCGGCCGGAACCGGGGAGACCAGTATCCAGGAAAACAAAAACCACTTGAGACCCGCAGGCAGTTTGGATTTTATCAGTGCCCATATTCCCAGCAGGAGAAACGGCGCTTCCCATAAGTACAGGAGTCCCATGCCGGGAACTTTATGCGCCTCGCGGTCGGAACCCGCAAATACCCACCCGGGAGCAAAGTGTGATACGTAGTTTTTTGTAAATATTCCGATATACGTGCCTGCTTTGCCGTAGAGAAGTTTGCCCGCTGTATCCCCTTTCTCACGTGCCGCGACATATGCCTTTGTTGCCGAAACCATATCCGGCGAATCCTGCGAAAACGCACTCGTTCCGCGGAAACGGAGCAATCCTTCGGGAGAAACCGCCGCAAGTACTGCCGGCAATGCTATCAGTACTCCCAGAGCGCTTGCGATCAGAACATGCCTGCGCATGCGCCAAATCTCTTTATGAAATGCTATCGCGCCTGAAATTAATATAAGCGGACTGATAATTTTGTCACTCTGATACCCGTGAAGTGACATGGCAAATACGACGGCGCCCCATATCCAGGCAGATTTTTTGCCCAAAAGAACCGCCTGCAAAAACAAATAAACCCCGAGCACAAACAGCATAAGCCCCAGATTTGCCTCGTGACCGAGCCGGGAAATGTATATGTGCCAGGGAGAAATTGCCAGAAGTACCGCAGCAATATCACCGAGACGCTCATAAGAGCAGTACTTTTTGCCGATCATTCTTCCGATGCTGTAAACCAAATATACCGTCAGCACGGAAAGCAGCACCGAAGGAAGCCGGACGGAAACGGCAGTAAGGCCCAATATTTTTACAAACGGAATGGTCAGGTATACATACAGCGCCGGCCGGTAATCATCGTATGCCCGAAGCAACATCGGGTACGGGGTGCCGTACTCGTCTTTGCCGGTCTGTAAAATCGAATACGCGTTGTAGCCGATAGAAACCTCATCCAGCGACGGAGACGGCGGAACGCGGGTAAGTGCGTAGAAACGGAAAAAGACCGCAAGAATGATAATTCCCAATGGAATCAGACGTTTCATGGTGTATTTCCCCAGCTTACTGCGAAATCCGCATGGCATCCTCACCGTTTAGGTATTTTATCGTATAGGCATCCCCCGGCAGTTCTCTCGGAGAGCCTATGTACAATATGCTTCCGTCGTGCAGTTCGTTCGCCCAATTGGATATCGGCCGGAATTCGTATACATCGAAACGGTTTTTTACCTCGGCAAATCCTCCTGACGCTGTCCCGCCGGCAGCTAAGTACGCCGCGGGATCATATTTGGTATAGAACAGGAAAAACATATGCGGCTGCTCGAGTGATGTAGACACCACAATCTTGTCGTACTCGCTCTTGTGCGCCTGTGCGTATTCTACCGCCTGTTTATACCCATACTGCCAGAATTTGGAATATTCGTTATTCATATGTGTGTAATACATATGGAAATAGGAAACGGTATTAAATCCGGCTATACCTGCCGCCAACAATGAGAGGACGACAATAACGTATCGCATGTATCCGCGCGCACTTGTGGTGTACCGAAGGATATACGACCAACACCGCATAATACCTATCGCGGTAAATATCTGCACCAAAGGCAACGATACAAGTGTTCTGATCGCGTGCGGCGTCTCGCTCGTCGGAGATGCGGCCACAGGAGCCAGAAGCGCCCAGCTTAGCAGTGCTACCCCCACCCGTCCGCCGCCCCTCCACACGGCAAATATTCCCCATAGTAGAAACGGCAATTCCCACAAGTACAATAATCCGTTATCCGGCGCATGATGCCGGTCGTTATCCCCCGTCAAAAAAAGCCAACGGAGAGAAAAATGACTCATATATCCGTCGAGAAGCGTTTTAGCGTACACAAAGCGGCGATTATCAAATATCGCACCGATCCTGTCACCTGCTACCCTGTCATCCTCCAGTTTGGATACCGAACGCATGAGCAGTCCTGTTTGATCCGACAAGGTACTTGTTCCCTTTAGCCGCGTCACCGAAGATTTATCCAAGATGACGGGTATAAGAGGAGAAATCGTAAGTAATC
Source organism: uncultured Gammaproteobacteria bacterium (assembly GCA_964573695.1). Classification (GTDB taxonomy): domain Bacteria; phylum Patescibacteriota; class Microgenomatia; order UBA10105; family UBA927; genus UBA927. Next base: position 35,317 of record CAZNKB010000008.1, on the reverse strand, counting down.
CGATCACAATGCCGATCATCACGCGGCGCCTGTCAGCAAATAATTCTTTGCGCCACAACACGGACAGGACAAGGAGCAGCAGTGGCACGAATACGCGTTCACTGTGGTAAGCATAGAGCGAAACCCCGAATAAAAACGCGCTGACTGCCATCCATGGCAGTGACACCAGACCGCGGAAAAATGCGACAAGCCCCCAGATGTTGAGGGTCACTCCGATATTGGCTTCGAAGGCAATCCGCGAGAACTGCAGGTGCCAAGGAGAAATTGACAAAAGAAACGCAGTCAATAACGCAGATGCCCCTGCCGAAAATTCACTGATTTGTTTTTTTGCTTTTGTATGAAACTGACGGAATAATTCGATAACCAGCGCATACGTACCGATAACAGCCAGCACTCCCATAATAGCTGCCGGCAAACGCACAGCCCAGGTATTGAGACCAAATAAGGCTACCGCAGGAACCGCCAGATACGCGTACAGCGGCGGCTTGTAATCATCGAAAGACCTAAGCGTCCTGGGCAAAAACGTGCCGTATTCATCGCGTCCGGTTTTAAGAATGGAATACGCATTGTACCCAAGTGCCGCTTCATCCCAATCCGGAGACACCGGTACTTCACCGAGCTGCCAGAACCGTAACACTATCGCTAAAATAATAATACCTGCCAATATATACTTTTTCATATCATTCAAACGCCACAAGCACGGGTGTGCCGTTTAATACCCTGATCGTTTCGACAATATGCGCGCCGGCGGGGACATCCTTGGGAGCCAAAATGTAGAGAGTCTTGCCCCCATATGAACCGACGCCTTCCCTGGTAAACCGGTATTTATCAAACCCGTACACGTTATAAAAACCAGCAGCATCAAAGGATGCATCTTTTGACGCTTCAAATGTACTGAGCGGATACTTCTCATAAAACAACGCATATATATACGGTCTGCCGATGCTTTCCGTGAGAACTATCGTGTCGTAATCATTTTTGCGTGCTTTCGCCAGTTCAATCGCCTGCTTGTACCCGTATTGCCATTCGCCGGAATATTCTTTCGGGTAATGTGAGGTGAAATTATGCCAAAAATAAGCGCCGTTTGCCAGGAAAAGCACCGCGTACAAACAGGCAAAAACATACCGGAATGATATCCTTCTCATCGACACCACACTCATCACTAATCCGTACGAGATCGCAATCATGTAGACAGGTAAACCGTTTTCAATTCGCAGCGCATGAGGTGTTTCTCGCGCGACGGCGGTAGGAGCAATCGATGCGAGTAACCACCACACCAGAAAAAGCGCGATCGTCGGGAAATCCCGGAAAAGGGCTAGAAATCCCACCGCGACAAATGGCGCGCTCACTAATAACAACTGTCCGACGTCCTGAATAGAAAACTTGGGATTGCCGTCTCCTTTTATAAAAAGAAATCTCGGCTCCAGATTATCGAAAAAATGAATAAGGTATTCCCTTGCGTATCCGACCCGGCGGTTATGGAAAACAGAAGAAAGCCACGAAAACTGGTCTACTTGGCGGCGCGTGTTTGACGTAAGGACGGTACGCAAATCAGTAAATATGCTTACCTCCTCGAAACGAAGTCTCGCCTGCTTGGATACCAGATGCGGAAGGATAGGCAACAACGCAACAAACGAAATAATAAGCCCCGCCACAAATTGCTTCCTGGCGCGCAGCGCGCTTTTGTAAACGAGGACAAGGAGTGCGACTGCTATAAGTGGTCCGGCGTATCTTGCACTGTTAAACGTATAAATTCCCAAGGCAAACGGCAACCAGCTCACATAAAAAAGTACGGGATGTTCCCTAGCCTTGAGCACCAGCCAAATACCCGTCACAACGAACAGCAATGCAATATTTGCCTCAAAAGCTGCCCGGGATAACATGATATGCCATGGGGTAATAGCAAGGACTGCCGAAGCCGTAAGGCCAATCTCACGACTAAACTTGGACGCTTTAAAAAGTTCCGTAACCAACAGAAACAGGACAAATACGGATAGCGTTCCCGCGAGTGCCGACGGCAAGCGCACGGCGGTCTCGTTAAGGCCAAACAATGCGACAAAAGGAACAGTAAGATAGATCGGCACCGGCGGTTTATAATCCCCGAAAGCAGCAAACGCATCCAGCGGAAGAAACTTGCTGTGTTCATCCCGCCCGGCAGTGGCGATCGTATACGCGTTATATCCTATCGATGCCTCATCCCACGAAATGGCGGGTGGATTTGTTCCGAGGCTGACAGTACGAACATACAATGCTGCCAGCATGATACAACCGAGTAATAATTTCGCAACATTGAAGTGTTTCATATTCATGTGATCCCGCTTAGAGGGACTACTACCCGGTTTCATGGCGTTGATTCGTCAACCACTTTGAGTCCTCCCAATACAAAAAGCATGGAAAGAAATCCCAAATGGCTATTGTTAAAGTACCTGCTGAAATACCAATACACAGTAAGGAACACCGCATATGAAATTATCATCCTTGATTGCGAAGGCGCTTTCCATAATCCGCGCGCGAGTATGAAAAACAACGGTACCACGGCGGCAGTCTGCCAATATATGAACGGATAATACGCATGTATATTGTCTATAAACCCAAAACGTTGCAGCACCATGCCCCACCCATAACCCGATATGGGATAGCTGGTAGCGGAGTTACCCGTCAGATACAAAATGATGCTTTCGATAAACGATCCCGCGTCCCAAATCAAAAACGGTCCCGCAATCACAGCACATACTATTACCATGACGCTCAGTGTCCGCCAAAAATCCACACGCCGTGTATGAGTAAGTTTCCAAAGGTACAACAGGTAAAACGGAGCGATAAACCATATGGTCTGTTTGCTTAAAAATGCCAACGACAACAGGATCCCGCTCATCACAAACTGGTTACGTTTAAGCAGTACGAGCGAAATCATAAGCCATGAAAGAGCAAATACATCACTTCTCCCTTCGACGACATAATCAACGACAGCCGGGGAAAGCGCGGTAAGCGTCATTGCGAGGCGAGCGGTCGCCTTATCACGAAACCAGTACCACAAAGACACAAGCAAGAGGAACATGGTAAACAATAACGCCATACGCCCGTCGAAAAATCCCACGATAGGAATCGCCGTATAGTAAAACGCAAAAGGAAATATTACATACCAGGGAGGCATGACGAAATGATAGAGTGCCGGATTGACCGCCTCGGTATTACCCGGCTCATCATAGTTAAAAGACTCGACCGGAGTGTTAAAATATGTTTCTTTATACGGATTCTTACCCACGATAAGGTATCGCATTGCCGCTTCCTGTTGCAAAATAATATCGTGGACGCCGTACACCGGCGCTGTTTTTGCCCGATCAAACATAGCGGCAACCGTGACCCCTCCCAACGTTATGGCTATTGTTACGATGACAAAAAACATTTTTAGGGATTCCAGGTGTTTTTTGTATTTGCCCAATATCCCGGGGTAAAACGATACGAAGCAGTGTGTAACCAACACGGCAAAAAGAAGTCCAAATAACCAGTATGGCGTTCCCTCTACCGGCAATATGCGATATTTCATAACGACGGGAATTGCAAAAGCAAACAGAAGAATCGAATCTATCACTGTGGACAACATAAGATTCATTGTACTAAAAACGCCTCTCATTAACCATGCGACTCCCGCGATTACCGTCGATCAAAAATGTACAGCCTGCCGTATTCTCCCTCAAAGTTACCTATCGTTATGTCCGTCTCGTATTTCCACACACGCATAAGCGGTATCTTCGGATAATACTGTTTGCAGTGGTCTTCATAGCACAATACCGGCACCTCCGGCATAGCGGTCACCTCGGCGACCGACGGGCAGTCCTTTTGATCGCATATGAGTATAAATTTTTGACTCGTAGCATCGGCAAACGATACCGGAGTCACCTGCATGACTTTCATGTAATACCGGTAGTGTAAATCCGAATACGACCTGCCACGGATAAGGGTAAATGAAAAAGGCGCTTCTTTGACTATAGACTTGATATTGGCAGTTACTTGGCGCAGGCGGGCGATATCGTTATTTCCCTGGGAAAATATGTCGGTGTGTATAAGCTGCAGCACACAAAGGAAAAAGACGCATGCTCGCAGAATATTTTTCCCGTGTTTGTTTCGGACGGAATGTATGAGTGAGCCGATAAACAAGAACGGAACAGGCGTCAAAAAATTGAGGTAATGGTCGTAAACCACCTCGGTATATTTTGCCATTGCGACTAATCCGCCGAAAAACCAAATGGAAAAAAATACGTTCTTCCTGGTCGGTTTAAACAAAACAACACATATCCACGCTGCTATAAGCCAGGGTGAGGTGGTTAATTTCATATATGGCAACGCCTGTCCGAATACACGAAACGCGTAATCAACGACGTGTCCCAACATTGCCCGTTTACCCAAAGCCAATCCGGTACTCCCGACGATAATCAAGGTAATGCCACCGATATTTTCAAACCCGTGGGTGTATTCGTATATCAAAAAAGGTGCCATTGCGACCACAAACCCAAGACTCCACCATAGTCCAGCCTTGTAAGCCCGGACAACAGTCTGGCGCCTCAGCAAGACACTTCCGATAAAGTACATGAGAGTGAGCCCTGCAAAAAACACGTTCGGATAGTGAAGCTGAACCAATATTCCGACCACGGCTCCAGCTGAAGCCCACGTGGCATAATGCCACCTGCTATGCCCCTTATATAATAGGTAGACAAACAGCACCGAAAAAAACGGTACCAAATTTGGCTCCCAGATCACCCGATCGGCATATATGATAAGCGGAGACACTGCCCACAAGAACGAGGAAAGGCGGGCAGTCCACTTATCAAACATAAGAGAAGCCACTTCGTAAAAGACAAAAACCGCCATGGTGCCATAAAGCACCATAAGTAACGACATACCCACTGGCCCGCCGATATAACCGGGAGCCAGGAGGTAATAAAAAACCGGCCCCAAATTATGACCGCTTAACGTGGAAGGCCCGATAAGCGGGATTATTCCTCCTTCCAGAAAATCCCGCATGACCAGCATGGTTCTGCCCTGGTCCCCCAAAAATTCCGTGAGAGACTCGAGCCGGAAAACACGAAGAAAAAAAGAAATACAAATAATTCCAATCTTCCACCAATCGGTGGTTTTTACTATCTTCATGCTTCTAAAGAATTCTTTGTTATAATAACGTCACGGCCCACCTTACTCATGAAATCATTTAAGCATTATATCCTCGTCATTGCAATTTCGCTGCTACCGTTTATCAGCATATTCGCTTCCCCACTTGCCCCACATACGCATGATAGTCCGGTTCACTACGCCCGCATGGCCGCTTATGTGAAGGCCCTTTCCGAAGGCCAAATACTCCCCCGGTGGGCAGGAGAACTCAATTACGGATACGGAATGCCGTTATTTAACTTTATCTATCACGTACCCTATCTTGTCACCTCTCTTGTAATTTCTCTGGGCGGCGGGCTTGTTTTCTCGTTTAAGGCAGCGCTTGTTATAAGTTTTTTGCTTTCCGGCATATTTATGTATATGTTTTCTCTTCGTTTTTTTAAAAACGAAGGCAAAGCATTTATCGCGACGGTGCTTTACCAGTTTGCCCCGTTTCATTTGGTCGACCTTGTCGTCCGCGGTGATATGGCGGAAGGGTTTGCAGTCGCATTTCTCCCGTTGATTCTTTATGCGCTCATGTGCGGCTTCTCGGAAAAAAATGCCAAAAAAAGCATCTTATTTACCGGGTTAGCCGGCGCGTTGCTTATTCTCTCGCACAACGCGATAAGCCTCCTCTTTTTCGGAATTGCACTCCTTTTCGCCCTGCTATATGCCCCCAGTTTACAAAAGCGACTCGAATCAATAATAGCTTTGGGTCTGGCTCTTTGCCTCTCGGCTTTTTATTGGCTTCCGGCGCTTATCGAACGAAAATATACGTACGGCGACCTGTTTATGAAAGACATGTACCTGTCTCACTTTGCGCCGACTCTCAACTTCTTCCTTCCCAACTTCACCAATAGCGAACATCTGCAAATTGGCGGCATCGACGTCTCCCTGGGATTTACACAGGTAATTGTCCTCATCACAGTTCTTCTCCTGCTCGCTCGAAAAAAAATCCAAGAAAAAGACGAGAAAAAAACCATAACTTTCGGATTATTTCTTACATTTGCGGCGCTTTTTTTCATGCAGCCGGTTTCTGCATACTTTTGGTCGATGATCCCGATCTTGCGGATGTTTCAATTTCCCTGGAGATTCCTCAACATTACGGTTTTCTCTCTCGCGCTTTTAGGTGGTGCGGCACTTACGGGCAAAAAAACGCACACATGGGTACTCATGCTCATAACCGTCGTCACCGTACTGTCGTCGGCCGTATTCTTCCGGCCGCCGCTCGGAATGGACCATATCGATGAAACATATTATTGGAATTACCCTCTCAATACGACGTACTTTGGTGAAACGGATGTCATCTGGTCGGCCGGTCCGGCAGGTTCGTACCCCCAACAAAGATTCGAAGTCATCGAGGGAAATGGAACAATCTCGAACCAGGTAAAAAAAGGAACTGTGCATACGTTTACCGTCGACGCGCAGTCAGACGTGAATATCGTCGATAAGACACAGTACTTTCCGGGTTGGCGGGTACTTAACGGAGGACAAAAAATACCTATAGAATTCCAGGATCAAAACTGGCGAGGTCTCATAACATTCCGGCTCCCCCCGGGAACGCATCACATACAGGTTCTCTGGGGGAAATCACCCATACGTAGAATCGCGGACGCTATCACCGCTCTTTCATTTATCGCGATAGGGGGCATTATGATTATCAACCGCAAGAAAATATAATATGAAACATCGCGAATGGGTCTGGGTACTATGCGCTCTCGTTTTCGTTACCTCGATATTTTTTTACCAAACGGTATTTCAGGGGAAAGTACCGTTCCCCGGGGACGTACTAGTGAGTGATTTCCAACCATGGAGGAGTACTTCGTATTTAGGTTACGGTGCGGGAGGAATTCCGAACAAGGCGCAATATCCCGACACCGTACGGCAAATGTACCCGTGGAAAACACTTGCCGTTGAGTCGCTCAAACAAGGTAAGCTTCCGCTATGGAACCCGTATAGCTTTTCCGGCACTCCCTTGCTGGCTAATTTTCAGACTGCCGCCCTCTACCCGCCCGGCATCATCTATCTTTTTGTGAGTCAGATATACGCATGGACTATCCTTGTTGTTTTGCAGCCAATTCTTGCCGCGTTCTTTACCTATGTGTATGCCAGGAAAATAGGCATGAAAGCCTCCGGAAGTACTCTCGCGGCGCTCTCATACGGTTTTTCCGGTTTTATGGCGGTATGGCTCGAATATAATACCGTCGGTCAGGTGATACTCTGGCTGCCATGCATATTATTGGCTTCAGAACATCTTAGGGAAAAACCCCGCGCACTCTGGCTCGGGGTACTTGCATTCGCTCACGCGTCGGCGCTTCTTGCCGGTCACCCGCAGGTGTACGCATATATGATGACCTTTGGCATGCTCTACACATGGCATCGAGTTGAGAAAAAAATGTGGGCGTATATTGCGGGGTTTACCGGGCTTGGCATAGGTATGGCCGGGATTCAGATAGTACCGGGAATTGAGCTTATTATGAACGCAGCCAGAAGCCCACACGAATTTTCAAATTTGTTTACAAAAATTCTTATCAGTCCGGCGCAACTCCTGAGCCTCCCGTTCCCGAATTTTTTCGGCAATCCGGCGACACGGACATATTGGCCGCAAGACACGTTTGTCGGCAAAGTCACAACAATAGGACTGATACCGTTATTTTTTTCCTTTTCCGCATTCAGGAGAAAAGATACACTAACCAAATGGTTTATCGGGTCGGCGATCATCTCACTTTTCCTCATCACCTCCAATCCCCTTACGGCAATCCTGTATCGGATTCCTATCCCTCTGGTTACCTCTAGCAGCCCCACCCTTATGGCCTTTCTTTTGGCGTTTTCGCTCGCCATGACCTGCGGCCTGGGCCTGGATTACTGGATGACGGATAGTCATTCGGTCAAAAAGCTTATCCGCAGAATACTCGAAGTAGTCTGTCTGTTTGGCGTCCTCCTGATTCTCGCAACAAAAACCTTCCTGATCCCGGACCTTTCCGGGCACGCGACGGTCACTCTTCGGGCACTTATCTATGGCGCCATGCTATCAGCCGCTACACTCGGAATTTTTTGGGTAGCGATAAGACTACCGAAACTCCGTATGCCTGCCATAACATTGCTTCTTATTATCCACGCGCTTGACCTGTTTATGTTCTTCAACCGGTTCAATCCGTTCGTGCCAGTCGCTCTTGTGTTTCCGAAGCACACTGTACTTTCCTATCTGCAAAGCAAGGCTCCTGACCGATACTGGGGATATGGAACCGCCGGTATTCCTGCAAACTTCGGGGCACACTATCATATATTTTCACCCGAAGGGTACGATCCCCTTTATCCCAAATGGTACGGCGAATTTCTCTACGGATACCGGGATCATAAACCTATGCAAATATTTACCAATGCCACCCGTTCCGATGCGGCAATAAGTTCATCATTCGGTGACGGCGGTCTTTCCGACCCCGATAAACAAAAAATATTAAGTGCATTGAGTGTCCGGTACATACTCGACCGAACGGAAAATGCGGGCAACGAACAAACCCTTCCACCCTCTGTCGTCAAACCTGTCCATTCGTTTGAAGACTGGCATATATACGAAAATCTCAATGCTACTGCCCGGGCTTACTTCGCAGACCGGGTCATGGTATATAAAAACGCGGCTGATTTCGGGCAAGTATTTTTCTCCCCGGAAACAGATATATCCCGTACGGCATTGGTTACAGAAGAGTTGACCGCTATACCCAAAAACACCTCGGGAGGATCAGCAGAAATCCTCTCGTATGAACCGGAATGGGTCAGTATAAGTACTACTCGTGATACGGCCGGACTCCTGGTTCTTACCGACACGTATTTCCCGGGGTGGCAAGCGACAATCGACGGCAACCCAACACCCATTATCCGGACAAACTGGACCATGCGCGGCGTCGTTGTCCCCGCAGGAAGACACACGATCACCATGAACTATACTCCGAAAAGTTCCTATTACGGCGCGATATTGAGTATGATAAGTATGGTAGTAGCGATAATCGGACTTGTCATTATTGCCCGTAAACACGCATGAGCAAACCGACCAAATTGTTATTTATAGGTATTGTCATACTGGCGGCCGTACTCAGGTTGTACCGGCTTAGCAGCATTCCGCCGGGCGTTAACCGCGATGAAGCGAGTATCGGCGTCACGGCATATTCCCTCATGACGACCGGGCGTGATGAATACGGCAGATTCCTGCCGTTGTCTTTCGAATCGTTCGGAGACTGGAAATTACCGTTGTATATCTATGCCACGATTCCCTTTGTGAAAATATTCGGACTCTCCGAACTGGCCGTACGCCTGCCTTCGGCATTGGCCGGTATCGCATCGGTAGCCGCGCTGTATTATCTGACACAGATGTTGTTTGCATCGGCAAGCATCGGTTTACTCGCGGCATTCGCGCTGGCAATTATGCCGTGGCACATCCATATATCCCGTGTCGAGTCAGAAGCGATTGTGGCTGTATTTTTTACGATAGTAGGTTCCATAAGTTTCCTGCAGGCGCTCAAATACAAATCGCTTCGCAGCCTCGTATATGCAGCAGCACTCTTTGCATTAACGTACTACACCTATCACGGTAACCATGTATTTACGACGTTGCTGGTTACCGGTCTGGCTGTAATCTATTGGCATGACCTTATAAAAATTCCGAAGTGGTGGATTGCATTGGGCACAGGCGCTCTTATGACGCTTAGTATTCTCTCCGTTACGCTTACTGCAGACCATACGAAAATAGGCGGCATCAGTATTTTCGGCGATCCGACAATCATACATACCCAAATCGAACTCCCCAGGCTTGCCCATACAAATCCCGATTCACTTCCGGCCCGCCTTATGCACAACAGGCTCACCTATGCGGTGACTGCAATCACACAAAACTATCTCAAATCCTACGGAGCCGATTTCCTTTTCGTCAGGGGCGGAGGGAATAAGGCGCATAACATACAGGGCTACGGCAATTTGCATCCCATAGATGCACTATTCCTTGTTCTCGGAGCGGCAATACTTATCGGCGGCGTACAGAAAAAAAGCGCTAAATTTATCCTTTGGTGGATTGCTATCGGAGGTATCGCTGCTGCCATTACCAAAGACGCTCCGCACAGCAATCGCATGCTTGCCGTCGTACCCTCGCTGGCTATAGCCATTGCCACAGGCATAACGCTGTTATATGAACGTATACCGGTATCTCTCAAAAAGATTCTTATTGTCGCTCTTATACTCGCCTATACCGGGACTATGGCCACGTATCTCGATGCATATACGACCCACTTCCCGAAAAACGAAGCAGAACACTGGGGATACGCATATAAAAAACTGACTCCCGTGCTGTTTGCCCCGGAGTACGCTTCCAAACAAGTCGTTATGACCTACCCGCAGACATCACCGTATATATTCCTCCTGTTTTACAGCGGCTATACTCCGGCCCGCTACCAGAAAGAGGCAACTCGTTACCCGATTTCCGCTGACGGGTTTACCGATGTTTCAGGATACGGAAGATTCTCGTTCCGCGGGATAGACTGGAATAAAGACCCGAATATTCCAAATACGCTTTTGGTAGCCCGTCAGGATGAAGTACCCAGCGACATCACTCCGAAAATCATTTCGGAAATCACATTGCCTGACAACAAAGTACAATTTGTAGTAATAGATACGGATAAATAAGCATGAAACGCAACCATATTCTCCTTTTTGTCATTCTGCTTTTGGGAGCAATACTCCGTTTTTACCATATTACGTCGGTTCCCCCTTCGCTCTCGCACGATGAAACCGCTATTGCCTACAACGCATACTCTATTCTCAAAACGGGAAGAGACGAATACGGCAATTCGTTTCCGATGCTGTTTAAGTCGTTTGACGATTACAAGCTCCCCGGCATGGTGTATGCATCGGTTCCCGCCGTTGCGGCATTCGGAACGACGGCCATGGGAGCGCGGTTTACATCCGCATTTTTAGGGTCGCTTACGGTCTTACTCGTATATCTTCTGACCCATGAATTATTCAGCGTTTCCGACAAAAACCGGCGGTATACCCAAGAACCGTACGCCTTGGCATCCGCATTTTTCTTTGCCATATCGCCGTGGCATATCAATTTTTCCCGACAATTATTTGAATCCAATGGCGCATTGTTTTTCTTAAGTTTGGCGACTTATCTGCTTTTTCGATCGCTCCGCTCCGTCCGGTACCTGTGGCTCGCGGCGTTTTTTATGGGAGTCAGCGTATACTTTTACTATTCCGTACGCCTTGTCATCCCGTTCGTCGTCCTCACTTACTGGATCATCAACAAAAAAACACTAGCACACAATAAACCTGTTACTATTCTTTCCCTATGCCTTTTTATTCTCACCATATTGCCTATCGGCAGCCAGATGTTTTCCCGCGGCGGATTGGAACGGGTATCTATAGTAAGTATCGTGAATGATCCCAACTACTACAAATGGAAAGACGTATTTATCCGATTCTATGCCGAACATCAAAACCCGATCAGCAAACTTTTCTTTAACCAAAAAACGGCGCTTATATGGACTGCGGCTGACAATTACTGGAAAAATATTTCACCGCTTCAGGTGTTTGCCAGCGGAACTAATACCTATGGCCTGCAGCATCCGTTTGAAATCCCGATGATTATCGCGGGACTTATATTTTTCGTATCATTTCCGCAACCCGGAAAATGGCTGCTTATCGTGTGGTTTCTTGCGGCATATTTACCCGGCGCATTAAGCACAAATCAGCCGAATGCGCTCCGCACACTACTCGCTTCTCCCTTTTTCTCCGTCTGTTCGGGAATAGGAGCCGTAGAAATTCTCAGAGCTATAGACGAGCGGAGGCGGATTTGGCGCGGTTTTGTGCCATTTGGCGTAATGCTTCTTTACTTTCTCTACACCTTTTACCAATCCTATTTCATCGTCAATGCAACACGCAATGCGTTGGCGTTCGGAGACGGATACGAACAAATGATCCGGTATGTGAAGGCGCATGAATCACAATATGACCGCATCGTTATTTCCGGATACTACTGGCGCCCGTATATTTTTATGCTTTATTGGGGTAACACGGACCCGCGCACTTATCAAAATGAAGGATCCAAAAAAGGCTGGGGGAAGTATGTATTTACCGGAGCACAATGGGATTACAACGAAATTTTTCTTTATGACAATTCGTTTGACCCTACATCACTTGCGTTGCCTTTTCCGGCAAAGACATTGTTTATACTCGCAAAACCGGAGTACGAGAGAAACAACGCGAAATATGTACCCATAGATACCATTTCAGGAAGGCATGAGCCTGCTGTGTTCACCGCCGCTTCCGTCAAATAGCCGGATATCAATAACCTAAAAGAAGTAGAGTCGTGGTTAAACGGACACCTCTTCTATATATCCCAATTTGAGAAGTTTCTCCAGTATCTCCTTCTCATACCGCTTATCGAAATTAAACGTGCCGTCTATATCAAAATTTTCTGTCTTTTCCAGCTTCCAACGGTATTTTTTGGCCGTAAGCGTCTCGTTGAGTTTAAATATCCGGAAATAATTTGCGTCCAGAAAATCACTCATCCACCAGTTATACGTAGTGGCATCGCCTCCCCAAGGAGCAAACCCCCGTTGAAATACGATGACGCGAGGCCGGTTACGGTTGAGATCGGCGATAAGTTCGTCTTTTATTTTTGACGTGGCGGCATGGTTTAAAAACCAGTGATATTTACTGGGCTGCCTTTTGGTGTTTAAGTAGAAAAGCTCTTCAAATTCAAACGGCCCGATGAATACATAGTCATCTGGCGCTACTATCGCGTTCACAAACTTCGCTATCTGAGGACGATCGTAAATAATCGGAGCCGTCCCCATATATTTCGGAAAAAATTTCTGCTCCATTTTCATTGCAAGATAGAGCGGTGTAGCTATCCAGTAGAGCAACAACAAGGCATACACGGCTGAAAGCACCATTTTTTGCGAAAAGGCGCTTTTCCCGTCATCGAGCAAATCCTTGGCGGCCCATACCGAAAATACTCCGTTAAACATGGAGGTGATGATGTACACAAACGCCTGATAATCGGTTTCCCTAATCGACTGGGGATTACTCCGAGCGTTTGAAAAAACAAGCGTGACCAAAAGAGGAAACAAAAGTGCCCACTTCCCCCGCATTACAACGAGAACGATCAAAGCAGCGCTGGAAAAAGCGAGCGTTACCTGTACCGGATTGCTGATCGGAAATCCCGCCACCCCCCACAATGCAGGCAGATAATTGTTGATGAAGGTATCCGAAATCACTGCCGCGTATCGGATCGGGTTAATGGCGGCACCGGGTTCATGCGGGTAATTATATATGTAGTAATTGGTGTTATACACGACATTTGCCCAGTAGTAATCCCTAACACTTCCCGTGAACAACAAATACAGACCGAACACAATATACGGAACCGAAAGCAGTACTGCCCCCGTGATTATGCGGCGCCAGACGGATTTTTTGATATTTGTAGATACGAATAGGTATAGCGCGTACAGCGACAGGGCTACCACGATAAATATATACGTCATGGACGTGAACCAGCTCAAAAATGCGAATCCTCCGACAATCACAAGATCAGCCGTTTCAAACCGCTCGCTGTAATAATCCTTAAGAAACAAAAGAGCGAACGCGGGTAGGATAAAATATCCCGCCAACGTATCCGCGAGAAGCATATTTCCCCAAAAATACGTGCCGGACAATCCGATGACAAAAAGCAAAGCTATATAAAATGAAAGGTCCCGTTTGGGCAATCTCCGACGGAGCATCATAAACGATCCCACAAGCAGCACGAATAATGCTACTTCCCACCCTATGCGGAACTTAACGAATGAGTGGCCGGTGAAAGGCAAAATACCTGCGGCCATGACATACGCTCCCGGCTGATGATGCTGGAACCAGTCTCTGTACGGGAGCTTGCCTTCGGTGATATATCGACCACCTACGATACTGTCAAATTCATCGGGATACTTTTCGTGAAACGCGTTGGTGAAAAAGATCGAAAACAGGAGCAAGAAAACAAAAATACTTTTTGCGTAGCGCCTTAATAAATTCATACGTTCCTGATCATGATACCCTTTGTCACTGCTTCTCTGCAAGAATTACCATGTTGTCTTTCATCGGAACATAAAGCGGAAAACGCATCAGGGGAGTTTTTTTGATCATGTGGTACACGAGGGAGGCGATGCGACTTTCGCCGGTTGTTCGTGCCAGGTGCAGAACATATCCGAGACTTAACCATTTGCCGACCCGATACCAGGCCGTCGGCTTAAATCTCGCTAAGCGCAAAAGCTTGGTCACGTTTTTCCGGTGAAAAAAGAATATGTGCTGTGGAGGAATAAAAAAAGTCCATCGGCGCTTCATAATCCTGGCCGCTACACTTTGCGTATCTCCTGTTGCGATAATGATAATCCCGTCGGGCTTAAGGAGCGTATTGAGCTTCTTCATGTCTTCAAGGGGATTCTGAAGGTGTTCAAATACGTCAAACATTGCTATGACGTCGAAACTCGCTTTCGCGTATTTTACATCCTGGATCGTTCCTTCTTGTATCCGGTCATGACCGACGAGCGTTCTGGCCTTTTGGGCGGCAAACTTAGAGGCATCAAATCCGTAAGCATCAAATCCGCGCTTGCTAGCCAGTTCCACAAAATACCCGAATGCACATCCGACGTCCAAAAGCTTGCCGGATGATTTTTTGCCGGAGATAAACGAGAGAAATTTATGCATGTTTCTCGTAATCAGCGGTTTGTCCAGTTCATAATCGGCATAGGCGCTTCTTGTCGGGTCGCCTTCATAGTACCCTTTGGAATAAAATTCCTTGACGAATACGGAATAATCCCGTTTGAGGTCTGTTTCACACAGATGACAGTTGGGACAACGATAAATCCAGTACCCGTTCTTATGAAGATATTTGTTGAGCGGCACGTGACAGATGAGGCATCGCATAGAGGATATTATATAGTAAATATAGCTGTATCCTTGAGCCGCCAGTGTTGCGAGGCTCTTTTATGAGATCGTAGTATAGCAGGTAATGTGCCAACTGCCATAGAGAATCCTTGAATCATCAGCCAGTCGCCTTTACAAAGTGCCTGAACCAGACGGATCGGCCACCAAAACATGTGCGCGGCAAAAAGTGAAGGGTCCGAAATGTTTTTCCAAAGAAAAATAAATTGGTTCCGGTATACGATTTTTTTGACATCGTCCGGCGTATAGGATGTTTTGATTTTCCCTTCTTCATGAAAGTGCCCTACGATACTTTTTGGCTCAAATACTATGCGAAATCCTGATTTGAGCAGTTGATAGGAAAAATCTATGTCTTCCCAATAAAAAGGATTATAAAGCGTATCCAATCCACCCAATTGCTCCCATACGTCCCTCCTGTATGCACTGCTTCCACCCGATACCCACGCGGTATCCTCACGGTTCACTTCTCCCCGCGAATGAATAAAAAATCCCTTCTCCCACTTTGCTATCCCGCGTCCGCGAAGGACAATGCCATGAGCCTCGTGGCTTTTTTCGAGGCAACCGACGGCAGCGACCGTATCAACGGTAAAACGCCTAAGTAGCGGAGTCAAAAAATCCGGCTCCGGCCTTACGTCAGTATTTAAAAGTACGACGATGTCCCCGGTTGCCGCAGCAACCCCGCTATTGACGTTCCCGGCAAAGCCCAACTGCTTCGGATTTGCGACCACCTGCACCTGAGGATAAGCCGACGCCAGATACGAAACGGAATCGTCCGTCGATGCGTCATCAGCTACGATAACCTGAGCACCGTGCGACGCCTTAAGGACAGATGATAAATTTTTTTTAAGGAGATGGATTCCGTTCCAATTGGGAATTACTATACTGACGCTAAGTGGTTTTTTCATACACCGATTACTTAAAACGCACGAAATGTAAGTATAACATTATGCGTACCGGCGGGCACTTCAAGACCGGTAAACAAATAGTTCGTCCGCAAAAGCGGAACCGGATGCAAATCTACGGTAGCTTTCCATCGTGGGTCATACCGATTAAGTATGACCAGCAGGCGCTTACTTCTCGCTTTGGTCGTAAGGCGGATTTCGTTTAGATCATAAGACTTTATGAAGACGCTTTCATCTGCCGAAACCGGCGTGTTCATAACCTGCGCTTCCCCTTCATAAAGGCCCAAAAGCGGCTCTCGACGGGTAAAAAGGGACGTTAATTGTTGCTCAATACCAAGTACCGCGATGCTCGTGTCGGCAAAATATATTCTTGGCATAAATCGCGTATATTCGTACACTCGCGTCTGCCCCTCGCGCATAACCTCCTTAAGAAAAGGCTGTATTTCGTCCGACAGGGAAAGCACATACTTTACGTTGAGGTATGACAGGATCGGAGAGCTAATATTGTGTGCGGTATAAATCCTATTAAATCCCGTCGGGGCACTAAGGTTGGCTTCTCCCCGTTCGCTTGCGACGAGAAAATTCTCATAAAGCTTGGGGGCAATAGGGTCATACCCTTCTATGGATTCTATGCCGTAATAAGCACTGACGTTCGGCGGCAGAATCCGGTCGTCGAGTGTCATGACGCGGAACGGTTTATGTTGACGCTGAAGAAAATCAATAACCTTGGTCGAAGGAAAAAAGAATGAAACGGGAGTAAACGGCGTAAATTTCCACCCAAAACGGAAAAGGTCAAAAACCGTAAGCGAAACGAGGGCGATGATCAGAAGCATCCTCATTCTGCCGGAATGAATGAATCGAAGAGCAAAAAATCCGCAAGCCGTCACCACGAGAAGAACGGTAGGAAGAATCAAGTTGTGCCGAGCGACTGCGAAATTCTGTAACATCACGCTGTCGTGTATCACAAATTTGCCGCCGATCACGACTCCCCAGACGACGATAAGCGCTACCGCATATAAAAAACTTACGCGTACTTCGTGTTTTCTATCACTCTTTATAGCACGGTCAAATCCATACGCCGCAAGAACGGCAAGCGCGAAGTCGACAAGCACCATAAGACGTGTCGGCTGCAGAACCGAAAGTACCGGAATTTTGAGGACAAACGGAAGGCGGCTCATCGGACTCGGGAGCATAAAAAGCAAGCTCACCAATATCGTCACGGCGAAAAACGTTGATGTGCTATTTATCCACAAAACACTTAGTGCCAGGAGTAATGGCAGTACCCCGACGTATCCTATAAACTCACCGTAATTCCATTCCCCCCAGTAATTGAGCGTCGTCGGATTACCAAAAAAATCAGGCGCTACAAACTGCACCAGGTGCTGCCACGGCATGAACCACCCTGCTGCCTTCCACGAGTCTACGGAAGCAACCCTCCCTGAATTCATAAGAAATCCGATAAAAGGAGCCCATTGTACTACTGTCATGAGCGCCACAACGACACCGCTTAACACTATCCAATTGGCAGAAACACCATGCGCATGTTGACTCCTGCGCCAGATAAAGTACGCGGCCCCGTATAACAACACATAGAAGGCTACCTGCATGTGCCCTCCGAATATCGTCATACTCGCCGCCCCGATAAGACAGGCAGACCAGCGTATGTAATATCTGCGCTTTGCGTGCGCCGCGGCGAGCTTATCGATACTAAGCAACAGTAGAGGTAACCAAAGTGCGACATGCACGATCGTTCCCCATGTCAGCCACGCTATCGCAAATCCTCCAAAAGACCACGACAGCGCGCCCAAAAGTGACGCCGCCCGAGTAAGCCCTAAAGAACGGGCATACATAAAGAAAAATAGACCTGAAAGAATCGGCTGAAGGATGACATACAGTGTCCACGCCACCGGAAAGTCAAACACGAAAAACAGTGCGTTCAACGGATAAAACGGAGCTGCCTGTATGTTGGCGTCTAGCGGCACTCCGGCAAATGCATAAGGATTCCAACCTGGCAATTGTCCGGCTTTAAACGTTTCTATAGTAATTTTTTTCCAGGGAATTTGCTGACGTACGGGATCGGTAATGAGAAAATTTTTGAAAGGCACTCCCCGGGCATAGTCACCAGCAAAAGCATCACGCCAAGGATGATACAGGCCCACGAGTGCGTCGCTTGGAACCGGAAGCTTCTGATAAAGGACAGTCTGATAAAAGAATCCGGCCGTAAGCACTACCCAAAAAAGAACAATCCCTAGCTTTTGCATCATTTTCATACCGTTATCGTAATCCCGCAATCAATGCGTCAAACGCGCGTGTAAATTGGGCTGCGCTAAAATCACTCGACCGTAGTATGGCCGCCCGTGACATCGCTTCGTACTTTTTTTGGTCGGCAATCAATTCGAGTGTTTTGTCGATGAGATCCTCCTGAGTCCGCCATAACAGTCCGCTTTTCCCTTCTGCGACGATTTCTAATTGCCCTCCGGCCCCGTAAACAAGAGGCACTACTCCTGCGCTCATCGCCTCGGCAGTCGTGATCCCGAAGTGTTCCATTTGTTTAGGATCGGTAACCCCAAATCCCGCAGCATGCCAATACAGCATACTCGACTGATAGAGTAAAATAAGTTCATCATTGGAGATATTCGGCAACAGCGTGATGGGTGCCCCTCGCGCGAGTTTTTCTAACCGCTCAAAATACGCTTGATCGGAAGGGATGAGCCCGCCGGCAAGAACAAGATGCCAATCACGAAACACCCCCTCTTTTACCGCTTTTGCAAATGCCTCCATGAGCACTTCCTGCTTTTTGGCTTGGAAATATCCGGTAAAACGGCCGACCGACAGTATTTGCTTCTTTTTTGCGACGTTCGCATTTTGTGCAACTTGCTGAACCGGCGGGTAAATCACGGCGGCCGGTAACCCTACCTGGGGGTCTAGCTGATTTTTTGTAAATTCACTATTGCAGATAATCGCATCGTAACGCTTTAGCTTCCACGGATCCGCCAATACGGATTCAAACGGCACCTGAAAATGCAGTATGTTATGTTTGGCAAATGTCGCCGGTATGCTCCCGTCGCTTAAAAAAAACAAAAGGTCGTATTTTCTGCTCGCCAGAAGCTTTTCAAAAATATTTGCGTTCTTAAAAAAATTAGGGGCGACACGCACCTTTGAAAGATCGATCCCGAAGCGTTTTTCGGATAAGCCGACGATATTGGGGTCATCCCAGAACAATACGACGTCGTGATGCTTCGACCAGTGACTGGCGAGCGTCAGTGTATACCGTTCTCCGCCTCCCAAACCGTCAAAGTACGGGTTGTAAAAACCTATCTTCATATGTTTCGTTTTCTAATCAGTATTCCTGCCATAACCAGTGTAGCAAATCCGGCGACAGCAAACCCCAGAGATTCACTGACCGGCGCATACCACATGGTAACGGTGTGTGTACCCGGAGGTACTGCTACCGCACGGAAATCAAAATCCGCCCGCATGATACGGGCGGGCGTGCCGTCTATACTAGCCTTCCAACCGCTGTCAAACGTATCGGAAAGGAACAATAATTTTGGTGACGCAGACGTAACGGCAATGGATACGCGTGTCGGCCGGTAAGAAACAAGCGCGGCGCTGGATGATCCGGCTTTGGGTTCTATGACCGGATGTTCCTCGAGTACGAGTTGTTCACGGATATCGAAGTCGCTAGAAAATATATGATCCAGAATCTCCTGCTCCTGCCGGGCCACAACATACGAGGAAGCCAAAAACACCCGAGGGAGGGCGGATGTATTCTCCAAAATTTCAAAATGCTCATCCTCCCATATCCTATTATATTGGGGCATTTCCCAAAATGGATACGCCCACGGCAGTCTGCCGTCGCTTTTCTTGTGAACATAGTACCTTACCCCCAGCAATTGGAGTACCTTCTCGGCATATAGTCCGTGCTTATCAAATACCACTACCGAACGGTCAACGGGCCGCGGCTTCCCTTCATGTACAGCCGAAATAAATCTCCCGTACCGGTGTTGATAGACGGCGTCGTATCCTTCGATAAGCTGTATCCCGAACGTCGAGCCGAGTTCATTGCCGACGTTTCCGAATACGCGTTCGTGCGCTAGTTCTGTCAAATTCTGCAACTTGGCAACAACCGGAAGCCGCGGGTAGACATACTGCTGGGGATCAAAGGGCATCCATTTCGAAGCAAATCTGACGCTGTCTGCTGCCGCTAACATTATGAGTACGGCAATGCATATTGCGGCGAACCGCTTTGGCATCCAAAATCCGACCGCTACGGCCGCCAAAACCACAATAGTTATGAGTGAGGGCAAATAGGTATTACGGATTGCTATAGCCAATTTCTCCGGGGGCAACGGACGAAACAACGTAAGAACGACCCAAAACGCCACTAACGACGCGGTGATCCCGACTGCCCAAATCACAATAGGCTTCCATGTCTTTTTTTCCAAATATTCCAATAACACGTCCATACCGAAACCCGACAACACGGCGAGTGAAAAACTCAAAAGGACAATAATGCGTGAGGCAGAACTGGTCGACAATACAGGAATCTTCATCGCAAACAACAGGTCGACAAGAGGAGTTTGAAACGCCAAGAAAAGCGACACGCAAGCAGCCGTTATAAAAAAAGAAATACGGGCACCTTTCTTACGCCTGGAGATAGCGAGTATTACAAGCATAAGAGGCACTACTCCTACAAATCCTGCCCATTCAGCATAATGGCCAAACCAGTCATTCCTGGTGACGGGGTTACCGTAAAAATCAGGAGAGAAAAGTGTGACGATGTATTGCCACGGGATAACTTCACCCTTCAAAAACAAACCGCTTCTTACGGCATTACCATATGAATCCACTGCCGGCAAAATCTGAGGAAACGAGAGCAGTATCCCAAAAATCATGAATACCGCAAGAAGCGTCACGCGTTTTCTTTGATCATGATGCGCTACTCCAATCAAAAGATACGAGACAGCATAGAGTAAGACGTATAAACTCATCTGAAAATGTCCGGAAAGGAATGAGAGTAACAGACCGCACGTCGTTACAAACGACCATCTGAGGCGTCCCGTTTGCATAAACATATTCATCCCGTAAAGAATAAGCGGGAGAAAAAGCACGGCGTACGAAAGCGTCCCGTACGCGGCCCATACGACCATAAATCCGCAAAACATAAACGCGACGGAACCGATGCTACTTCCTTCCCGGCTTATAAGAAGAGACCGCAAAAACAAATACATGAATATCCCCGCAAGAAGCGGTTGAAGAAGTATCATAACGCTCCACGCGTGTATTTCGGGAAATAAGGCAAACAGTAGATTGACCGGAGAAAAAACCGCGCTCTGATAATTTCCTACCTGCGTCGTACCGGCAAAACTATACGGGTTCCATAGAGGCAACTCGCCGTGTTTCCAGGCGTCAATCGTTACTCGCTTCCAAGGGAATATCTGTGTAATCACGTCGGGCATTGCGTTATTTTTTACCGGCATGCCGTAACTACTACTCCACGGGGCAAAAAACGTGACCAGATACGTGGACGGAAACGGGACGAGTCCCTTACCCCAATACGGGAATGCGAACAATATCCAAGCTATACAGATTATCCCAACAGGCAAAAATAATTTAAGCACCTTATTCATGTACGATAATTCCGGATTTATTTTTTAAATTTTTGCTGGAGTTCCCACAACTTCGCGTATGTAATAAATAAACTGAATCCCTGATATATACTCTCAATCCACCCTACCGTTCCGACACGCCATCCCCCTTGGGTAACGTACGATTCCCAAAATCCCGTCATCAGAACCCGGATAATGCGCCACCACGTCACCGGCGGGTGATTAATAGCTATACGGAGCTGCGCTTCCGTTTCGCTCCATTCATTTGTTTTGGAAACCATTTCAGCAAGAGTCCTGTGCGTATCGTGCAGCAAATCCCCTTCTACTTTACCTATGTTCCCTTTTATGATTGGCGTCTCGTGAAGTTGTCCATACCATTTTTCAAATGCATCGCGTTTAAAAAGCCTGAGCATCCACTCACCGGCCGGCCAGGAGGAACCGAGATAAAAGTTTTTCCTGTGTACCTCATACCCTGTATGTCCGTTTTCTTTCTTGATGACGGTTCGTATGGATTCTGCCAACTCCGGCGTGACTATTTCATCCGCGTCGACATACAGTATCCATTCGCCGGCCACTCGTTTGGCTGCGTCATTTCGCAATTTGGCAAAATCTGCCGACTGGACGGATTCGACTCTGGCCCCATGATCTTGGGCCACTTCGACCGTCTTATCTGTAGAACTGTTGTCCATGACGATACGCTCGTCGGCAAACATAAGCGCATCTAGGCACGTCCCTATACGCTTCTGTTCGTTTTTTGCGATAATAATGGCGCTAAGCGTTGGTTTTTTTCTGCTCATACTGTTTACCCCACCGGCCAAAAAACGCATCGGACACTGCTTTTTTCTTCTCGGAGTTTCCCGACGAAATAAGCCGTATTGCCTCGCGAATCAGCGCGATTTTCGTGCGCAAAGGGGCGTAACGCATACCGACTAACAGCCTGTTTCTCGTAATATAATAATCGTGTATCGGATTCCCGGCCCCTCCGGATGAACCTGCATTAACGTGCCACAGCACAGACTCCGGAAAATAAATCGACAGGAACCCCGCCTTTTTCGCGCGCAGGCCGTAATCCAAATCTTCCAGGTATAAATAATACTTATCATCGAGCATGCCGATCGTTTCTATCACTTCGCGCCTGATCATCATGGAACAGCCGGTGACAAAAGGAGTTTCCTCCTTTTTGTCGTATTGTCCGACATCCACTTCATCGACGCCCCGATGACTCGCATACATATTGTCCCAATCCACAATCCCTCCTGCATACCAAAAAACCCGACCCAAATCTTTTTTGCCGTATCGCTCTTTATGATATTCATGTCCTGCCGCAAAATATATTTTGCTCCCTGCCACCCCGACTTTCGGATCAGCAAAAGCTCCCGCAAGAGACAATGCATCCGGGTCTACCACTGTATCGTTATTCAATAACCACACATAATCGGCGCCTCTTTTTACGCCATACTGTATCCCCACGTTATTTCCTCCGGTAAACCCCAAATTCTTATCCAGAGATAACATCGTGACCCAGGGAAATGCTTTGGATAACTTTTTGACCGAGTCGTCAGTGGATCCGTTATCAACGACAACGGTTTCAAGCGAACAATCCCGGTGATTCAGGAGATTCACGGATGCTAGGCAATTTGCGGTATCCCTATTTCCATTCCAATTAACGATAACGAGGGTAATTTTTTTCATGGCGTGCGCTTCATTCTCCGGATCAGCCTGTACCATAAACGGAAAATTGGGTTAGCGGTTTCACGCATTTGCATAGTCGTGACCCAATAGGTCGTTTCACTACCGGTTCGCCCAAGTTCGTGGGTTATCTGTGCAGGACTGATATCGATCTCCCGAAATGAATCGCGCTCCCATAGTTTTACAAAAATTATAAATGAGTAAAACGCCTGCAACAGTGCAAGCACGAGTCCGTGCAATCCGTCCTTGTAGCCGCTTTCTGCGAAGTATAATTTGATAAAATCCGAAACAGGGAACCGTATGGCGTCACGCCAACTAATTCGATATCCGCTGGCGATATACTTCTGTACCTCATTTTCCGTATAGATAATCTGCATCTTATCCAAATACTGCGAGAGCGAGTCGTAATTATAGTGCACGTACGGAGTCGTCAGCACTCCGGTCGACCCCGTTACTTCGATATATTCGTGCACATGAACCTGCGGATACTTCCCTGTGCCTTTTTTGAATAACCGCAACTGTCGATCCGGCCACCAGATGCCATGACGTATCCACCTCCCGAAAATTATATTTTTCCGGGGTATCCAGTACCCGTTATGCGGGCTTTCCGATAGTACGGCTTTTATCTCATGAGCAAGCTCCGCCGGAACCTCTTCGTCATCATCAAGGCACAATATCCAATCCCCAGTCACCTTGGTAAAGCCGAAATTTTTATTGACGTTGAGCATGAGATTATTCGGTCTGGTATACACCTTGGCACCGAATTTCTCGGCTATATCTGGTGTTGCGTCGGTGGAACTATTGTCTACAACTATGATTTCTTTTGCGAACTTTTTTACGGACGAAAGCGTCCGGGATAAGCTATCCGCACGGTTATAGGTACTTATAACAACACTTATGTTCATGGCCTTCTCCTTCGAAATGTCGCGGCGAAAGCGCGAATTCTTTGCCCTTCCAAAACGTAAAGCAACCCCCCATATAGTATAACGCCCGCGCTTCCTACCGCCAAAAGCCACGGATACGTATGAGGCACCTGAGGAAGAAGTACGGCATAAGCCGCGCCCTGTGCTACTGCGGCGGCAACCGGACCTCGTACGTTTTCAAAAAATGAAAAATCCGCGACTCGTTTGGTCACCCGTATGACTAAATACAGCGACCCCGCCACAACAAGAAGGGCCAATGAAACACCGTTGAATCCAAAAAACCGCATGAAAACGACAGTCAGTATCCATGTGCTCGCAGTCCATCCCACCATAAATTTAAGTGTCGTACGGATCTTCCCCACGGCATTCAGCGCATTCATAAGGGGAGTCGATAAGGCAGCGAGAGCGGACGAAAATATAAAGAGATAAAACGACACCAGCGCGGGCTCCCACTTGGCATATTTTGGAATGATTTCAACCATGGGATGCACAAAAAATAGTAATCCCGATGAGATAGGAAGAATGGCAAGGGACAATCCAAACAATGTTTTGTCTATCGCTTTAACAAGCAGCGCCCTATCATGTTGCAGGCGGGAATATGTGGGGAACGTCACCCGCACGACGCTATCCATAATGAGCCGAAGAGGTACTTCCGCCCATTTTTTTGCCCAACCGATGTACCCTACCTCGCTAAACGGCAACACTTTGCCCAAAAATACGGTCATAAGGTCATCCTTAAGAAGCGCCAAAAAAGAATTCATCTGAAACGGCAATCCGAACGACATGAGCTTCTTTGCGCTCATTTTCGAAAAAACGAACGAGGGTATCCAAGGCTCAATCATGTAAATTGTTATAAGACCCAATAATCCGCGTACAAGTACCGCCCACGTAAAACTCATAATGCCTGCACCCCTCCAGGCCATAAAAACAGCAACACCATAAAATCCGAGCGTCTCTACAATTTGGGGGATGACGAGCCGATCGAAGGCCAGCCGCCGCTCAAGGAGCACCGACGGAATTGTCTTGAGTGAAGAAAGAAAAAACGAAACTGCAAGAGCCCGTAGCAACCATAACCCGGCAGGATCAAGACGATAGAATTGGGCTAACGCACCAGAAAAAACGAGAGAGAGAAAGACGAGCGTCATCACCAGCACTTGCTGAATGACAAACGTAGTGGTCAAATCCTCACGGGTTACGTCTTCCTTTTTCTGAACAAGTGCCGCGGCCAGTCCGATATCGGAAAAATATCCCAAAAAGGATATGATTGCCGACACTACGTAAAATATCCCAAACGTCTCCGGGGAAAGAAACAACGTCAGCAGGAATGTCGCCCCAAACGCGATAATCTGCAGCAAGAATGTCCGTGCGGTGAGCGCAACCACACCTACCACCGAACGCTGTTTGATAAGTTCTATATCAATGTCTGCCATATCGTAAATTCTTCCAGGGCTTTTTGATAAACAAATGCCAGAGTCCTTTGATATCCCCGATCGCTGTTTTCATTACCCGCACAGTGGATCCCGGGTTATCGACCCATGTCACCGGCTCTTCGTAAAGCCGAAATCCGCTTTTTTCACCTACGATAAGAAGCTCGCTGTCAAAAAACCATTCATTATCCTTTATGTGTGGCAAAAGCTCGGCAATCACACGCCGGTTGACTGCTTTGAACCCGCACTGCGCGTCAGTAAAATTCACCCAGAAAAACATTTTTATGAGTGCGATATATCCTTTGGACGTGACGGACCGAAGCAAACTCCTTCCGAATACCCGAGCTCCACGGCTATTACGACTACCTATGGCAATATCAAACCCCCGCTCCAAAGCATGAAGAAGCGGAGGCAGGTGCTTTAGATCGGTAGACAGATCGATATCCATATACGCCAGATAATCATACGTACCCTTACGCCATACATGCTTTACCGCTCTTCCTCTTCCTTTTTGGGTAAGGTGTTCGACGGAGACATCCTTATACGTGCGACTTAATTCACGGGCTATGCGTAGTGTCCGATCGGTAGAGGCATTATCGGCAATGGTCACATGCCACGAAAAATCTGTCAGATTTTTTGACAGAAACCGGACCAGCGTGGCAGTGCTTGCCGCAAGTTCGGCCGCCTCGTTATATACAGGCAACACCACGTTAACGCTTGATTTTTCTTTGTCGTTCATAAAGCAATACTGTAAACCACAGCAAAGAAGCCAGGGAAAACGCATTTGCGGCCGACCGAATAGGCGTATCTGTCAGGCGAATCTCAAGCACGGATTGTCCGGCTGCGAGCGTAATAACCGGCAATCCATGCTCTATTTTCGGGTGGATCTCGTTATTGTTTATGACGTAACGAGTTCCGGGAAAATACGCTTTCCGTACGATGACATCTGTAGGAACACTCGCTTCTAACACATAATCCTCCGCGACTGCTGTTCCCTTGAGTCGTGTCACTTTGAGCGTTTCACCCCCTGCTATTGTATCAAAAAGCGCTTCTGATTCGCTTCCCGGACGGGAGATATCGCGCGATAAATATTCATCCGATATTTTTGACACTCTCCAGCGTATATCTGATACGTTTTCGAAATCGCTGTCGCTTTTTTGATACGTAAATTGCGGGACAAACCATTTCATGTTAAAAATTATGACTCCCGCTCCCAAACCGATTGCTATGATAAGGGCCACTGCTATGTTTTTGACGCTCCTGACTGCCAATCCCGTAAGAAGAGACATCCCAAACATCGAAACAGCCAGGAATCTCCAGGGGTATTGAAGGTACGCAAATCCCGGAATAATCCCCCAAAAAAACGTCGAGTACGACGACGCGAAAAACGCCCCTGTCAAACTCAGCACTCCGCCTAATACGGCAATAAATTTCCCTTCCCTCGGCCGAAAGACCAGCCACAACACAACTGCTGCAAGTGATACCCCAATATGAAGTTTCCCGAGCATATAGGACATGCCGTCAATACAACCCGGGGCAGATCCTCCAAAGCCCCACTCGGAACTCCAAAATTGTACTGGGCATACGAAGTGATCCATATACTTGGCGGTTTCTCCTATCTGGCCCGCCACACTCGTATAACCCATTTCAAATACCGCCGGGAGCCAAAAAAAAGCCGACAGCCCAAGCCCCAATAGTATGGTTTGTACTTGCCGAGCAAATAACGCCGGATCAAATTTTTTGCCGACTATCCGCACTGTCCATGCAAAAATAAGCACACAACCCACCGTAAGCGCGGTTACATATCCCAATAACGTGTGGGCCAGTACGGATCCTGCAATACCTATGGCGCCGATAAACAACCGCGGCAACAACTCGGTTTTTTTCTGGCTTTCCCAAAATCCGTACAGAATAAGCGGCCAGAACATAAGAATCCAAAACTCTCCTACCGCTCCACGCACGTATACTTGCACAGCATGATAAGGCGCATAAATCATAAACAACGCGGCTACAGCAGCTGCGGGAATCCCCAGGATACCGGACAAAACCGCGTACATGGTAACTGCTGGCGCCAAAACACCAAATATGATCATCGATTTGGTGGCCAAAACGGCCGGCACGCCAAGCGCGTACAAGATTCCCCCGAAATAGTAGGGTAACGGTCCGTAAAAATTATATATGGGATAGCCATATCCGTACCCCAAATCCGAAACCATGCGCACCGGAAACTGCCCTTCGCTCAAGGCATTACCCATGGTAATAACACGAGCTACCTGCGTATCGTCATGCATTGGGAAAAAACCCGATGAAAGTATCGGGCGCACGCTCAGTGAGCCCAACACAATAACTATAATAATAGGCAATAATCGTTTCATGTCTGTTTTTGTAATTTCCGTATCACGGCGATATATACGCATACACACAAAACGCTGACGAAATCAGCGGCGAGACGCGCGGGTGTTTCCCGAAATGTCGCTTCCAAAACGTGACTGCCCTGCGGTACGTCTATCTGCATAACTCCCAATGGATTGCCGTAGTTAACGGGAATGAGACGCGAATCTATCGTAACCCCCCAACCGGGATAATATATTTTATTTATCTGGATCGTACTTTGAGTATTTGCTTCTATATCGAGCTTGATGTGTTCCCCGTTAAATGTCCGGGTGGTGATATTCACGTCACCATTTATCACCTCCAAGGTCTCTACCGGTCTACGAACCGGTATATCGCTGACCCATTTGGGCATATACTCCGCCGCCACATTGGTCGTACTTTCGTTTGTCGTATAAAATCCTTCAGGACGATTCACAAAAGAAATCTGTTGCAGAGTGTTTGCTACCCCTTGTGTCCAAATAAGGAAAAAAATTGCCCCCAAGACCCACCGCTGCCACCCTTTTGTGCGGTCTATAGCCAAGGCGACTACCCAGGGCCCCAACAGCACGGGAAGGACAAGAAACCTATACGGAAACTGTACCAACTGTCCCAAATAAGGCATGTTCCACAGGGGGAAACTTATAGCCACACTCATGCCGATACCAAATAATATCATTGCAACGGTTACGAAATCCCTGTTTTTGAGAGTGCGGGTATGTCCATAAAGCAAACCGAGAGAAATAACGGTAGCAAACCCGAGCAGTGTCGCATTGTCCATACCCACAAAATATGTCCGCGGATCGGATATGACGGTCCCATTAAACCGGACGAGCCCTTTTTCAAGTAATGCGGGCAACCAGAAAAAAGTAGCGGCTCCCACTCCCAACGCGGCCCCGATAAACATGCGCACGCGATGCGTATGCACGAGAAGATAACCCATAATGGCAACTCCGATTATAAGAGCCACCGTATTGTGACTGATGATAAGCAATGCGACACAGGGTGACAACAACCATATCCAATTTTTTTCGAGGGCCAAAAATATCAGCGCCGCGACTCCGATCGCCAATACTTCCCCGACCGATCCCCGATGATAAAGGTCATACAAAAGATACGGGGCAAAAATAAAACTTAAAGCTCCCATACTGCTCGGGACCAGCCGAAACCGGCTCCGAAGCGCCATAAATATAGCGACAGCGCCAACAACAACGGAACCAGCCATAATCGTCTTTATCGCGTCCAAAAAAGACAGTCCGACAACATGAAGAAACGATCCGATATACAATAAACCCGGATAGAGAAAATTCGCAACCGGATACCCATAGCTATTATTGAGCCTTCCTAAATAACGCACAGGAAACTGCCCCGCAGCCAGACTCTGATAAAAGGCCGATAACCGTATAACCATCCACTCACCGTCATCCGAAACGAAAAATCCGGTTCTAAATAACGGCCACAAAACCGCAACAAGGGAACAGCCTAAAACCAAAAAAACTGCAAACGGCAACCAAGCTTGGCTTCTTGTATTTTTTGTTTTCGTGTGGTCGTTTTGGGAGTGCCTGGTCATGGTAACGGGTTTCGAGGTTCTCCGATGCGGTAAAAACGGAGTTTTTTGTGATCTTGCCGTTTAGCTTTTTCATATTCGCCGATAAGCGTCAGCGGCCATTTCGGCGGAGTGACCTGCGTCTCGTTTAAGATAAAATACGTAGCGCTCTTTGACGCATCATTACTCATTTCCTGGGGCATAATTTCAGGAAGCGGCCATATCCCGGTTATTTTTACATTCGGGTTATCCACAAGATACAGCTCGATCGCATAGGGCATAAGGCCGAACGTCCCTTCGGTATATACGCTAATTTCTCGCCGAGACGCTTCGTCTCTCAGATACGCAACCACCTCACGTACTCCTCCGCCCGCGGGCCAATCTTCGATGAACTGCCCCCGGTCAGCGAGTGGGATTGGCGCTTCTTTAGGCGAAGACACAATCAAGCCGGTAACCCATAAACACGGCACAAACAACACCATGAGAAATACACCGCGCACCAATGGCGTGCGTAACCGATCCCAGATTTCTACAATACTATATGCCGCGATAACGATGAGTGGCATCGCCATAAAAAGAATAAATCTCGGATACAGAATTTTTGCAAAATTAGCAAGTGCCGCAAATGGTAATGCCCACCATAAGTAAAGAAGCAGCCGCTCCCGAGTTTTACTCCACTTCGTAAACCACGGCACCAGAACCATGACGAACAAAGGAAGTGTCATATAATGACGCAACCAATCAAACATACCCCGCAGGTTACCAGCGAAAAATCTAAACGGTTGATTGAGCCACTCTGAAAGAGTAAACACGAATACGTTGTCTTTCTGTCCGACCATGTGGAAAAACGGGGAAAGCCGAAGGACGCTATAAACCACTTGCGACAGTAAACCACAAAGAACGACAAGCAGCAACCAGCGAGCCAGGCGTTTCCACACTTGAGATCCCCGCCAATCAAACAGCATCAGCGTGGCAGGCAAAAAATAAAGAGTAAGAAATCCCGAGCTTTTATTGAGCATTCCCGCTCCTATCGCCATACCAAGCAGCAATGCCGTATCAAGTCTGCCGTAGCGCACGAGCAAAACAGCTAGATACAGGCTCCAAACCGAAAACGTCGCAACCAACGAATCATAAAGCGCGATGCGGTCGTACCAGGCGCTAAAGGGAAGAATGACGTAAATAAAGCCTGTGAGCCAGGCAACTCTCTTATCGCGAAACAGCTCATAAGACAATACCAATAACCCTATAAGAGTTCCCACTCCTGCAATAACCGACGTGAGCCTACCTATAAACAACGGGTCATGCCCGTCAAACACTTTAAGCAAAACCATCATGATCCAGGTAAACATCGGCTGCTTACCGTCCGTTAAGGATATAAATCTCCAATTCGCATCCCGCATCCCGATCTGAGACCAGCGAATATATATGGCTTCGTCGGTAAATATAGGAAGCGACGTAAGATTAGTAAGCCTCGTAACGCTATAAAGTGCCAGAAGTAATACTATGCCAAAGGATACCCAAAGCCACTGCTTCGTGATTCTTGCCATACCTATGATTATACCAGGAAATGAGTCAAAACCAGGCATTACGATGCCCGCTCGATCCGTGTACGAAAGGGAAATAACAAACTCGCTACTGCTATACCTACCCCACTCCAGATAATCGATGTTTTTATGACCTGTTCAATAGGCGAATACTCGCCAAAGTACAAGTAAGGCGCGTAGCTTGCTGCCAAGCCAAATGAGACGATCGAAAAGGCCAACAGAATGCCCCGAACACGGATATTGAGCACGACGAACGGCAGTATCCACACCCAATACCAAGGTAAAAACTCGCGCCGCAGTAAAACCAGCGCAAGCCCCAAAACCATAGTCAACAGCATGGCGAATTTTCCGCGTTTTAAGATAAATACGGGGAGAAGAAATATCGTCATGAATTTCGCAGCTATGGATAATGAAAGCATGAGCCATGCTCCTGTATATGCTTTTTTTACATATAGACCAACCGCAAGCAAGGCAAACGCAACAAGCACGATGTCATTATGTCCGCTCACAAGCGTCTCGATTATCAGCAGCGGGTTTAGCGCAAACGCCGCGAGTGTGTGAGCCGACTCCCTATCCTGTGGCTTATCTGTCGCGCGCGTCATAGCCCAACACGCCAGAACAAAAAATCCGGCAATCAGAAACTTCATGGAAAATAGCACAAGGACGAAGTATCCCAATCCGAACAAGTATGGCACCAAGCTCATCCCGATCCATAATGGAGTATATGCGCTGGTCAGATGAGTCCATCGCATAAAATTCGTCCACGGATCGATTCCGGAAAACTGAAGGGGTATAACTACATACGGATTCTGGTGGTATACCAGCACCGTTTTTGCCGTAAATAGGTAGTTAAAAAAATCGTAAGAAAATGCTGCCGGGTAAGCAAATACCAATATTCCCCCTACAATCATGAGCAACCGCCATACGAATGACATGGGTAACATTCCCTTTTTTGCCACGTTGAGAATATACCCATAGAGTATGTACAACGCGACCAGTATAAGGGCGTAAAAAAACGTCGCCAGCGGTCGCTGATAGAATCCTACATACTGAAATGCCTGCTGTACTGACTGAACTATACTCGCTCTTGAGATTGTCAGGTTCAAATCAACCTGCGTGTAACTAAAAAGCAGAAGGGCTACTGAAACCAAGCTATACAACACTGTAATCACGCGGAATTGTTTCATAGCTTCTATCCCTTCGTCTCCTGCTATCTATTCACTATATTTTCCCTGCCAGGCGTTCATTCGAATCCGCAGCATGTCCCATAACCCCTGAAGAGAATCTTTCACCGGGCTTACCCTCCTGGTTTCGACATAATGCCATTCGACCGGTACCTCTTTTATGGTGAACCCTAATTTTTTCGCCAGAAATAGCGCTTCTATATCAAATCCTGCGGTGACCTTAGGGCCGGAGACCTCACTGGTATTGTTGTATACTTCAAGGCGGGAAAATATGTCTTTGGCTACCGACCGTTTAAATCCTTTGAATCCGCATTGCGTGTCGGTTATCCCTCGAAGTCCCAAAATGACACTTCTTAAAATCATAAACCCCCGCGCCATAATCACTCTCGAAAGTGGCGCACCTTCCCTTCTGCGGTTTCGGGATCCGATCACCACCGAAAAACCACGGTCGAACCAAGGAAGTATTTTTTCCAGTTCGGAAATGGGAGTAGCCTGATCCAAGTCAGAAAACACGACGATCGAACCCTTCGCTTTGAGGACGCCTGCTATGACCGTTCCTGCTTTCCCCCTGTGCGGATTATGCATGACGGAAAATCCTCGGTTTGCTTTTGCAAATGCATCCAAAAGAGCGGGTGATCCGTCTGTCGACCCGTCATCGACGAGGATTGCTTCCCACGCATAGGATTGGCGTTCCAGATATCGGGAAACCTTATCAAGGCTTCCCAAACGGATATTCGTTTCCTCGTTGTACGAAGGAATGACGACCGATAAAAATGGACTACTCATAAGGATGCATCCCCTCTGTAGTGTATAAGACGCATCACTTTAACAAAAGAAACCTGCCACTCACCCGAAATCTCCGCCCTTCCGAAGCCTGCTATCTCCCACAGAGAATTTCCGAGTGGCTTACATTCACTCATCTCACAAATAACTATCAGCTGATCGGTGACGCTTTTTCTTTCCGGATCTATTTGGGCGTTTTCTATCTGCACAGGAGGATTACCCCATATTTCAAAAAAATACCGGTACGCGTGGTCCGAATTACCGCCGGTCATGAGAGCAAAATTGTAGGGTTTACCGTCTGTTTTTTCATATGCGGCTTTCGCGATCATTTGCGTCTGGCCTAACTGGTTATTCGGCGTAAACCGAAACGGTCTGCCTTCCCAGTTAAGGACAAAAAGTGCCACCATGACGGCTGTCACAAGCGTTTTCCCGAACCATCCGAAGCGAACACTTCGAAGTAGCAGCGCGATCAGCACAAACGGCAAGGCAAAAAATAAACCGAAATAATAATCATAGATTCCTTTTTTGTATAGCCCGAAAAGTAAAACAGGGATGATATACCAAAGCACAAGCAGTAAGGAAGCATAGACGCGTTCCATATTTTTCGCACGCTGCTTCTTTGCCTCTGCCGGACGGGATAACACGCCGGAGAAAAAGGTAAAAAGCAGTCCGAGAGAAGCAAATATGCTGAATTTGGTGCCGACATCCCACACGAAGCGGTAAAACGGCGCTACGTTTATAAACTGTTCCGGAGGTGGCAACCGAAACACAAGCCTTCCGAACAACCGGTACGATACTTCCGTCACGTTTTTCCAAAATGTTTGAATGACAAGACCGGTCCCTTCGCCTTCGCGCAGGAAATTAACTATCGATATGGTGTTAGGAAACCCGTGCCGCAATTCAAAGGCCAAAAACGGTCCATAACCGATAAGGAATCCCAACGCTCCCAGCGCATAGTATTTGAGCCAATCCGCCCTTCTTCCCAACAGGAGATACCAAAGTGCCGCCACCGGAAATAAAAACAAAAAAAGATAATGCAGCTGTAACCCGATTCCCAGCGCAATACCGACCCAAAACAACAGGATTGGGCGCGACTTTGCCACAGAATGCCACAGTAGGAGCATGAGTAAGGTCGAAAAAAACGGCACCAGGTTGGGATTCCATGATGATCGGGAATAGGCGATGACAAGCGGCGAAAGGCAATACAATGCGGAAGCGGTAAGTCCTACTGATTCATCGAAAAGATCGCGGCCGACCCTATAAACGAGATATATCGTGGCAATCCCAAAAAGAGCAACCATAACAGCAGCTCCTGCAGGGTTAAGTCCCGCCGCCCATACAAACGGCAACATAAAATAATAATAAATCGGCCCCAGGAAAAATCCCCCGACGGAAGCAGTCGGACCCAATAGCGTAAATTTATGATCCACGATCATTCGCTTGATAACCAGCATGTCCCGGCCTTCATCCCCCAAGAACGTCATATACTCGGCGATCCGATAAAGGCGAAGATACGCGCCCAAAAGCAATATGACCAACAACGCTATCGTCGGGATATACGGAGTAATTCGAACAATGAATTTTGTCATCATCTATGCTTCCAAATTACCTTGGAGTACATTATATAGTTCCAAATAAGCCCGATTCCCACGCCGAGGATATAAAACCAACGGTACACCTGACTGCCAAAAATAGACGTGCCCATTGCGACCGTACCTGATTGGATCAGAAGCGCTCCGAGACTCGTGGCATTGAATTGTACAAATTTCGGCAACAGACGCCAACCGTGTATCCTGTTTGTGCGGAATGTCCAGCTATTATTAAGCATAAAATTAGACATGATAGCGCATTCCGCGCCCAGTGCGCTTCCCAACACAGGGTGATAACCAAGGCCAACCAGCAATTCCAATATCGTGGTGTTGATGATAAATCCGATTGAACCAACGACGGCAAATTTGGAAAACGGGCTGTGCCGAAGGCTTTTTAGACGCGCAGATCCGACATAAAGTAAAACGTTTTTTATGTATTGAAGCGGCGCTATCTTTGACCTACCGTATTTTCTATCCGTAAACGTAATCGGGACTTCGTCCACGGTAGCTCCCGCAAGTATTGCGTTATGAAGAAAAGCGATCTGATAGACGTATCCGCTGTATTTCGTCACTTTATGTTTGACCGCCTCAAAAAATGATTTTTTGAACACCCGGTATCCCCCGGTCCAATCGTGGA
>CAZNKB010000007.1:0-61989 GCA_964573695.1 uncultured Gammaproteobacteria bacterium | reverse complement strand
TTTGTTTTGTTT
The DNA here is from genome assembly GCA_964573695.1 of uncultured Gammaproteobacteria bacterium. Classification (GTDB taxonomy): domain Bacteria; phylum Patescibacteriota; class Microgenomatia; order UBA10105; family UBA927; genus UBA927. Next base: position 61,977 of record CAZNKB010000007.1, on the reverse strand, counting down.
AAGTATTTAGTTCTTTTTGGATTTGGATTATATATCGTTTTTGCGACGGTAATCTTGCGTCAAGAACAACTTATGGCTAACGTGCTGGAAGAATCCTTTGAACCCGTATTGCGTTTCGCTTCTATTTTTCACCTTGTCGCTGCAATCGGAGTATTTCTTCTGGCGCTCCTCATTCTTTAGTCATTTTCGTGATACCATATCTGGTAGGATATGGTGGATGCTATTCGGCCAATTACCGCGTCTGTCGTAGGAGTGGCGACGGACACAAACTGGGGACAGGTTCTCCAGACCCCGCACGCGTATGGCGTGGTCGAGATTTATGCTCCTGACGGGATCGCCAGAACCAAGGGAGTCCAGCTTCTGACAAAACTAACTCAGGCATTTGATACGCCGCCACTTTCTCTTGCGGCACTTTCCCTTGTTGCCGATACCATGGTGAGCGAGGACGTCGTGAGTCTTATTCTGCTGGTGCCTGTAGGGTCGACGATGTATTTGGTATCACGGGGAGCTGGATGCGTGTATCTCAAACGGGAAAACAGGCTCGCTAAATTATTGGAAGGAGAACAAGCGCTTTCTGGCGACGTGAGGCATGGAGATACGGTGATTGCTTCTACGCGCGGATTTATGAGCGCCCTTACCCGGGATGAAATTGTCGGCGTATTCGATCATTTGTCTCCTACGGAAGTAGCGGAAAAACTTACGATACGACTCCACGAGAAGTCGGGTGGAGAAGGCGGGGCAGCACTGATTTTTCAGATTGGAGAACGAGTGGTACCCGAAACGGAGACGGATTTCATATCAGAAAAAAACGATCCGGAGCCGACAACGAGAACGATACTTGTGAGTCGGGCGAAAGGATTTGGGCGGAAAATAATGACGGTAAACCAGCGAATACTCATGCGTCGCGTGATAAATCGTATGCGGATGAGCAAGGCGTTTTCCTCCCGACATCTGCTTATTTACGGTGTCCTTGGATTATTTTTGGTGAGTGTCATATTGGGGGTTCGTCGGCAGATGACCATGAGTGCGCAAAGTAAATATGCCGAGGTAATTATTCAGGCTCAGCATTCGTTTGATGAGGGTATGGCACTTCTCGATCTCAATCCGGTAAAGGGCCGGGAACGGTTAACGACTGCGCGTGATCTGTTGGCCCCGGTCATTTCCAAAAAAACACGCTCTGAAGACGCGAAGAAAGCGAAAGCGCTTTATGATGAGGTGGTAGAGAGTCTTGCCCGCGCCATGCGCGTTACCCACGTGAATCCCGAGTTATATTTTGACATGTCGTTGCTTAAAAACGGAGCGACGGTTTCTGACGTGTCACTATTTGAAAATACCATTGGGGCAATCGATTCTTCCGGTAAAACGATTTATACGCTGGGTATTCCCACAAAAAACGGAGCAATTGTCGGCGGAGGAGAATCCTTTGCGGGAGCGACGCACATCGCTTCTTATGGGGACAAACTCTATGTGTTTACCCCGCAGGGTATTCATCAGATCCGGTTATCCGACCAAAAAACCGTACCGACGATCGTCCCGGCGTCTCCGGAATGGGGAACAATTACCGACATGGTTGCGTTTGGGGGTAATTTGTATCTTTTGGATACGGCAAAGAGCAGGATTTGGAAGTACGTGGCAACAGAAAAGGGTTTCAGCACGTTGTTTGAATATCTTAACCCGGATACATTGCCGGATCTTACACGAACCATCAATATGGCGATTGACGGATCGGTGTGGCTCGGGACGACGACCGGGAGCGTTATGCGGTTTACGGCCGGCAAAGAGAATAGCTATTCCCCGCAGGGAGCGGATATCCCGCTGGGAAGTCACATAAAGGTATATACGCATGATGAGGTAAAAATGGTATATATACTGGACACCGAGCACAAGCGGGTGGTGGTGTACGACAAGGACGGTATGTATATCTCCCAGTATGTATGGGACAAAACGTTTGTCGTGACGGGGATAGTAGCGTCAGAAAGCGTTGGAAAACTGTTTTTGTTGGCGGACGGCAAAATTTATGCCATTGACCTCAAATAATCCATGAAAATAACAAACAAAAAAGCGACTTTTGATTATGAAATTCTTGACCGATTTGAGGCGGGGATTACCCTTACCGGTGCGGAGGTCAAATCACTACGTGACGGACATGCCAAGCTGGACGGAGCTTTCGTGCGTATTTTGGGCTCGGATGCCTATTTGATAAACGCCCAGATATTTCCGTACGTTTATGCGCGTCCGGAAGGCGTTGATCCCAAGCGTACGCGTAAGCTCCTGCTTCACAAAAAAGAACTGGTGAGCCTAAAAAGCAAGATAGACGGCGCTAATTTGACCCTCGTCCCCCTGAGCTGGTATACTAAAGGCCCCTTTATTAAGCTCGAAGTCGGGCTTGCGCGAGGCAAGAAACAGTACGAAAAACGTGAGAAAAAGCGTCGGGAACAAGAAAAACGAGAGCTAGAACGAGATTTTCGGGGGAAAGTAACATAGGGGATGCATCAGATCGACGATGCGGGCACATTGATAAACTGCAAGCCGGCGATGACAAAAGAGCCGTAAAAATTCTTGTCAATTCATAATTGCTAATACACTTAGCGAGCTTGAGGAAAAGTACGCCTACCTTGTAGAACGACTTATGATCAAGCGATCACAGTCAGCTTACGCTTACGCGTACGCCAACTAAGATCCATCTTATTTGTTCTTTTGTCTGGTGAGGACTTATAGGGTGTAAACAAAGCCAGGCCGTCAGGCGGCTAATGATCGGTAGCCGCCGGAGTATTTTTTCGATCAACCCTCTGTAAAAGTATTTGTCCGTTTTGTCTTTTGCAGAGAATGAAATGGACTACGCTTGTAGAAGTTTTCGACGTGTTCCTTCGGACCCGGGCTCAACGCCCGGCATCTCCACCCATTCGCGTCCCGCCCCTAAAAAGGCGGGGTTCGGGCAAGCAATGTTGCCTCCTTGTACAATGGTATGAGGAGGCTTTATTGTGTCCGTTTTGGATATATTGTTTCCCAAACGGTGCCTGGGGTGCGGCACTATAGGTGAGTATTTCTGTGCATCCTGCCGGCAGAACATTCACCGTATTGCGCTTAATGAGTCGATATGTCCGGTTTGCGAACATCCCGCGATAGACGGTGCCACACATCCCCGGTGTCGGACGCGCTATAGCCCAGACGGTCTTACTTCTTTTTTCCGCTACGAAGGAGTGATCCGAAAAGGAGTGAAAGCACTCAAATACCGCTTCGTTTCCGATCTGGGAGCTGCGTTTGTCTCGCTCATTCCCGTTTCGTCGCTCAATACGGCAGTCGGACATATCGGAAATGACGGGGTACTCGTGCCCATCCCGCTCCACCTGTCGCGTTTTCGGGAGCGCGGTTTCAATCAGGCGGAAGTGTTGGGAGGTTTCATTTCCGGACGCCTGTCTGCGCAGGCAGGATTGCATATGCGCATGAGAACGGATATGCTGCGCCGCACGAAGAAAACCACGGCTCAGGTAGACATGGAAAGGAGGGAAGACCGGTTAAAAAATATGGAAGCGGTTTTTTCTGTGGACCCGAAGGTTCCGGTGCGGGGAGTAACTGTGTTATTGTTTGACGATGTGTTTACGACCGGTGCAACCATGCGATCGGCGGCAAACACACTGAAGCGGCATGGGGCGACCTGCGTTTGGGCCGTTACCATGGCCCGATAAGGAAGCAACATAAGAGGAAAATAGTATAGAATAGCTGTATGTCATGAAAAATAGAGCATTAGGACAGTATAAAGTTATAGCAATAGTAGCAGGCGGAGCGTTGGATAGCTCCATATTACCGCAAATCAAAAAAGCTCACACCGTTATCGGCGTTGACCGTGGGGCTTTGTGGCTCCTGCGACACGGGGTAACGCCGGATGTAGCAATCGGAGATTTTGATTCCGTCACTAGGGTGGAGAAGAAACGCATTCATGACGGTTCAGCTTTGTATATAGAATACGCGCCGGAAAAAGACGCGACTGACCTGGAACTTGCGATAGATCATGCGATATCGCAAAAACCTCAGGAGGTTGTGCTTTTCGGAGTGCTGGGAAGAAGGTTTGACCATACACTGGGAGCTGTGCACATGCTATTGAGGCTAGAGTCGCACAATATTTATGGAGTAATTGTGGATAACTTTAGCAAAATAAACATTGTGCGTCATCAACAATTGCTGTCATATGACAGCAGATATAGGTATGTATCGGTCATTCCCATTGCCAAAAAGGCAACGGTTACGCTTAAAGGATTTGTATATGAGTTGATGCATAAGACGCTATATAGCGGTTCTTCTCTGGGAATCAGCAACGAGATTTCCGGAAAATCAGCACATATTACGGTTCATCAGGGATCCGTGCTGGTTATACAGAGTTGCGATTCGCCGCGTCAGATTGGTTGATATGAAGGGTTTTTGAGACTATAATTGATATATGGAGGGTGGGCCGGACGGTAAGGCACAGGTTTGCTAAACCTGCACCGTGAATAGCGGTGAGTGGGTTCGACTCCCACACTCTCCGCCATGAAAAGGTATTTAGATTCTGAGATAGCACAGATCAAGACGCAACGAAAAAAGCATAGGTATTCATTCAGTCATCTTTCACGCCTATACGGCATTCCTTCATCTACGATTAGAAATTGGTGTTATGGTGATACGGTATTTACAAAAGGCGATATTCTACGCTCTTTTCATGCGAGAAAACGGGAAGAGCTGAAGGAGTCCGAGACATTAGGAACCGACGACATGGTCAGGATGTCTATTGAGCAGGCAAAACTATTTGCTGCAATTATTTATTGGTGTGAAGGGGCGAAATATCCGGCTTCAAATAGGTTGGCGCTTACAAATAGCGATCCCGACTTGATCAGAACTTTTTTGGAGCTTCTGAGAAAAGGGTTTAGTCTCGACAACACGAAGCTTCGTGTACACCTGCAAATACATGCAAATCAGAATTATGAAAAACTCAAACAATACTGGGTAGATAGGTTGTCAATTCAAGGTGGACTATTTATAAAACCCACAATAACAAGTCTGAACGGAAAGAAACATCGTGCACAATATTACGGGACATGCACGGTGAGATATCAAGATTACCGTCTGCAGCTCAAGCTTATTGGCCTCTATGAAGCATTTGCACGAAAGATCGGGATGTCCCTTAGCAGATGATATAATGCACACATCTGGAGGGGTGCTCCGAATGGTAAGGAACCAGTCTTGAAAACTGGCGCCCGTTAGGGCTTGCAGGTTCGAGTCCTGTCCCCTCCGCAGGCACAGGAGAGGTCGCATAGTGGCCTAGTGCAGAAGTTTACTAAACTTCCGTATCCAAAAGATACCGTGGGTTCAAATCCCACCCTCTCCGCCCGTATCATGAAGTCAGGCATTGATTACATCGGTGTTTCGGTCGGAGCCCTTATTTTGAATGCCAAGGGAGAGATTTTTTTGACGAAGCGAGGGCAGCGTGCCACAAACGAGCGAGGGACGTGGGAAATACCGGGCGGCAAAGTAGAGTTCGGCGAAACGCTCAAAGAGGCTATCTTACGGGAGATGAAGGAAGAATATGGAGTCGACATCGTCCTTTCTTACCAGTTTCCGGCCCAGGACCATTTGCTAGAAGCGGAAAAACAGCATTGGGTTCCCACCTGCTTTATCGCTTCTATAGTAGAGGGTCAGGAGCCGAAGATTATGGAGCCCGATAAGTGCGAAGCAACCGGCTGGTTCGGTCTTGACGCGTTGCCGACGCCGCTTTCGGTCATAACGACAAGCGATATCGGTGTCTATCGTACATTTCTTACAAAGACGGACGTGAATATGGTATAAAAAGAATATATGCCCTCACATCCCCGTCAGGAGCCGAAGGAAGAAGAAGTGTATCTGGCGTGGGTATCTCCGTCACGACTGTTTAAAAAGCGTGACCGTGAATTTTTCGTCAACATTCTCGCTATCGTATTTTTGCTATCTGTGATCTTGGTGTTTGTGCGGGAATTTGTGCTGATTGCGACCGTACTCTCGATCGTATTTTTGATTTATGTGCTTTCGACCGTTCCTCCGGAGGATGTGAAGCACCGTGTTACCAGTTTGGGGATTGAGAGCGCGGGACATTTTTACCGTTGGGAAGAGTTTGCGGATTTTTGGTTTGACGAGCAATGGGGACAAAACATGGTGGTGCTCCGCCCGTTTATATCTCCGAGAATAATTGTCCTTTTGGGGGATCAAAAAAAAGATAAAGTGCGGGAGCTGGTGGCCCGGCATATCCCCTTTCGCGAAGAACCCGACAGAAGCTGGGTAGACAACGCCGCGCGTTGGATTTCCGAAAAAATCCCGTTAGAAAAGCCTCAAGCCTAGCTCAAACAGGGCGATTTGGTGTACAATACGGTTAGTTTTGCGCCCATAGTTCAATGGATAGAATAGGAGCTTGCGGAGCTTCTGATACAGGTTCGACTCCTGTTGGGCGTACTCGTATGACGATAGCTATCTGCGGAAGTCTCACGTTTCATCGGGAAATGCGCGATGCTGAACACTTACTGGTAACGTTGGGACACGCGGTATTTGTTCCGAAAAGCCTGACGCTTATTGAGCGAGACGGGTTCAAAAAACCCAAGACCGTCCCCGAGCGGCTAGCGGCTGAGGCCAAATACGATTTTATCCGCGAACATTTCCAAAAAATAGAGCAGTCTGACGCAATTCTCGTGGTCAACCCCACTCATCACGGTATCGCAGGTTATATAGGTGGCAATACTTTTTTGGAAATGGGGGTTGCGTTTTACCTCAGGAAAAAAATTTATCTCCTTAACCCGATTCCCGTCATGGATTATGAATTAGAACTTGCTGCAATGCGCCCTGTAGTGCTTTCCGGAGATCTCTCCCGATTGTGATTTTTCGTTCTTACGAGTCATTTGCAGTATAATTGTGAGATCGAAGGAAAGGTGCCGGAGCGGCTAAACGGCCAGGTCTCGTCACCGCGAAGCGGGATCCCGCTCTGCGGGAAAAACCTTGTCAGTGCGGAGGGTTGGCTGAGCGGTTCAAAGCGACGGTCTCGAAAACCGTTCACCTGTAAAGGTGGCACAGGTTCGAATCCTGTACCCTCCGCTCTGACAGCAGAATATACTATGACAATCACCATTTGTGGGTCCATGCAGTTTCATAAGGAAATGGCCTCGGTGCGTGACCAGTTGCTGGCCCGCGGGTGTAAGGTATTTGTTCCGGGAGAGCTGGATGATATACACAAAAACGAGTCGTATATGGACACCGATGAAGAGCGTATCACCGTCAAAATAGAATACGACTTTATCCGTGAGCATTTTCGCAAGATTGAGCAGGCAGATGCGATCCTCATCCTCAATTACGAGAAGAAAGGGGTCCCCGGGTATATCGGAGGCAATACCTTTTTGGAAATGGGGTATGCCTTCGGGTTAGGAAAAAAAGTGTATTTACTATACCCTGTTCCCGAAATGGACTACAAAACGGAGATGCACGCTATACAGCCGACGGTTATTGACGGAGATTTATCCAAAATTCCCATTCTCTAGGGTTCCACATTTTGTCCGTCGCGTTTCGTTTTTTCGATGAGAGTCTGTAGTATTTTGCCCTCCGAGTTTGTCAGCGTAAGTGTGCCTCCGTGTACGCCTTTGAGTAGCGCGTTTTTTGCTTTTTCGACGCCGGTAACACCGTCATAGTTCGTCGTTGAGTAAAGTACGGTACAGCATTCCGAATACGCGGTATTGGCGGTCTCACCTATGTCAACAACGTGATTGGGATAGGTCAGTCTCGTAAACGCGTGAGTGAGAGTAACTCCGGAAAACGATGCGAGCGCTATAACGTTCGGATCGGTTTTCGGATGCGGGATGACTCCCAACGGTATCGCCTGATCCGCAAGGCTATTGCCAACGATCCGTTGGTGAAGGGCGACTTTGGGCTGTTTCCCGTCAAAGACGGTTTCAAGAAGCGTAAGCAACGATTCTTCCTGTGTTTTGTCTATGCGCTGTGGAGTGACCCATACGAGGTGTCCCGGCACGTCCTCAGCGAGTGGTTTTTTGTCGCTCGCAAGCAGTGTTCCCCGTCGCGCCTCTATGACGTTGGTCTCCAGACGCCCGGATTCGGTGAGTCCTGAAATAAGCAGCGACCATTGCCAGGGGATACGCCAGCGCCCGTCCTCACGGACAAACGGAATGGAACTTTTTTGGGTAAATGATCCTAAACGGCGTGTATAGTACGTGATTTGGACGTTAAGATACTGCGGTGAGGCGTGCCCGGTGAGTTTCGGCCCGGTCGGAAGGATGTTGATGTGTTCTATTTCGCCTGCTGCGAATGTAATGAGCCCAAAACGCCGAAACGCATCCCGATTTGTACTACGCCGAAATGACGCGGTCGTATCTTCGTAAAGGTCGGTAAATTGCTGATGCTCGATAGCATAGATGACTTGGTTTGCGGTAGCCTGCGGAGAGGAAAACAGGATCGGAACTGACGAGGCGACGTTTACGATAAGGACAGTCCCGCTTATGAGAAGTAAGAGGTTTTTGGGTAAGCGCGATAACACGAGGCCGCTCGTTACGTAAAGAAGCGGAAGTACCGTGACAAGGTATCGTGTCCAGAATGGTAAGACGGCATATAACCCGAGGGTGATAAATATCAGAATAAACATAACGATCCATTGGGCACTCAGACTTTTTCGGCGGATTGAGAGGCCTAACGCGCCAAAGGAGGAAAAGAATAGCACTGCCCAGGCAGGGCTCCACTCGTTGGCTCGTTCCCATAGGCGTGAAAAAATGTTTTGGTAGGAGCCGAATAATAGCGTGGTGACGACACTCCCCCAGGTGGGGGTCAAATTGCTGTGGCGATAAAATGTGACGATCCACTTTTGGATTTTGAGCCAGTCAAGCAGTGTGTGCCCCTGGACAAAAAAGACGATATACGGGGTGACATATCCGATGATCCCTCCGGAGATAAACGCCCCGAGAAGCTGCAGGGATCTTGTTTTTGCCCACAGGTAATATATCCCGATAAGTCCGATGAACGGGGTCAGAACCGGAAGTTTGGTTTCTGAAAATAAACCCAAGATGATTCCGGAGAATGTAGCCAATAATACGCTGTGTTTTTGTTTGGAAGCGGTAACGTGAAAGAGTACTACAAGAAACAGAATAAGGAGCGAGGCTTGCAGCGAGTCCATCATGGTCAGTGCAAATTGGTTGGTAACTAAGGGATCCGTCGCAAGCAGCAGGGCAACAATAAGTGCGGGTACGGTCTGCTTGATGAGCAGCCGAGTTAGGATAAATGTCCCCACAATGAGGCTAAAGGTTGTTATGAATCCGTAAATATATCCGTTTCCGAACACGAAGATACTGGCTCCTATGAGGTATTTCCCAAGCGGGGGCATTTCGGCATTGGAACTGGTAGGGTCTCCTCCACGGATTAGCCGATATCCCTCATAGAGGTATAGGCCATCATCACCGATAGTACGAGGCGAAAGTGGCAATTTCCACTGCGACTGCTCATATTTATCTTTCCAGTAAGACTCATCGAATCGTGAAAAAAGAAGCGCCCGGTTGCAATAAACAACCACCCCGAGATAGAGAGCAAGTAAGATGCCAAAAAATAGCACTAATCGGCGCATAGTATTGACCCCATTCTAGCAGAGAGTCTGAAACGGCGGTATAATACGGCGTGCCAGGCTCTCGTAGTTCAATGGATAGAATGCGGCCCTCCGAAGGCTGTGATGGCAGTTCGACTCTGCCCGGGAGTACTTATACATATCTATGAAAGATCCGAAACGTCTGACAAATCTTATCTATGAAGCCGCAAATGTAAAGCGGATGCTCCGTACCGGCTGGCAACGGTTAGGAGATAATGAAGAAGGAGTCGGTGAACATTCATTCATGACCGCCGTTATCGCCTATCTTCTGGCCAAACAAATAAACGCGCAACATAACAAGGATCGGGGAGTCTCCATGGAAAAAATTCTCATCATGAGCATATTCCATGATTTTCACGAAGGAAGAACCGGGGAAATGGATAAAGTGGCGAAACTCTACATGACCAGACACGAAGACAAGGCAAATATAGATATATTTGCAGGCATCGATGATGAATTATTGGCCCAGCTTAACGAATACGAAGCGAAAAAAACGCTCGAGGCGCAGGTAGTGTACGAAGCGAACGTGATTGCATTCGGCGTGGAATGCAAAATTCTTATGGAGCGGGGAAACACGCATGCCAAAGAATGGATGGATGCAAATTCACTTCGCGTCAGGCTTCCCGAATCCGTCGAGCTTATGACCGCACTGGCCGCAACCGACTCTCAGGATTGGTGGAAAGACATCCGGGAAGCGATCCACGAAGAGTTTGCGAAATGACGCTATTCCCCTTGGGTAAATAACGCCGAAGCCATTTTTTTGGTCAAGCGGTTTCCCGTCGCAAACAGTACTCCCACTATAATGAGTATAGATCCCAAAAGGTAGGTGAACGTGAGGCGCTCACCGAGGACTAACGCATTTATGCCGACCCCTACGACAAGTTGGATATATTCTTTAAGTGATGCGGTAGAAGCGGATACGTGTCGGACTCCCCATTGGAAAAGAAAAAACGTGACGATCGTAATTCCTATTGCAACGTAAAGCAGTACCCCCAAATAGGCAGGGACAAGAAGCGCGGGTGATATAAGGGTTTGCCCGGAGACAAATGCCGCAAATGTAGCAGCAATGGTGACGGTAAAAATATTGATAGACGTTGAAAGTTCGGGGGGATAATCGACTTGAGAGAGGATACGTCGAGAAAAAATAATATACATAGTCCAACAGAGAAGGCTGCCGACCATGAGGAGGTTTCCCAACAGACTCCCTGAGTTCAGGTGGCCGTTTTCGATCATCGGAAGTAAAACAATGCATAGAGCACCCGCAAGCCCGATAAGAATACCCAGTAGTTTGTTTTTCGCGATAGGTTCTTTTATGAAAAACGGGGAAAAAAGCGCGACGGTAATGGGAATAGCAGTCCCCAAGATACTCCCCGTGTTTGCTGTCGTTAGCGAGAGACCGGTGTAGTAAAACAGAATATTACCGGCGTTAAATACGCCAAGAGGTAGGAGTGAAAGAATATATCCCTTTGGCTTTTTGGCCCGAAGAAAAAAGGGGAGAATTATAAGTGAGGCAAGTAAAAACCTATGGCTTGCCGCGACAAAAGGAGTAGTTTCCATAAACAGCAGTTTGGAAACTGAGCCGGCACTTGCCCAGAGGATCGCAGAAATAAGTATTGCAAAAAGCGCTTTGTGACGCACCGTCATATAGGTATTATAGCACCGGGGAAGACGCAAAAGATGATATAATCAAAGCCTTTGGAGGAGTGGCCCAGCGGCTACGGCATACGCTTGGAAAGCGTACGGGAGCAATCCCTCGCAGGTTCGAGTCCTGTCTCCTCCGCTGAAAAAGGTGATCGCCGTTTGGCGAGCACTTTTTCAACGAAAGATAGGACGAGAAGTAAGGCGCGAGCGGTGGCGAGCGACAATCCCGTCTCTGCGGGAAGTCCTGTCTCCTCCGCTCAGAAAATTATACGTAAACAATATGTAGGAGTCGTGATATCTATGGCAAGGGTACCATAGACAGCGCGGTACGGCTTCGTCGTTTCGAAACGTATGGTGATTTTATCCATAAGTACTTTTTTTACCGGTCTTTGCGTCATGGTGTTGGAGTTGATTGGCACGAGGATTGTTGCCCCGTATATTGGTTCATCACTGTATGTGTGGACGTCCCTCATTGGGGTTGTACTCGGCTTCTTATCTTTAGGGTATTACTGGGGAGGCTTGATATCGGAAAAAAACGCCAGCTACAAAAAATTATCGGTACTGATTATGGGATCAGCGATGTGGGTTTTTTTTGTAGCCCTCACTAAAGAAATAGTAATGGATTTTGTTTTAAAGCTGGTTGTTGATCGATACATCCAATCAATATTGGCAGCATCAATTTTTTTCGGTGTGCCGTCGTTTTTGTTAGGCGCAGTATCGCCGTACGCAGTTCGGCTCGCAATTTCCAGCGTGACTCATTCGGGCAAGATAGTGGGAAAGATATATTCGTTATCGACGATGGGGAGTATTGCGGGAACGTTTTTAACTGGATTTTTATTGGTGCCTTATTTAGGGCATCTTAAGACACTTTATGTAGTGGTATTAGTGTTGTTGCTGGTAAGCGTAGCCCTGAGTAGGTATTTGTTATTGGCAAAAGTGTTTTGTATTGTCATTTGCTCTACTGCATTGCTGCAGGGGTGGGTGCTTTCAGGAACAAACAGCAAACAGACTATTATTGACGTGGATACCGCATACGGGCGCGTTCAAATATATGAGGTGCAAACGCACATCGGAAAGGTGAGAGGTATGTACATTGATGGAGCGTACAGCTCAGCGATAGCTATTGATGATCCGAAAGCTATGCTATTGAATTACTATCCCTATTATAACCTTATGTTTTGGAATACGTTACCGAGTAACGTTTTGATGATCGGCGGGGCAGGCATGGGGTATCCACGACATGTTCTCGCTAGCCATCCAAATATTTATTTGACGGTAGTCGAGATCGATGAGCAGGTTTACGATATAGCACAAAAAACGATGGGATTTGTTCCTTCAAATAGGCTCAAAATGATATTTGAAGACGGCCGAACATTTCTCCATACCAATAAGGTAAAGTACGATGCGGTATTATTTGACGTATTTTCGGGTTACACTCTTCCGTGGTATCTGGTGACGCGGGAGGCACTTATCAAAGTAAGAGAGTCGTTGGTAGACGACGGGATGGTCATTATAAATATTGTTGGCGCTTTGGAAGGGCCGCAATCTTTATTGACGCGAGCGATAACAACAACGAGTCTAGCAGTGTTTGATGAGGTGGAAATATTTGCCACTGCAGGAGTTTCAGATACGTATCAGATCCAAAACTTGATTGTGGTGGCCGCAAAACAACAATTAAATTTCGAGCGTAATTCGCTAACACCCCTAACGAAGTCACTGTTGCGAAATCGTACTGGTTTGCCGTCGGGCACGCAAATATTAACCGACGATCGGTCACCGCTGGATGCATACACTGCAATCATGACAACTCGCAGCTCACTGGGAGGTCGAAGATTTCACTAATGATTATCGTTATTCAATGCACTCAGTCGATAGACCTGATTATAATTTTGTGAAGCGCTTCATGTTATATCGAGTCAATTGTTTTCATCTCATTTTTGTGGCATTTTTTCTTGTATACCTTTTTGTGGGACTTCACGTGTATTCGGATTATGGTGTGTCAATCGATGAGTATTCTCAAATTGATTTGGGTAGGGTAAATTACGAACGTATTGTTTCGGGGAGCCCCGAAATACAAACGCACTACGATCGATATTACGGCCCCGCATTTGAAGCGCCGCTGTATGTATTGAGTACCGTGCTCAACTCACGGTTCGGCATGGACTACATGAGCGCGAGGCACCTAGGAATATTTTTGTTTTTTGCGTGTTCCCTCATATTTTTTTACCGGCTCCTTTTTGCGGTTAACGGTAATCCGGCATACGGATTACTGGGCGTGGTGCTCCTTGTGGTTTCTCCGCGGTTTTTCGCGGAAAGTTTCTATAACACCAAAGATATGGCATTTATGGCCGCGACTGTCATGGTGCTTTGGGCATTACATCACGCATCCCGAAAAAAATTGGCGTCGATCATTCTGCTTGCGGTCGCGACCGGGTTTTCGATTGCGTTGCGCGCCCAAGGGTTACTGCTTTTTTTGGTGGTAACCGGAGTACTTCTTTTTACGGGAAACGAAAATAAGCATAATCGGATACAGACGATATGTTGGTATGCCGCGCTCACACTCGTTGCAGCCTACGCCATGTTTCCGGTGTTTTGGAACGATCCGATAAAAAACATCATCGGCTTTTGGCGCTCTGCCGCAAATCCTATCGGCGTACCCGCGTACTATTTCGGGGTGTCGTATGTAAGCCCGGTTATTCCGTGGCATTACCATTTTGTCTGGGTGGGAATCACGAGTTTGGTATCGGTGCTGTTTACGTCGATTATCGGAGCCGTGTGGTTTGTCCGGCGCGTAATTACGACAGGCAATAAAGAAGCGGGTCGGGTATATGTTGCCATGCTGTTTACCATTATCGGATCACTTCTCACCTCCGTGTTTTTTCATCCGCGGTCATATGACGGCTGGCGCCATATGTATTACATATATCCTTGTATGGTGGGGTTTTCAGTCTATCTGGTCCGGCAGAGTATGAAATTCCGGTGGTTTGCTGTTGCGGTAATACTTATGATTGCCATAGATAGTTTATTTGCACTCCGTTTTATAATCCGAAATCACCCGAATCAGTATGTGTACTTTAACCGGCTCGCAGGAGGGTTTCCTCACGCGAAGGCGAATTTTGATTTTGATTATTGGGGGATCTCGTACAAACAAATTCTGATATATCTATTATCGATGCCTGTCCCGCGGCCAACTGCCGTATATTTCCAGCAGGCTTTTCCTTATACAGAGCGTGACATGGCCACGAAGCTTAAGGAAAAAGGAATGACAGTTACACCCTCTGTTGACGAAGCGGATGTGTATGTTACGATCGATCGGGATTTAAAGGAACCACCCCCTCCGTCATTTCGAAAGATTTATGCCGTCACCGTAGAGGGGGCGGATCTGTCGGCGATATATCTTAGAGACAGGCGTGACCAATAATTTGTATGAATGCGGCAGAAACACTCGTTGAAAGAATTTACCATGATGAGGCGTTTGCTCGCCGTATAGCTCCGGATATTTTTCCCATGGCGATTTCTTACGAACAGGGGAAATTTTTGTCCCGTGCGGTTACCAAATACAGATCCGATCTGCTCATAGAACTCGGATTCCGGTATGGGATTTCGTCGTTGTGGATACAAAGCGCGACGAAAAAACCCCGTCGCCACAACATTGTCGATCCGTATCATCATATTCCCTATCCGCCGAGGAAGCCTACGATTGACGATTTCATAAAACGACAGAAGGGTGTTTTCTTTGAGGAGCAGATGACCAGTCAGGAATATTTGGCGGCCATGCTACGATCGGGCGAAAAAGCGGATATGGTATTTATCGATGCGAGCCAGTGGTTTGACAGCGTTATGACGGACATGTATTTCGTTTCTCGAATTCTTCGGCCACAAGGAATTGTGATTATACGAAACATCTGGAGTAAGCCAGTACGGAAGGCAATTATGTTTTATATCAAAAATTTGCCGTATGCGTTAGAAGGATTCGGATTTTGGGAAACGTGGCTGGTGCGGCATGTGCCGATTGTCGGAGAACTGGTATTGCGGCTTCGTATCCGGCCGTTGGATTTGTGTGTGTTACGATTAACCGGGAAAGACTCCCGATCATGGGATCATTTTAACGGATTATGATTACCTGTACGTTTGAAAACGGGAAGCAAGTATATCTTCGGCATGTCGTGGTTCACGCACTTGTTGAAAAAGACGGTAACTTACTATTGGTGAAGCGTTCCCCCAAGATATCCGAGGGCGGTAAGTGGTCGTTGCCCTCTGGATTTATGGATCGCGATGAGACGGCATCGCAGGCAGTGTTACGCGAGCTTCGGGAAGAAACTGGCTGGGAAGGCGAAGTAGAGTCGCTTTTCTTTATCAAGACAGACCCCAATCGTCCTCGCGAAGACCGACAAAACGTGTCGTTTCATTTCGTGGTGAAACCAATCCGTCAGACAGGGGAAAGTGATTGGGAGTCGACGGAGATCACCTGGATGCCGATGTCGAAGCTGCCTCCCGAGGACATGGTTGCCTTCGATCACAAAGAAGCGATAACTCACTATCTCCGTTTCAGAACACAACCGTTTCCCCTCCCGTTATTTGTATAAACGAGGCGTTGTCGAATAGACCTTCACGACAGGTTCATGCTATAGTCGGGAGTGCTTAAATCCTATGTCCGATATCGATGAAATCAAATCCCGGCTCAGTGTCGTAGATATAGTGGGTAAACGCGTGACGCTAAAAAAGGCGGGCCGTAACTTCAAAGGTCTGTGTCCGTTTCATAACGAGAAAACCCCGTCGTTTATCGTGAGTCCGGACAGGCAGACGTTTCATTGTTTCGGGTGCGGCAAGGGCGGAAGCATCTTTGACTTCGTCATGCTGCTTGACCATATCGATTTTCCGGAAGCGCTGGAAACACTCGCTGAACAGGCGGGCGTCAAACTTGAGCGGCGTGTTTCTGATACGCCGGAAACCAAGCAGAGGCAGCGAATACTGGAAGTAAATCATTTGGCGAGCGAGTATTACCATTATCTGTTGACGAGTCACAACGTCGGGGAAAAAGCGAGGGATTATCTCAAACACCGCGGGGTAACAGACAAGTCCATAAAGACGTTTTCTTTGGGGTACAGCGCCAATGATTGGGAAGGATTGCACACGTTTCTTCGGAAAAAGGGGTACGATGACAAAACGCAGGAATCCGCCGGCCTCATCATACGGGGTAACCGCGGGTACTATGACCGGTTCCGGGGGCGGGTCATGTTTACCCTCAAAGACCACCGTGGAAACGTTGTCGGATTTTCCGGTCGGGTGTTGGATCCAACGGCCAAAGAAGCCAAATACATCAACACGTCGGAAACCCCCGTGTATGTCAAAGGCCGGGTACTGTATGCGCTGGATGTGACGAAGGACGCGATACAAAAAGCCAACGAAGCAATTCTCATGGAAGGCGAACTGGATGTCATATCTTCGTTTCAGGAAGGAATTTCCAACGTCGTGGCGATTAAGGGATCCGCAGTCACCGAAGATCATGCGAGATTGCTGCGTCGGTTTACCGAACGGCTGGTGTTTGCGCTCGATAGCGATATAGCCGGAGATGCCGCAGCGCGAAGGGGGATAGAGATCGCAGAAAAAATCGGATTTGATATGCGGGTGGCGCACATGCCGTCGGGCAAGGATCCGGACGAGGCAGCGCGTGAGGATGCCACGAAGTTCAAAAAGGCCCTTAGGGATGCTGTGCCCATATATGATTATTTTTTGTCTTCGGCTATTTCCCGGTTCGGGATAGCCGATTCGTACGGAAAGCGAAAAATTTCCGACGAGTTTTTGCCGGTACTTTCAAAAATTGACAACCCGATTGTCCAGGGTCATTACATCCGTAAGCTGGCATCGGGCTTGGGGTTATCGGAAGAAATGGTTCAAGACGGACTGTCGAAGTTGCGTTCCTCAAAGGGTATCCCGATGCGGGACACCGTGTCTAGGGGAGCTCAGCCTCAGACGCTGACGAGAAGCGAGAAGGCAGAGGTTTATTTGAGCGCGCTGTTGCTTCAGGGCAAAACAAAAGAGCTACTCGAGCAGTATAAACATGCGCTCCCGATAGATAGTTTGAAGTATCTTCCGATGCGCAGGATTATAGAAAAGCTAGACGTGTGGATGAGAGAGAAGCCAGCGGCTCATATCAAGGATTTCGCCGAGAGTTTACCTGATGAGCTTATCCCCGCGTTTGACGAGGCCTTTCTGTGGGATATTTCTGATTTTCTTGAAGACGAGGTCCGTTTTGGCCGCGAGTGGGACAAGGCGATACGCGAGGTAAAACGTGCCCATATCCGTCATGAAACAGAAGAAATCGGTCGACTGCTTCGTTCTGTCGATCAGACTAGTCCCGAGCATGATGTTTTGGAGCAGAAACTCAAAGTATTTACCGATGAATTAGCCCACCTAGAAAAAGGCGCGTAAATACGTTATAATAGTGAATAAGCGAAGCTAAATGTTTCATAAACATTTGCTCTCGGAGCTCCTATGCAAAAACCCAAAGCAGCGGCATCCAGTAGTAACCTCATCAAACAAGGCAAGGCAAACGGATTTGTTACCCAGGACGATATTTTGGGTCTATTTCCCAAACCCGAAGACAAAATAGCGGATTTGGATCATTTGTACGACCAGCTTATCCGTGCCGGGGTTGATGTATTCGAAACCACCTCACAGGACATAGAACAGGAAGCGCGTAAAAGTATCGCTGATTTGGAAAAAGAGATAGAAGCCTTGGTCAGAGCTTCCGATGAGGGTATTTCCGATCCGGTCAGGATGTATCTTAAAGAAATCGGCAGGATTCCTCTTCTGACGTTTGCCGATGAGATGAGTTTGGCCAAACGGTACGAAAAAGGCGACCGGAGAGCGAAAAAGAAGCTCATAGAGAGTAATCTCCGCTTGGTCGTTTCTATCGCCAAAAAATATATTGGCCGCGGCATGAGTTTACTTGACCTCATTCAGGAGGGAAACCAGGGGCTTATCCGGGCGGTAGAGAAATATGATTGGCGTAAGGGATTTAAATTTTCTACCTACGCGACGTGGTGGATCCGGCAGGCAATCACTCGCGCCATAGCAGATCAAGCCCGTACGATCCGTATCCCGGTGCATATGGTAGAAACGATTAATCGTTTTGCCCGTATCAGCCGCCGGCTTATGCAGGATTTGGGACGGGAGCCTACTCCAGAGGAAATAGCAAAAGCCATGGAAGTCGATGTCATAAAAGTGCGTGAAATTATGAAAGTGTCCCAGGAGCCCACGAGTCTTGAGACTCCGGTCGGAGACGAGGAGGATTCACACCTCGGAGATTTCATTTCCGATCCGGGCCCCACGCCATATGACCAGACGAGCAGACAGCTTCTTAAAGAGCACATGGAAGAAGTGCTCGCGACATTGTCCGATCGGGAGAAAAAAGTATTGATACTCCGTTTCGGCTTAGAGGACGGCAGACCGCGCACTCTCGAAGAAGTTGGCGCTCAGTTCGGCGTCACCCGCGAGCGTATCCGTCAGATAGAAGCGAAAGCGCTGCGGAAATTGCGGCATCCTTCACGAAGCAAGAAGCTCAAAGATTATCTCGAATAATTATTCGATAACTGCAACCGCTCGCACGGGAGATCCGTCTCCATTTCTAATAGCCAACGGAAACCCATAGAACATAAAACGCGCCGGGAGTGTTTCCGTATTGGCAAGATTTTCATAAGAAATCACGTCGTGTTCAAGCAGGAATTTTTCAATTGCGATGTCAAATTCCAATTTGTTGGAAAGACCGATGAATTTGGGCGGAGACTGGACAATCTGGCGCGCAATATCCATGTCAATATTTTGCGATACAAATATCACGCCGACGGCCGGATCGAACGTCATGTTATCTTTGTATAATTCGCACGGACCGTTCAATCGTTCTAACGGAAGGTCGTCTAGTGATTTGCCGTTTATCGCCATGTGAATGGGCGCGTTTATATGCGTCCCGTCATGGAGGTTCATTTCGATCCTTCGCATGTTCCATCCGTCTTTCTCTATTGTCTGAATGAGCGTGAGGATCAAATCCGGATCACCGGGGTAGACCGGCATGTGGTCAAAAAGCGGTACGGTCAGGTCGATGTACTTCAATCGGATTTGCCAATTATGGCAGGAAATACTTTATGGAGTATGCAAGCAGTGCAAATCCTGCAACTACTATAAATGCAACACCAATTTGTATGATGACACTATCATTGGGGTGAACCGTTTTCTTTCCCCGGGCAGCTTTTGATTTCATAATTCCTCCTTACTTTATATATATCTAGCATAGAAAGTTTACGAGGGGTTTGTCAATCCCGGGTTGCCGGCATTGTTTCGGTGGGGGCTTTTCCTCTATGATACTAAGTAGGACCCGATAGGTACTGTGGTCTTTCTATCTCATGACGCTGCCCGACGACGTACTGCACAAAATTCTTATCAACGCCTCCGTTGTTTCTGAGGCCGAACTCGGTATTATCGAAGAGTTTGCCAAGACGGCTAACATTGCTCTAGCTGAAGCTGTCCGGCAGAAAAAAATTATTACCGAAGATCATCTGGGGAAGCTCATAGCGCAGTATTATGGTTTACCGTTTGTAAATCTCTCGAGTATTACGATTCCTGAGGCGGTGTATCGGATTATTCCCGATAAATTTGCCAAAACGCACCTCATGATTCCGTTTGGGCGGGATCAAGAAGGGGTAAAAGTCGCCGTTGCCGATCCTTCGGATGCGGCAGCTATTGCTACCCTTGAAAAAAAAGTAGCCCAGCGGATCGTAGTACATTTCGCCACAGAGCAGGATATCCGTACCGCATTAAAGCTCCACAGACGCGACGTGCAAACGTTGTTTGCCGACCTCATGAAAAAATATCATCGCGAAGATGAGGCGCCGCTTGTGCTGATCGTTGATTTGCTCATGCACACGGCAGTTGACGAAAACGCGTCCGATATTCACATTGAACCGCAGGAGGCCGACTCGCTTGTACGGTATCGTATCGACGGCGTGCTTCATGATGTCCTTCATCTATCCAAAACGATACATAGTCAAGTGGTGAGTCGGATAAAAGTCTTGGCGAATCTTCGCACGGATGAACACTCGGCTCCCCAGGACGGAAAAATTCGGATTCAACACGATGACCAGTCGGTCGATATTCGGATATCCATTATCCCCATGGTAGAGGGAGAGAAAATCGTGATGCGGTTGCTGGTCGCGAATTTCAAGCTTTTTAGCTTTACCGATTTAGGAATGAGTGCTGACGCAGTGGACAAAGTGAACGCAGCGCTCAAGCGAACGTACGGTATGATTTTGTCTACCGGACCAACCGGTTCCGGCAAGACCACGAGCATATACGCGATGCTCAAGATTTTAAACGTCCGGGATAAAAATATCACCACGATTGAAGATCCGGTCGAATATCGCATAAAAGGCGTAAATCAAATTCAGGTAAATTCCAAAACGAACCTTACGTTCGCCAATGGGCTGCGCAGTATCCTGCGTCAGGACCCGAACATCATATTTGTCGGAGAAATACGAGATGCGGAAACCGCGGGCATTGCCATAAATGCCGCACTTACCGGGCATTTGGTCGTTTCCACCCTGCATACCAATGACGCAGCGACGTCGTTGCCACGGCTTATCGACATGCACGTTGAACCGTTTCTTGTAGCCTCCAGCGTGAGTCTTATCGTGGCACAACGCCTGGTGAGGAAAATTTGCGATTACTGTCGCGTTTCGACCACGATAACAGAAACGGAATTGCAAAAAAGCTTACCGTCGACGGTTATCAGCAAGCACTATATTCCCGTCGGTGAAAATAAGGAAATCCGGGTATACAAAGGTCAGGGGTGCAAAAACTGCCGATTTACCGGATATGCAGGACGGGTCGGAATTTTTGAAGTTCTCATGGTTTCAAAAGAAATCCGCAGGCTTATAACCCAGCGTCAGGATTCGGATCTTATCATGCAGCAGGCAATAAAAGAGGGCATGGTAACAATGCTCGATGACGGACTGATGAAGGTTTCCCAGGGGGTAACGACGATTGAGGAAATACTGCGGGTTACCCGGGTAGAATCTTTATGAAAACCGAAAAACTTACGATTCCCAGCAGTGAAAAGCTGAGTTTTTTCAGCAATATGTCCACGATGGTAAATGCCGGGCTGACGACAGCCGAAGCAGTCAGTTCATTGCTGCAGGATGCGACCGGAGCGATGAAACTTATCCTGACGGGAATAGCCGCGGATATTAATCAGGGAAAACAGCTTCACAACGCGTTGGAAAAATATCCGAAAATTTTTGACACGGTGACGGTCGCGATTATAAAAGCAGCGGAGGAGTCAGGAACGATAGATGTCGTACTGAAGGACATAAAAGTCACCGTAAAAAAAGATATAGAATTCACCGATAAAATTAAGTCCGCCTTAACTTACCCGGTTATTATCGTTGTTGTATTTCTTGGCGTGCTGTTGCTTCTGCTTACCTTTGTCATTCCAAAGATAGCAAGTGTGTTCCTTAAGTTACGGGTGGAATTACCCGTGCCTACTCGGGTGCTTATATTTTTGTCCAACCTTATACTTCATTACACCATACCGACTATCGTTGTCACGGGAACATGTATTTTTCTGATGACGTTACTCTATATCAAACAAAAGCGTTTTTTCGTCAACACAATGCTGAGTCTGCCGTATATTTCTTCTATCGCGCGGCAAATAGACCTTACGCGTTTTAGCCGAAGCATGTATTTGTTGCTGACGTCAGCGATTCCACTTTATACGGCACTCGAATTCACGCAAAACGTGGCGATAAAAAACGACGTCAGGGCAGCTATCCGGAGGGCGAGAGATTTTGTCGGGTCGGGAAAGCGAATCACGGACGGCTTCCATGGACAGAAGGCGATCCCGTCGCTTATGACAAAAATTATTGAGGTAGGAGAGCGAAGCGGTACGCTGGATAAATCCATGGAGGATCTCACGGAATACTTTGATTATCAGGTAACCACGACACTACAATATATGGTGACACTGTTGGAACCAGTCATATTGGTTGTGGTCGGGCTTATTGTCGGAAGTATGATGATGGCAATCATCGCCCCGATTTATAATCTTATCGGGCAGGTTGGGGTACAGTAGGAATTTGCATTGCTTCTTTGACGGCAGATACAAGCGCCGGCGGCAGCATATCCGCTTTGAGCAAATGTTTATAGACGCCAAGTGTGGTGGCCTGCGTCAGGATCGGATCATGATCCAAATTGGTAAGTAACAATATCGGCCCGTTTGGTCGCTGGGGCACAGACTCCTTGAGTTTCGTCAGCACGCCGATGCCGTCAAGTTTGGGCATCATAACATCGAGTAATACTACATCATATCCGCCTATAAGCAATTGGGCTAATCCTTCCTGGCCGTCTTTTGCGACCAATACTTCAAATCCTTCGCTCTTGAGCACCTCTTCGTATAAATCCCGAATATAGGTATCGTCATCTATAATAAGGACGCGTTTCGCCATAGAACCAATCATATAACTCAAAGTCAAGAAACTCAATGCGGGTTTCCGATACAATATATTTGATGAAAAAAGTTCGCCACACGTTTCGTACAGATCGACTGTTGCATGATCCGGTGACCTGGTCGCGATTACTCAGACAGTTTCCCGAGACGTACTGGATCAGTCGCGGTAAGCAAATGGCGTTGCGGTTGTTTCGGGAAATGGCGGTAAACGTACCGGCATACAAGAGGATGTTATCAAAACACCGGATTCAGCCCGCATCAATCAGGGGACAGCGTGATTTTTTACGTGTGCCGATTGTTGATAAAAATTCGTATCTGCGTGCCGACTCACTACCCGATCTTTCATGGAAGGGAGATGTATCGGGTCGGCAGGGGGTGATTTCCGCGACGAGCGGATCAAGCGGGGAGCCGTTTTACTTTCCGAGGACCAAGGAACAGGATTTGCACTACGCCGCGGTGGCAGAGATGTATCTTCGGACAAACTTTGACATACAGCATAAACGTACACTCTATATTGTCGGTTGGGGAATGGGTATTTGGATAGGCGGGGTGTTCAGTTATTCCGCTGTCCGTCAGGTCGCTGAGCGAGGTAAGTACCCCGTAAGCATTATTACTCCCGGCGCTAACCAGGAAGAAATACTCAAGGCGCTTGTAACATTGGGCCCGTTATTTGATCAGGTGATTATCGGCGGATATCCGCCGATGATCAAGGATTTGGTGGATGAGGGAGTCAGAAAAAAAATTCCGTGGAAAACTTACCGTGTTAAATTTATTTTTTCTGCGGAGGGATTTAGTGAGGCTTTTCGGGATTATATTATCAGGGCTGCAGGGTTATCCGATATATATCGGGATACACTTAATCATTATGGCACGGTCGATTTGGGCACCATGGCGCATGAAACGCCCGTTTCCGTTTTAATACGCCGGATAGCCCGGGATAACCAATCGCTAAACGAGGCACTGTTCGGACACCCGGTGCGTCAGCCGACCCTCGCTCAATATATTCCGGAGCTATTTTATTTTGAGGCCATAAAAGGTTTGTTAGTCTGCTCGGCACGAAGCGGGTTGCCTCTTGTGCGGTATAATTTATTGGATACGGGTGGCACACTGACATACGCCCAAATACAGGAAACATGCGCGCGGTACGGCGTTGATCTCCAAAGAGAAGTGAGGCTGGCGGGATTGTCCCGGACCGTATGGAATATTCCATTTGTGTACGTGTTCGAGCGTAGCGATTTTACGGTGAAGCTATCCGGGGCAAATATATTTCCCCAGGAAATACGCCGCGCGCTGGAACACGGCGCTGTCGCGTCGTTTGTTACGGGTAAATGCACGCTCCAAGTGGATGTAAACGATAATTTGGACCAGTACCTCACAGTTCATGTGGAACTCAAAAAAAATATTCGGGCAAGCCGATTATTGGAAGAACGCATCAGGGAGCGAGTGATAGAAGAGCTCATGACGAATAATTCGGAGTATGCATATCTCGCCAAGCAACTGCCCCCGGAGCGGGTGACACCACACATTGCCCTCCGCCCGTTTAGGGATTCGGCATTTTTTTCCGCTCCGGGCAAACATCGTTGGGTAAGAAAATAACGCCGGGAGTTGCTACAATAAATGTACGTATTTTCCTGCTATGACCGTAATACTACCGTATGCTCCAGTGATGATGTATCCCAACCGAAAAAAGGACCGGTATATGCTGGGGTGGATCCAAAAAAACAAAAATCCTGTCATACACGATACGCTAACAGAGCAGCTCCGGGAGTTATACGCCATGCGTCATCCCCGGACAATTCATACGGGGGTTAAGCCTCGGGAATTGGCTGAGTTTGTGGCAGGCTTGACGGCGGATTTTCCAAATATAACGGAATACGGGACATGGGCATGGTTCCCCTGGATTTCGACGCTTACTCATTTTCTTCCCGAGGACCTGCATACAGAGCTTCGCACAGGAAGAAACAGAAATCTTATAACCCAGGAGGAACAGCATCGGTATTATTTTTCCCGCGTGGGGGTGGCGGGACTGAGCGTCGGAAACTCGGTTGTTGCCTCTTTGGTGCACACGGGAGGCGCGAAGTTCCTACGGGTTGCCGACGGTGATAGCGTATCGGGATCCAATATCAACCGTGTGAGAGCAGGATTTGATGCCGTGGGTATTCCGAAATACGCCATAGTTGCCCGCGAGACATATCTCGTGAATCCCTATAGCGACATTGTCATATATAAATCTGGGATAACAAAAGGCAATCTTGAGAAGTTTTTGGTGTCCCCCAAACCACTTAACGTCGTGATTGATGAAATGGACACGCTGTATCTTAAGATACAATTGCGCTTGCTTTCGAGAAAACACAGGATCCCCGTGATTATGGCGGCCGATAACGGTGACGGGGTGGTGGTTGATATCGAGCGGTTTGACCTCGATCCCACGCTGCCCCTTATGCATGGGCAGGTTCCCGAAAAGGAACTGTTGGCTATCGAGCCGAATACGAGGCGAGACGTCGCGGCAAAAATTATCAGCCGATGGGTGAAACCGGAAAATATAGCCGGACGTATGCAGGAGTCACTTTTGGAATTAGGGAGGTCGCTGTATACCTGGCCACAATTAGGCAACGCCGCGTTCATGGCGGGGGCGGTGCTTTCCTATGTCGCACGGAAGGTTATTCTTAAAGACCCGCTGGTGCAGGGGAAAGTTGTGATTTCACCTGATGCTTTTTTTGTGCCTGGATATACAACCGCCGCCGCAGTCAAAAAACGGCGAAGCAAAACAGGACTATTTGAACGGGCCATAGGATTATAGCGACTATTATGAACTGGAACCTGCCCATATTGATATTCGGCGTCCTACTTAACAACACGTTGGGGCTTCTTGTCGCGCTTCGGAATCCGAAATCTGTTACCAATACGCTGTTTTTTCTATTTAGCATAGATATTGCCCTATGGTCGGTTGCCAATTACATCGCAATCAGCAGCGCCGACTTATTGACCGCGCTGTATTGGACGCGGATAGTTATGGCGCTGGCGGTCCCACAGGCAATACTATTTTTTCTTCTGCTTTCGACAATTCCCAATAAACAACTGACGCTACCCCGGTGGGTTCCAGTATTTCTTGCTGTTATCGGGATAGTTGCGGCAGCCGCGAGCGTCAGCCCGTATTTGTTTACTTCGATCATTTTCGTAAACGGATCTCCTTCGCCGACGCCTGGACCAGCCATGCCGTTGTTTGTCGTTGTGGCGGTGGGCTCACTTGTTGCTGGTGTGATGACGTTATGGAACCGTCTGCGTCGCTCAAGCGGGGTACTGAGGTTGCAACTTCAGATTATCGGCATCGGCATCGTGTGCATGTTTGTACTTATTTTTCTGTTTAACTTTATCTTTGTGGTCGTATTTAATATTTCATCATACGTGTCCGCCAGTCCGCTATATACACTGCCCTTTGTCATAGCTACTGCCTACGCAATCATCAAACACAAATTTTTGGATATCAGGTTTATCATAGCCCGGGCGGTATCCTACGCTGTTGTGATTTCGTTGTTTGCAGTCGTTTATGCGTTGCTGTTTGCCCTGACTTCTTCGCTTTTAGTATCGCCGTTTATTGATCTTAAATTTATCGGAGTGTCTACTGCAGCGGCGATCGTGATGCTTATTACCTTTCCCTTGGTCAAGCGCACTATAGAAAAAGCAACGGACGCGGTTTTTTATAAGAACAAATATGATACGTCAGCAGTCCTTTATCATGTTGCTCAGATTATGGCCAGAACGCTGCGACTCGAAGAACTTGCGCACCAACTGGTCGTAAGCATAGACCGGGAATTTCAGACGGAGCACGCCTGTATCATGATTGTAAATCATGGGAAAATAGTGTCGATGTATACGGACGGGTACGATAAGCCTCCCGAGGTGCATGAACACACGGGATCCTATATTTCGGCGTTAGGGAAGGTACGTCTTCGAGACGACGAAAAAGATCCACAGATCGCCGCTTTTTTTGCCTCGCTTGATGCGGCAATCATCCTTCCGCTCGAAACAGGCCAGCGCGCTATCGGATTGCTGTGTATCGGGAACAAGCGTTCGGGAGAGCTTTTTAGCGATGAGGATATCTCCACACTCGAAATTATTGCTTCGGAGGCGGCGGTTGCTACAGAAAATTCTCTTTCATACGAAGAAATCAGAAGATTTAACGTGACACTCGAAGATGAGGTAAAAAGCGCGACGGTTGATTTGCGAAGGGCAAACGAAAAATTAGAACAACTGGACAAACTCAAGGATGAGTTTGTGTCACTCGCGTCACATGAATTGCGTACACCCCTCACTTCGATACGATCATATTTATGGATGGCTCTTTCCGGTAAAGGAGGAGAGGTCAGCGAAAAACAGCGTTTTTATCTGGATCGCGCTTTTTTGTCTGCTGATCGCCTGATCCGCCTTGTCAACGATATGTTAAATATCTCAAGAATAGAATCCGGTCGGCTCGCGGTACAGTTTTCCAGGGCGGAGTTGCCCAGCATGCTTAACGAAGTGTTGTCCGAAGTTCAGCCGAAAATCGACGAACAGGGGCAGACTCTTCATGTGCAAATTTCTGCACAAGAGTTGCCCGATGTCATTGCCGATGTGGATAAAATTAAAGAAGTGCTTATTAATTTTATCGGAAACGCGATTAAGTTTACCCCGAAAGGCGGAAGCATTACCATAACCGCCTCCCGTCACAACGATATGGTTTGCGTGTCGGTCAAAGATACCGGACTTGGATTTCTCATGGCTGATGCGGCAAAGCTATTTCATAAATTCAGTACGGTGCATTCCGGGTCTAATACTGATTCCGCTCCCTATCAGAGTACGGGATTGGGGTTGTACATAAGTAAATCGATTATTTCGATGCATGGGGGGACAGTTGAGGCGGTTTCGCCAGGCCTAGACAAAGGATCGACGTTTAGTTTTACCCTTCCGATATACTCACCGGCAATGCGTGAACAACTGCAACGAAAATATGTTTCTGACGGATTAGGGATCATCCATAGTTCGATTGATTAAGTACCTGTAATATGCGGCAAGAAAAACAACACTTATCTCAAGGAGCGACGCTCGTAGAGCTTTTGGTTGTCATGGCAATTGTCGGGATTTTTACGAGACTCGTGACGCTCAACGTGTTCCGTGGACAGCAACGCGCATCGTTAACGGTTAGTCGCGATACGCTTGTTTCAGATATCCGTAAACAACAACACCGTGCCATGGAAGGATCGACGTCCGCGCCTGGTTTGTACCTGGACTACTCGATCCGTTTCGAACAGAACAGATACATATTGTTTCCCGGCGTTGTCTTTGACGAGAATAACACCGCAAACGAGGTAACCGGGCTTGATCCGGTACTCGCATTTGATCCCGCCGGGATTCCCGGCGGAATGATTACGTTCGCCCGTTTGAGCGGGGAGGTTCGGGATTATGATCCGAATCTGGATCGTATTACCTTAACTAATACCCAAACCAACGATACATACATTATTCGGTTTAATAAATATGGTGTTCCGTTTGTCCAGTAAGGCTATGATTACGCGAAAATCGTCGGAAAAAGGGTTTACGCTTATTGATCTGGCTATTTATAGCGGGTTACTCGGAATTCTTCTGGTAATTCTGAGCGAATTATTTATTTCGATTGTGCAATTACAATTATCGTCCGGTGCGCAAGGGGCGGTAGAACAAAACGGCGCATATATATTATCCCGAACGACATACGATCTGCGTCGGGCAACGCTAGTGACGTTGCCGGTTTTGGGTGGTACGACGGCAACACTTTCCGCCTCCATTGCCGACGGAGGAGTTGAGGTGCCATACCGATATGAACTTGAAAATCAAAATCTCATATTGACTGTCGGATCCCAAACGACACAATTAAATAGCAGTGATACCGAGGTGACAGATTTTTTGGTCACCAAGGTGGGCAATTCCGGACAACTTGCAACTGCCCGAGACACCATTGTCATAGGGTTTACCGTCAGATCAAAAGGGGTGACGTCTGCCGGTCAGAAAGAACGGCAGTATAGAACGGCGATCAGTCTACGATAGTATGAAATACACCAATTCACAAAAGAGCGGACAGGCCGTGATAACAGTGTTGTTTGTCGTCGTCGTGGGTATGTTGGTGACGACCGGTGCAATATTTTCACTTGTGAACGCATTTGAAGCATCAAGCCAGCAGGAATTGGGCGCGTTGGCGTATCAAGCGGCGGAAAGTGGTATCGAACACAGTATGTTACGATTAATGAGAGACCCGTTGTATGCCGGAGAGACATTGACAGTCGATACAAACCGGACAGCTGTTGTCACCGTGACATCAAATCCGAATATTACGATTCAGTCGGTAGGGTCTATGGGGGTAGTATCCCGGAAAATAGTCGCAACGGTTCATTATAATAATCTTACCTTGGTTCTCGATTCGTGGAAGGAAACACCGTAGAAAATTATTATGTCTGCCTTAATAATTCATCGCCGATCATCACTGCTTTGTTATTTTTCCGACCGGGACGGCGGGTTGTCTGTCGCGATTCCTCCGGAAGCAATGGCAGATATGGAAATCCTCAATGAGGAATTGTACACCCAGGCGGTTACCAAAATGGTAGAAAAAATCCGCGGGCCGATACCCGCCGTACTCGTCCTGGCTGACGAGATGTGTTATTTTGCGCAGACGACTCCCGACAAGATTGAGGCTGTGACAAAACAACTGTCGGATAACACACCCTTTTCCTATGTTCAGACCGCGGTAATCCGCAACGCCAATCAGGTGTTTGTCGTCGCCACAAACGCTGATGTATATGAAGCTGCCGTACGGGCGTTTGCCACCCATGGCATAACGATTGCCATGGTCGTTCCGTGGGGCGAGCTGGTGGCGCAAAAAATTATTCTCTCCGGAGAAATAGACAGGATTACAGTCAAGCGATTATTTGATGCGACACAGACAATAAAGGATTCGACGTTCCCGCTCATGACTCATGATCATCCGATTCTTTCGACCAAAGAAAAGGATACCAAGGAAAAACGGCGATCGTCGCCGGTCGGATGGATTGTGTTTGGATTTTTTGCGTTGGTGTATGCAATCGGCATGATATGGTACATGGTACGACAATGAGAGTACGCCTACATATATTTAGGTTTTGGAGGCAACCTGCACGCGTTTTCCGTCGGGGGCAATTTATCGTTGAGTTGCTGGTTGCGATTGGCCTCATGCTCGTTATCCTCCCGAGCTTAACTTATGTCATGATCGCTTCCCGCGAGAGTAAGCCAATGCAGGATATACGGGTACAGGCGTCGCTTCTCATGCAGGAAACGTATGAGGCCATTCGTAGTGTTCGTGAACGGGGATGGGAGAACGTATCAACGAACGGAACGTATCACCCGATAACGAGCGGTAATACGTGGGCGCTTTTGGCCGGTTCAGACACGTTGGGGGGGCTTTCCCGGTCAGTAGTCATAAGCGACGTCTATCGTGACGAGAATGGTGTTATCGTGTCTTTCCCTTCGGGGTCAGTGGATCCGTCAATTAAAAAAATTGACGTTACGATATCCTGGACCAGTCCGCACGCGTCATCGATTCACGCGTCGTGGTATCTGACCCGGTTTTTAGGAAATACCTCCCTGATGCAGACGACCGTTTCGGATTTTTCGTCTGGTACGTTAAGTAGTACGCAGGTGGCCAATACCGCCGGGGGGGAAATTACACTTGCAAACAACAATAAGGGAAAATGGTGCAGTCCTACATTTTCTACCACTGCAATAGATTTGCCTGACGGACCCCCCGTGGCCGTTGTTGCAACTGCAAGCGCGCTGGCAACCTCCCCTAACGACGTTTTTGTCGCGACTGCGCCTACGACTGACAGTTCCATAAAAATGACGTATATAAACGTTACTGCCAACACAGATCCGCCCGTTGCCTCACAGCGCGGGATTTTTACCCTCGATCCAACACAGTATAGCAATGCGGGATTGGTGCCTACTGGTATTGATGTCGATAATGTCTTTAAGACAAATGACATCAAATATTACAAATCAGCATCGGGAAAGGTGTATGCGCTCATGGCCACAAATCTTCCTGAAAAAGAGGTAATAGCCGTGCAGGTGCATGACGGGGTGACCGACGCGTTCCAGGATCCGACAAATAAAATTTACAAGTATTGGACGTCGTTTAACACAAAAATTTATGGTGATGCCTTTCATAATCCGTCTGCTAACTCGGCGGACACGACAAATGCCGGTGACAACAACGGATTCGGAACTAACCCCGCCAACGCCTACACACTAAACGGTTCTTATGCCATAGATACAAATAGCGGAAGCAACACCGGGACAAACTGTACGGGAGCGGATAAGGATAAGCATAAATTTTATAACTATGGTTTTTCTATTCCGTCAGGAGCCACAATAAACGGAATCGAAATCAAGCTTATGGCCCGCGTAGACAGCACCGCCAACGCACCAAAGATGTGCGTGCAGCTTTCTTGGGATGGTGGTACCACATGGACAGCCGCCCAATCAACCGCGACATTGACGACATCGGGTGCCGTATATACGCTGGGCGGAAGCGCTGACACATGGGGAAGGGTATGGGGTGATACTGAATTTTCCAACGCGAATTTTCGTGTCCGTGTTATAAACGTCGCAAGCAGCACTTCCCGGGATTTTTCTTTGGATTATGTCGGAGCGAAGGTGCATTATAACGGAATGTCATCCGTGCCCAATGATCAGGAGCCATTTGGTTACGGAGCAAAGGCGTTGACCATTCTTGGAAATCGCGGATACGTGTCCTCCGGCGGATATGTTTACGTATTTGATTTGTCTACTATCGATGCCAAGTCGCCGAGCGTGGGTCTGGATCAGATAGGATGTCGCATCCAGGTCGACGGATATGATTGCAGTCCGGGAACCGGCATTGACCGGAAATATTCTGCAGGGGAAACCGGGGCAACATGGAGTGATACGACTGGTCCGGCGCACAATGACTGCTCCGACGGGGGCAATATCGAACTGTACGCATCTAACGATCTTTATGGAGTGATTGATAGCGGTAATAACTATATATATGTAGCGGTTGGCGCCGGCACCAATCCGGAATTTGAGATTATAAATGCGACAAGCGTGCCGGACGCGGCCTCAAACCCCCCTATAAGTAACGCAAGTTGCGGCAGGATATCCGGCGGAAACGCCGGATGGAAAATGGTCGGATCGCTCGATTTCAATTCGGCTTCGGGTACGGAAGAGGCGGCAAACTCCGTATTTGCAAAGTCCGACGGAACGCGGGCGTATATTTCATCAAATGGAGGCATTGACGGAAATAACGACGGGGCGCCTGATAGTAAACAATGGTATGTTATCAACACCTCCAACAAAAGCAGTCCTCAATTTTTGAGCGGCACTCCGTTAACGGGTGCGCAAAGCGGGTACTATGAAGCGACTACCGCCGCAAACTTACAGCTGTATCCGAGACGGTCGCTTACCGTGTTAAACGGTCAGCGCGCGATATTGGTCGGAAAGGACGGTTTGTCGGACGCAAATAACGCACAGGAATACCAGGTACTCAATATCGATTCGGAAGCTGCTCCTTTGTATTGCGGCGGGGTAAATTATGATCAGGGTTTTAACGATTTGACGAGCGTGTCGGAGGCGGATGGGGATAATTTCGTATATATGGTCGCAAATACGAATGAAAAGCAGCTAAAAATAATCGAAGGCGGACCGGATACGGGTATATATTTAACCCCCGGAACATTCGAGTCAAATTTTTTTGACGCAACCGGTTCCGCAGCGTTTAACCGTTTTCAGGCAGTCGTCAATCAGCCCGCGCAAACGTCGATCAAAGTGCAGATCGGGGCTGCAGCGCCCGTTAACGGAAGCTGCGTGGGAGCGTCATACACCTATGTCGGACCAAACGGGATTATGGGATCCAGCCCGAGCGCGTATTTTGTCCCGTCAGGAAGTGTTATGTCGGGCGTGATTCCGGTCGGTACTTACGGAGGATACCTTAATCCGAACCAATGCTTTAGGTACAAAATATATATGGATACGACAGACACAAATCAAACGCCAACGCTTTATGATTTGAATGTGAATTTCTCCCCATAAATATTTTCTGTTGGCCTTGACAACATCGTGTAGCTCTCTTATGCTAAATAAGTAGTGAATTTATGGTCCTAAGGAGGGGACTCTGCCTATGAAACATAAAAAAGGGTTTACGCTCATCGAGCTACTTGTTGTTATCGGTATTTTGGCCATATTGCTGGCAATTACGTTAATTGCCATTAATCCGGCCCGTCAATTCGGTCAGGCAAATAACACGAAACGCCGAAGTGATGTGTTGCAGGTATTAAACGCCGTACATCAGTACGTCGCGGAAAATCAGGGACAACTTCCCGGAGAAGTAAGCGGATTAGTAGCAGGTACAGCTACCCTGTTTAATTCGACGAACTTCCCGAATTTGTGCGGACAGTTGATGACGAATTATTTGCCGGCGCTTCCAACAGACCCGGCACTTAACACCGCCAATATCACTGACTGCGCGGCAGTAGGAGGCTGGAATACCGGCTATAACATAGCCAGGGATGCGGCAAACCGGATTACGGTGAGCGCTCCCACGACAGATAACAGCGCTGTTATCTCGGTAACCAGGTAAAAGAGGAAACGAGCGTATTAACCAAAAGCCCCGCGGAAGCGGGGTTTTTGGATTTTTATCCGGATCGGATGACTAACGGCGGGCGTTAGGCGCGCGTCGTTTCTCAAGAAGGGCTGGTGAGAGTTAGACTCGCAAGAAGATCAACCAGGTGAGGGGGATATGTGGCAAAATTACGAGGCATCGGAGCCACGCGATGCTTTGACGCGGTTTACTTTGGAAAGATGAATTTTACGAAGCCGGAGAGATAGCGGTGTTACCTCCAGAAGCTCGTCGTCCTCGATAAAGTCCAGGGCCTGTTCCAAACTCATCTCGAACGGCGGGTCTAATTGTATGGCGACATCGGCGTTTGCCGAGTGAATATTGGTAAGCCGTTTGGATTTGCACACGTTTATATCTATGTCTTCGTTTCTATTGTTGATGCCGATAATCATACCTTCGTATACGGGGACTCCGGGACCAATGAGCGCTTTACCGCGCTCCTGCACGGTCGTGAGCGCGTACCCTGTGGATTTGCCGGTTTCGATCGAGACAAGAACACCGTTTCGTGCCTTGGCTTTTTTAGGAGTAAGTGGGAAATAACCGATTATCCTGGTTGCGATAATGCCGCTTCCCCGGGTTTTGGTCATGATGTCTCCCCGGAACCCCAGCAGGTTTCTGGTGGAAATTTTATAGACCATTTTTGTCGTTCCGCGGTCATTGGTATGCGTATCGAGGAGCTCTCCGTGACGCTTGCCCATTTCTTCCGTGATGATACCTATCAAGCTTGAGTCAAGTTCGATCGTCAACTCCTCGTACGGTTCATGAGCTACCCCGTCTATTTCCTTGACGATGACTTCCGGTTTGCCTACCTGACACTCAAACCCCTCGCGTCGCATGGTTTCCAAAAGTACGGCAATATGCAGTTCTCCGCGGCCGGATACGAGAAATCCGTTACTTGTCGGGCTCGGTTCGATTTTAAGACCCACATTTGTCTGAATTTCCCGGTTCAGGCGGTCGGCCAGCTGTGTCGGAGTGCCGAATTTCGAT
This sequence comes from uncultured Gammaproteobacteria bacterium, assembly GCA_964573695.1. Taxonomy (GTDB): domain Bacteria; phylum Patescibacteriota; class Microgenomatia; order UBA10105; family UBA927; genus UBA927. Next base: position 27,531 of record CAZNKB010000007.1, on the reverse strand, counting down.
TCTTTGCCGGCAAATGGGGAGGTGTTCGGGCCGACGAGCACTTTAAGGGTGGGCTCTTCTATCTCTATAGTGGGATACCCTGTCGGATCCGCAGGATCCGCGAGCGTTTGGCCTATCGCGATTGCGTTGCTTCCGGTGATTGCGATGATATCGCCGGTTTCTCCCGTTTCCGCAGGTATGCGCTTCAAGCCTTCGCTGGTAAATACATTTTCCACTCGGAATGTTGTGCGCGCCTCGTTTTCATCCAGAACAAGCAGGGGATCACCCTTGTGGACGCGTCCCTGACTGACTTTTCCTATGGCAAATTTCCCTTTGTGGCTGTCAAAATCAAGCGTGGTCACCAGCATTTTAAACGGTTTTTCCGGATCTCCCTTGGGAGCCGGTATATGCGTAATAATGGCATCAAACAATGGCTGTAGATTGGCTGGTTCTTCGAGTGAATCGGGATAATGATCCCACGCTTTTTCTTCCCGACCGACCGCATAAAGTACGGGAAAATTCAAATGTCCTTCATGATGCGCCAAATGGAGGAAGAGCCCTTCTATTTCATGGAGAACTTCTTTTGGACGCGCGTCTTTACGGTCGATTTTGTTGATGACGACTACGACGGTGAGGTTATGCGCCAGAGCCTGCTGCAACACAAAGTGCGTTTGCGGTAACGGCCCTTCAGCTGCGTCGACAATCAGGAGCGCTCCGTCCGCCATGTTGATGACTCGCTCCACTTCTCCCGAGAAGTCCGAGTGTCCGGGAGTGTCGATAATGTTGATTTTTGTCGTGCGATAGAGAACGGATGTGTTTTTGGCAAGAATGGTGATTCCCTTTTCCCGCTCCAGGTCGTTACTGTCGAGAATAGTGGTGGCGGTCATTTCCGCCTGATTTTCACGGAAGGTATGTGTTTGTTTGAGCATGCCATCCACAAGGGTCGTTTTACCGTGATCCACGTGAGCGATAATAGCAATATTTCGGATATCCTGATGCATATTCGGAGTTCGCTAACGGGGTGATTGGGCAAGGATACGGATAGTGACCTACCTACACGGCCATTGACGATACGCGCTAGTATACCAGTAATGAGGGCTAGTCTGCAACTTCAGTGTTCGCGGGTTTTGTCCGTTTGAGAAAAACCCACCAGGTCATGTAGGCGACATATCCTCCGTATGTAATAAGCTGCGTGACGTCCATAGTCCGGGTGAGACCAAAGACAGTTTTTATCATATCGCCGGCAAGTGTTGCTTTTGCAGGGATGAACGCAATCGTAATTTTGGATAGCTCCGGCAATAAACCAGCCTCAGTAAACTCATGAACGCCTCGGGAAAATAAGCCCGCCGCAAACAGGATAAGCAGGGCACTCGTAACGCGAAATGCCGCAATGACCGGTAGCCTAAGCGTCGCAGCAAACAGTCCAAATGATAGCATCAGGCCGCCGATTAATCCTCCCGCAAATCCGGTAAATATTTCTGTCGGGTTGGACGAAACCAAGATTGTGGACAAAAACAATACGATCTCGAATCCTTCGCGAAACACGGCCGTGAACACGAGCCAAAACAGCGCTTTTTGCTCGTTTTGTTCAACGATGTTGCGTATTTTCACCAATAAGTGGGTTTTATACTGGGCAAAATACGTATGGAGAGAAAAAACTGCCCAAGTGATGAATAACGCGGAGACTGCCATAAGTATTCCCTCGACAAATTCTTCGATTTTGCCGGAGTATACTTCCTGAACTTTGATGCCGAGTGCGCTTGCAAGAGCAAGGAGCGCGACACTGTGTGCGGCTGCGAGGAACGTCGCCACCCAAACGGTACGGACACTTTTTGTCCGTGATAACTTCGTGAGAATTCCGAGTATGGTGGCGACAATAAGTGATGCCTCGATGACCTCACGGAACGTGATAAGAAAGGCGGCAATCATAGAAGTTCTCCCTTATTGCATAAAAAAACGACCCCTGGGCTGCAAGGCCGTTTGCCTATTTTTTGGTGAGGACGGGAGCGATCCCCAGCGATACGAGCTCCCTTTACGAGAAAAACAATGAACTCATGTAAGATACCATACCAATTATTGTGTCGGGAGGCAAGTATCTCTGAAATAGCATTGATTATCGGTAGTGATTTGATGATAATCAAAACGTCATGCCACAATCCCAACCCCCTTTGCCGTCCACGCCTACGCCTCGCTATATTGATGAGTCGCTTATTATTCCGCCAGTGGCAGTTGCGACAGAAAAAGAAATGAAGCCGTCGGGAAGCGCGATGCCCGTTATTTTCGTCGTTGTCAGTCTTATACTCATCATCGCTGTGGTTGGGGTGTATGGGTTATACGTGCTGCCGCGTCAAAACACAGTACGCCTTGTCGACCAGCTCAAGCCACATATTACCACGTTAAAATCGGCCACTAACGACGTTATCACTAATCTGGACACAATTTATGCATTAGCGACAGAACAGGAAAAAACCGTGCCAAAGCCAAATTTGCAGACGACGGGAATACTTATCCATCCGGACATAGCGGGGCTTGCCAACAGTGCGGCGATTTTGGGAGCCTCAGTGCGATTGGGACAAAAAGCGATTATTGAAAATGGAATGCGTCAGATTGCCAAAGGGCTCTATGGATCAATGCGCACGGCGATGAAATTACCCCAGGATGTCCTCGGTGCGGTTTCGACAGAAGATGCATATGTTCAAAATTTCAGATCGCTAAAAACCGAAACAGTAAAGGCAGGCGAATCGGTGAGTAAGGGGCAGGCGGCTATGGCTCAGGTTGTCACACTCACACAATCTCTCCCCATGCTTCCTTCGGGTGCCAAAGGGAAAATTTCCGGAAGCGGCCCGATTAAAATTTCGGCCATGGGATATTTTGCAGAAGCAAAAAAAATCGCAGACTATTACCAGCTGTTAAGCGATGTCATCATTGACATGAACACCAAGATCACGTCGTTTAAGAGTGCGATAGCGTCGGCAGGAAATGGATTCGGTGCAGTAATGGAGTCTGGTAATTCAACAGCCGCCAAAACCCTGCTTACTCAGGTGCAGGTTTTTTTGGATCAGGCGCATAAAGATATGCAGGACATGAAAAAACTTTCCGAAAAACTTGCCAGCGTTCCGAATGAATCCCTACCCATGGCTTCCTCACAGTACCACGCGCATAATATCAAAGTATTGGAAGCGGCCACGACGTATTTTGTGGCACAGTCTGATATATTGCAGACATTGGTTACGGGAGCAAACACCGTGGTAGAGAAGGGAGAGAATAATACGCTCACTGCCGCCGATATAAACGTGTTTCAGAATCAGCTGGCGACTAGCGTATCCAAGTCAGCCCTTTCCGATGCGAAATTTGTTTCTGATTTGCAATCCTTACAAGGAGAAGAGGGGAGCCTCACTATTTCTTTTTGGCAAAACAATACCCGGTTGGGAGACGGAAAAAAAGTGATCGAGGGAGTCAGTGCGTACCAGACCTCGCTTGAAAAACTCAGGCAGGAACATGTGGTGAAAGGTCTGATTCAATGATAGGAATTCACCGTTCGAACGGTAAGGAATGCGAGAATAATGTTGCCGGTATTTTTGACACTATGATTTTTGGCTTGAGGGATAATGACAAAACTTCCCTTGCTGACGGTAAACCATGAGTTTCCCGCCAGAATTTTTCCGTTTCCCTCCAAAAAGAAGTAAAATTCCTCCCCGTCGGGATGCGCATGGATGGTGAGCTGCTTTCCCACCTCGAGCCAGGCATAATTTATAGTCGCAACATCACCGGTATGATGCTCATCGACTGTTACAAGGCGTTTTTGGTGTGTCGTTCCCCCGTGCGTAATCTCCGTGAGGATATCGGTAATATGTTTGGGTCCGGCCATACGTGCAATAAGTATATCAGACACCTGCACTGTTTTTCCCACACGCGGAGGCGTTCGGATATGTGCCGCCCTTGAAGTTGCATACGGTGATTAATAGAATGAGAGGATACATGTTTTCGGGAAGGAAAAAAATATTTCTCTCGGCTTTATTGGGTCTGGTCGTTATCGGTGTCATAGGGATAACGAAAGCTGGATTATTGACGAAGCACCCCGTGTGTAAAGGATGCAATGTCATCGTCATATCCCTGGATCAGGTACGAGCGAAAAGCCTGCCTTGTTTTGGATATTCTCAAGATACCGCACCGAATCTCTGTGCGTTTGCGTCCAAGGCATATGTATTTTCCAATGCGTATGCAACCGCATCGAGAACGCAGGATAGTCATTTTTCCATGGTGACCGGTTTATATCCGAGTTCACATACGATGACATTGCCGTACGCCAGCAAACTGCCTTCGGATGTGACAACACTTGCCGAGTTACTCAAGAAAGACGGATACCGCACTTATTTTTTCGGTCCGCCCGCTGACCCGCATCTCCCGCTGACGCGAGGATTGGAACGTGGATTTGACAAAACGTTCGATGCAGACGAGCCGCAAGCATGGATAAAAACCATGGAATCCATTTCGACGCAGGCGGGCGTACTCAAGCAGCCGTCGTTTATCATGATGCATACCTACGCAGCGCACGAACCATATATGCCCGATCCGGAGGATTTGAAGATGTTTTATACCGGTGCGCAACGCAAAGATATGAACTACGAGGATTTATGCGCAGTGACATATGAAAAACTTACACAAATTCACCCGGATCTGATTCGTACATTAGGAAAGATATCCGGGTCGTATTGCGACAGGCTGGATCAATACCAGTATCATGATGTAGGCAATTATAGAGATTATGACGATACATATACGATATTCAACAACAAATACTGGGAACAGTTCGCCGATTTACCCGTTGAGGAGCGGGCGCGATACACACACGCTCTTTATGTCGCTCAGATACATATGTTGGATAGAGAGCTCGGAAAATTTTTTGCTTACCTTGATACACACAAATGGTTAGAAAATACGGTTGTCGTCATTGTCGGTGATCAGGGAGATGAGTTTTTCGAACACACGTCATACTCTCATGGGTGGTCTCTGTATGACGAAGTGCTTCACGTTCCGTTTATTGTGTATGTTCCCAATAGTAAAGCCGACAGATCGGATACACTCGTATCGCTTGTCGATATCGTTCCGACGGTCTATGGCGTGATTGGGAAAAAACTCAGGATTCCGGTAGCCGGATATAACGTATTTTCAAAAAAAGTTCACGACATGGTTATCTCGGAGCACGTAAGCGACGGAGCCATTTCTTTGCGGACCGGAAACTATACGCTCATCAGGCGAATACGCAATGGAGCTTTTCAACTGGAGTTATATGACCGGGTAAAGGACCCCGGTGAGCTAACCAATATATTCAAAAACAACAAGGTTATTGTCGATTCTCTTCTGAGAAAATATAAAGAGCTGCAGGAGACGTTTCCCAAACACATAGGTCCTTCCGATCCGCTCCCCACCTGGTTAAATGAAGAAGATAAGAAAAATTTGATACGAAGCGGATATTTTTAGCATACGGCGCATTTACTGTCGCCAGTAGGGGAATGTCGTAATAATCGCGGAGGGGGTGCTTATGATGATTCCACGGGATTCGAGCGCCACCGTATTATTCGTATATATATTACCGATAACATTTACGGAATCCGGGTGCGCCGGATCCAGGATGAGTCCTGTTTGATTTCCTTTGAGCATATTGTGAGTAATTGAGGTTCGGTCATGACGCGTGGCGTTTGCCAAAGCGTCCGTATCCATGTCGTTTTGTGCTCCTTGTAGCACTATTCCCGATTGGTTTCTCTCGGCGTTGTTGTATTCGAAAGAATTGTCTACGGCGGGAATTTGCCTGGTAAATGCCAGATACGCTGGTCCGCTGTTAGTCCTTGCATGATTTCTTGTGACACGAATACCGCTGGCGTTACTTACAAATATCCCGATAGCATAGCCGGGGGTATTTTCTTTGGCTTCCTTACAGTAGCTCCATCCGAGCTGGTCCCGCACTGTATTGCGGCTTATTGTCGCTTGTGAGAATGTTCCGCCGAATATTTTGATTGCCGCACACCCGGAAGCATTTTGGCATGCGTGGGAAACGGAATTTCCGGTTATGGTTATACCCGGTAAAACGGTAGGCGACTTTTCATATCCCGTTACGTGAATCCCGTAACTCGCGACGTCCCGCACGGTATTCTCGGCGACGTTGACACGAGAAACGCGGGTAAAAGAAATTGCCGGCTCGTTAAACGGAAAGCCTGACGTGGAGATATCCGAGCGTATCATCCGAACGTTGTCGATCGATGCTGAAGATGTGGGTGACCCCAAAAACGAAACGGAGGATTTTGCGATGCCGCTTATTTTCAGGGAATCCATATGGATATTTTGTATATGGCCGTTGCCAACCGTTTGGGCGTACACTCCGGATCCAGAAAACTCGACGGTCAAACGCGTGAGCCGTATGTTCTGAATCTTAGAATCCGTATTCATAACAATCGCGCCTGTAGGATGGGTGAAGTAGTCGTGGTCGTTGATTGTGGTTATACTCATGTTGTCTATCGCTATAGTTGATCCGCTGAGAAGTATTCCCGTGTCCCGCTTGCCAATTTCTATAGATAACGTCTGGGGATTTTTCTCTTCCAGCGGCCATAGGTACAGTTGCTGAAGGGCAGCGTCGTAATACCATTCGCCCGGAGAATCCAGCAGTCCGATCGTGTTATCAATAAAATATTTGGTATATTGGCTCACGCCGTTTTCCTGATTTCCATACGTGAGCGCTCCTATCGGTGCATCCATGGTAAGTGTGCCGTTTGCACGGTCGTGTTTTTTTATCGATCGGGCATATAAGTAGGTTCCACAACGATCGGCTCCGTCGATAAGAAACGCCCGCCCGCCGGAAGCGTCGGCGGAGTTTTTCAGATCGGCGCTGTCCACGAGAGTCGATACGGATTGCCCAGGGCCTTCGGCTTGCCACCAGAATTCATGAAATTTGTCAGGAGTGACTGTTTTGATATTCGGGCTTCTTGCCCGGGTAAGCTCGTGCACTTGGCCGTCTGCGGTGCGTTCCGTGAGAATAGTAGGGGGTGCATTCCATGGGAGTGTTACGACATACACGTGTGGTATCGCATCCGGTTGCAACCGTGGACAACGCGTATCGGAACACAACGACCAGGTGAATGAAGCGGAAGGTTCGGCTCCCGTAAGCGTTACAGACTGCCCATTTTGGGTGTTTCCGTGTAGCCGAATACGTTTTTTTTGGGATATCGTGAGCGTTTCCCTGTAGATACCGGGAAGAATCTCGATAGATGTTCCGGGTTTTGCAAGTATGACCGCACGTTGTATGGTCCTTACCGGGTGTGATTTCGCACCGTTGTTCCTGTCATTTCCGTCCGTAGCGACATAAATACTGCGTTGCCCGAGCAGCGCAATTGTCCCGTACACGCACAGGATGAGTATGGTGAGGAACAAGACGTGTTTCTGAAACATGGTATGCCACTCGTAGTATACGGCAACGGAAATCGAGATTGTATGTGATACGCGCTTTTCGCACTGTTGTTTGCCTTAATCCGCTCTTAATGCGCCACAGCGTAAAGTGATAACCAAGGAGGAAAAATACTATGATGGAATTACCATTTGTCGGTTTTTCTGAAGCGTTTGGAACAAAAATTGCGATTGGGGTGCTGACCGTCGCGACCGCCGTAACAAGCGGTGTTGCCGGGTATAAAATTGTCAAAACAGTTTCCGCTGAGTCACCCGAGGTGACAACGTCGGTGGAAGTTCCCAAAAGTGAACCGGAAACGGTAGAGCAAGCAAGTGTAACCGTGGCTCCCAAGACGCCGAGTTTGACGCCTACACCAACGATAAAGCATGTCACGCCGCCCGTAACGACAAGCGTAGCCGCAAACAAAATCGCACCGGCTTTGCCCGGCAGGATATCTGACGATGATGACGAAGATGGTGATGAAGATGATGATAGAAAAGAATATGAAATGGAATCCAAATCTTCTGAAGAGAAATCACATCAGGAAGAAAAGGAAACAGAAGACTATATGGAGAAACCGGAATCCGGTGTAACACCGACGCCTTTGCCATAACACGGGAGTGTGTTGGACATCGACAGGTCTCTACTATTTTCCGATTGCCCATATGTCTTACGGATTCAGCAGAATATTCATATATAGTTCATTGTCTCTGATTGTCGCGGTGTCTGTCGGTGGTGTTGTCGCCACATCGCAGCATGCCCCCGTGTCTTTTTCCGGTCACAAAACACTGGATGCCACTGCGCTTTCAGAATTCTCCGGCACAGACGCCGATAAGCCTATATATTTGGCGCTCGACGGATTTGTTTACGACGTCACGGCAGGAAAAGAATTTTATCAAACGGGAGGACCATATCATTTTCTTGCGGGAAGGGATGCGTCTTCTGAACTTCATATAGCGGGTGCAGGTATTATTCGTCGCAAATATCCAATTGTTGCAGCCTATATACATTAATCATATGAAACGAATGACAGGGTGGTGGGGAATAATCGCGGCGCTTTTTGTCACAACGAACCTATTCATCGCTTCAAAAAGCGATTTGTCCGCTTTATACGGTCGTCCGTGGTTTTCTTTGGGACAGCTTACCGGATTATTGGGTCTCGTGCTTTTGTCGATAGCACACGTACTTGCCGTCCGAACAAAATTTGTAGAGCGCCTGTTCGGCGGGTTGGACAAATCTTATGAAGCGCATCATATCGTTGGGGGAGTCGGTACCATGATGGCGATTTCGCATCCGATCTTTTTTATTTTACAGGCTCTTCCAAACGCGCAATTGGCACTGCGGTATATTGTTTTGGATCCGGATAACGTTGCCTACGCTGCGGGCATATTGGGACTAAGTGTGCTTGTGGTGCTTGTGATTTTTACGCTCTATGTGAAATTGCCGTATCATCTTTGGCGTGGAATGCATCAGTACATGGGAACCGTCATGATCCTTTCCGGCGTCCATGCAATGCTTATCGAGAGTGACGTATCGCGGTTTATGCCGCTTCGCATATGGATCTTGGGCAGCGCCGGGATCGCCATATTGGCGGCGTTATATATGCGTTTTATGTATCCTTATTTCAAGTTTCGGTATCCTTACGAAGTGACCTCTATACGACGGATCGGGGATATGTTCGATATGCGACTCAAAGCGATAGGGAGGCGTTTACACCACACACCCGGCCAGTTCGCGTTTTTGTCCGTACCGGGAATTTTCGAAAAAGGAGATGGTCACCCGTTTAGCATTGTTTCTCATCCGTCTGACGAAGAACTGCGGTTCGGAATAAAAATATCCGGAGATCATACGCTCAAACTCCGGGACGTAAAAAAGGGGAGTGTCGCATATGTACAGGGGCCCTACGGAACATTGGCTGAGCCGTATTTTGTCCAGAAGGCGAGGCCGGTCATCTGTATAGCGGGAGGTATCGGCATAACACCATTTCTCGCGCTTCTTAAGCAGCACGTGAAGAGCCAAGCAGCGCATCCTTTTACGATTATCTATTCCGTCAGGACGACATCTGAGGCGATTTATCATGAGGAAATACTTTCTCTTGCACTTTGTAATGCCACGGTTTGTTACCGACTTCACGTAACCCAGGCCGAAGGGAGAGTCACGGCAGATAGCGTCACAAAAACCGCACCGGAAATAGCCGGGTCGAATATTTTGCTCTGCGGACCGGAACAAATGATGCTGGGTTTGCGAAATCAATTTATGCTACGGGGGGTGCGTCAGGCGCGTATACATTATGAGAATTTTTCTTTTGCATGAAATATTTTATTAAGTATGGCGTTATGTTGTTTGTGGTGCAATTTATGCTTTTGTCGGGGGCAGTCGCAGGTATTGAGCTCTGGACTCAGAAAGCAGAGAGCTCCGTAGCTCCTCTCGTGAGTCCTTCGGTGTCACCGACACCGAAAAAGGTCACGCGCGCGGCTCCTATGAGGGTCAGTGCCAATGATACGCCCGCTATAGTCAGTGACCCGGTTGGTATCGAGCCCACACAACAACAGGTCGTTGCCGTAGAGCCAACGTCGGTTCCGGATCCTCCTGCTCCCGCCGAAAGCCAGCAGTGTATAATCACCGTACACGGAACACGGTATAATGTGACCGAGTTCCGATCGTTTCATAGTGGCGGAGACATATTTACGTGCGGAGCGGAAATGACAGGGGTGTTCGATTCGCAGCATTCTATGGGGACGCTGCGAAAAATGTCTCCGTACATCGTGAATTAAGGACAGGTATGCGGATTTTATTGGTAGAAGATGAGCAAAAAATTGCCGCTAATCTTGAGACCCTCCTGACAACGTTGGGATATGGAGTTGACTGCGTGACCGATATGGCCACCGGTTATACGAAGCTTGCCGACACGAATTATGATCTCGTCATCATTGATCGTGGCTTGCCGGACGGCGATGGAATGACGCTCGTCAAAACAATTCGTAGCGAAAATAATCCCGCCCTCATTCTGTTACTTACTGCCCGTGGTCAGGCGGATGACATCGTGGAAGGACTAAATTCCGGAGCAGACGATTATTTGGTAAAACCTTTCCGGTTTTCAGAACTGGACGCGCGTATTCGCGCGTTACTGCGACGGACCTCACCATTTACCGTGCCTCCCGTTCTATCGGTCGGTGATATCGCGATAGACACAAATAGCCGAACCGTTACACGACAGGGAAAACATATCCCGCTTGCCCCCAAGGAATATGCGTTGTTTGAGTATCTCGCACGGAACAAAGGTGTAGCCATGGAGCGCATAGATTTGCTTGAGCATGTCTGGAACGAGCGCACGGATGAATTATCCCAGACTGTGGACGTGCACGTCCGTTATCTTCGGAAGAAAATAGATGATCCATTCAGAAAAAAAGTTATCCGTACCGTGAAAGGCAAAGGGTATATGGTATGCGACGACTGACGCTTCGGCAGCAAACCGTTATTGGGCTTAGCGTGGGGTTTGCAATTGTCCAGATCCTTACCTCCGTCGTTTTCGCCTGGTTATCATATGCGCTTACTGAGCGCGATGTTCGTGGGTATCTGACTCGCGAGGGGCTTGATTTGGTACGCACACAATTTGTGATACGAGAAAACCAGCTGACGTACACACAGGACGCTGAAGGTAACACCGTTACAGACAGGCTTCGTAAGCGCGGAATTTCCGCGCTTGTTGTAAGCCCTGAGGGAACGGCTATAAATGTTTTTGGTATATATCGGACGTTTATCTCCGAGGGAGAAGACGCGCGTAGCGTCGGGGGTATTCGTGAGGCCATAGGCACGTCATTTCGCGGATTTTCTCATCTCACGCTTTCTACCAACGAGCAGTTTGAAACCTATACATTTCCCCTGGAATCATCAGGAAAAATAATTGCCTTTTTACAGGTGGCACGGGATGAACGGTCCCTGTCGGACATACTGAGCAGCTCGTCTCTTATCATGCTTGCACTTATCCCTTTGTCCATACTCCTGAGTGTTTTTTTGTCACTATGGATTGTCCGGCGGGCACTCTCTCCACTCGAGCGTCTCAGTCATGCGGTTCGAAGGATTCCTGAGGGTGTATTTCCGGATCATGTTCCTGCAGTACCTGACGCATCACCGGAGTATGTACTATTGTCGTCCGTTATCAATAGGTTGCTTTCGTCGCTAGCCGCCATATTTGCCCGTCATAAGGAGTTTATCGGTAACGTCGCTCACGAGTTGCGTACGCCTCTCACGAGAGCCATAACCGCGGTGGATGTCATGGTGGTAAAAGATAAGACGATGTCTCCTTCCGGTAAGCACGCGTTGCTTTCCATTCAGGATGATTTGCTTGGGGTGAGCAGTACGATCGACGGACTGATGTCCGTGTCACGATTATATGAGGCGGATAAGAAGGGAATGACGGAGACGAATGCGCTGGAGGTCATTCGTCAGATTTTTAGGGATAATGATGAAGGAATTCTCAAAAAAAATATACGGGTGACGATAGAAGTAGGAAGTCAGGAGTTGCTTTCTATGCCGCCGCCGATTGCAAAGTCGTTATTGGGCAATATTATAAATAACGCAATAAAGTACTCGCGTTCGGACGGGGCGATTATGGTTAACGCAAAATCGACGAAACAGGAGTTGCGTATAACCATATCCGATAATGGAATCGGTATGTCGCAGGAGGTCAGCGCTCATATATTTGACCGGCGGTTTCGAGGCACAAATGCATCGTCAGGTCATGGAGTAGGATTGTCTCTTGTCCGCCGTATAGCAGACATGTGGGGTGTCGGAATTTTTCTCAAGAGCAAACAAGGAGAGGGAACCACAGTTACCCTCACGATGAGGAAGCAAAAATAATTTCCGACAGCGCTGATGTGTCCGGCCGGTATGAATACGTGTGATATGCGCCCGTTATTTCGGGTATACTTGAATGAGTATGACCTGGATCCATTTCGCACTGCTGTCCGCTTTATTCGCAGCGCTTACTGCAATACTAGCAAAAGTTGGTATACGGCAGGTGGATTCTAATTTAGCGACCGCTATCCGGACGGTCGTTATTCTGATATTTGCATGGGGTATCGTATGGTATCAGGGGACGATGAAGCAGCTTGGTGGAGTTTCTAAATTTTCCTTTTATTTTTTGATACTTTCCGGTATCACGACGGGATTATCCTGGCTGTTTTATTTCCGTGCTCTTCAAATGGGAAAAGCATCTCAGGTGGCACCGATAGATAAACTAAGCCTGGTGATGACGATCATATTGGCAGCCGTATTCTTAAAAGAAAAGGTGAGCGTCACAACAATTCTGGGCGGCCTTCTCATGGTGAGTGGCGCTATAGTGATCGGATTAGGAAGGTAGTCGTAATTACGGTCCAAGTGTGCTATAGTAAGAACGTGCATAAACCATTTTATGCAAGCGGATTTTTTTATCATTCGGCCTCACAACAAATTCTCTTGCAGCAACAAACCCACGGCGATGAAATAAAGTTTGTCCTTTTCCGTGGTAAAAGCCACAACGGAAGTAATCCGCAATTAGTATTTAAGCAGTGTGTGGAGGAGGCGCTGGGAAAATCCGTTGACGCGTCTTCTATCCGGCCGGTTTACGATTATGTCCACGAAAAATTCGGTGCGCACTTCATCTTCTACATAGAAGTAGCCGAGGTGTTGCCTGAGCATATCACCGATAAACAGCAAGCGCGATGGATTTCTTTGTCAAAATTGACTAAACACAACATGAGCGAACAGACCCGACACGATATTATCGTGGGGGAGCGTGTCATACGTGCATTACAGGAACAAAAATTTCCTACGCAGCAAACAAAAGGTTGGCACTAGCAAAGTAAGGTACCTCACAGAAGAATAGGTCGTATTCGCCTACACTCAAATAATATGAGCTATACAGGCGAAACAGCGACGTTGCCAATTCTACGGAAGCTATCCATTGAGACGATCCTGCCACTTGTAGGGTTTGCGGTACCCCTTTTTATTTCCGGGCCGCAAATTATAACCGGTTCACTGGTGAATATGTTGCTTGTTTTGTATGCTGTGAGAACTCGCAGGAAGCATAGCGTTATCATGTGTGCGATGCCGAGTATTGGGGCGATCGGAAACGGATTGCTTTTTGGCACGTTCACGCCTTTTCTTTTTTACTTTCTTCCGTTTATCTGGATTGCAAATTTGCTATTTGTCCGCGTGATTGCGACGTGGAAACGGTATGGTTTTCCTATATGTATACTGGCAGCGTCTGCGCTTAAGTCTGCCGTGTTGTTTCTTGTGGCCGCCTTATTCGTCGGATTACATATTGTGCCTCGTATATTTATCTCCGGTATGGGAATTGTGCAGCTTGTCACCGCGGTGACTGGCGGCTTTATGGCGATGTGGTTGCTCCGAATGTATGGTAACGAGCATGCTTGAAATAGAATTCCTCACCAACCTATTGCGACAGAAACAACCGGCCGTGGCCATGGTGGCCCCGTCATTTCCGATTATGTATGCTTATCCGCAGATCATCGGAAGACTCCGAAGATTGGGATTTGCCGCTGTTGTCGAGGTGGCAGTGGGGGCCACAAAGACAAACGAAACGTTATATAGGGCGTTTAAAGAGAGTCCCCAGGCGCGTTATATTACGAGTCCGTGTCCGAGTTTCGTCCGGTTAGTCCGGAAAAAATATCCTAAATTGTTGCAGTACGTGACAACCAATATTGATTCTCCCATGGCAGCAACCGCAAGGATATTGCGGGACAGATATCCGGGATACCGGCCGGTTTTTATCGGTCCGTGCTTTGCCAAGAAAATGGAAGCAAAAGAAGATCAGGGAGACTTAAAGATTGTGGTGATAACGTTTGTCGAGTTGGAGTCATTATTCCAAATATTTGGTGTTGTCACAGAAGCGCGTGATGCCCAGGAAAAATTTGACATAGAAGAGCCGCGTACCCGAATGTACCCGACTGACGGAGGTCTGACCGAATCAAGCGGACTGAGGACTATTCTACGTGAAGATGAAATCCGCGTGGTATCAGGATGGAAAAATTGTGAGTCGGCTCTGGCAGAGTTTGCCGCAAATCCAACGATTCGGCTGCTCGATATTCTTTTTTGCGACGGAGGCTGCATCAGTGGTCCGGGAATAGCAAGTCCTCTTACCACGGCGGAACGAAAGCGAAAAATAGAGGCATTCAAAATTTTGTGAGGCGATTCATAACAGCCGTCGCTAGCTTTTTTTGCCAGGGGTCGGCATTATAAGTGACTTGGTGTCATCTGCTGCTGAGTGTATACCCGTAGAGGTAGACACTTAGCTTCGTACCCGGATCCCAATTATCGCTATCCCTTGGGGTGATTGCATTGAGCGGGGTAAGCTCAATTTTAAGTTGTTTAGTGTTGTCGTTCAGGATTTGTTTTGGGAGGATAACGGTGTACTCGTTCCTTTGGGATACGTTTAAGGTTGCTACGTGCGAGTTATTTACCCGTACGGACATCGTTTGAGACTGGTGCGGATCGTCGTACGTGAGGCCATACATGTCAAGTGAAAGTACGAGATCGCCCGGAGTGGCTTGGTTGTATTTTGCAAACAAAAATATTGGCGTTTCATGTATCCATATGCCATCGTTATAGAATAAAGGAACGCCAAATAGTCCAATTGTATGTTGCGTGTCGATTCGATTGTATGACGATAGTTGAGTTCGCGCGAACTGCTTTGGATGTGGCTCGAGTTCATCTGTAAATTTTTTGAACAAAGAATCGAGGCTCGTTACGCCAGAGATTTTCTGATAATTCTCGAGAGATGTATACTGTACATAATTGTCTTGTTGGGATATTGTTGTGGCCCATACTGTCCGCCTCGGAGATCCTGATAGTGTAAGAGGGGCTTGCCAATTCTCTGAGTTTAGGTAGCGAGAGATGATACTTCTGACGTCGGTTGTGGCGATAAGCGAATCGTTGACCGAAAGAGGTCCTGATTGATATGGCCTTTTTATCAATATAACTGGGTTGTAGGATCCTACCGAATAGTAACTGGTGCCGTGAAGAGTCGAAAAGGGATCTTCTTTGGGTTGATAGTGTGAGCCGTGGTCAGCAACTAGTATGATAAGTGACGAATTCCATACGCCTTTTGTTTTTAGGCGGTCGAAAAAATCCGCATACGTATGAAGAGAGAAATGAGTCTCGTCCGCAATTTCCTGGTACGAGACGTCGTCTCTCGGTAAGGTTTTGTCTCCATGTATCGTAAAATGAATCGGCGGATGCGGCAGCATAGAGTGGTGAATAATCATCGAATTGTCGAACGTCCCTATAGATATTTTTTGGGTAAACGCACGAATAAAATTCAGAGCGTCCGTTTTTTTGTCGGAAAAGACGGAATTGTCAGAACCGGTTGAGAAAATATTTTTCAACAATTGTAGCGGAAGGATCCGTATCATTCCGACTTTTGTGTAATAGAGGATCCGATCCTTGTACGAAAAAGAAGCGAGTGAATACTGCACATCGGAATTAAACGTGAGATCGCTCGAATACATGAACTCGTGCGTACGGAAGTTTTTTCGTTTTGCTTCCAACGAAAAATTATTTGCCTTCGAATCTTTAAGTACCGACGTTTTGTCTGTTTCTTTGGTCCACTTGAGCGTCGAACCGGACAAAATGGCCGGTACACCGAATTCTGTAAATACGTGTGGGGAAATAGCGCGATTATATAAGGTGAAATCCGAAAATTTTGCGCGTAACGTCTCATCTTGAGACAGTACCGAATCAGCGATAGATCCCTGCATGCCGTCAGCGATAATTACTATGATATTTTTTGATTTTCCTAAAACGTTCCAATCCGATATTTCCCGTTTCACCGGCTGTTTTCCTCGGTCGGAGTAGTATCTCCCTCCAATCAGTGAAACGCATATACCAAATGCGGCAATTGCTATTATTTTCGAGCTGTTGACACGCGTTTTTACCGTCACGAGATAGGCCAGTATGCTCACAAGCAGCGCCAAAAAAAGTTTCAGGTAATCCTGCTGGTACTGTATTTGTGTAAACTTTCGCATCCATTCGGCTCCATTGAGTGGTCCAAAATCAGACGGGAAAAATATTACACGCATGAAGCTCCATAATATGACAATATCGAGAATCACAAAAAGAGCGGCGAGGGGATTAGTCTTTCCTTTTTGTAGGTTGTGAATGACCCAAGAGAGACATATGCACCCGATTGTCGCGAGTGCGGAGTAGACCGTTATAGTGATGAGCATGAATAGCAGCTCCGAAGCTCTAAATTCGGCATCAATCAAAGCGGTGCTTACTACAGTACAAATGCTCGAGAGCAAGAAAATTTTCGAATACAGCGTGAGGATAGTTTTTTTCATGGGATCATACTTTCTTGTTGACGAAATAGTACAGTAGTCGGTCGCTACCCGGCACAGGGATCACTGATTGTAGGTCAAAATATGATTTAAATTTCTTTTCAAATTCTTCGGATGAATAAGAAGTAAAAATATCTCTTCGGTGGTGAAGCAGCGCAGTAACATTGGGATCTGACTTCGGGATAAATTCAATCAGGAGTCGAGCTGATATTCGCGCGAACAGTTCGGCAAGACGCACAAGAGGTATATTGTTTCCGATGACGAGGTGATGCATAAGAGCGAGAGCGATAACGAGATCATATCTGCCACGGGTAAAAAAACTACTCCGTTCGTCGTTGTTCCAGCCTATGGAAGGAGATGGATTCGTGACGTCGATCGTAAGCGGAAGAATATTCCGTTTTCCAGAGTCGCGGATTGACTGATAGTGAATTTGAGTTGCCAAGGGGTCATTGTCCACTGCGACGACGAAATTGGAATGCTCCGCTGCGATATCGCTAATCGTACCTATGTTGGCTCCCACGTCGAGGGTGAGTTTGGGTTTTGCTGACTTACAAATATTCCTGACAGTTCTTTGTTTCAATAGAAAAGCGTTACGGGAATACTGATGTGTGTGTATATAGTCGGACCACCGAGATTTTGTCGTCGGAGCATCAAGGCGGTCAATAACGTCCCGTAGGTTCATGGCTAAATGAATAAGCGTTTGTTTACTTACTTTTCTAGATCCGAGGTTTTGTAGCACCGCCTCGTTTCTGTCGTACCTGTTGTACAGATATCCATGTATATGCAGGTGGACAGCAAGTGCGGGGTCGAGTTTCGTTCGCCAGGGGAGCAATTTGTGTGCAAGATCAAGAGGGATGCCGTCTATCCATATTTGCTGGAGTGATCCCAGTCGTATGTCGGTCTTTGACATGAGTGCTAGCGGTGCAAGGAAGTGTCGGCAAAATTGCCCGTATGCGTTCCAAGGCTGTCCTTCCGTATATTTTTCAAAAGAGAGTAAGTCTATAAGAATGGGTTTACCTTGATAGATTTGCATGTTGTAGGCGCTCGCGTCTTTGAGGATCATATTTTTGGAAAGGGCAATAAGCTGAATAGTGAGAAGAAGTTTGGCGACTTCTTTATACATGTCAAACGACCATTCATAGGGATAGGAAACAAAAGGAATAGTGTCGACATCAAGTGTTTTCCAGGCTTCGGGGATTACTACGCGGGATGTCTCTTTGAAAGGAATAAGGCAGTTATTGCGTAACAATTCTTGTTTGAGTCCTGAGGAAACGAAATACTGATAATCATCCTTGCCGTATTTAGTTACCGAACGGAAAATTCTACCCCCATGGGTATAGACGGCACCTGCGTTATCTCTGAAAGAACTCTTATGATGAGTCAGTTTGGTCATGTGGGCGTTTTGGGTCCCGAAATTGATCGGATGACGGTTTTTTTCTTTGAAAAAAACCGACGATTTGTTTCCAGAAAATCGATATTGCCAAAAATCCCGCGATAACCCCCTGGAGAAGGGTGCTGCTTTCGCCTGGATTGATATACGCGTGGACTTTTGTCGGGAATACAAACAATACGAGTAATGCAATATGCCAAAAGGTGAGTGTATTCATACTTCGTGCTGCTGTTGTAGAATGAAAAGATTATAACATCTGAAAAGATTCGCGACACTTCGTCATTTTTTTCTACGCCATAGGTTAACTCGGTATGCAACGATGTTCTGAATCAACGATAGAGGTGCCTGTCGATCCATAGGAAACTGAATAGTACCGTAAGCATGATAGCTAGATGTTGGTGCCAATACGTTCCTTGACGAATCCAATTCGTTTGTTGCGCGCCGTCATTTTTATAAAATGTTTGAGCGCCTTCGTGTACATGGCAACCCCGTGTCTTTTTCTGCTCTCGATATATTCGATACGTATCCGTTTATAGGATTCCGGAAATTTTTGGAAGTGACGCCAGGCTTCATCATTTGCCTTAAGCGCTCTATATATGCCTGCGGGAATCGAGAATGCTTCCTTTTTGTCGGTATCTGGGTCATAGACGTGCGCAAGCGCCCTGAGTCCCGCGCCGGTCATTTTGCCTTCTTTGATAAGTTCGCGGATGCGTTCTTTATTCATTTGGGAGAGAATGCTTGTCGGTTTTCTGGGGGAGAAACGTTGGACAAAGCGTGACTCATCCATGCCCTTTACGATGCTATCGATCCAGCCATAGGCAAGCGCTTCCAACACGGCATCATCATAAGAAATACGCGGCTTGCCAGATGATTTTTTGTAGAAGATGAGCCAGATGTCTTTGGCCGTCTTATGGTTTTTTGCGAGCCACGCCCGCCACTTCGCGCGCGTCGTTACATAGAGAGTATCACCGATATCCATTACCGGTCATTGTAATATATCTCCAAGGAGTTTTCCCCGTATGTCTGGGTGCGTGTTCATTAGGGGTAAATATTATATATTGCTATAATAGATGCATGGCAAAAAGAAAGAAAAAAATAGAATCCCGCAAACAATCGCTGCCGAAAAAAATAGTCAGCGTCCTTGCTCTATACGTCAAAACACAGCTGGTACTTATGCTGACGGTCGCGGTCGTATCATGGGTGGTCCTTCGCCTTATCGGGGTACAGTTCCCGTTGTTATTGGCGCTTATGACCGGATCGCTTTCCGTGGTGCCGATACTCGGGATGACGGTCGCGGGCTTTATCGTTTCCTCGGTAGCCATATTTGATTCGATCCGGTTTTTGCCGCATGTGTCGGTGTTGCTTGAAGGATTGGTCATGGTGGCGGTCTACGCACTGCTTAATTTTGCGATCGATTATTTTCTTTCCCCGTATCTTATCGGTAAATCATCCGGTATTCCTCCCGTTGTACTGCTGGTTTTTGTGCTCCTCGGTACGTTCGTGTTTGGGGCGTGGGGAGCGTTCCTTACGGTACCAGTTATACTTGTGGTCAAAACTATAACCAAACACTACGGATAAAAAAACAGTGTGTCGCGTGGTAATAGGCGCCTATTTCGGGGTAACGGAGGCGGTGTGAAGACTCTCACCTGATTTGTTGATAAACGAATAAAAGATACGCTCTTTCTCTATCGTAAGCGACAAAAATCCATTCTCTTCGGCATAAAATTCCCCCGTAAAAGGCTGGATAATTTTTCTGACAGTGGAGCCGCCCGAGCCGGAAATCAAAAATTTTGCTGAGCATCCCGGTTCCTGGTTCCGCTCCTCCAGCAGGTGGGCATGCCCGCTGACATACAGATCCGCGTCTTTACAGACAATCTCACGGAGAACTTCAATCCCTTTCCAATACTCGTTTTCCTTGGAAGTTTCCTGGGAAACGATCGGACGGTGTCCCAGAACGATATTCCAGGGTGTTTGGCTTTCTTCAAGGCTACGGGTGAGCCAAAGTTGCTGATGCGAGTCGAAATTTTCCGTGTCTATCACAAAAAACGATACCGACGGAAAACTCTGCGCGTAATACCTATGGGGGAAATGCCATTTGGGATGCGATTGGGCAAATTCCGTATAGCAATTCGTGCATCCGCCATAGTCGTGATTACCCAGGACCAGATAGAAGGGGGTATTGATCTTCGCGTACGGCTTTTCCAATTTGGTCTGCAGTTGCGGATCGGTCGCCGATGAAATGCCCGTCTCGTAGATGATGTCTCCCAATATAAAAACGCCCTGGCAGTTGCGGTCTGTATCACATTTTTTTTGGAGGCTGTCTGCAACCTGCGATTCCTCTGAAGATGCGGTTCCAATGTCACCCATAAGGATGAATTGTTGAGCAGTAGGGCCGGGTATCCAAACCGTGGGGGAGGGTGCAGCTTGTGGCGTGTTTTGCGGAGCATTTTTGTCGGCGACATAGATACTCCCGGCAATAATAGCCAGCCCGGCAAGCACTAGTGGGGTGACGATGCGCAGGTGTCTGCGAAGCCATTCGGTCATTATTTTTGTTTGCTCTTCCCGACAATGATCGGTAATACAAAGGTCAACGCGTAATATATATAGACGTCGAGTTTGTAGTATCCGTCGGCCGGTTGAAACACCTTCACGAGGAAAAAGTAATCAAAGGCAATGGCAATGAGTGTCCAGACAACTGCCAATGACAGATAATGATGCAATGCTTTTGCGTTGATTTTCTTAAGCAAAACCCAAACGGTAAGGGCGGCTCCGATTGGCATAAGGATCCAGCCGATCATAGAAGGGGGGACAACCATAAAAAGAACGATGCCCAGGATATAGCCGATAAACCAAAGTAAGAATCCCCAGCCTGCGGCTTCTTTCAGCAATTGTTTATTCATACATATATTATATCAAGCGGATACAAACCATTGTTTATCACCTATATAGCCAAACGCGTCGATATTTGGGTTATATAATTCCACCAAATCCAGATCCGGCCGGTTTAACATCCGTATGCCTTTTTGAGTACCGCCTTGTATGAGTGATTGTTTGAGACTGGCGTATTTTTGGGGTTCCAGGAAAAAATCCAGGTCTCCTACTTGCGGCTTTTGGGGGTCGGGTTTGCGGATATATAGATGCGTATATGTGGTTTGCGGAATATCATCTTTGGCCGCAATGACGAAGGGCTGATACATCTGGAAATATTTTCCGTAGACGCTTTTGGACTCATCGGTTATCTCTCGTTGTATCCCAGTGAGCCTGACGTATTCGTCATCGAAATGACAAAATATACCGATATTTCCGGCCACGGGCAAGTGCGTTCCGAACAATTGGACGCATAACGCGTGACACATAACATGGATATGTTCTATGGCAGATATCAGTTGGGTTTTGTTCTGGATTGGGCTGAATCGGTAAGAAGTCATAGTTCTATTATGTCCAATCAGGAGGATTACGCAATGAAGCAGATACCAGTGATACAATAAATGAGTGACCAACCGGCAAGAAGGATTCGCATTTGTCATGATTCCGATTTTCGCGGCTTTCCTCCTCATTGTCGGAGTAATGGTTGAGAAAACATTTAGAGGTTATGCCCCTGCCGGTGAAACCGGCCGATCGGAAAACGAAGGTAAACAAGATATTTGTCCTGATCCTTTCGTATTCCCATTGCCTATCGATATCAACAAAGCAACATCCGTGCTGTACCCGGGGCAAATACGGGGAGGGGAGTTCAAAGCGCACGGAGGATTTCGGTTCGAAAATTCACTTCCGAGCGATATCTTGGTCACTGCTCCTATCGACGCGAAGGTTATAGCAGGGGCACGGTATCCGGTCAACACGGGTGATATCCAATATACTTTTGACTTTGAACATCCGTGTGGGATCCGTTATCGAGTGGGACATTTGCTTACGCTTTCACCGAAATTTCTGGAAATTGCCGAAAAGTTTCCCATGCCAAAAGGTTTGGACTCAAGAACGACACAGGTGTATCCTCCGATAGAAATTAAGCGGGGAGAGGTGATTGCGATAGCGGTGGGTATGACAAAAGACGGAACGAGCAAAAACGGAGCCAATACGTTTCTGGATTGGGGAGTATACGATTATCGGCAAAAAAATGAAGCTTCCAAAGATCCTGTTTGGGCCGCTAATCATACTTCCGATACATATCAGTACGCAGTTTGTTGGTTCGATTGGATATCACCTGCGGATAAGGCAAGGGTGTTAGCACTTCCTTCCTCGGACGCACAAAGCGGAAAAACGAGTGATTATTGTAAATAGCTTTTTTTGAGGGCATCGCACTACTTATGCGTTCTATCTTATAAGCTTATGGGCGTAGAGATCGTCAAAAATAAGCTGATCGACCGGGGAACTTTTTGCTTTCCATGTATAACCGACGTATCGGTATTTCGCAATTTCGGATGAGGCGTGTAACTCTCCGACAAACATAGCGGTATAGCATGTCATGCGGACAACCGTTCCCTCTGGTTTGTCATGGGCGGGAGCCTCAAACGTACCATAGAGGGAAATGGAATCAGGGATAATGTCTACTGCGAGTTCTTCGCGGATTTCCCGTATAAGGGCGTGTCGGTCGGATTCGGCACCTTCCCGTTTGCCACCCGGAATATACCAAACGTCTTTTCCCAGGCTTAGTGTCGACAGTACTTTTTTGTCTTTGATATCTATGAAGGCGATTTTATCGATCAGCGTTGGGTACATACTATGTCGTGAGGTGTCTCCTGAGATAATCGATAGCGCCACGCGGGGTGTCCGTAACGTAGAGCAGTTCGTGTAACGGCCGCGGGAAGAAATGCTCGGTATCCATTTTTTCCATTTGTGCAAGCAACGCGTCGTAAAAATGATTCGTATTGATGATAACTATCGGTTTGTCGTGCGCGCGATGCTTTTTGAGTTCGGTTATTTCCAGTATCTCGTCGAGTGTGCCGATGCCGCCAACGAGTGTTACAAACGCGTCGCTGATTTCAAGAAATTTTTCCTTCCTGGCGTGGACGGATTGTACTTCCAGGCGTACGTCAAGATCATTTCTGGCAACTTCGTTGAGTGAAGGGATGGTGATACCAATGAGTTTGGCACCCTGATGCTGAGCGGAATCGGCCAAGAGTTTCATAAGTCCCTGGTTCATGGCACCCCAGACAAGATTGTATTGATTTACCCCAAGAAGTTTGCCCATTTCTATGGCGGACTCTTTGTAGATGCCGTTTACGCTCTGTCCTGAGCAAAAGACTGCCACGTTTTTCATCTATAGAGGAGTATATCAGGTTCGAGTGACGAACTACCCGCAAATACAATATGACCACGAGGTTATCGACCTTTGTTTGTCGCCGACCCGATGCCGGTGAGGCCGGGCGTTTTTTCAGCGAGTTTAATAACTTTTTTCAGTTCTTCGAGGTTCACGTCTTCAATTTTTTGGAAACGGATACAGCTTTTCCCCACGTTGACCTTGCCGAGGTGTTGTTTGTATTTTTCTGCAATATATTCCCCGTTTTGGATCGCACAGATGTAGATACTGATGTAGTTTTTTTGACTTGCCAACGAAATCACAGGCCACTGTATGATTTCTTTTTTATAATTTTTGTACGGAAAACTCCCATAGCCCGGCATGTTGTACGAAAAATGAGGTTTGAGTGAGGGTGCTGCTTCTTGGATGAACGTATGGAAAAAATCCATAAGCTTTCTCCGCTCGGGAGGGAGCAAGTCAAAGTATTCTTTAAGCGTTTTTGCCTTTACCGGCTTAAACATGTTCATGAGTATGCCCTAACCGCTGAACGCCAGAATTTGCTGATATAAGGACGATATCGTCTTGACTTCACCAGCCCGTTTGAACGAAGTAATTATTACTCCACTAGGTGGTTCTGAATCTGGTTTTACGATAAGGAAAAGCGGCAAAGAGTGTAATGATTTATTCACCAGCCTTTTTAATTGTTTCAAGGTCAAGTTTTTTCATCGGCATAAAAGCAGCGGTTACCGCCTCAGCTTTTTGCGGGTCTCTCATCATTTCATCCAAAATCCTTGGGACTATTTGCCATGTAATACCAAATTTATCAGTACACCATCCGCATTGTTCCGCTTCAGGAACTGCAGAGAGTTTTTCCCAGAAGAAATCGATTTCTTCTTGTGTCTCACACTCGACAATATACGAGGTTGCGCCATTAAGTTTGAATTGATCAACAGGACCGCCATTGAGAGCCATGAAGCTTATTCCGTCCAGTTCGTATTCCGCAGTCAACACAGATCCTTCAGGTCTTCCCGAAGCTTCTTCTACAGCTTTAGGAGATTTTGTGATATCTCCCATTTTTGCACTGTGATCACCAGGAGCAGAATTGAACGTATCTATGTAGTATTTTGCCGCCTCTTCACCGTTGTTACCGGCAAACCAGATGCATGTAATGAGTTTGCTCATATTATCTGTCAGGAGATAATTCTATTATCCATTCGATACCGTATTTATCTCGAAACATACCCGCATAGGAGCCCCACGGACTGTCTCCCATAGGGCCTTCTACTTCTCCGCCAGCCGAAAGACCAGTAAATAATCTGTCCGCCTCTTCTTTGCTTTCCGTACTTACTAATATCTTGCTTCTATTTTCGCGCTCATTTACCCGTCCCAGGATTTCCGGAACGTCATTTGCTATCAGCATGGCACCAGTGCCTATTGGTAAGGCGATATGCATTATTTTATTTTCTTCTTTTTCTGGCGCCGGGAATTGGGCGCTCGCAATGTCTTTGAAAAGTACTACTTTTGCAAACTCTCCGCCGAATACTGATTTATAAAACGTAAACGCTTCTTCCGCATTGCCGTTGAAGTTGATCCAGGGATTTATTGTTGCCATACATTGTATGATATCAAACAAAAGTAACTTGATAAAGAGTTTTTGTTTGGCTCGCCTCTGTGTATAAGCGATGCGTATGTTGCAAGAAAGAGACATGTTAATCCGCCGACAATAGGGCTAATGGTTGTCGCTTCCACTGCGACAGCAGGACTTTGGGTCCAGGAGATAAAAAATAAACTGAACAAGGCTGTTGACGGTAAACCACTGATTAGGCCCCCAACCTTTGAACCAAGCTTATCAGCGAGGATAGTAGCCAGGATTATCCAGAGTCCTCCAATAAAAAAAGAGAGTGTCAGTTTGAATAAAAAAAATGAGTCCATGACAGAATTATAGCTTATGGGGCCATTAGGTTTGAGCTCCATTGAGAGTCATGATAAAGTTGAGGCCAATTTGTATTGGCTCGAACGATGATATGAATTCGGGCGAATTGATTGGGTGAGCGAATTGAGTATCCGGAATGGATGATAAAGAAAGTGAATAGATTTCTGCAATATAGAAATTTTTTCTAGAAGGTCAACATTGTTACCATTCCCGAAGCCACAACCGCATTTGCTCTATTTCTGCTTCCTGAGCGTCGATAATATTTTGCGCCAGTTGCTTCATTTCTGATCTATTCGTCCCCGATAAAAGCATCTGAGCCATCATTACTGCCATTTGATGATGAGGAATCATTTCTTCTAAAAAGGCGGTGTCAAAATCAGGTGTGTTTTTAAGTATTTCAATATCAGCTGTTTGACCACCCATCATACCGCCATGCATCATACCACGACCCATCCCCATGCCGAGACTGGTATCAACTGGCACATCACTTCCGTACCAATTTTTATACCAGGATTGCATCTGAGTTATTTCTCCCGACTGACTTTTGATAATGGCGCTGGCTAAGGAGAGAACCTCCGAGCGTTTAGATCTCTCCTGAGCCAGTTTAGACATCTCAATTGCACTTTCGTGGTGTGGAATCATTTGTTCAATGAAATGTCTATCAATATTGTTGGCTGAAGCCGACCCACCAATGCCTTGACGCACACCCATCATTTGCATCAAGCCATAGTTGTTACTATTGACGGTGTTAGTTACAAATAAAAGCGTCAGTAAGCTACCGGCAAGTAGACCAATAACTCCGTAGAGCATTGCTTGATTTTTCATATTTGTATCGTACCAGTTTTTCTACCTTGACTACAATAACAACGTAGTAACTGCATCTCGATTCGACAGTGAAGAAATCAACGACTGTAATTACAGATCTTGTTTAATTGGAGTTGTAAGGAAATATCTTGAGTTTAAAACGACTTACTCGCTTACAGGGACGATTTCAGAACCTATTATTTAGTATCATAATAAGAGATATGAGTTTTTTTCACTTGCTTCGTATTCCAAAAGTTCAATTAGCTCTTATATTGCTCCTTATTGCTTTTTCTTCTTTCTTTCAGTATCCATTGCCTTTTGTAACAAAAATTCTTGTATTTTCCCTTTTGTCCACCATTGGCTCAGACCTTTTCTTCATCTATCTCCGGAAACACGCATTATTTATTCCGTATGCAGCCATTGTCACCGGCCTTATTTTGGGTCTCACTATTAATCCACTCCTGCCGTGGTACGGCGTTTTTTTGATTTCGGTCATTGCGTCAGCATCAAAACACTTTGTGCAAATTTCCAATCGCCACATCTTTAATCCTGCAGCGATTGGGCTTGTTGTGGGAAATATACTTCTCCATGACACGGTAAGCTGGTGGGGCGTGTCTTTTCAGATTTTGAAACTCGTTCCTTTGAATATTGTTGTATTTTTTGTGCTCTTAGCTCCAATTTTTGTTTCTGGCATACGGATAAAGCGATTTGGAAGTACTGGTGCTTTTCTTTTCACGTATTCAGTACTACTGTTCCTACAAAATCACGTCTCTCCACTTATAACGCTAACCAATCCAACGGTTCTTTTTTTCGCCATCACTATGCTTCCGGAACCAATGACGTCTCCTAGTATCTTAAGAAGACAAATATTCTACGGAGCGTTTGTGGCAACCACAGCAATTGTATATTTCTATCTTCCGTTCAGTAGAAGCTTGCTTGCGATGAATCTTTTGCCGGATGGTTTATTACCGTTTCTCCTTCTTGGAAACCTTATCTTTTTCAGGTTTCGGTAAAATAAGTTATTAGCTCCCCCGGCAGGATTTGGTTTGGTTACAAACCACTCACCAACTCTATGATTCGGGAATTTGTATTTTCTCGTTAAGCGCTGGACTGGCAGCGGATACGCTGCACTCACCAGGAGTAAGATTCGTCAATATGAATTGACTCATCAACTCCTGGATTGCGAACCTACGGTTCTCATCATCTCCAGAAATAAGTATAAAAAAGGGGCAAACCGCTCCTTTCTTATATTTGCTCCCCCTAGTAGACGCATTCAGGAATAGAGAAATTGAGATAGAAGTTCCTCTTTCAACCTTACAAACGGTTCTCGAATCGTTACAAATACCACCTGCTCCTCAGCTCTCCGTTGCTCATTTATAAAATATTATCGATACTCCAATTGTTCGATCTAGA
>CAZNKB010000006.1:0-73216 GCA_964573695.1 uncultured Gammaproteobacteria bacterium | reverse complement strand
GCTTCACCTTCCAATACATGACCCATTTGTTGGCAACCTGCAATATCGCGGCCGTGGCTGCCCCAACACCGTTCCCCATATGAAGCCTGCACATGCCTCCTTTGGCGGCGGTGTCCGTCAAGCTGGAGTTTGAGTTCGTTTGTGTATCGGGAGACAGCTCCAATAACCCAAGCGATCCGTTAGTAAGTGCGGTACGCGCCTGATTGCCGGTACATCCGACGGTTGCAGAAGAAAGTGAACCTAATGTCAACGTGCCTCCTTCGTCGAACACCCACCCATAATTGTCACCAAATCTTCCGGTAGCCGTTTGATCGGCTGTCGCAGCTAGAACGTTTCTGCTGAAGTTATCCATATAGAAACTTCCGTCGATATTGATAAATCCTCCAGACTCAATCGCACCATAATTCTCCCCGGCAAAATACTCCTTGAGCGAAGCCAGAACCGTGCCGGATGCATTCTGAAAATTGAGAGAAGCGAACGTGGTCGTCGCGTCCGGTACTTGAATGACCGGTGTTTGATCGGCAAATTGAATATCTTTATCATACCCGGTGCCAAGGTAAAGCCCTGTTTCCGTTGATGATCCTGCGCTCACATTATTAATGGTAATTGCACGGATAGTATCTGCCGCATCGCCAGACGGCGTCACCGTAATATCAAGCCCAGACCCTGTAATAGTTCCGGCGTCGGTTGACTGGACATAGGTGATCGATAGTCCATCAACTCCAGAGGTACTGGTGACTCCCTGACCGGCATTGGTGATTGTCTGCAAATCTACGGTGGGTGCCGCCGTTGCAACGACCTGGAAATTCGTCCCCGCAACAGTTTGGAAAATAATACTTCCGTCGGTAGATGTCATAAGGATCACCGCGTCGGATCCGTCGACATCCGCATCATACGCAGCTTTCAGCGTCGTCGAGCCACCACCACCATCGTCATTGCTACAGGAAATATTTCCGCTGGCGTCAGCCGTAAGCGCACCACCATTGGTAAGGCCGGAGCAATCAAACCCGGTAAATGTGATATTTCCTGAAGCTCCCTTTGTCAATACGACGCTCGATGTCGTCGTCGAGTTGCCGATTGTTACCGATTTTGCACTCGCACCGCTGCCTATGGTGATAGCTCCCGTACCATTGGTATTGATATCAAGCGTTTCGTTCGTATCATTGGTAGTTATGGTCGCTCCTGCCTCTCCGTCTAGCCCTAAGACCAAGTCATCAAAATTAAAGTCAGTCGCGTATGTATTATTCGGATAAAGGTATGCCCCGCCGTCCAAAATAAATGTTTCTCCGCCTGGACCTGCAGGTCCCGTTGGACCTTGCACGCCTGTTGTTCCGGTTGCCCCGGTCGGACCACTGGCTCCAGCCGTTCCCGTGGCTCCGGTTGCCCCGGTCGGACCTGTAACTCCAGCAATTCCTGTAGCTCCTGTGGATCCCGTAGGTCCAGAGGCTCCCTGTGTTCCAGTTGCGCCAGTCGATCCCGTAGGACCTGAAGCACCTTGTGTTCCGGTAGCTCCTGTACTCCCGGTTGGTCCTGATGCACCTTGAATACCAGTAGCGCCAGTAGATCCGGTGGGACCCGATGCACCATTGCTACCAGTTGCACCTGTTGAACCGGTTGGTCCTGATGCACCTTGAATACCAGTAGCGCCAGTAGATCCGGTGGGACCACTCGCTCCTTGAATACCAGTCGCCCCCGTACTTCCTGTGGGACCGGAGGCTCCTTGCATTCCTGTGGCACCGGTAGAACCAGTCGGTCCAGACGCACCTTGCGTTCCGGTCGCTCCGGTCGATCCGGTGGGACCATTCGCTCCGGTAGCACCTGTGGATCCGGTTGGACCGGAGGCACCTTGAGTGCCAGTCGCACCTGTTGCACCAGTTGGACCACTTGCTCCTTGCGTTCCGGTCGCTCCGGTCGATCCGGTGGGACCGGAGGCTCCCTGAACTCCAGTTGCACCGGTAGATCCTGTAGGACCAGATGCACCAACACCACCGGTAGATCCAGTTGAGCCAGTAGGCCCAGAGGCGCCTTGGACTCCCGTGGCTCCTGTTGAACCAGTTGGCCCTGAAGCACCAACGCTTCCTTGAGCACCTGTTGACCCGGTTGATCCTGTGGGACCGGAGGCACCTTGTGTTCCGGTAGCTCCTGTTGATCCGGTGGGACCATTCTCTCCAGCACCGCCAGTTGCACCCGTACTTCCCGTAGGACCTGAAGCACCTTGTGTTCCGGTAGCTCCTGTTGATCCGGTGGGACCACTCGCTCCTTGTGTTCCTGTCGCACCAGTAGATCCAGTCGGACCGGATGAGCCAACACTTCCTGTAGATCCTGTCGAACCCGTCGGACCATTGATTCCCGTGGTACCTGTTGAACCGGTAGGACCACTTTCTCCTACATTTCCGGTAGCTCCCGTAGATCCGGTCGGACCAGACGCTCCAATTCCACCAGTTGCTCCGGTACTTCCGGTTGGTCCACTTGCTCCCTGTGTTCCAGTCGCACCAGTAGATCCAGTAGGACCACTCGCTCCCTGAACTCCCGTTGCCCCAGTGGAACCGGTAGGGCCAGTCGCTCCAGCAGTACCGGTGGCACCCGTACTTCCTGTGGGACCAGATGCTCCCTGAACTCCCGCAGATCCTGTTGACCCAGTTGATCCCGTAGGACCGGAGGCACCATTGCCACCCGTTGCTCCTGTAGATCCGGTTGGTCCTGATGCACCATTGCCACCTGTTGCTCCCGTACTTCCCGTAGGACCTGAAGCGCCTTGTGTTCCGGTAGCTCCTGTAGATCCGGTTGGTCCTGATGCACCTTGAATACCAGTAGCGCCAGTAGATCCGGTTGGACCACTGGCTCCAACTTCACCCGTAGCCCCTGTTGATCCACTTGGACCATTCGTACCAGTAGAGCCTGTTGCTCCCGTCGGACCTGTAACTCCTACTCCACCAGTTGCTCCTGTGGATCCGGTTGGTCCTGATGCACCATTAACTCCTGTTGCTCCCGTACTCCCGGTCGGACCACTCGCTCCCTGAATTCCCGTTGCCCCAGTGGAACCGGTAGGACCGGATGCTCCCTGAACCCCAGTGGATCCGGTACTTCCTGTTGGACCACTCGCTCCAACAGAACCAGTAGCCCCGGTAGAGCCTGTGGGACCACTGGCGCCAACCGCTCCAGTTCCTCCCGTACTCCCGGTCGGACCATTTTCTCCTGCATTTCCGGTAGCCCCGGTGCTTCCTGTGGGTCCGGAGGCACCTTGCGTTCCCGTAGCACCAGTAGAACCAGTCGGACCAGAAGCACCAACTCCTCCGGTAGAACCAGTGGAGCCCGTAGGCCCACTTACTCCCTGGGAACCTGTTGCCCCAGTAGAACCAGTAGGTCCATTTGCGCCGGTAGAGCCAGTTGAACCAGTCGGGCCTGACGTACCAACTTCACCTGTAGCGCCAGTAGATCCGGTAGGCCCACTCGCTCCTTGAAATCCTGTAGCACCCGTACTTCCAGTTGGGCCACTAGCTCCTTGTATTCCAGTCGCGCCGGTTGAGCCAGTTGGGCCTGATGCACCGATGCCACCAGTTGCTCCCGTACTACCTGTCGGACCATTTTCTCCTGCATTTCCGGTCGCTCCCGTAGAACCAGTTGGACCGTTACTTCCCGTTACCCCTGTACTTCCCGTTGGACCTGATGCGCCAACACCCCCTTGAGTACCTGTTGATCCGGTTGATCCGGTCGGGCCACTGGCTCCAACTCCACCAGTAGCTCCTGTTGATCCTGTTGGACCAGAAGATCCTTGAGACCCAGTAGCTCCCGTTGAACCAGTGGGTCCGCTCGCTCCATTTACGCCGGTTGCTCCCGTTGATCCGGTCGGACCGGATGCTCCATTTGTTCCTGTGGATCCAGTAGAACCAGTCGGACCTGAAGCACCTTGTTGCCCTACTGAACCTGTAGCTCCCGTTGATCCTGTCGGGCCACTGGCTCCGACTCCACCTGTAGCTCCGGTACTTCCGGTTGGGCCGGAAGACCCCTGTGAACCAGTTGCGCCGGTAGATCCTGTCGGGCCACTGGCTCCGACTCCACCTGTAGCTCCGGTACTTCCTGTCGGACCCGAAGCTCCTTGCACTCCTGTTGCCCCAGTACTTCCCGTCGGGCCTGATGCACCAACGCCTCCTGTTGCTCCTGTCGAACCCGTTGGACCATTGGTTCCAGTGGTGCCAGTTGAACCCGTTGGA
Organism: uncultured Gammaproteobacteria bacterium; assembly: GCA_964573695.1. Lineage (GTDB taxonomy): Bacteria > Patescibacteriota > Microgenomatia > UBA10105 > UBA927 > UBA927. The sequence continues at coordinate 69,005 of CAZNKB010000006.1, read as the reverse complement.
CCGCTTGCCCCTTGAGTTCCAGTCGCACCTGTTGAACCTGTCGGTCCGCTTGCTCCATTTGCACCAGTTGCTCCTGTAGAACCTGTAGGACCATTTGCTCCATTTGCACCAGTTGCTCCTGTAGAACCTGTAGGACCATTTGCTCCGTCAATTCCTGGATTTCCTTGTGTTCCAGTTGCTCCTGTTGCGCCTGTAGGTCCACTTGCGCCAACTCCACCAGTAGCGCCTGTTGATCCTGTTGGGCCATTGGTACCCGTGGCGCCAGTTGCTCCGGTAGGACCTGATGCACCTTGAGAACCTGTTGCACCTGTTGAACCCGTCGGACCGCTTGTTCCTTGAGTACCGGTAGATCCGGTTGTACCGGTTGGGCCCGAGGCACCATCGCCTCCCGTAGATCCTGTGCTTCCTGTTGGGCCGGTAGGACCACTTGCTCCTTGTGAGCCAGTGGATCCCGTACTTCCCGTTGGTCCACTTGCTCCCAGCGTTCCGGTTGCACCTGTAGATCCTGTCGGGCCGCTGGCTCCAATTCCTCCAGTGGCACCGGTGCTACCCGTCGGGCCTGATGCACCTACACTCCCAGTTGCTCCGGTTGAGCCAGTAGGACCTGGTGCGCCTTCGGCTCCCCCTTGAGAGCCGGTAGGACCTGTGGCACCAGTCGGACCACCTTGACCTGTTGTACCTGTAGATCCGGTGGGACCTGAAGATCCCTGTAAACCAGTTGCTCCCGTTGATCCGGTAGCACCAGTCGGACCACTCGATCCAACGCCTCCTGTTGCCCCAGTACTTCCCGTCGGGCCGCTTGCACCAACTCCACCCGTTGCTCCTGTAGACCCTGTCGGACCGGAAGCACCTTGCGAACCGGTCGCACCGGTTGATCCAGTGGGACCGGAAGAGCCTTGTACTCCAGTAGAACCAGTCGGGCCTGATGCGCCAAGCAAGCCAGTGGATCCCGTACTTCCCGTTGGACCTGATGCACCAACTCCACCTGTGGAACCTGTGGAACCAGTGGGACCTGATGCACCCTGTGATCCCGTCGCTCCTGTCGAACCAGTAGGACCAGTTGTTCCTACACTGCCAGTCGCTCCTGTCGAACCCGTTGGACCGGAGGCCCCGACTCCACCTGTGGCACCAGTTGAACCGGTCGGGCCGGAAGCACCTTGTGTTCCGGTGACTCCGGTCGATCCTGTGGGGCCATTGGCACCAGTTGCTCCTGTAGACCCTGTTGGTCCGCTTGCACCAATTCCTCCGGTCGCCCCTGTTGCTCCCGTTGGTCCGTCTGCGCCACCTCCGCCACCACCTCCACCGCCTGACCCTGTTGCTCCTGTCGGACCAATCGGCCCCAACTCACCAGTTCCCGTCGCTCCCGTTGGTCCGTCGACTCCATTGGATCCTTGTGCTCCTTTTGCTCCGGAATCCCCTTTTGCTCCCTGTATGCCAGTAGCGCCTGTCGCTCCGGTCACACCGGTTGTTCCTGCGCCCCCACTATATAAAGAAGGATAAAATCCCTGATTGGACGCAAGCTGTGATGACTGGTTGATTGTCGTGGTATCAAACGAAGGATTCAGATTTTGTATGTTTGTTATAGATTGATCTATATTGTTACTTTGTGGAACAATACGAACCACTCCTTCTCCTTCAAACCGTTGGATCAGCATATTCGTACCAATGCTCGATGATAATATCGGCAAGTTAAGAGGTTTATCGATCCCCGGCGTATCTGTCGTTACCCCCAACACGCTGTCTGTGTGACCCATTGCAGAAAGGGCCATTTTCAAAATCTCACGCTCTATGAGCGCCACACCTGTATCAACAGACTTGAGCGTCGGGTTAACTGTTATGGTGATGTATCCGCCCTGAGCCGAGCGGGTTCCCGTAATTTGCAATTTCTCAAGCACAGTGAGGGCCGAAAACGGCCCCACAAACTGTTCGTCTATAATTGTACCGTCAGAAAATTGCGCCAGGATGATTGTATCGTCGGGCAATCTGATACCCGTAATGATCGGCACCAGAATTCTCACCGATTCCTGGCTACCCTGCTTTGTCAGGAAAAACCGGAAGTATCCGTTCTCGTCATGCACGATCCCGCGCTCACCATTGGTATAGCGAATGGTCACATCTCCGACAAACGCATCATTTTTTACTACGGCGTTTTCTACATAGGCATACGCAAACGATCCATCGGCTCGCTGGACCAATACGATAAACGGACGTATCCATGTGCTTTCCGAAATCACCTTCTCCGTCAAGCGGTTAATGATTGGTGATGCTATCTGATCCTGACTCTTTTTTACCAAACCCGTACTACTCAAACGAAACGCTTCAAATAACACAAATCCCAATCCTCCGATAACGACAGCAAAAAGAAACGGCATGATCGGCGAAAAGCCGCCGATTAATGACAATCGGCCGAATGGCCCAAAACCCTTTACAGCGAGAAATCCGCTGACTGCGGATTTCTGTTGTTTCTCTGGTCTTATGGAAGTTTTGTTCATCAGGTCCCGCCTTCTTTCGATTGTCCCATTCTTAGTCTGGCGTAGGAAAAAATATAGATACCAATAAGCAGAAGAACGACCACCGTTCCATAGACATACCAGATGCTCACATAGGTGAGTTCAAATACGTTTTCCGCCGGCACCCGCAGGCTTATAACCCACCGAAGTATCGGCACATCAGCATAGGCGACCATACCGTAAGAAGCGTCAATAGTAATTCCGTGGTTTACCCCGGGAGCCCCCGATAACCCCCGCAGCATCGGATCACCGGAAGAGACGTCCGTCCCGATAAGTTTTTCATCCGGGTGAATGAGAATAACCCCTTTCGCATCGGTCACGACAAAATACTCTCCGCGAGTATCAGCGGCTATCTGTGCGAGCTGGAGTCCCACGCGACGCAAATCAATCGAGCCGGTTATGACTCCGGCAAAATCTCCCTTGGCATCCTGAAACGGCACTGCCACAACCACCACATACCGACCGGCATGATCTGCCTGGGACTGAAATACGTTTGAGACATACGGGCGACCTGTTGATTTGGCCTGGGTAAAATAATCGCGGTAAGATAAATTCGGCTGGTCAAATGTTCCGTATGGATAAAGCGCGACGCCATCACCCTCTTTGTCCAAAAATACGAGCCGGCGGATATTGGGGTTACTCTCATACACAATTTTGGCAAACACGGTCAGTTTTTCCAGATCCTTCTTCACCAACGTATCGGTAAATTCACGATTTTGTGCCGCAACAGTGAGCGAACCCTGCACGGACTCAACCGCCCTGTTTAGCGACAACTGCGCTACTTTTATTTTATTCGCGAATTCACTTTCCCGCGAGTTCCAAAGGTTTTGCTGCAACAAATACACAACAAGCACGGCTATGACCAATATGCTTCCGATCACCAAAAACAACCCGTGCAGCACAAGCTTGTAGCGCCTTGCAATTTTTTGCTGCAAAGGCCACCAATGCGGTAAGAACACTGTGAAGTATCCGAGTACGATGATAAAAAACGATCTGCTCCATAGTTGCAGGTGCGCATACCAAACAGCGACAACCATATCCGCAAGTCCCAACAAAGCAGTCGTCGCGATGAAAAGCCTGCGATTGCTCGCATATCCCACCCAAAAAAGAATCGGCAACACAATGCCGACAATCAATGACCCCACGACCATAAGCGGGGCCGACAAGTGAAGTGCCCCAGAGAGTAACTGAACGTGTGTGTCACTAGGAAAAAACACTATAGTCACCGGATACAACAACGCCACAAGCGTCACATACAATCCGATCGAGACAATTCCCCCAAAGGGAACGACATTCGTCACGCCGATGATAAGTGCTAACCCGCCATACAAAAACGCTCCCTCCATATCCCCGTTTCGGGCAAGTCCGAATGCATTTACAAACCCCAGCATGGAAAGCGCATAGAGGAAAACCCTATGCCAATTCCTTCCTTGTGCAAAAATACTGCTTAGTATGACGCCAAATCCGCAGGCGATCAGTACCACGCGAATAACAGGAAAAACCAAAGTAGTTCGTGTAACCTCAAGCGAATTGGTCGAGGAATTAAACAAAAATAATCCCACTCCGGCAATCAGAGACGCCAAGCCGACAAACCAATCAAAAATATTGGGTACAAGGACATCATTTGCCTTCCCCGACTCATAGGAGCTCTGAGACGTAATAAATGCAGCATCGCCTTCGGGCTTGAGTACTGGGGCAGATACACCTTCTGGGGCTTCCACGGGGGCGGGTGTTGTAGCGGCTGACTTCTTACTGATATGGAGTATGCGTGCTAATTCCTCTTCGGGGATACGGAACCGGCCTTTGCCGACGCGCACGCCTTTTATCCGCTTCTCTTTTAGGAACGTGTAGATGCTATTCGTGCTAAACCCGAGTATATCAGCGACTTCTTTGACAGTATATGTTTTGGGCATGTCCAGGCAGGCTCCCAAACCCTTTAGCCCGTACCAATGCGAAATTAAACCAAGTTTTTACAAGTGCTTACCAATAACTTTCACAGTTATTACTAATATGTGTAAGTTATATATCTACTGTACGCCTGCTTTTCACACCTTGTCAAGCACCGGACTAACCAGATCATAATCTTATCGTTCTCTTATCACATAAACGCATATTTCCCGTACTAACAAGCTTAGATATACTTTGATTTTTTCTAGACCTCGTGATACGATCCAAATGTAACTACTCCTTGAGCTGTATGGGAATACCAATTGCATACACGTTTTCGCCGTTTCTTCAAAATCAAACGAAAGATATAGACCTGTATCGCAGCCATCTCCTTTCTTGGCCTTTATCCCCCCGGAGAGAAATTGAACTTCGCTACCTGGCAACGACCGGAAGAATCCTGACTGCCCTTCGGCTAGCCGATATCCCCATGACGATCGTCGAGCTCAACAGATTGCTATCCAATACGCCCAAAAGACCCCACCCCATGGAACAGGAAGCCCTTCTTTACCGCCAGGCTTTAACGTATATCCGCAACGAATGGACCGGGAGCTCCAAACCTGTCACCCTTGCTAGCCTGGAAATACTCATGAGCGTCGCGCTTTCGCTTCCGTTTTCCCGCATATCCCGCTCAATTCGCGAAAGTGCTATCGACCTTAAGCGACTCGTGGCATATATAGAGACGCAATCCGGTGATCATCCGCTTCTTATCGCAGGCGTAGCACACGCAGCGACGGCACATACTGATATTCAGAAACAGTCGCACCGGCGCATGGCGCTCCTCACAAGCAGCCTTATCATGGCCAAATACGGGTATGACTGCCGAGGGATGCTCAATCTGGAATATGCCCTTACCCGGGATCCCAATGCCTATACCCATGCGCTTACAAGTATTGGTTCACTTGGCCAGATGACCGTTTGGCTAGAATATTTTGTCCGGGCAACACACGAGGCATATATGACCCTGCTTCAGGATATACGGGAACGAGCCGGCCGCACAGCGACGCACACACAGTCGTTTGCGTCACTCAATGAGCGCCAAAAACATATCCTTATGCTGCTTGATGTACCGTCAGCAAAAGTCACGAATCGCGAGGTCCAAAAACGATTCCGAATCTCACAAATTACCGCAAGTCGCGACCTTACGAAACTCGTTTCCTTCGGATTCCTTCTCTCGAGCGGCAGGGGGCGGAGCGTGTATTACACATTAGCATAAACGTCGCGTCAGTACGCCCTATATAAAACTGGTAACTACTTGTAAATACTTGTAAAAACTTTGGGAGATATTGGTAAAAATCCACAAAGTATCTCTTTGTCCTACACAAGGCCGAGCGGCTAGGAAGAAATAAGCTTCTGATAAAGCCGCATATATTCCTTAACCTGGTGGGCCCAGGAAAAATCCACCCGCATAACGTGCTTCATCATTCGAGTGAATTTGGTCGGATTATCCCGATAAAGTAAGATAGCTTCTTTCATCTTGGCAGCAAGTGCGGTGCTGGTATATGGTCCGAATACGAAACCGGTCTCCCCGTCGCTGACCGTATCAGCTAGCCCACCGGTGTTACGCACCAAGGGCAATGTTCCATAGCGCATGGCAATCATTTGTGTCAGGCCACACGGCTCAAACTTCGAGGGAACCAGCATAACATCGCTTCCGGCATAGATCCGCCGCGCGAGCCGTTCATCAAACGTATGGACAAAAGCTATATGTTCATTCTCACTGGCAAGCTTTTCAAACAGAGTCACAAGCTTTTTTTGCCCGGTGCCCAAAAGCACCAACTGGTAGTCTTCTCCCTTAAGCTTTGCAATGACTCGGGCAATAAGATCAAGTCCTTTTTGACGTTTTTCTAACCGGCCGACAAATCCGAACAAAGGCACGGGGGAAACAGGAAGACGGAGGGCTTTCTGTAGTTGCTCTTTTATCGCGCGCTTGGCTTGCACCACTGAGCTTGTTTCATAATGCACAGGGAGCGACGGATCCGTTTTTGGATCCCACAATTTGGTATCAAGACCATTGAGTATCCCTATCATTCGGTCTTTTCTGCGTTTAAACACCTCGACGACGCGCTTGCCGTGGACCCCGCGGGCTATTTCTTTGGCATACGTCGGGGAAACGGTTGTCACTTTATCGGCATACTCAAATCCTTCGGTGAGTAGTCGCACTGCCCGACCAAGCGGCGTCATAAAGGGATGAAATATCGTTTTAGGAAACCCGAGCTTGAGCGTAATCGAAAATCCCGTCTCCCCCTGATACAGCAGATTGTGCACGGTGAGGATCGTTTTGACTCTTCGGGATTGTATCGTTTCCCGTTCCCGATATCCTACCTTACTCTGCTCTCCGATAAGCATCGGGATCAATGCCGTATGCCAGTCGTTGCAGTGAATAATGTCATACGGGCCCCCAAGTACACCTTCCGAATACAACGAGAGCTGGGCTACTGCCTTGGAAAAAAAGGCAAACCGATCGGCAATGTGCGCATCATCATAGTCATTAAGCAGCGGATGCCGGAACAGATATGCACGCACATGAGAATGTGGTAGCAGCGTCCGAAACACAAATACCAATTCGCGCCGCCTATCATAATCAATCGCCAATTGCCCGACACAGGTCACACCTTTCGTCGTTACGCTGGCATAATATGGCATGGCAACAGAGACATTTACCCCTAATTGGGAAAGAGATACCGGCAATGCGTAACTTACATCAGCCAACCCCCCCCGCTTATAAAGCGTGGCTATCTCACTGGTGACAAATAAAACCCGCATGAATTTATCTTAGCACGGAGAATAGAAGCGTGTATGTACTCTACTTGACAGGAAGTTTTGCCGTACGACTGACTTTTTTGTACACGGCTTCGTAACCCGCGATCATCGTGGCAAGAGAAAAATAACGCTCGACATGACGACGGCAGGCCATTCGATCAATCTCATCGATCCGTTTAATGGCTTGGACCAATCCCTTTACTCCTTCTTTCGGGTCAACGATAAACCCGGTTTTGCCGTCAATGATAATCTCCGGCACGGATCCCCGATTATAGGCAATCACGGGCGTACCGGTTGCCATAGCCTCTATCATAACCAGTCCGAATGGCTCCTCCCAGCGTATGGGGAAAAGAAGCGCTGCTGCTGTCTGATAATGCCCCACAAGATGCTCCTGTTTTACGACGGATTCCCAAAGTACGTTTTTGCCGTCTATTGCCGGCTTCACCTCTCCCTCAAAATATTCGCGGGACACTTTCTGTTGCTCGTATTCCTGCCCGACAATCATCAGGCGCATGTGAACGGCGCGAGCAGCTTCTATCGCATCCGTGAATCCTTTTTGAGGCACGATGCGTCCGGTGATAAGTAGCGGGCGCTTACGAAGCGGCAACTGTCCGTCGGGCACAAATCGAGACGTATCTACGCCGTTTGGCACAACGCCGGCAAATGGGAATGGCACCTGATGCTGTTGGGCTTTGGAGAGTGAAACCAGATGAATATTCCCCAATTCCATAAGCTTTTCGAGGGCTGCAAACCTCTCGGGATTAATGGGATCATGAAACGTTATGACAACAGGCACCTTAGCCGGCATAGCCAGAAGAGCAGGATACAGTCGCTCGACCGGTTGGTGTATATGCACCACATCAAGCTTTCCTTCTTTTGCCCAAACGATGACCTCGCGCATAAGTGCAAGCTCCTGGGCAATGACATACGCCCGGTAGTCATCATGATCTCCATACTCCGAAATCCGATTTATCGTTGCGTCTATCCCTCCGTGTATAAGTTTGGCGGATGTGTTACTTCCCTTGGCAGCAAAAAGTGTCACATCGTGATGCTTTGCGACCAAGCCGTCTGCCAGTTGTTGGACCAACACCCAAGGAGCCAGGATGCTTTTTTCGTCAGGAGGAACTCGGTGCGAAGGTGAAATATACAGTCCGATTCTCATAGCAGCGCCTCATAGACCGCTTCATAATCTCTGACCATTCTGTCTTTATGAAAATATGCCTCGGTGTGTTTCCTGCAGCGAGATCGATCTATGGTATCTAGCTTTTTGACCGCATCTACAAGTCCCTCAACTCCCAAAGACGGATCTATAACAAATCCTGTCAATCTATCTCGTACTATTTCCGGTACCGACCCCACGTTATAGGCAATCACAGGAGTCCCGCACGACATGCTCTCGGCCATAACGAGTCCAAACGGTTCATGCCAGGAAATAGGATATAGCGTGGCAAGCGCTCCTCCATATAATTCGACGAGAGCACTATGTCCTATCTCTCCGTGGAATACGACACGTTCGCCGTCAATATGTGGTTTAATCGTTTCTTCAAAATACTGGTGATCAATGGGATCGATAGCAGCGGCCATTTCCAGCCGTATACCCAGCCGTTTCGCGGCCTGTATGGCATCCAGAGCACCTTTTTTGGGATTCACCCTACCGATCCAGAGGAGATAATCGCCCGGGGCAGGAATAAACGGATACTCCGCTATATCCAGTGCGTTATATACCGTCGCTACATAATGAAGATCAGCTAAACCAGCACGTTGATTGTTGGAAATGGAAATATAATTAAGATGTTTGTATTTTTTGAGTATCTCCCGCTTTTCCTCCGTTGTTTCTCCCGGATAAAATGATCCATGCCAAGTAAATACAACAGGTGTTTTGATCGTTGAAGCTTCCGGCAAACTCAGATACTGGCCGTGGCTGTGAATGACATCGAATTCGTCAGCTCTAGCATAACACGCGTGGTAATGCGCCAATGGCTTATCCGTATTTCCTTTGGTAAGCCCGCTGTTACCTAATGCGGTGGGAAACATACTCGATAGCTTCGCGTGGGTGACACTATCTCCGCTTGCAAACAACGTCACATCATGGCCCTGGTCGACTAATCCTTCCGTCAAAAGCGAGACTATTTTTTCTGTTCCGCCGTAAAGTGGCGGAGGCACTGGTAAATACGGAGGGGCAAGAACTGCAATCTTCATATATTCATCATACCATGTAGATTTGGATACTGATGAATGCGCTTACCTTAACTACGAGGCTAACCGGACCTGAATTTCTTCTTTATCATCATCAGTCATGTGATATACGCCGCGTCGCTGCATAATCTCTATCTGCCAACGCGGCAGCACCATAACCCGGGCTTTCCACTCTCCACCAAGAAATACCTCAATGTCCACAGCTTCTTCCTCAAACTCTTCCACTCTGCGCATGAGGCCAGTCAGCAAATGAAGACGCTTTCGTTCGTGCATAGCTTACGTATACCCACTTCTAAACGGAGCCCCGATCGTACCACAAAGGGGACAAACAAGGAAAACCAAAAATCACCTACGCAACGGTCCGGAGTGCTACTTCGAGGCTTTCTATCATTTTTTCTATCGTGAATCTCTTCTCCACATCGGCACGACAATCGGCCCGATTGATTTCTCCAACTCGTTTGGTAGCGACGGCCAGCCCCCCAACACCTTGTGACTGATCGACGATAAAGCCCGTTTTTCCGTCCGTAACAACCTCCGAAACAGCGCCGTTACCGTACGCGACCACAGGTGTGCCCGTCGCCAATGCCTCTATCATGACGAGTCCGAACGGTTCCGGCCAGACAATCGGGAATAACAAGGCTTGGGCGTTACCCAGTAAAGCTGCCTTTTCCGCTATCCCCATTTCGCCTTTGTGTATCACCGTTGTTCCGTCCACAAGCGGAGCCACCTCACTCTCCCAATAGGTTTGATTCCCGATTTTACCGGCCAGAATAATTTTTTGACCCACCGCTTTTGCAGCAAGAATTCCGTCTTTTTGATTTTTATGCGGCGCGATACTGCCCATCATGAGGAGATACTCTCCGGCTTTTTCCTGGAATGGTAACTCTTCTACATCGGTAGCGTTATAAACAGTGCCAATGTAATTGAGTCCGTCAAAACCTTCTTTCTGAGCATTGCTAATAGTGATAACGGGCGTGTTATATATACGGAATTCATCGGCTAATTCCGCAAATATCGGCAAATGCATCACGGTTGCAAACTGCACGCCTAATTTTTTGGCGATAGGAAGCAGCATGGATTCGCCGCCGCGCATGTTATTGAGGATTACATCAAATTCTTTCCCGTGATCCAACATCCACTGGGAAACGTTTGCCATGTACACCAATTCCTTGCGCATGGCTCGCGAGCCTTCTGTAAAGTTAACTGTGGACTGAGTCGAAGACCCTGTTACCGTATCGCCGCCGCCAATTTCAACCAGCGTGTAGGACGGATCCTTTTTCGATCCCTTCGCTGCGATAAGCGTCACTTGGTGTCCGCGCTTGGCAAGCCCCAAAGCCTGCCAATAGGCTATACGCTCAGTACCTCCCTGCATGGGAGGAGGAACAGGCAATGCAACGGAACCTAATATGAGGATTCTCATACAACCAGTGTATGTCAAACGGAAAAAGAAGTCACCTGAAAGACAAATCAGACTGCGGATACGTCCTGAATTTCAAATTTGAGTGCGCGCATTTTACGCTCGAATCTCCGATTTCCTGATTCATCGGATGTAAATGCGACACGCCTTGCCCCGGTGTTGGGACCGGTCCAGCCAATTTTACAAATATCATACTCGTGACCCTGGGCCATAATCTTGTCGAGTTCACCTGGCTCAGAATAATACATGGTATACCCGGTAACTTCGGTTGTTGTTTTACGCATAGTAATATAATAGAGAAATCTTATTGTAACGGTCTGTGTGGTATTTGGATGTACGATATATTACGTCAGCTCTTTGCCGCCGGTGCTTGCACGGAAAACGCCGATCCGTTGGATTTTTTGGCATATTTGGCATACGAAAGTTCGAATTTATGCGCAATCGTTTCCCAGGAGAATTTTTCTTCTACCGATTTACGTGCGTTCTGGCCCATTTTATACCGAAAAGACGCGTTATCTAATAGTTTATTGACCTTCTCGACGATCTCAGCACTATTTCGCGCACGGACAAACAGCCCGTTATATCCTTCTTTGACGGCAAGCGGAATTCCGCCTTTTCTGGTAACCACAACTGGTGTCTGACATGCCATAGCTTCCAATATGACGAGCCCCAACGGCTCGTCCCACACGCTGGGAGCTACAAATACGTCCGCCCGGGAATAATACGGTACGAGCTTTTTGATCCCTGCACCCAAATGACCCACCCAATGAATATTTGTTAAATTCAGTTGTCTCGCTTTTTCCTGTAAGCGCTGTTTTTCCGGACCGTCCCCCAATATGACGACTTCCCCATGGATATTTTTTGCCGCCCCGACGAGGAACTCTACTCCTTTGTATTTTGTGAGTTTTCCGGCAAATACCACGACCGGCTTACCATGTAGCTTGAGTTCCTTATCGACGGATTTCGCGCCCGACTCGCTATAGATGAATTTGTCGACGTTCACACCCCCGGGGATTACTCGGCTTTTTTCATGAAAATCTCCCTTGAAAATTCTCAAAAACCAGTCTCTCGTATATCCGGAATTCGGAAATATCTGTTTAGCACGATACATCGCATAATATGTAGCCCTAATAAACCGTTTCTCTTTTTCCATGGACGGCAGTTCGGATCCATGAATCGTCACTACGTACGGAATGTTATAAAAATCCTTGATAAACGCCGCAGCCCAAGAAAACGGGAAGGCGTGGTGAACATGAATGATATCGGGCCGGAAATCGACTACTGCTGCTATCGCAGACTCAAGCAGCACCTTGTAAACCCGGTATATTTCGTCATTATTAAGTTGTGTATAAAGCTTGCAATCGGGCCACTCAGGATGCCCGGTAAAGGCTACCGGGAATGGAAGTGCCACAGAATACAACTTAGCTCGCTCAATGGGACGTGTGTCGGGAGCAAGAATGGCGACTTTATGACGACGACCCACTTCGCTCGCCAAATGTCGTGCGTATGTGCCTGAGCCGCTTCCCCAAAACGGAAACGTTTGAAGATATAGAATTCTCATGACGGACGTTTCTTACGTTTGCCTCGATATGACTGGTATTATACCATGAATCGAAGATCAATTGCGGAGCATGATTTACAGACATATTGCATTTGACACGGAAAAAACATACCATACGCGACTATATGACAGCCGAAACAACTCAACCTAAACGATTTCTTACTCGGGAAAAATTCCGAGCGCTGACAAATTGGGCAGGATCCCGATTACGAAAACTCATGGAAAGCGTCGTGGGAGCTGCGGTGGATCATGGAACGCGCGAGTATACGAAATCAACACATGAAGCATTCGGTCCGCCCACAGGCTCCCGAAGACGACCACTTCGTAAATAACGTCACGAACCACTTCACGTTCGCTCAGATACGCAGTACCATTCGACAGGATTGAGCGGTGACTAACGGCTTCGATGATATCAACGCATCTATAACAAAATTATCGTCTTCCTATCAAAGCCTTCATCAATTCTGTTGTCGTTGATCGACTATATCGTCTGCCGGCGCGCTTGAGAAGTTCTTCTGCCTGTTCCACGGCTTTCAGTTGCGGATCCCACTCTCTCCACGGTTCACAGATTAATATGACGTCATCGTCTCGCGTCACTTCTCTCCTGAGCTCTCTTACGCTTAACGTAATCATCCGCTCTATCCCACCGTAAAACGATACATAGTCATATCCTTTAGACCTGTATAATCCTGCTACGGCGACACTCCGTTCCTTCCCCTGGTGACAGGCGACTCTTGTAGTCATAGGATAATTGTCATAAAAATGGGGCAGCTATCACATCGTAGGCCCTCAATGCGCTGCCCAATGCACGATCGCTTCTGCGGCAATGTTCGCGCTTGGCGACCTGCCAGGTATATCGGGTATCTTTGATGTGCTCACGCCGAAGAAAATCAGGCTGTGCGGGAGCCATATTTGCCTGCCGTCTGCGACTATTTTCTTCTTCTGCTTTGGCCCGCCAATACTCCTCACTTTGCAACACGCTCGGTTGCTCGCCTAGAAATCTCGCCCCAAAACAGTTTCCAAGCTGATTTAATATGCAGCCCGCGTTTTCACACGTCTTTTTCATACAAACTCCATTAGGGAGGGAGTATATCACGAAGATAACATCTAAGCTATGCGAGAGCCCGGCCGAAAGATATCTTTATATTATAGAAAGATATGGTAAAAATATTTTTTGGCATCTTCTTAGTGCAAAATACTATTATCTATATCAATAGATAACTTAAAATCTCATTTTATACCGAGGATATCTCTTGGCTTCACACTGTGGGCGATTTTTCGTCGCCACCAAAGTATCCCGACATGCTTCCATACGAAAACACGCTCGTGATCAGCGAAATCGCCTCGATCCAACCATGCTTGCAGCACGTCAACCCGATAATTCTGCGTTTCATATGTTCTGCCCCAAGACAACACAACCCGGGCAGGTCGTTCTATAACAGGGGTTCCGGCACCGCAGGCGCCCTCGTCCAAACCTTGGGGCAGACACTTCCCTCTCCTCATAGAAGCATCGTAATACTAAAAAAATCTAAAGACGTTTATATAACAAACAATATCAGCTATCTGAAATACATATCATAATTTGTGCTTAACGCTAACGATTGCGTCGTCGAAACACCTTTCGTCCCTTGGCATCTTCTACAAGCACTTCCTGATTACGCCCCAAGAGCGCTACTCCTGCTTCATACATATCTATCGCTCTTGCTTTTCCGATATCAAATATACGACTCATGCGTCCGGCTTGTTGCACCAGTGCAAATCCCGCAATCAAGGGAACGCGTATCCTCCTCTTTATTCTCATTTGTACTTCAATTTCTATATCTTGAGCCATACCCCTCCCCTCTACATCAAAGCCTGGCTTTGAATCTATTTAACGCGACAGGGCGATGTTTTTTAACATCAATACCATAAATTGCAGCAAGGCTCGCTGTCGGCGCCAACGCCATGGCTCCTGAAGTAATCGCCAAAACCACTCAAACCCTATCGATCTAATCCAAATCGGTGCACGACGAAGTCTACCAGCTATCACATCAAACGATCCTCCGACACTCATATATATGACCGGAAAATTCATTTTATCACTCAATCGCATAGTCACATATTCCTGCTTTGGGGCGCCAAGCCCCACAAAGACGATATGCGTATGGGTTTCCCGAATTTTTTTTGCCAGATTTACCCAGTATTGATCACCCGGCCATTGTATGGAGTCAAAATCTTCTCCGACTAACTCCGGCCCGTCCATGGCCCACCCCGATAGCTTCGGGTGTGATGCCTGTAAGCAATCTAACGCTTTGACTGCTAAACCGTTGTAACCGCCTATAAGTCCTATACTGACGCGCTGAAGCTCTGCCAAGGTGACGAGTTCATTCATAAAATCAACACCGGCCACCCGCTGGGAAATTTGCACACCCGGAGCTCCCAGTACTTTGCCGGATAAAATCCTGCTGGCAAGAAGCAATCCGATTCCGTCAGGGAGCGCCACATCGGCCCGATTAAGTATATTTCGAAAATCACTATGCGACTGAGCAAAAACGATTTGTTCCGGATTCGGCGTCGTAATAATAAATGGTCGGACCTTACGGGAAGTACCGGATGATGAGACGCGAACGGATTGAATGAGGTACTTTTTTATTTCCTCTAGGATTAATTTTTTTGAAGCTGTGGTTATCTTAACTTGAAGTATTTTTTGACTACTAAGACTCATAATATATTTTTAAATGTGTTTATTTCTTTTTAAACTTTTCACAAATCACCAACATTGAACACAATAAAATATAGCTGATTCTCTCTTGAAGCCCGTGCGAAATTCTCGATAGCAGATAAATTATTATAAGCTACATTTATAAAAATACGTATTTTCCGCATATTCACCGATTTTCCAATTATTTCTATCTATCTGTATTTACTATAAGGCATTTATAAATAACCTGCCTCTTCGGCGGTGGCTGCCGAGACAGCTAGAGGCGTTTTCCACTCTCCGGCTTGCTACCGTGAGACGACTTACTTTTTGCTGATGCTTCGCTTGTATAATTCAATATTCTCTATAGCCACACCTGTTCCCCGCACGACACACAGAAGCGGTTCATCGGCAATATGAGCAGGTACGCCAGTCATTTTGGTCACCAACTTATCGAAGTTCCTAAGCAAACTCGTCCCGCCTGCCATGACAATACCTTTATCGATTATATCTGCAGCAAGCTCCGGCGGCGTTTCCTCCAATACGCTTTTTATCGCGGTGATGACCAAATGAAGCACAGGTGTTATCGCCTGTGTCACCTCCGCGCGGGTGAGATTGATAATGCGGGGCAAACCAGTGATCGCATCGCGGCCACGAACCTCCATAGCTTCTCCCTCTTTTGTTACCCCTGGTTTCGCCGGAGACCGATCTTGGTTTTTGGTATCGCTACCAGAACTGATTCCCGCCTTTGCTGGAATGGCCGTACCGGCAATCGCATCCCCAATGGTTATTTTGATTGTTTCGGCCATACGTTCACCGATAATGAGGTTGAAGTTTTTTTTGACGTAGTTTGCGATCGCTTCGTCTATTTTGTTCCCTGCCACCCGAGCGCTTTTGTGTACCACAACGCCGCCCAAGGAAATTACTGCGGCCTCCGTACTCCCTCCCCCCATATCCACAATCATATGGCCACTGGCCTGTGCAATGGGAACTTTGGCTCCTATAGCGGCCGCCAACGGCTCCTCGATAAGATACGCGACCCTGGCTCCTGCGGCAAGCGTGGCGTCTATCACCGCGCGGCGCTCCACCTGGCTCGCACCTGTCGGCACACAGATCATTACCTCCGGTTTGAAAATACGGTTTCGACCGACCGCCCGATCGATAAAATGGGAAAGCATGGCTTCCGTTATCCGATAATCAGCGATCACACCGTCCCGCATCGGCCGGCTCGCCATAATATTCCCCGGGGTTCTTCCCAACATTTCTTTCGCTTCATTGCCTACTGCCACCACTCTACCGTCATCGGTGGTTACAGCTACTACCGTCGGCTCGTTAAGTACCACTCCCACGCCAGCCAGCCAAACTACGGAATTTGCCGTACCGAGATCAATGCCGAGACGCTTCGTGAAACTGAACATAATGGCATTCTATCATAATGTGCTGTATACTATGAGGCGGCTCCACCCTCAAACGCATATGACAGCAAAAATCCGATCATTCCTGATACCTTTTGTTACCTTTAGCATCATTCTTGGTGTCGCAGCGGCGATTATTGCGTATGGCCGTGGATATCGGTTACACACAGACGGATCAGTGAAGCCAACAGGGCTCATCGTGCTCCAATCCGATCCCTCGGGCGCACAAATTATCATCGATGACAAGGTAAAAACCGCCACACAGGCGACTCTTACTCTGCCACCGGGTTGGTATAACGTTACGATCTCAAAAGACGGATTCCAGTCATGGCACAAGCGCATGAAAGTCCAAGGAGAAGTCGTCGCCAAAGCAGACGCACTGTTGCTTCCTATTAATCCGAGCCTCACCGCATTGACCGCAAGCGGGGTCGTCAACCCGTCCCTCTCGCCAGACGGGGCAAAACTCGCATTTATCGTACCCAACACTACACCCGCAACAGCATCTGCAGCCCTCACAACTACAAAGCCGGGAGTATGGATCCTTGATATCGTCGATAAGCCGCTTGGGCTAAACCGTGACGCCCGTCAAATAGCCAGATCCCTGCCTGCTCAGACAGGTGGCATCAATTTTTCCAAGGCAACCCTCACCTGGTCAGCAGACAGCAAGGAAATTCTCGCAACGATCTCCCCGACGGCAAACTACGTCCTGCCGGCAGACCAGATAACGGAATCACCGCAAGCAGTGAGCAATATCAAACTCATACAAAGTGAGTGGCAAAAGATCAAAGACCAAAGAATAAAAGAACAACTCGTCACTGTTCCGAAAGCGTTTACCGATATGGCCAGCACATCCGCCAAACTCCTGTCCCTTTCGCCCGACGAAACCAAAATCCTCTATGAAGCTACCGGATCTGCCATACTTCCGCAAATTATTACTCCCCAATTAATCGGAGCCAATCCCACGGAAGAATCCCGCACACTGGAGCCCGGCACAATCTACGTCTATGACATCAAAGAGGATAAAAACTATCTCATCTTCAAATCGGGCACACTTGCCCCCCTCCCACCTACTCCTATAGGCAAAAATACTCCTGCAGTCAATTTTGACGTGACAAGCGTGCTGCATTGGCTTCCTACCTCGCGGCATCTTGTCGTAGTGACGAAAGACAAGGTAGAAATCATGGATTATGACGGTATGAACAAGCGTACGGCGTATGCAGGACCTTTTTGGGATGCGTTTGCCGTTCCGTGGGCTTCCGGCGGCAAATTGGTCATACTCACAAACCTCAATAGTGCGGCATCGGCAGTCAACAATCTCTACCTCGTGAATCTCCGGTAATACACGCGACCACAAGTATCAAATATCTTGTCCGTACGCTCAAAACATGGTATAACCCGACAATATGGCAGTTGAACGCGCACTCATCTGTGGAGAGACGGGCATTGTCCACGTACCTGTCGCCAGAGCACTAGCTATAGAACACACTGCACGCAAGCGACGCTGGGAAGCGCTCAGTGTCCGCTGTTTAGCTCGCGCAGGGCAACGCCCTACGGCACTCGGATTCGAACATCATCCGATCGTACCGGCAGGACATGTAGCAATCAAAATCGTCTGGCACCAAAAAACCCACAATGACAGGCTTGGTGTACCGCGGGCATTTCATGAAGAAGTAGACCAGGAGTATAAAAAGGCGAGGCTGCTTTGGTACGCAATTGCGATAGCACAAACGATCATTCATAAACAAAAAGCAGACACATTGCTCTCACTCTAGTACCATTTCTTATGCCAATACGTGAACGTGAACGCAAACGGTTAGCCGCACGACATATGGCGACATATTTCCCTCAGGCAACTGCCGACCAGATTGAGCGGGTCGTCGATATCTGTGTTCGTGGATTTATGGGTGATTATTCGCCAATCCGGCGCGAACAGGATCATCGTTCAGCTCTAGGAATTGGTGCTAATTATGAAGAATTCGTAATCTACGTAGGTCGCAATGTAACCTCAGAAGAACCGATCAACGTCTCGCGCGAATTCTTGGGAAGTATCCTCCGAAAAGTCTCGATGTAACCTCTTACACTGTTACCCGCGCGCAGATTTATTCAGTGTTCGGTAAGGCACATGCGATATAGACAACGCACCCGGTAAAACAAATTTAGGCTCGCTATCAGTAAGGATGATGTGTTGCACCGGAAGGATCGGCCGTGGATCAACTTCTACGACGGTCATATGCCGTGAGCTTCCCACGGTAAATTTCATTTCAATAATTCGCCTGCCGACCAATGGATGCCGCATTCGCGTACCAAAGGTCAATACCTCCCCGTCCTGTACGACGCGCTGCTTGATGAATTTCAGTACCCACCATGATTTCATCGTCAGTATTTCTGTCGTCATATCACTTCCTTCGTTTCTTCGCTATGTCGTCATAGGTGACTTTGCATGGCGCGTCAAAGGCTCGAGCCACGCGAAACCGAAGCCATTTTTGTCTTCGCTCGCTTCTCCTCACCTGGATATGCGCATTTCCCGCCGATCCGATCCCGGAACATTCTATATCCCCTCCCGCTTTCATATGCGGACAAAACATTTCGCAAATCGTACGGGCACGTTCAAATTGACGAGGATTCCGTAGTGAAATCCAACCCTTGATGACTCGGGTTGTTTGTGCCGTATTGCCGTAAGTGACTTCGGGAAACTCGGGGGGCTTTGTCATAAGACGAAGAATTATAGGTTATTTACATATTCCAAACAAGCCGTATACGCGGCTACACGTTACGGAAGGCGGATATACCAAAAAATATTCCGGGGTCCGTTCCACCAATCCTCCAGATGCTCCGCAATACGAATAACCGGCGTTTCGTAATAATCTATAAAGAATTGCTCTGTCTTATCCAATGCGCGAATTGTATGAAAGGCAAGATTTTCACTCCGTACGGCCCGGCGTGTAATCATAGGCGCAAGCTTAATAAGACGCCGGTAATATGCCCGTTGGCCTCCGTGTTGATGTGTTGTTTCTGTTTCCATACGTAACGAGTGCCCCCAGAAGGAATCGAACCCTCATCTTGCCATTAGGACGGGCCTCACTGCTCCCGCCTCTCCGGCGGGTCGCCGATGAGGCGACTGTCCATTGACCCGCCTGCCAACGCCTGTGCCCCTGGAGGGAATCGAACCCCCATCTTACCCTTAGGACGGGTCTGCTCTATCCATTGAGCTACAAGGGCCCTGTGGCACTGGCGAGCAGGGCTACGGGGGACAGCTCCCCTATTCTACCGCAAATTTATGCTACAATACCATGACTACGGGGTGTAGCACAGTTGGTAATGCGCACGGTTCGGGACCGTGAGATCGAGAGTTCGAATCTCTCCACTCCGACAAAAATCATCGCGGGTAACACGTCGCGTCAGGCGATGCTACGAAGCTCCCATACCGGACAACACGTCGTCGATGTTGTCCACGATTCTTCCCCTTGCCTCTTTTTGCACCATCAATGCCTGGGCAGAAGAAATAGTGTGACCCCGTTTTTTTGCTGCAACGATAATTTGATCTATGTTTAGCGTAGCGAGAGGTCGCCGATCGTGCTTAAACCTAAGTGGCTTTATAGGTGATATTTCGCCGGTTCCTTGTGCCTTCCCAGAAGTGTGCTTGATCGGATCAGGCAGCAGGATGTTGACTGCTTGTTTTAATTTGTCGATTGCCCTGTCAAATCCGTCTTCTGCGCCCATATGAGGAAGTATACTCCATATACCAACTATATGCTGCGCCAAAACTTGATTCAGTACGATATAATACATATATGACAGCATCACTCCCTAAAATCGTTGTCAGTCAAGGGAGCCGGAAAAAAGAAATCGGATATCGCACTTACTACCGGCGCATGCAACAAATTTTTAATCAGGCAGCAACTGAGGCCTCAGATGCTCATGATCCTGATGCAGTATTTCGAAAGGCGGCACAGCGCGGCATCCGGAACTGGGGCCAAGACGTACTGTCCCGCCGACCCCGCTCTCGCAGGCGTGCCTCCGTTACCGCGTAATCTCCTTCTTTCAATATCACCGCATTCAGGATATAATACGAACTAATGAAATTATCGTTCTCCTCGAAAAATCAGGAAGATATTATCCTTGCTCCGGACGTCGTCCTTGCCTCACAATCCATAGGACGCCGGACATTACTCGAAAAACTAGGGCTACGTTTTCGTGTGGCTGTCACGCGACTCGATGAAGACAAAATTACCGACGCGAATCCTCTCAAGACAATCCAGAAACGTGCAATTGCCAAAGCCAATGAAGTCGTCAATAACCCCCGCGTTTATATGATCCCGGAAGACCGTGAGGTCATCGTCATCGCGGCAGACAGCATGGCTATCGTCGGCAAAAAAATGTATGGCAAAGCACTCGACCGCGAGGATGCGACCAAAATACTCAAAGAACTCATGGGGAAAACGCATGTATTTACGACAGTTGCCCACATCGTCCATATGGACAAAGGCAAGGTAAAAAAAACCTGGACCAAAACGGTGACCACCAAAGTCACGCTTCGCAAACTTACCGGCACCGAACTCGAAAACTATGTCAACCGATATGACTTCACGAGATTCGCAGCAGGCTATGCCCTCAACGAAACGCCATGGGATTTAGTGACCAAAATCGACGGCTCGTATACCAACGTCATCGGCCTGCCGTTCGAAATATTACTCCCGATCCTTCGGTCTACCAAAATCATCGACGCGCCGGTCACGCAGTAAATAACTCTTCCCACCCCACTCCCTTTTCTGTATCCATAGCGAAGCAATACGCCAAGATTTTTTGCAGATTTTTGTAACCTACCATACATCATAAATGCATATTGACGGCATCATATGTTCTTTCTATACTTTGAATTCTCGTTTCAAAAAGGGAGGTGATAAGTCATGTCAGGGTTATTTCGCAAAGAAGTCAAATCTGCAACAATTATCGAACCAGTGAAACCTGCCGAACCGCAAAGCTTTCTTGGAAAAGGCACGAAAGCAACCAGTGGATCCGAAGATCAATCAGTTATACGTACTCTGGAAGGATTATCAAAACACGCAGCGGGAAGAGAAGCTCGAAGAGACGTCGCACGTCGGCCTCACCGATAATGAATATACGATTCTTGCCCTTACAAAGCACTCGTTGAGGAGTGCTTTGTTGTATAATATGCATCTTACTATATCAATATGTCTCAGATTATCGAACACTTCCGCCGCGTACATGCGCCGACTGAATCGTTTGCAGAAACGTGTTCACGTTTGGAAGGTGTCGCTTCGGAACTTCGCCCACATTGGTGGAACAACACTCATGTAAGTCCTTGGTTCGATGTCGGACTATTTCGTCTCACGGATCCGAGACGTATCACGTCAAATATCGAATGCGTAGAGACAGGCTATGAAGACACAATTGCCCATTTGAGAGCTGCAGGCAAAGATCCCACTCCACAAATACTTGAGCGCGATACATTACGGGCGTATGCGAGGAAACGCAAAGCGCATCCTTATACGAGGATGCTGGATCTTCATATCCCTCCCCGGCCGCCAGAAGCCGTACGGCAGCTTCCTCAGGATCTCCCCAATTCGGCAGCGCAACTGGCCGGCTGGATAGAAGCATTTAACTGTTATCATCCTGATACTCCGATAGGATTTATCACCGGCCGAACGTCACTTGCTGGCAGTAAACGCGCTCCCACCTTGGGATTTGATCTGATACGACCTGATACGACAGAATGGTCTCTCACAGGAAGACTGGATATCATCGAACACCTCGTACAGAACCCCACGCTCAAAGCAGAAAACCTCCTTAAGTCCCCTCTCTGGACGCTGCTCACCGGCAGACGGGAGTTCTCCCGGACTCATGGGGTCAAACGGTATAATCACACGAAATTTACCCTGCAAACGACACAAGAGCACACCATTGAACTTCCGAACGAAGGGAATGGGTGGCAATTATGGCTTCGTGCAACGCATAACTCAGACAGGATTTCAAATCACGATGCGCAAGTCTTGCGAGGTGCTATACAAGTTGCGACCGCGGTTGCCCACGATGCCGGAAGAGACATACGAATACGGATCCCAAACACACAAGCATTCTCTCCTTTTTTCGATCGCATACAACGTCATAACGGCCCATGGACGTTGTATCGCGCTTCCGGAACTCCAGTGACTAGCTATGGGTATCCGAGCATGGAATTTCTCAGTACTTTTGTCACATAGTCGTAAGTATTCGCACGTCTTATTTGTTACAATATATCTTCATGAACAGACTTTTGGAAAAAATCGACCGCTCATCCGCTCTTTCCCAGTTTATCCCTATTGCCTTGACCGGAGTAGTTATGGCGGGATTCCTAGGGCTACTGCACGGGGCAATCGTTATATTTAACCTCATCCCTTCATCGGAAAAAATCCACCTCGAAATCCGCTGGGTAGACATCCTCGTCGGCTCGACCATATATCTTAAAACCAGTATCGACTTCGCCATATTTATCGGCAGAATGATGGCGGCCAATCCAGGCTGGCGCAATCGCATCGCTCTTGAAATCGGCACCGCTGCCGGCAATACAATCGGCACTATTGCCATTATCGGCCTATGGGTCACACTCAAACACGTCGACCTTCTGCTCGCACTTATGGTATTTATCGCCTCTTTGGTTCTCTTTGAGCTTGCGCACGGATCGCTGGAGCATTTTGCGAACTGGCAGGGCCAGGGAGGGATGAAGCGCATTCTGTTTTACCTTATGCATGGACTCCTTGATCGGGTCAAAAAAATCATCGATCCGCTCCTCCGCAGAGTCATGCCAGACTTAGGAAGTGCCATGAAAGGAAAATCCAGCTTGCCCTGGCCGCAGCTCCTCATATTTTCTGCAAGTGTACCCTTTATCTTGGGACTGGATGATTTTGCTGGCTATGTACCATTGTTTAC
This sequence comes from uncultured Gammaproteobacteria bacterium, assembly GCA_964573695.1. GTDB lineage: Bacteria > Patescibacteriota > Microgenomatia > UBA10105 > UBA927 > UBA927. Next base: position 45,595 of record CAZNKB010000006.1, on the reverse strand, counting down.
GGTCGTCAACGTATATGGATTCGCCATAGGTGTCATCGCTTCACACACGTTACTCAATATCGCGCTCTTCCTCTCTCCCAAAAAAACAATTATCGTCGTGAAGAACGAAGTGGTTTCGTTTTTGGGGGCTCTTGCTTTTATCGGACTCGGCGTCTATGGTCTCTTCGAAACATTCCGAATCGTTTTACACGCGCTCGGCTAAATAACCCGTACATAATCGCCTGCCTATACTCCCCAGTGCATCACTGTACGCAGATATCTGGTTTTTCGGAAATATTCGCTCCTTCCTAAAGAAAACCGCGCATGCGTTTGCGCCTGAAGTGCCTCCAAAAAATGAATATACCGATGCATGGGAATGCGTAGCCGCATGGAACGGGTCACGATCTTCGGCTCATGGATAAGCGCGATAAGGGAAACCGACACATACCCGTCCTGCTCCTGAGCCAGCCCCACTTGGGAATAATACATACGACCGCCAACGCGTTTTTTGTGTTCAGGGGTATACATGGAAAATTGCTAATCGTACTCAGCCAACTCAGGAATGTTTAGGCGGCTCGCTATCTGAGTTCGTCCGGTACGGGCGATAAACATGCAGCCGAAGTACTTCATCATGTCATTGTCACCTTTTGCCACACGTGCGGCTTCTTCCATTTCCGCCACCGTTTTTAGAATTCCGGCAAACGCCCCTAATACCCGCCCGGAAAATAGCTGTTCTCCGTCAGCGGTAATAGTCAGATCAGCAAGACCGTTTTCCCGCGTAAACATCACGGAAATCGGTCTGCTATGCCGTGACCTTGGATGTAATAGAAATCCCTCAGCTTCCTTTAGCGTCATATATTCTCCCAAAGAAAAGGGAATTATACTAAATACGCCGTCAAAAGGCCAAAAAGTGACGTTTCACCGATCGATGCATGGGGAACGATAATCCACTCAACGCCTGGTAGTACGACCTGAGGTAAATGAGGCTTTTGCCGCTGCTTCGAGTTCCCGGCGGATAGCTCTTGCTGATTTCCGACGCGGCTTCTCTTCCGGTTTTAGAGGCGGCACGCCACCGTTTTGCATTAGGGCTTGTGGGACGTAATGCATGAGATCTTCCTGTTGGGTTGGTCTGACCCCAAGCAATCTAAGCCCCGCTTCTTTAAGAATACCTATACCTGCCATAGAAACTGTATTGTATCGCACAGGTGCATGACTTTCAAATATGCACCCTAATATATGTCACTGGACCCAAACAACAGGCTGATTTCTTTGGCTGCGGCCTCGGCGGAATCAGACCGGTGAACCACATTGTGCGGCTTATCCACTCCGAAATCCCGTCGAATCGTGCCTGGAGCAGCTTCCGCCGGGTCAGTCGGACCGCAAATATCAAATACCTTCTGGATCACCCCGTCGCCTTCCAGCACTATCGCAACAACGGGAGTAGACATCATTTGTTTCGACAATTCAGGAAAAAACGGCTTGTCTTTGTGGTGTGCGTACCACGTATCGAGGATAGGCTGAGTGAGCTGAACTAACTTAAGCGCTGCCAGTCTCAATCCAGCCTTCTCAAAACGGGTAATGATTTCACCGACGACGTGTTTTTCCATGCCGTCCGGCTTAATGAGAACAACGGTTTTTTCGATCATAGGACTCATGAGTATATCAGATATGGAATTCAAAAAAAATATCTTGAAAAAAGTATTTACACAGAGGTATCGTGAACTCAATCACAATGCCAAAACGGGAAATCATGGTAGCAGACGGGCGTGGTGGGTGGAAAAAACGATCGGTAGACGTCCGGAAACGCGGGGTTCTTGAGTCGGAAGGCACATATGAGCGCAATATTGCTATCGACCTTTCCCGCATGTTCGGCCACGAGGGCATCGGCTGGACTGTAGAGCATGGCACGCGGGCAGCAGCCAAAGACTTCGCGGCCCTTATGTCGGTAAGCCGTGGCGCCCGAGTGGGTAGCATACGAGAACTCCTATCTTCACTCAATCAACCGACGACTCTGCCAAAACGACGACCGCACCATAATAAATACGAGCAATTCTCAAAACACAGGTGAAACTTCTCTAGTGGTATCATTGCTTTGTGACCCATGAAGTTGTCTTAGGTAATCAAATTATCGTCGTTGAGCCCAATGGACACGTGCACATTGCAGACATCAGCAATATCATGACCCATGTCGTTGACCGAGAGAGCGTGAGACCCGCGCTCGCGGCTTATTTCGAAAAACATGGCCTCCGTATGGCAACAGTAGAAGAAGCGGAAAGAAGTGGATTCCCTACGCGCAAAGAACACAAAACCATTCCTCATCGACTACTCCCCCGACTCCAAAGGGTACGGTGAAGTGACGATTATCCATTCAATGTAGGACTAGAAGCCCTGTATATTAACGGCGGGCCATGGCGGGCAAGGTAATTTCCGGGGCGATTTCAGGGTCGAGCATGTGCTGACGTAACTGTTGCTCTAACTGCCGAAATACCCCCTCAACCGGCTGCATACCGTTGACCCAAATAAGCCTGTTTTCGCGGGCGAGTTTATCCACCATAGGCCCGACATACTCTTCGTACTCCGTAAGCCGTACCTTATGAACCTGGGGTGTGTCGTCTACCCTTCCCTCGTTGCGGGCAGCACTTCTTTTGTAGGTTTCTTCATCGGTCGCATCCATATGAACGAGCACCAGCTTGGCGCCGGTTGTGCTTGCGATACGCTCAAACCCTTCGAGCTGTTCCGTACCCCTGGGAGAACCGGCAACAACCAGCAGTCGCTTCCCCTCAGTAAGCTGCTCTTGTATCACTTCTCCTAGCATCGCAATTGTAGGTTCATCCGGTAGCTTAAGCCCCTGCTCCATCATGGGGATATACGGCCCGATAAGAGGCCAAAATCTATGGGTTTCGCCTTCCTCACGCACCGCACGCATAATGTGCCCTGTAGATATTTTGACCGCCTCGGGGTGAGCTGCGACAAGTAAATCTGCCTGGGTATCTTTGCCGGCAAGGGGTTTGCCTATGATTGCAAGGAGGATCGGCTTCACTAAATTTAATTATAACCTATAGTATAATTCTTTGCAACAAGTATTTTCCTCTTTGTTATAATACCCATTCAGGTTCAAATACCTGACTTCTGCTTCTCGATCACACACATAATATGCAGTGTCTACAATTGCAAGCGCTTTTCACTCGTCTCCCCGTTTTTTCCGTGCGGCCAATTCCTTTGGCCTCAGAGAAAAAACAATACACTGCGTGACACATACGATACAATACGTGTATGGCAACAAAACCCATTGAGGTCATATTAGATCACCAACAAACAGAGGAAAAAATGACGCAGCTCGCGTGGGATCTGTCTGCCGTCTATCACCGGTTAGCGGAGATATTTGCTAAAATGGGCCGGCACGAAGAAGCGGAGCAATATGAACGGAGATCCCGTACCCAGTTCGGCAATGCGGCAACTCATACCGAACGCCACACGCTGCTCGAAGCCCAAAAACCCAGGCGGACCAGATAAAAGCGTAGTAATCGTTGCCCACCAAAAAATATTCTTCTATAATCCATATTCATGAATGCAATAGGACGCACGATCACGCAACATCGTCTGTTTGCCCCCTTCATCATGGGAGTTATCCTTGTCGCTTCGCTTGCTGTAGGACTAGAAACGTATCCTAATCTTTCCAATCGATTCCATCCACTGTTTGCCACCCTGGACACAATCATCCAAATCATCTTCACCGTGGAAATTACGCTGCGGATATTGGCTCTGGGCAATAAACCCTGGAGATTTTTCCGCTCGAAATGGAATACATTTGACTTTGCCGTCACCAGTCTTTTTTATCTGCCATTCGGAGGCGCGTACGCCTCGGTCTTGCGACTCGTGCGCATATTGCGGATCTTTCGAGTATTTTCCGCGCTTCCCCGCCTTCAACTCCTCGTAGGTGCACTCATCAAAAGCATTCCGTCTATCGGGTATGTGGGACTTCTCCTTTTTATACAATTCTATATCTATGCTGTCATAGGAAACGTAGAATTCGGTGATTCTGATCCTGCGCACTTCGGCGACTTGGGGCGCTCGCTTATCACCCTTTTTGAGATCGTCACATTAGAGGGCTGGGTAGAAATCTACTCCCTGCAGTCATATTCACTTATCTCGACGCTTTACTACGTCAGTTTTATCGTTGTGGGAACCATGATTATCCTAAATTTGTTTATCGGGGTCGTCATCAGTGGCTTTGAGGAAGTGCGTGAAGAAATGGAAGAAGCGCGGCATATACAGAAGTCAACACTATCCAAAGAACTGGAACTCATAACTAACGAAGTCGATGACATCAAAATTCGCCTTAAGCGCTTAGCGCGGTCTGCGTCCAAACAGAAATCCTCCTCACGCTAATATACAAACGTGCCGATTATCGTCGCGCCATCGTGGGTAATGTAGGCTCGTGTTCTTTTTGTACGGGCATAAATATCTCCACAGCACGCGAACCCACGGCTTCTCTCCCACCCAAGCCACTTATCTCGCGGATTCTCCCCTGCTCCCGAAGCCGATCTATAACTGGCTTGGTAATCCGTTCAAACTCGGCAAGTCTATAGGGAACCACCTTGTCATCTTCTCTCATGTGTGCAGCGCGCTCACTAACCCGCTCATACACCATTTCATCCGGGACATCGATATACACGAATTGTTCTTGATATCCGCAATCTTTTGTCCACGAATCCAACCAGTCTAGCTGCTGCTCACTTCTCGGGCCGGCAACCCAAACAACTGTTTCCGCGCCCTTGTCAAACTGCTCGGTGATAAGCTTGGTCAGACATTCGAAAATAGGTCCGTCCGGAGCGATACCGCCAGCATCGGCTATACCTATAGAATCATGTAATTCATTCCAAAAACGGTGAGCAGGTCCCACTGCTTTCACCTCCCGCACTACCTCTCCCATGGAAATTGTAGCGAGATTCGGAAGCGAGTCTGCAAGTGCACGGGCAACAGTGTCTTTCCCCGCCAACGGTTTACCGAGTAATCCGATTATAGTAGGTTGCATATACGGGCATAACGAAGGACAAATTATAACCTATAGTTCTTATTATTGCAACATATTACTCGCATGCACTATAATACCGTTCTCATGATGCACACCAGGAGACGCCCCGCAGACGAAACCAATGTTGATCCGATAGCAGCACAATACCGGCTTGCTCGCCAAGCACGTTCAATCGCGTCGTTAAATGATGCCTTTGCGGCTCAGGCAGGTCGGGAACTAGATTTCGTCGAACAAGCAGAGCTACACGTAGAGGGACTGATTTTTCATGCTATCGCCAAGTGGCACACCATGCTCGCAGAGACCGCCTCCCGCCTCCACCGCGAGCAGAAATAATCAAGAAATCAATTATAGGTGAAGCAAATTCAGAAGATTCTCGTCACGAGGCTTACTCCACACAAGCGACATATTCAGGCGCTCGGTTCTAAAGTACTTGATAATCAAGGCATTAATGTCTTCTTTTGTTACAATATCTATCTTTTTGATATAGTCTTCAAGTGTCATGAGCGGCATACCAAAAAGTTCAGCTCGCCCGTACCATTCGGTCCAGAATTCAGGGTCTTCACTTCTAAACGCAAGCATAGTTTTGAGACGCTTACGGGCCACAGCAAGCTCATCTTCCGTGATACCTTTGGCTTTTGCTTTGGCAAGCTCTTCCATAATTGCTTTGGTTGCTTCTTCCACCTTGTCTGTTGCCACGCCCGCATAGATATCCCAGCTTCCGACATCGTGATACGAAGAACTTCCGCTACGCACGTGGTAACAAAGTCCGCGTTTCTCCCGGATTTCTTTGAACAGCCTGCTGGTAAACGACACCCCCATGATAAGGTTAAATAAATTCCAGGCAAACCGGTCCTCGCTACTGCGCTCAAATGCCCGAAGCCCGATAATCATATGCGCCTGTGCCGCCTCCCGCTTCGTGACCACGGCAAGCTGCGGCTCCTTTTGCATAGGAGTAACCACATCGATATCTCCGGTTTTTTTCTTCTGGAGGGGAGCAAACCACGCCTCTACCTGTTCCGCTATCTTACTACTATGCTCTGCCAATCTACCTGCAAGCATAATGACCATGCGCTCTGGCGCATACCAGGAATCATGATATCCTCGCAGCTCTTTGGCTCCCACCGAACGCAAGCTCGCTTCCTCTCCGATGATGCGCATACCAAGCTTTGTGTTGGGATAAAGCAAACCGTGATAGACTTCTTCTACTTTGTTTGCCGGCTCATCCTCATAGCGCTTCATTTCTTCCAAAATGACATCGCGCTCGCGATCCACCCACTCCTCCGGCAGCTTGGGATGTATCGCCAACTCCTTATTGATATCCAAAGCAAGCAACCAATCCTCACTCAGGACTTTGTTATGGTAATTGGTAATGTCTATATCGGTATAGGCATTCTGAAGACCCCCTGCACGTTCGATCGTGTTGACGTCGTCTGTCGTCGGATATTTATCCGTCCCCTTAAACACCATGTGCTCCAAAAAATGAGAAATACCATTGATGTGTGCTGTTTCATAACGACTCCCTACGCCGACCATAACGGAGGTAGCCACACTGTTGACTCCTTCCATGGGAACAAGGATCAAACGAAGCCCATTTGGTAAGACTGTTTTGGTATAGGGAAGCATGGTATGTATCCTACCGGATTAGTATGAATATTTCCATTGGGAATTTATGCGACTCTGCTTCAAAACGGAAGTGTTTTGCCGTCGGTGCAACAGATCAATTTAAACAGCATCGTTTCTTTACGACCCTCTTCATCCATAATCTGAGATCCAGCGAGTAGCTGGACTTGCGGCTTATCCAGCGTGTAAATAACCCCGCGCAATCGTTGAGGCCGACGATGATGTACCACATGAATTTCGGCGTGTTGCCATTCCGGTTTGATTTCCAAAACGCCGATACCGTCACGTCGGACTGTAAGCCACCAGCTATGGCTTTGATGATTCCACCGGTCATCGGTGACATTTTCCCGCCGCGTGCCCGGCGCCAATTCTCGTGCCCATGCCGTTTCTGCAAGCGTCCTCAACCGACCAGAGGTGATAGTCCTGCCAACCGGTTCTGGTGTACTGAGTGTCAACTCTATAATCGTCATAAGAATCGCCATTATACAAAATATTGCCGTACTTTGATATAGATTCTCTCATTTTTCCTCAGTTGACCGGCAACCGATGCTCTCATGTATAAAGAAAGGGTAAATTCACGATCAACAAAAATCATTTATCGTGAGTTTTTTGTTTACCCTGCTCGTTTCCGTTCATTATATTTATACACATGGCACTCAAAAACGAGCGACCAATTTATCTTGATGTTGTGACATCTTCAAAAGAACGCATAATGGCGTTTCGATCCCTCCTCACGCCTGATCGCGTACATCAAGTGACACCCGGATTTACGGAAACTGTCATTCACAAGCCGGTCAACAGCTCACCGTCCGAGTGGCCCTTTGAAGTCGCAAAGGAAAAAGCCTTGCAGGACGTAACCGGACTTCTTGTCCAGGGAGCGGTCAACAACACAGCATGCGAGGGTCTATTGGGAGACGTGAGTACGAGACCAGGTCGCACCATACGATTGTATTCCGACACGGTACAGGTAAGTTATAACGCCGATGCCCCGGACGATATCCCGAAAGTCCTGGAAAAACCCATTAGTTTAGATCATTGGCTTTCGGATCAGGAAAATGGGGCACTGTCACAATCAGGAAAAAACTTTGAAATATGTACCGCTCTCACCGGAATCGACATTACCGATCCGTCGGCACACCCTGCGACAGTACTCGTGCGCGTCGCGGGAAAAATGAGACCCTATGACATGTCGGATATCATGAACGTCATCAAAACGCATGGAGAACGAGACATCACCATGGCGGCAGGAGGAGTTTCGATCCAAAACGGAGGCACCGAACTCTACGACAAAACGGAGCCGCTTCGATGCTATATCCAAAAAGATCCGAATTTACAACCGCAGCTGCTTTTTGAAATTCCCACCTGGGATCATCTGGACCTTACCACCTTACGCCGTTTTGTCTACGGAGCAGTGCCCGAAGCTCTGGAGGCGCTTGTAAAACAAATAGACAATAGCACGCAAATCAATGCGCTTTCCAAAACAAAAGGCATGATATTCCCTTATCCTTCCCAAAACGACGATAAATTCCTTGCAGCCTGACCATTTCCCACTCCTCCCCTCTTGATCCCTGTCTACTTATACGTGATACTAGAGATATGTCCCCCGATGACATCAGAGAGCAAATAGAGGCCGATATTGTCGACCTTATCAAACAAAAAGTCGAAGCAGAGGAGATGAGTGAGGAGCGTGCGCAAACATTGGCGCAGATGATTCTCGAACGACTCAAGCCCGGCATGAGTCTCGAGGAATTATACAAAACACTGCCACACTTAGATGACAACTTTTCGGAGATATCCCATGTGATTGTTCCTTATTTACGGGACTACGAAGACGGCGTCGCCAAACCGGCTATCGAGACGGTCCGACAGCTTATCAAAGCAGGTCAGTACAAGGAAGCTCAGGAACTTGCGGACAAGGTGATAAAACAAGATGTGAAACTGGTGTGGACCGGAAGCTCGAAGACCAAGTAAAAAAACTATATCATTCTCTCTAAAAATCAGCTTCGCAACACGTCCCATTGCGAAGCGAAATCCAAATGAAGTCTATTTGATTTAAAACATATCATTTCTATATAGTTGTACAGTCCTTGACAGCCCCCCACTACTACCATAATGTAGATCTATGGACATTACGCTTCCTGCTATCGATGCTTTTATCGACTCGCTCATAGCCGAAAAATTTGCATCTAGTCCCCTTGACGATGCAACCAGAAGTGACATCAAGCGTGAACTCACCGAAAGACTCAATCAGTATCTCACGCTCCGCACTATAGAAATGGTCAGCTCCACCAATCCGGATGCGGTCTCCGCGCTTGCCGAACTCATAAAAACCAATCCAGCACCGGAGGAAGTGCAAAAATTCATCAGTAATTATGTAAAAGAACCGGAAATCTTGGTCGCGCAGATTTTTAGTGATTTCCATAGGCTCTATATCGGCGTCACCGAACAAAAAACACACTAATCACCATGACAGAACCAATCCCACCACAAAACAATCCTGAAATCGGCAAACAGCAATCGATTATCGTAGGAGAAACGCCGATCTATCTTTCACAGCCGCAGCTTATCGGAGGCAAGGATATTTCCTATATCACCATATTACCGGCAGAGAAACGCTCCAACGACGGAGTGGGAAGCATCGTTCCTCTCGTCAAAGAACTCAGCCGCAAAAAAGGAGAGGAAGGCAAGCTCGTCGATAAACCGCTCACAAATCTCAATGCCTTTGATGAAGTACCCTGGGATAAAATTTCGGGATTGCAATGGTCAGACGAACAAAACGCCACTCACATGATCACGAAAGATATGCTCACGCTGGAGCCGCAAGCTCCCGCCGCACCGGCTATCAAACAGGAAACACCGGCTCAAATACCACAGGAACCGGCAGCCTCTGGGGAAACCCCGACAAGTCAAGACAAACCGACAGAATCACCCGCCCTGTCTCCCGAAACTCCCGCTCCCGCGACTCCAGAGCAACATGCTCCGGAGGCTCCAACGCCGGAGGCAGTGCAGCAGGAACCCACTCCCGCCAAAGGCGCCCGCGAGATATTGGAAACCCTGACCGAAGACCCCAATGTCATTACCATTGTGGGGCTCAAAGCCTATGAAACCCGGGCGCTGGATTTGGCCGACCGTAGTATGCAGAAGCTTACGCATCCGCAATCCGCGGAGCGGACCCAGGCGACACGCAATCTCTGGGAAAAAACCAAAGACGCGGTAGCGAACATAGAAAATTTCGCGGTCACTACATGGAAGCAAAGCATCGGCGGCATTTATTTCCATGAAAAAGCCCGCCAATACTACATCGACATGCTCAAGGCAGCAGAAACACCCTTTGCGGAAGACGCGATCAGATTAGCCGAACGAAGAGCCACGGACAAATACAATGCGAAATTGGCAGATTCCAATTTCATACTCCGAATAGGGACCAAGGCAGTTGACTGGTTCAAAGATAAGGTTGGCATGCGCACCACAATCCAAAATATCGCTCTGGAAGAAATCGGAACCATGAGACTTACGGGAGAAATCAAAGGTCTCGAGACATTTGAGCGCGAAGCCAAAGCGGTTCGCGCACGCTTCGGAGGAGATTTTGACCAGGCGGATCAGTTCGTCCGTAAGCAACTGGGAGAAAAACTCGAGATTCTCGACCCTGCACGCGAAGAACACAAACCGTTGGTAGAAGGGATACAAAGCTTACTCAAACAATACGCCAGTGGCGAAATAGCGGACAAAGCAGAATTTGATGCCCGAACAAAAGAATTCTTCAAAGCGACGCTAAACAATACACGCCCGGATATTTTTGCTGAGGCAGAATTATATAGTTCGAGTCTGTATGAGGTAGCAGAAACGCTACGCACCAAAATGAGCCATGAGGGAGGACTCGCAAATATCGATGAAGCGATAAACTCCATGCAAATACGACTAGGACTGGGCGCCATGGGAGAAGTTACCAGCTTGGAGCCGACTGCGGTGGAAAAAGGCGTCGGACAGATCCGGGAAATCGCCGACTGGCTCAATAAGCAGCATGTCTTAGTTCCTATGGTCTTTAACGAAGCGACAATCGGCTCGGGAGTTGCAATCGCGCTCTCGGCAGTCAACTTCCTCAAGACCGCGCCATTTAAAGCAGTCGCCTCTATCACAGGGCCGCTGGGAAGTCTCACGGGAGGAGCGCTTGCAGGAGGATTGTTCGCCGGCTGGCGTGAATACGGACAATTGCAGAAAGATTACATGACACACCTACGGGAACGCGAAAGCGGCGCTCAGTTTACCGAAACCCAGAAACGCAGGAACTGGTTTGAAAAATTTGCAGTCAAGCAACGCAGGGCAGACGAAATGATCGCGACACTGCAATCTTCCCTTTACGAAGGCGATACTCTCAAAGCAAACCTGTCCGACGATGAACTACGGGCGTCATTTGCTACCATTGCCGATCTTCACGCACGCAAGGCAGTCAGCGAAACAGGACCCAAAAGAATCGGTTTGATACAGTACACAAACCGCGAATCCATTGAAAGCGAGCGAAGCGCGCTCGATCTTACCGCCAACAAAGCACTTGCTGATATCGAATCATATCTGGCCGGACATACCGAACAGGCCGACCTTGTGCTTGGCGGCAATACATTTGCGGAATTCATGGAAAAACTAACGGTCACCCAAACGCAGGTACTACGGCAAGGAGCCCAATCGCTTGACGCCCTCGACGATCCGCTGAAATTGACGCTCAACCTCGTTTCTTCGTATGCACCGGAAGCAGAAATCATGAGGCGCCGGTGGCCATTCGCTTCCAAAAACCTAAGCGGCGACGAGAAGGCGCTCGGACTCGACGCCATACTCGAAGAATTCAAATCCGAAGCGAAGATCGAAGCCGTCAAATACGGCGTCAAAGCAGGAGTCGTCGGAGCCGCGGTAGGAGCCGCATTCCAGGGACTTGCACATATAGGGACGAGCGATACGGTTACCCGGGGGGCAGCCGAACTTTCTGACGCAGCAAACGCTACAGGTTCGTCGCATGTCGAACTATCTCCTCCGACCGGCGAACACATCATTTCCATTGGGCATAACGTATATCAATTACCCAAAGAAATGATTGTCAATCCATATACCGAAAACGGCAAAGTTTTCTATGACGCAAAATTGGATATCAGCCTTATCGAGAATCTTAAAGGACAGGAAGACGTGGTACTCGGAACGCATTTATCCGAACAGCAATTCAAAGATGCGCTGGTAAAAGCCGGATTATCGATAACTGAACCCCACAAAGCCGGAGAGGCAGTCTCCAGCATACATGACGTTGTCACCATTCCCCACCTGACAACACCAGGCGGAGAGCCACTTACCGCGAAATTGCCGGAAGATTATACACTCAAATATCTTGACAGTAGTCATCACTGGCAAATACTCAACGCAGATAAGCAAATCGTAAGTACCGTTGATTTTACCCAAACAGGAGAACTACAAGGCACACCGGCCGAGCTTGCGAAGCTGACGGCAGATCTAAAAGCCAATGGATTTGAGTGGAAATCTCAGGAAATCATTCCTGCAAAGATCGAATCGTTCCCTGCAACAAGTGTATTTGTTTCCGGCACACCGGAAAGTGCTAATGCAGGTGACATGATCGACATCAAAGGTAGTGATCTGCAGGAAGGTGGACTTTGGGATTATTTCCTCGACAAATCCAGTGGTGAACATCGGGTAGCGAGTGCCAATGGTATCAAGAATCTTTTCCGTCTGTATGAACAGCATTACGTACCGCATACGGCCGACGGAATCCCGCAGAACGTAAGTTTCGGCGATAACGGAAGCAACCCCTATGACCACGTTGCCCGCCTCCGCGATGCCACATTCGGGGATACGCCGGTCAAAGAATTTGATATCGCCCATATCGCTAATGATGCGCATATCAATGTGCCGAAGGAGCTGTTTAGTCCGGAAGCCGTACATCGCTTTTCAGAAATGAATGATCTGGCGATCAAACATTATCAAGACATCGTCGCTTCGGGCCAGAGTCCTATGGACGCGTTACACCTCCTGGAAAAAGGCTCCGATCAGGACAAAATCGACGCCCTTCTCCTTCGGATGAGCTATTTCGGACGGGATGCCGATTTACCCAGTCAGGCAGAATTAGCTCCTCTCATGGAAAAACTTGGATTACCCGAAAGCCCTGAGTCGCCATTTGTCGGGACTCCGATAGTGCCCACACCCATAACTGAGGTAAAAACCGATGCCATACATCAGTTTACCCTTACGGAGGTATTCAAGAGTGATGAGCCGGGTAAAATTTTCGCATCCGCCCCTCTGGAAATTCCGTACCATGTAGAAACGGTTGTCACTCCGGGAGCAGCGGCGCGAGAACTTCCATGGATACCGATTTTCTTGCCGTATAGAGAGGTCCTCGAAGCCGCTCCCATAGAGGGGCTCATGGGTCAGATGATCCCGGGTGAAACCATGATCAGTCCGTTTGGCTATGAAGAAACATTCTTAAACCGTGAAGCACGGGCAAACCGTATGTCACCAAGGCTCACCGAAAATCCGCAAGCAAAACTCAATGAACGGGAAGAAATTGATTGGTACCTTTCGCTCCTCACACCGGAAGAACAACAAACACTTGAAGCGCTCAAAGCTCAAGATAATCCGGTCCTCTCGCCTGACACACGAGCAATCGTTTCGATTCCCCTGGTACAAAACGGCAATACGATATATCAGCGGCTCAGTACATACGCGCAACAAACAAATGCCGACGGATCCGCGCTTGATCCGAAGCGCGTGGCATTTGTCGTCTACGAAGCCAACGTGACCCCGCCGGCAGAATCAGTCACCTCCACACTACCAGGAGACACCAAAGCAGAAATTGACCGCTTCCGTGCGGATCATCCGGATATGCAGGTGCAATTTATCACCAATACCTATGCAGAACCTCCGACCTCCGGACGCATAAAACGGGACCTGAGTAACTACGCATTGTCACTGGTCGCAAGTCGCCCTCCGGACGCGCCGGAAGTTTCGCTTATTGCCGAAAACAGCACAGGAAACCCGGTCGAAGCCACGTATCTATCCAGCATCATCGATACATTTGATGCCAATCCTTCTCTTGATATCGTCAGCGGCATATATCAACTTCCGAAAGACGCGTATGCCAACTACCCGATGTTATTCGCACATCACCGTGCGTTTGAAATCTTTGATGCCCTCGTCCGTCACGGAGAAACGCAAAGCGTACCCGCTGCATTTCAGGGAAACACTGCTGTACGGTCTGGTTCTTTAGCTGCTATCGGCGGATATAACCCCAATTCCCCACTCATGGAAGAACGGGAGGTCGCCTGGATGTTAACGGACGCCAGAAAAACTCCGGATGTCGCGGTTTCTCTCCCTTCGTTAGCGGCAACCATGGATCCAAAGGAAACCGTTTATATGCAACTCCAACAACTCGGACTTGCAGAGCCCTCGGTGCCGCTTGCAAACAACGAAGTATACAAAGACATGCATTGGGAAGACATGGCCAAAAAAGCCAACGAACAATTCACCAAAGAAACTATGGAGGCCCATATCAACAATATGTATGCCAACATGTACCCGACGCTCAAATCTTCCAACCCCGCACGATTTGATGCGTATTTTGGACGCACCATGGATACGCTCGGACTCACCTACGAACTCAAAGACGGTGCGATTACCATAACGGATATGACCAACCTCAGCGCCAATATGGCAGCCACACCGGACATTGAGAGCTTTGCAAAAACCGCAGCGCAAGAGGTAGTTGCCGCAGTCCCGAACGCACCCGAATCGCCCCGCGAACATCTCGAAACATTAGCAGGCGACCAACCGGAAAAACCAACTGAAGCGGAAACACCGACAGAAACTGTCGCCTCAAGCATCGCATCTCCCGACGTAACAAACGCACAGCCGACAGAACCACCCGCGATACAAACGGAGACACCTCGCGCTCCCGAGCGCCTCCCTGAAGGAGTCGAAGATCGTATTACATACGTATTGAACAAGGCACGCGAAACCCAAGCAGCAGTACAACTTACCACCGGTGAACTTATGGATTACGTCCGATCCTCGGTCGAACTACCGGGGGCCCGGATCACCGGAGGAAAAATTACAATCGAAGGCAACACGGTAAAACTTACCGACATGAAGGCCAAAACAATCGTCGGCGAAGCGCAGTTTGCGGGGACACTCATTACCGACCCCACACATGGCCTCATAGTTAAGAAAGACACATTGAGCCTCCATTTGCCGCTCCTTGCCAGACCATGGCAAAAATCAATTCATGAAAGCCTCGATCATTTCAATGATCTGGTACTCACGCACTTAAACGGCAAGATCAACCCATCGTGGAAAGCAAATCGCATTGACGTTGCGGGGGACAAACTTCAAGTGTCGTTTGCCAAAAAGAAAGCCGTGTAAAACGAGTGGGTCACATCACCACTTACTTCCTATCACGCATCGACCTCGAGGTTATCACCTTTTTCCGCTGGCTGCACGAAATCGTTTACGAGCGGCCTGTAATAATTGTTCGGGAGACCACCCTTCCGTTCCAAACCATACGGTTCCCAAATCTGCTGCATCTGCAATTTCGAAAGAATGTTCTGTGAGCAAGGACACTCGCGCACGCAATCGGTCGCGAGCATCTTTTCCTCGCTTCATCGACTCAAACGTAACGCCCACAATGTAGGCCCCTCGTTCACGAAAAAGATATCCTGACATACAACACATTATACATCCTTTCTCTATATTTGTATCCTATAACTTTTTCTGTTATACTCCGTCGCTTATCATGACTGCAACACAGGAAGTGCGCGAAACGCACGCATACGTCCACCTAAAGCCGACCCAACAGACCAAAGAAACACGAGCCAATTGGCTGCGGTGGATCACGGATCCACAGATACGACAATGGATGTGTGGCGTGCTGCCCGAACATCCTGAAGAAGTATACCGTTGGGTGACAAACGCTACGACGGATCCTTTGCGCCATTACTTCGACATCGTATCGGACAACAAAACTGTCGGGTTTGTAAGCCTTCGGCAAGATCAACTCCCCACAACGACGGGAGAAATCGGCATCGTCATAGGAGACAAGCAGTACCAAAGCCGAGGTATCGGGACACAGGCAATATCTGACATCCTTATCTATGCCAAAAATATCGCACAACTTCATTCGGTGCGGGCGCTTATAAAACCGGACAATGAAAAAAGCATCAAATTATTTACCGGGGCAGGATTTTCCCTCACGGACTACGTGACAATCAATGACACCCGCCTCCTGAAATTTGAAAAGAAGCTGGTATGAAACAAGAGTACGCCATATGCCAGGGCTGCCCGATACGACTCGAGTGCCACACGGAATTAGTTCCCCAAATACTCACTGACGACGGACTTCGTCTTCTTCCTGTGTCACCATACGAAGACGAGAAAGCGTGGCATTGCCGGTCATTTACCTGCCTACGGGACGGTATGAGAGGAGCCAGAGATGCCAAACAACATGGCACATACACCTGGCGTACTGTCGTGGAATTATCAGGCAGACAACGGAGAATCAAGACTGCAGTATTTGGATCTCCTTCGAAGCGCACCGATATTTTGGAACTTAGAGTTATCGCGCGCAACCGACGTATATACTCCCAGGGCCCTGACGGACGATATTACCGCGCGGGTAAATACGTCGCTCCCATAGAAATATAGCAGTATCCAAAGACAATCTTCTCGCCTTTTGCGTTTTATAACCGTTATACGCTTGCTTCAGAATATCTTATAGTGTATACTCCCCCATTACATGAAACCCACCGGAATTATCTTTGAATGGACCCAAAGTCAGCCTCAAATCGCTCTCGGCGATCTTTCGTCGCTTACGGTCCTACGCGAACGAAAACACCAATCTACAATCTCACATAACCGCAACAAATCATCGGGGCTACATTTGGTGGGATTGGGACTTATAGCACTGGCACTTGGAGGACTCACAGGGCCTCTGACACCCCGCATACGACTCGAAACGAAATATGCCCTTATTCAGGCTCAGCACGCCTGGCCGGGATTCAAAGCCGATGTTATAGCTGGCATTGCAGAGGCTAATACACAGCTATCCCGACTGACAGGCACAAAACAGGCTCAACATGCTTCAGATGTCGCCTCATCTCAACAGGCAGTTCCAGCGGTTTTTGACCCGCTTAAAACCCCCGACGGAGCCTCAATTGATCCGGTAAACAAAGAGTTTTCGCTCGTTATCCCGAAAATCGGGGTCAATGCAGCGGTAATTCCGGCTGTCAATCCGACCAAACCGGGAGAGTACTTGGCAGCGCTCCAAAAGGGTATAGCTCACTCTTCGCTCTCCTACTTCCCAAACGAGGACGGCACCGTATTCCTCTTTTCCCACTCCACCAATTACGATTGGTTCGTGGGTGATCTAAATGCCGTATTTTACCTCCTCAAAAATCTGGAAGAGAACGACATGGTTGTTTTGTTTTACAAGGGAGCGAGCTACACCTACAAAATAACCGGTAAGCAGATCGTCGACCCCACGGCTGTCGCCTACCTGGCGCCCCAAGGGGGTGCTCGTAGGCTCATTTTACAAACCTGCTGGCCTCCCGGAAGCACGACACAGCGTTTGCTTATATTCGCAGATCTCATAGAAAGCCAGGATCAAAAAATTTAATAGCCTATAACACTTGACTCTGGTGTATAAGTGTGATATACTCCACAAACGCTCAAATTACTAGAGCAAACTATATAGTATGAAATCAATCAAAGCTATTTCTTTGTTCTTAACGGCAACCGCATTGTTTGCGGTTACACCAACCGTACTTGCCGACTACAACGAAACACCGACGTGTACAAACCAATACGGCAATACCGTAGAGTGTCCCCCAAACAGAATTGTCGTCAACAAAAAAGTGAGACAAGCCCAAAACGCATATACGTTCGTTGAAAACATCACGAGTTCAGATGCCGCGTATTCCGTGAATAGCGAGGTCGAATACGACATAGCGGTGACCAACACGAGCAACGTGAACTTTGCCACGGTTACGGTAATCGATGTGTTTCCGGAGTATGTGACGTTTGTCTCAGGTCCTGGCAGATACGAAGCTGACGCAAACAAACTGACGTACGAAATCTCGGATCTTAAAGCCGGAGCGACCGTCCATAATCGGGTATTAGTCAAAATCAAAGACGCCTCTGCATTCAAAAATGATCTCACATGCGACATCGTCAACACGGTAACTGCCACCGGCCCTGGCGGGCAATCCGACCAGGATACGGCCAGCATGTGCGTGCAGACAAAAGTTATGGGTGTAACCACCCTTCCTGTTGCGGGATTCGAAGATTACGCATATATGCTTCCATTTTTAGCTTTGGCTGTCATTGGGTTTGGGATTCTCGCGAAAGGAGCAATTAAACCCTAAAAGGCAGGCAAAAAATACGCTTCTGCCGGAGCACAAAACCAGTAAACAGCTAACAGTTAATAGTAAACAGTAAAATAACCGGCAGAGATAGCCGGTTTTTTGTGTTTGTTAACGAGCGGATTCTGATCCGCGAGGTTACAAAACAAAATGGGTTCGCGCGAAGCGCTTGGCAAATAACGAAACCATGTTGGACGGTAAGGAACTGATACTTAAGGCGTGCAAACAAGGAGAAACAATATCATTAGCACTTTTGACATACGACTGATAACGCATCGTCTCCGGAAACGAGACGGGATCTTTATTCCGCCTCGTTTCTGGTGATGAACCAGGAACACGCGTGCTCAAAAGTTGAGCGCTCGTGGTTCTTTTGGCCTCTGCAGCTCATCATCGCGATGAAACCTGCGGTACCAAAGGGCACATTAACAGAGAGAGTTGACCCCGATTTGATCGGGGCTGAGTACATATAAGTAATAAGCCGTTACGGTTTATGGTTACTCCCATGATTGTAGGTGTCCCTTGAGGCGCGTGTATCCCCCGTTCTCTGCAGAATGCTATTCTGCGCGGAACCGGGGGTATACAAAACACTACAGGGGATGATTTATCCGACCTTTTTCCACACATACAGGAGAAAACAGAACAAATATCTACAATCAATCAACTTGGCCGATAACGACCCACGAAGCGTTCGCTTTGCGGGCGACTATCAAGCTCATTTCCCTCTCGGGATAATGAGGAAGTCTATCAGACCATTTTTTACTGTTGCACGTTTACTCGATGCAACACGGGAGATAAACCATGAAAACGAAGGCCTATCGCTTTCCGGCATTCATTGCGGCATTGCTCATTACAATGCTTGCATGCCAAACGCTGACAAATGCGCCGACCGCAACTGCGACCGCATTTCCAACCGGTACGAACACATCGGAACCCAGCGCCACAAATACAGCAACCGAACCGCCCACCGCCACTATAACCGTCACTGCGAGCCCCATTCCCGATCCGGGTTTGTTGATGCTTCGCACGATTAACGCGGAAATATTTGACGGCGGACCGGTAGAGTTTCTCGGACGCTGGTTCGATGAAAACGACCATGACGCGAAGAATACGACCAAGTTCACCGAGGGCTACAACGTGTTCCTGATTGCAAAGTGCAACGGGAAATTTACGTTCTGGTTCGGCGAGACATACTTGTCTTACACGCTGGCGCCAGGTTGCACATACATTGCCTACACCTACAACAGCACGGTTGACGTGAACATCTCGGATTCTGTGCATGAGCTCATGTATGTTCTCGATACCAACGAGGACGAACTTAAGAGCATCATGCCCAACGGTTATACGATAATCTTCAGCCGACAGGGATTCGGAGGCGAAGGGACTGCGGCAAGCGAAGTCATTGAGGTGACCATTGACCATGACCACAACGTCGAAGTTCCTGCAGGCATCCATTTTCCCGCACGCTCCTTCGAAGAGTTAAAAACCGGCGAGAAGATCACGTTTGACGGCGGTGCAATCCGTTCGTTTACTTGCGAGGGCGATGTGGTCAAAACCGTCGTCGTTCTGTGGAAAGAATACACCGCGACGTGCGATGAAGTAGATGCAGAAATGCAGAATGTTTATTTCATCCAAGACGGCAAGCCGCGCGAAGGCACGAACAAGGAAAACGCCCGGCTACTCAAATACATGCTTAGCCGCATGGACGAATTTTCGGGAGGCTGGCTTAGCGTGGAGTACTACTGGTTCGGGGATGACATCTTGGGCGACGCGTTGCCGTTTGATTCATTTGACGCGACCCACAAAATCGCGCCGACCCAAACGCCGACGGCACTACCTACGTCTACCAAGACTCCGCGTCCGACGCTTACCCCGTCGAATACGCCGTCAGCGTCACTAACGCCGGGGACGTAAACATCAACTGGGACCGATGCAGCTACATCGTACCGGTCTCAGATCATATTTTGAGGAGAACATCTGATGAAACGAAACAAAAAGCTTTGGATCGTACTTGGCGGCGTCCTGCTATTTTGCCTTATTTGCGTGATGCTGTGTCCACTCACCAATGGCTCGATAACTTTCGCGCATGTCTATGCTGTGGACTGGTACTGCCCGATTTCCCAATCGCAGGCAAGCGAATACCAGGTCATGAGCGAAGAGCGAGAAGTGACGAGTTTCACTTGCAACACAAGCGACCTGCAGGAAGCAACCGCCACCTTTTACGACGGATCGTCCGCCTCGTTCTTTATCGAATACGACGGCGCATTCGTCAGCTGGTCCGCTCCTCAAGGCTATGAATGCCTTGGCGATTGGAATAGTGCTGGCGCTATCACCGTGTCCGGTACGGAAGCCGTAAAAGGACAACCTGAAACGGTTGGCGTTATCTGCAAAGGTAATGGGAATCTGATCATCATGAATGGTCTTCTGATTACTCCAGCGCCAGGCAACAACCTGTAACCAATAGTGAGGCTGACACCAGTTGTCAGCCTCCCTTTTCTCTCGCAGCTCACGCTGCAATCAACTCTCTCACCATGGCACGTAGCCAAATACCCTTTACCGGGACCATTTACTCGTGCCTTTTCCTGAATGCAGAACCGTATGTTGTGCATTGAGGAAAACAAATCTTAACAATTAAATATGGAATCTTACCCTCGGAAATGAGTCCCGTCTTGCCTTACGGCAGGAAGGCGGGCGGGATTCTTTTCTGGGGATAACACCTCAGAAATATGCGTAGTCCTTACAAAGGACACACAATTGCGTGTGTCTGGAGTAAAGATGAAGCATAGCACTTTAACCTGCCTCATCGGCGGATTACGGTGCAAACGCACTTTAACAAGGCATACAGGGAAACTACTTCTGCCTCATCGGCGGAGGTAGAAATCATCTCTTTTTTACCACTCGCTGTAGTTTCTTCCTCCACCTCGGAGGTGTAAAGCTATATCGAGTGAAACGATAAAGATGTATGATTATTTCTTTTTTAATATATAGCGGAAATAAAGCGGACAACAACACTGATGTTGCGATTCTCCGACTAGAAAAACGAGTGAACGAAAAAGAGTGAGTATATTCCCCCACTATGTACAGAACGGCAGGTCTGTACATAACTGGGGAATATACACAATTTAATCAAGAGGAGTAAGGATCTCTTACATCTAGCTCTATCAAGCTATCCGTCTAGTGGGGAAACATACATTATCACACCGATATGTATCATCTGACGGAATTTCAATCCAACCTAAGGAAAGGAAAACCAACCCAAACAAAGAATTCAATCGTTCACCCCGTTCGTCCCGCAAGGGAAATCAGTCATACCGATCGGTCACACTTGTGGCTGACGGCAACCCTAGTCAACAAGGAGAAATTAATCATGGCAACAAAAAATAGCAAGTTGAAGTACGGTCTGCTCGTTCTGTTAGTTATCTGCTCGTTCGTTTTCGCGGCGTGCGGCGGCGGAGCCCCTAAGGCTACTGAAACGCCTGTCGCTACCGAGATGACCGCTGATCCGTTTGTTCTCAACGACTGCGGCAACACGGACTATAAAGTCGTGAATGCATCTACGGTTCGCGATTTCAAATGCACGTCGAACGATACGTTCTCGGCGTACATCAACAACCAGTTCGTGCGCGGCTATGTTCGACTCGAAGCAGGAACGTGGATCTATGAAAACGACCCCGTCGCCCTGACCGCGGATGTGGACCTCATCAATGAGGCAAACGACAAGTTGGAAAGCACGACCTGCAAACAAATCATCAGCGAAGGCAGATATTCGGAAGCTGGAAGCGAGTGGACGGTCTACCCGCAGACAGTGGAAGACGAGTATTCGATACTCTGTACGAGCGACACATGGAGCGTCATCGGCACCACAAGCGTCACCGTCAAAAGCCAGACTGCGAATGTCGCGCCCCTCCCGCAGGCGCCGCTCATTACATGGGAAAACCAGGAAAACGGCAATCAGTATCTGCAATGCGTGAATATCCCGCAAGCCGATATCTGGCTCTTTCCGAGCGCCATTGACCTGTCTCTCATTGAAGGCGATTGGAGCCAGCATGGCGAAAGACTTCTGATTAACAATCAAACTCAGAAGTGCATTCCGACGACCACGCTCAACAAGGACAAGTATCGCGTGCTGTATGATGACACCGCCTACACGCTGGATGTGAGGTATGTTCCTGGCGGCTATGCATGGGTTTCCATCGAAGAGATGCATCCCGGCTGGAACTATTACGTCTGCGCGGATGGCGAGGTCGGTTTCTACGGTTTTGACGATCCGATGGAATACTGCGTCCACGGCACCTATCTGCGGACAGAGAACGGCTCATCGTATTTCACTGTTGATGATGACCTAACGGTTCTCGTCAATATGAGCGGCGCGTTTCCGAGCCCGCAACAGTAATGGTTTAACGGAGAGCAAACATGAAGCAGAACAAATTTGCAGGCCTGATGCTTGCGATTGCGCTCTTGCTCGCGTGCCGAAACGTTACACCGATTGCGCCTGCGCAACCCGTGGAAACGATGGCAACCGAAGCACCGACCCAGACTGCCACGCCTGAACCGACCAAGACGACCCAGCAAATCGTCTGCGACTACGGCGAATCGACGGATGCCCCGGACTTCGGCAAGTACGAAATCACCGTGGCGTCGGCGTCAAGCAACGCGGACTCAATAACCTGCGACCCGCCGAATTTGTCCCTTGGCGACGTGCGCATGATTCCTAACGCCGTAATCATGGCGGAGTTGAAAGCCCACGACCTGTGCCAGTCACTCGTTGTCGGCTATCGCCCCGAATCCATGTACATCGGCGGCGTGAAAGTTGCCTGCGATCAGTTGATTGGCGACTATGACCCGCGGCTGGAAATCGGCGTCTGGAACAAAACCCACACAGCGGCACTGGCTCCCAAAGCCGGCAAAGACTACAAGTTGGTCAATGCTAATGGCATGGGGACACTGCTTCTGACGGAGACCTATCAACCTGTCATGTGGGTCGAAAACGGCACTGACGTAACCTACGTTGATCAGAGTCATGTCACTTACGACGGCGTGACCTACGTCACCAGCACGGCCAGAGTCTACATCGCGCTCAACGACTACAGCCATGGGCAATGCTCAGAGGGCTATACACGCGACGGCAACTGGTACACCTGGTTCGTTATGCACGATGGCGACGCAGATGTCCCGTACTTTGATGCGACCAACACCCAGCTGGGAACGGTTCCAGCAGGAACCTCGCTCCAACTGGTGGAGATGGACGTCACTGGCGGTCACTTCGAAGTCATCGTCAACGGCACCAACGTCTATCTGGATCTCATCACGACCACGTGCCGGGAATAGCGAGTAAGGTATGAAGAGGTTGCGCAAAACGCTCGGAACCATCTGGTTACTGCTTGTCATTGCTTTTATGGCGGTAGCCGGTTCATATTTTTTCTTCGAGTACTTTCGGGTACTCGGAAAAATTCACTCAGGAGGTAATTAGGGACTCAAAAACCTTTTCGCTTTCTGTGATATCCAATCTCAACTTGTCCGAGAGCTAATAACTACTCGGAGGCTAAAAGGAGAAAACTTAGCCATGTTCAAAAATCGCACGTTCAACATCATTGCAGCCGCCTTCATGATTTTGGCGGTCACACTGGCTTGCCTGGGGACGACTCCTCAGGAAGTCATTGACGACTCGTACGCCACCGCGACGATGAAGTCCGCATTGACGCAGGCGTATGTTAACGTCAACGGCACGGCGACGCAGGGTCCTGGACCGACCAATACCCTTGCCAGCGGTCAAATCGTGCAGACGAATATCGCGGCGACCTACGCGGCGGAAACCGGCATCCCGACGTTCACGTCAACCGCCACGTTGCCCGCACTTCCGACCAGCACGCCTACGGCGTATTTGTTGTTCGGCAACCCGACTGCCACCGTGGTAGCGCCTTCTGATGAGCAGACGGTCTACAACACGGTTGTGTCGTCTTGTGCCAGCGGCGCGCCCTACGTTCAGGTTGGTCCGGTTGTCATCCCGTGTACCGGCAAAGTTCTGCCCGCACCCGCAAGCTTCACCGAAGCGCCCGCGGAAGCGCAGAATGTGGACCTGAACTATACGACAACCACCGCGTGCCTCACCAACGCCCAACTGACCGCCGCCCATGGCTGGTCCGATGACGGCGTCAAGCCGTTGAAGAATGGTTTGGCAGTACCCTGGGAAGGGTGCGGCGAATGGGTCGTGCAGGCTGTTGGTATCGGTCTGTACTACCAGCCGTTCCTCGATAACTTCGAGTACACGGTGACCCAAGCCAACGGCAAGGTCTCGGTGAACTATGGTCCGCATAAGGGCATGTGGGTGTACGGCGCGACGATTCGACAGTTGGAAACCTACACCAGCGCAGACCAACAATGGGTTCACGATGCCGTCACGCTCATGGCGCGCGAATTCAACTACGGGTTCCGCCAGGACCCCCGCTATGGCACCGTGCCGGGCAAAAACCTGAACCTCCGCGGTCTCTGGGTTCAGCCCGAACTCGATGCCACTTGCCCCACCAGCACCGTCATGGCTACAGCCATTCTCGGAGGTGATGAACCTTCGTTCTGGACTGAGCCTGATTGGGACGGCGGAGCATGGGTCTTCAACAGCAAAGGCAATGGTTTTCACCACCTGACCCACCCCGGAGGCCCGGGATGGTTTGATGTGTGGACCGCCGCCAATGGCGCCGTTTCGGTCTTTGCCGATGACGCTTATTTGCTGGAGCAGTTGAACTTTGAGGAAGCCTCATTCACCTGCAAGCCATAACCTGGCTGACCAACTAACAAACTGGCCGAGGGCTACAAACCCTCGGCCAGGATTGGTCGGACAAATGGCTACAATTGTAGACTGCATTAAATTTTGAAGCTTTTATGCTTCGATCTTTTTTGTAGTTTTACAATCCCTGTATGCCGTTGTCCCGAAAAGAGAAACACTTCTCTGTTCAGGACAACGCAAATAATATATTTCATTACCCGGCCCTCCCTGTCCAATCAGGGCCGGGTAATGAAAAAACTATATGCCAGGTAGTAGAATTTCGACACGCTTTCGTTCATTGCACGTCGAATAGACGACCTGATATATAGACAATCAGTTTAAAAAAGGAGCCTGAAATTCCGACAGCGTAAAAAATGCAATGGTCGAAATTTCACTACCTGGTATGAATCGTATGCCTACCATATCAAATACGACCATAAAACGGTACAACAACCCCGATACGCTTGTCGTGGTTTCTCCCTACCCGAAACGGGGAGAAACGTATTCGACCGGCAAAACAGGGGTCGCCTCATACACCAAAAACGTGCTCAAAAATCTTGATCGCCGTGTCATCGTACTTTGCGATATCGACTCACAACCGGAGGCTTATACAGAAGACCATGTTCTGGTCATACGATGTTACAGACACGGCAAAGCGGACATGTGGCTCGATATCTATCGAACTATCCGTCTGTTCCCGCTCACTACCTCACTGCTCGCACAGTATGATTTTGCCATGTACGGCAACCCATTCGTTTCGTCTCTCGGGCTCGTGTTTTTGGGACTCCTAAGGATGCTCAAGTACCGGACGTTTGTGACCCTTCATCACGTGGTTGACGATGTCATGAAACTTAAGGGTCACGTAGGTCTTGGAAGTGGCCCCAAAGACCAGTTTATCGGGAACATCTACAATTTGCTATTCCACACTTTTTACCGAATTCTGGCATTTGTTTCAACACGGGTCATCGTACTGGAGGCATCGCTTAAAGAAAAGCTGGAAAGCCTCGCTCCCTGGGTAAATGCGGTTTCGGTGCCGCATGGCGTAGACACCAACCTAAAGCCGATAGACACGAAACTCGCCCGCAAAAAACTCGGTATCCCTGCGCGTGACCACGTCATCATGTTTTTCGGGTACATCAATTGGTTCAAGGGCGCTGATATCTTTGCGCGGACATTTGCCCGTGTCCAAAAAATGCTTGGTAAAAAAGTACACATCATTATCGCCGGCGGCGAAAGCCCGACGCTTGCAAACCGACATTATTACCAGAATTTCTTCCGCGACGTGCGCCAAGTTGTCCGCACCAGCAATCACATCACACTTACCGGATACGTGCCCCAAAAAGATATCGCGACGTATTTTTCGGCAGCTGATTTGGTTGTATTTCCTTACCGCCACTATATGACGGCATCAGGAGTACTCTCTCTCGTGTTCTCCTACAAAAAACCGTTTATCATATCGCGCCCTCTGGCAGAGATGTTTCACAGCGAGGATTTCGTACGGCAACTAAACGACGCAGGACTCAAAACCAGCGACATCACGTTTGATCTGTATCCGCAGTCCATTATCGATATGACCCACGACGTGCTTATAAACGGCCGTAAAACCAAACTCGCGGCCATGGCGACCAATCTTCGCTCTTCCCGATCGTACGGCAAGGTCGCCAAAGGGTACGAGGATATCATATTTTCTCCCGCCATTTCCCTAAGCACACGCGCTGTAATACGATATACTTGAAATACTGCCTATGAAATTATTCCCGCTCGCTCTTACCCTGCTTCTTGCAGGGCTCATCTTCGGAGCATTTTTGGCCTCCCAGCCTCCCGAACCTGCTGGCGATATTGTCGAATACTTCGGCATCACCGAGTCGGTCTTACGACACGGAACCGTGGTCCTCACGCCCGAAGACCAAACACTTCTATCCCAACGGCTACATCCCGAATATTTCTCGAATCCCGGGTATTATGTACCCGGGCTCGACGGAAACCGATATCCGGTGCACTTCGTCGCATACTCACTGCTCCTTGTCCCCGTGCGCCTGGTTCTAGAGCAGCTCCGTATGCCGGAATTCCATGTGTTTTCTCTGTTCAACACGCTTATTTTTTTTGGAATGGTTACCACGATATTGCTCCGGTTTATGAAGGAGCCTTCGCGCCAAATGACGTTTGTCCTGCTTACTCTTACCTCGCCGATCATTTTTTTCCTCTGGTGGCCGGGGCCGGATGTATTTTCCCTGTCGCTGCTTCTCATCTCACTCATTTGGTTTTATGAAGGAGGAATATTTCCTGCGGCACTACTCACGGCTATCGCATCCTGGCAATCCCAACCGATGATAATCACCACCATGGGGATGCTCCTCTTTGGAGTACTACAAAAACACAGGATAGTAGACAAAAAAGTCGTGATACGTACAACAGTAACCTTGTCCCTTGCGGGATTGCCTTATCTTTATAACTTCATCATATTCGGATCTTTTACCCCCTGGACAATGCTAGAAGACGGATGGACTACTATAAACGGTTTTGGGCTACAAAACGCACACATCAGAAAACTTTTTGAACAGTTTTTTGATCTCAATATAGGCGTATTTTGGTATGCACCGATGTTGGTTATCACAGGAATCGTGAGCATAATGGCCACCATACGACACGACAAAAAGGTGCTCTGGCTTACGCTCATAGGGTTCGCAACCCTACTTGCCTTTCAAACCAACCCGGCGTGGCATTACGGTACATCGGGATTCGGACCGAGCCGGCATGCGATTGTCATGGTGCCGTTTCTTATCGCCGCCGCAGTGCGCTACGCCAAGCCAAAACCACTTTGGACCGGAATACTTATTCTCACCCTGATATCCCAAATATATATTCTGTCACTTAATCACTATATCTTTCCAAGATTTAGCGATACACTCACGCACTCACCCATAGCCAGATTTGTCCTTGATCGGTGGCCAGCAATCTATTCACCGACTCCGGAAATATTTACCGACCGCACGAATCACACCGACCTGGATCATCCGACAACTGCCATATACAAGACAAACGGAGTGTGCAAAAAAGCCTATGTCCTTGCCCGTGATATTGACATGGTGATCGCTGCCTGCGGCCCATTCCAAACAGCATCAAAAGCCTCGATACTCAACCCTGAAACAGACGGATTTTATGTAAACTATGATTAAACTGACGCCAAAAACCATAGTACTTATCCTCTATCACATCTTCGTGGGCACTATTATTGCGGCCAATTTTTCTATCGACCAGTCACTTATGGGTTGGGACGGACTGTATCCGGAACTCAATATCCCCTTAAACCTTTTGCGAGGTCTTACTGCCGGCTGGCAGGAATATTATGGCGCTGGTCTTGTCGGCGGACATGGCTTTGCCGCGACCCTGCCGCACACACTCATTATCGGATTGTTGTCGATTGCTATCCCGCAACATCTGGTACGCAGTGTGTTCATATTCCTCTGTTATTACCTTGGGGGCTTGGGAATGCTATTGGTTAGTCAAAAATTATTACACCATATCTTTGAGAGACACAAAAATGTACGAGGAAGTCATGAAATTTTCGAAGATCGCTTCCCGAGCTCCGAAGTTGATCAGCGTATGCAGACGGATTATCGGCATGTACCTTCTGCATCAAATAAACTCGCGAGCAGCGGATCGA
Source organism: uncultured Gammaproteobacteria bacterium (assembly GCA_964573695.1). GTDB lineage: Bacteria > Patescibacteriota > Microgenomatia > UBA10105 > UBA927 > UBA927. The sequence continues at coordinate 17,138 of CAZNKB010000006.1, read as the reverse complement.
GAAAATTTCATGCCAATCTCGGCACCTATATAGGCTTGGTCACGAGCATTTACTACCTCACGAACCTTGGCACAATACAAATGTTCTACCTCCCGCTTGAAGCGTTTACCGTCCACTTTGCAGCGCTGCCCTGGCTCACCTATGGACTCTTATCACTCCTTGAACGCGTCACACCCAAGCGCATCGCCTTCTTTTGCATGGCACTCGGGATAAGCTCGATCCAGGGATTTATCCCGGCAGTATTTGCTTCGTACGGCGTTTCACTCCTTATCATCACGGGCGTATACCTTTTGCTGCACCGGTTTGAAAAAAAGATCCTCCGGACGTTTCTCATCATATGGGCGTGTGTCATCTGCGTGAATGCCTATTGGCTAGGCCCGGTGGCATACTTCACGTTGACCCAATCCAAAGACTATATCAATGCATATAACAATATAACTACTACACCGCAGTTCGTCGCCAAAAGCATCCAATACGGCACGCTCGCCGATACGGCACTTCTCAAAAGCTTCCTATGGGAAAGCAACGAACTGGGAGGGGCGATTCTTGCCCCTTGGAAAGAACACCACGCAAATCCCGGCATTGTCGCAATCGGATATACGTTCTTTGGACTTGCAGTCTTGGGATTATTCCTAGGCCTTGGTAGACGGCGTACACCGCTTACTTGGGGATTTGCCCTATCATCACTCTATTTTTTCGGCAATATCGCCATAGCCACTCCTCCTTTTTCGACAGGGCTACAACTCATCCAATCATACTCACCCGAACTCACCCAGGCATTCAGGACAACATTTACAAAATTTGGCATCGGGCTGGCCTTCCACTATAGCCTGCTTATCGGAGTAGGACTCTACGTACTCATAAACCTATTGACGCGAATAACACGCGACACCATATCCCGGATTGTAGTTCCTGCGTGTGTGGCGTCGCTTATCTTTTTTGCTCTTCCTCTGTGGCAGGGAAAACTCGTGTATCAAAAACTATTCGTTACGATGCCGCGGCAATATCAACTCCTTACCCGGTATCTCAATACGTTGCCGTTCGGAAGAATTGCAGACTTCCCCCAGGATTGTGCAGAAGGCTGGTACAACCAGTTATGGGGATACTTCGGATCAGGATTCCTCTGGTACGGGGTCAACCACCCGTTCATGGCGCGGGCATTTGACGTGTGGAGCCACAATAATGAAAATTATTTCTGGGAACTAAGCTCGGCACTCCGACAACAGGATTACGAACGAGTCGAACGGGTATTTGATAAATACGGTGTGCGATACGTACTCTATGATCAAAATATCACCCATTGCAGAAGCCAAAAAGGATTTTTGTCGTCACTTGATTTCGGCTCCTATCTCGAAACCGCATCTGACTATACCAAGCTCACCACATTTTCCGCAGAAAAATTATTACCCATTACGGTATTTGAGCGGAACAGTTTCGATACACCAGACGTATCTATAATAGAGAATCCGCCAAATATCCCCAAGAGACAACCATACAACGATCTGGATCAACTATTTGCCAGTACATCTGCGTACGTTTCTGATCCCCAAGCACCCGCTGACCTGACCGATCCTGACGCCACGGAGTTTTCCAAACGAGGCACACCTTTGTCGGGCGAAACGTTGGAAAACCTCTCGTTTTTGCGTGTCGCAACCGTGGCTGCGACCATATCAGAGGCAGTGCCCTGCCAAAACACACCGGGAGATACATATTCTTACAGCTCGAGAAGTGCTTCAGAAAACCTTTTGCGCCTTACAGCCACAAACACCAAGCTTTGTCAGTCCTTTATCTTGGACAACGTCAATACGACCAATCCTTTCGTTATTGGCGTTGGCTCACGCCATATTGCCGGTGAACCGCTTATGCTTTCTGTCATCAACAAAGGCCGGCCCGCCGGTCTAGACATAACAGTTCCTAAACATTTGGGCGTTGCATACGATTATTTTTACCTGCCGCCCACATTCCCCTCAGAGGTCGAGCTCACCATTATGCTATCCAACGTTTCGTATAATCAGTACACAAGTATCAATGATCTATTATCCGTCCAGCTCCAGACTATGGATGCGGCACCTCTGACTGATCTTAGCGGCCTACACAAACCGACGATGACACTCCCCGACCGGGTATCCCACCCGATAAGCAGCCTCTACTTTGTAGATTTGACTCCTAAGAACAAAGAAAGTCTGCTGACACTCAGTCAATCTTTTGATCCTGGCTGGCGGGCATTCACCACCGACCTGGTACCACTGCAAAATCACATGCTCGTCAATAATTGGGCGAACGGCTGGAGGATTAACCAGACAGACAAAAAAATTATCATCGTGTTCATCCCGCAAGCTTTGGAATATCTGGGATTTCTTGCCCTGATTATCCCCGGGATAATTGTATGGCGGGCTAAAAAGTAATTCTCGGGGTGTTGCTATGGATAGGCCAGCGTAACGTGCGTTCCATAGTGCGTTCGTGCTTGCGTTTTTGGATGAATTCAATCCGCATGTCCACAACCTCCATGACAATTTTCGTTTCTTTGGGACCGACCTGATCTGTGGTCATTTGTCCTTCGTGAGCTTCAGGAGGGGTTTCCTTCGGATCCTGAAGGGGCTCTGGTTGTGCGGCGGCGAACTGGCCTGTTTCTTGGGTTGTCATGATTTTTGGCAGGAAACTATAATTGTATGCAAATATTTACGGGTATTGCAAGTGAGGTCGCCAATAATATTGTCCTAACGGGCTAGAAGGTAACACGGTGCGTATTGCTATGAAGCGGGCGCTTCCCATTTCGCTCCCCAACAAAACTAAATTGACGATTAAGAAGATCATTATTGTCCCGCTTCAAAGCAGGCGCTTTTGCGGTCGCAGTCAACACCTGATGCGCGGATAATGTTCTCCGTATGGGAGGCTTTGGTTCAGGTTTAGACACGGTCTTCAGTTCCCTTTGTATAATAGTGCGCTCTTTGCCCTCTCCCGCGAAGCGGGATCCGGCTTCGCCGGAAAATATATAGCCGAACCGTTGGTCTTTTTTGGGATACAACCTGTTCATCAAATGTCCTCCGACAGATGCTCCATACGGGGCCATACCGATCTTTAGCAATGCTTTGAGCACAACGTCCTGTCCCAGGGGTAACGTGAACGGAATACTCCATGCGGCCTTAAGTAGCGGTATAGCGAGTGCAGGAGCGACTGCTGCACCGACAATAAGCGTATCCAAAGCTAAATACGTAGCCCACGCGCCTTCCAGAATCTTGAGCCCCTGTCGGCGCTCCGCATCGCCTTTGAACCGCTTCATGGCAATGGCCGTTGCCTGATACTCATAAAACGACCGAAAAAACGGAATAGTGACAATCGGATTAACGATGCCGATATAGTATGCCGCGCGTTTCTTGTTTTCCATTTGGTTAAAAAATTCCGCGTGCCCTAACTCATGCATACCGGGAGCGAGTTTGGGGTGATAAATATTTGCAGTGTTACTAAACGGATTGTAATAATCGGCCCGGACAAATTTATTCTTGATCATACCCGGCAACATCAGAATGACCGCTCCGAGTTTGCCGGCGTATTCTATGGTTCTTCCTATCGGATCTTTGATATTCCAGGGTCTGCCACGAACTTTTTCGTTTGCGGCGAGCATACGCTTTATATCACCGAATAATGACGTATGTCCGATGCGAACCAATACATCCCCTTTCCAGGGAACATCCTTGTACCGATCGTATAGTTTTGTCACAAGCTCCCGGGAAGGATTCTGAAACGCGCTCCCCCAGGTCCACAACAGCGTATGCGTGGTAGGAACTGCAAGAACATGTCCTATTGTATTGGCGACAATGTCACGCTTGTGATATGAAAACGTAAGCGATCCTTCTTTGGTCTTGTGATGATGAGCTATGTCCTTGGGGTTTGCCCCGATAATGTGTTCCGGCATGGTTATATAAGTATGGTGCAGGGCCTTAAGCCTTTATAGGTCAACCGGATAATTCCCGTTCCATAACCCCGATCACATACCCCTGATAGACGGCCCAACCCAGATACTGATGTATCTTCTCCGTGATTTTGTAGGCGAGGTTGACAATTTCCGGATGAAACGAAAGCGTTTGGTTGACCCGTAAGTCATAAATCCGCTCCAACATAAGTACGAGAATCGGATCGATTGCCGTGATATACGATTTATTCTGATCTTTCTTGTGTCCTCGGTTCCAACGCTCCCCCAGCCCTTTGGTAGCTGATACTGAGGACAAAGCCGCCGTTTGCGGATTTACTCCATGCTCCATGAGTGACAGAAAATATCCGTCGAGTGCAGCAAGGGCGGTAACAGGCGCAATTGCCTTGAGGTACTCGTCTGCTTTCTCGTATTTGACGTCTGCGAGTATTTTGGCAACCTGAGCGTTGGCAAGAGTAGCAAGGGCGGTTACACCACTGGTCACCTCTTCGTGGAGCCGTTCAACCATGTCCGTACGGTCTTCTTCTGAAAGCAACGTCAATGCCACCCACCTATCCCACAATTGTTTGTAATCCATATACGTTTAGTATGAACGAGAGGAAGTTACGACGCAACGGGCTTTGTTTGTTTTGCCGCCTTCGCTTTCTCCTTGAGCTCCCTGCGTAGCTTTATACGGGCCCGAAGCGCCTCGACCCGCTTCACCACTGCTTTTATCCTGCCGGGCGTTTCCCTTGTAACCTCATGAATGTGGCTTATTTTTCTCGCCCGTTCCCGTTCGGGAGCCAGCCGGGCGTCTATATCTGCGACAATCGCTTTTCTTTCCTCGCGCTTGATTTTTCGCACTGCGGATTTAAGTTGCCGGATATATTCGTTATATTCCCGCTGACGAAGCGACTGTAGACGTGAGCGCTCTTCCTGCTCAGTCATCTCGTGAGCAGATATGCTTTTTCGAACAGCATCCTGCCTTACGGGTTTTTCGGTAGCATGGCTCCTGGTATGGTGCTTTATAACTGTATCAATATGTGGCAAATCATCACGCAAACTATCAATTACCCGCTGACTGCGTGACACCGGCAGATATTCACGCGCGAGATATTGCTGCAGACTTTGTACTGTCGGACGCGGCATACCGGGAAATCCCTCCTCTTCAAGTTGCGCCAAAAACGCAGCGCGGGCCAGCGGCCGTTTTGCTAAATTCGGCATAGCGTGATCTGCCCATAGACTCGCGATACGGCGTTCTATGTCCCGTCGCTGAGTTCTGGTAACACCATTACCCTCCCGAGATAACAAACGCACTGCATCACGCATCTCCTGAAATACCTCTACAGGCGGAGGCACATCGAGCATTTTTTTGAGGACAAAATTAAAGCCAGGCAGTTCCCCGTGTGTTTGTGATATTTCCTGCGCCTCAACAATGGATGAAACAGCCCGCGGATGCATGCTTTCCCGCATGAGTCCCACAAGATGTTTGGCCCGTCCTGCAGGGATGCCGGAAACCTGCAACACACGCCTTGCTCCTGGAGCATTTTCCTGCATCCAATGGGCGTAGAGCGTATCCGGTTCTAATAGATTCGGATCGAAACGGAATTGTCTTGCGGTGTCACCATACGCACGCGCAAATAATTTTTTGATGCCTGGTTCCAATTCCGCAATATCCTCTACCCCTGCGCTCCCCAAAAGCTCTGCAAATAGCTCTCTATATTCGGGGTTCGCCTTGTTGGTAAATATCGTCAACAGCGTAGCCGCTAACCCTAATTGGCCGAAGGTATCAAGCCCGCTGTGTTCACCCGCTCTCACCACCTGACGCAGATACGACAAAAGACCTTTGGGCATATGATCCACACTTTTGACCAGTACGCCTACAGGATCTATCACGTTATTTTTTGTATGTATGACGCGCTCAATCGGTACGGTTTTTGGGGCGGGTAATCCAAAAAACAATTCCCGGACATGCGTTAGTTTTTCGAGCACGATAACACCGCCAACAATTTCAGCGGTGGTAATCCCAGCACCCACATACGCACACGCATCCCGTATCGCCTCTTGGTGTTTCGCTGCCCACTCTTGCTGAGTCGGAGAAAGATTGGGGAGAATTTTCGCCCGTATAATCCCCGTCAGACGCTTTTCCCACGCCTCGGGACCCTGACTCTCGGCAAATTTTCCGACACCGTACCACACACGCTTTATAAGCGGTTCTTTGCCACCAACGACTCCCGCAGCACTACTCGCGCGTTCCATACGTTGATCATATCGCATGTCCTTGACACAATATAGAGGAAACGTGCCCGCAGCTTGACGAAACCCATGAGACTCTGCCTATACTTATATATATGATGGAACCATCGCACACACCAGAAGCGCCGAAAGCTCCTCCCGCACCCGAAACAAAACAATCCGCTCCCGTTGCCCCAAAAGAACAACCCAAAGACCAGCCGACAACGGCCGAAAAACCAATCACTGCTGAACCGGGCTCCGCCAGGGCAACGCTCGAAGACATAGCCGCGGGTACTCCTGTAGCAGAAGCGGCGAAAGCACATGAAAATACTCCGAGCCGTGAAACCGTTTCCGCGCTGCTTTCCGAGGCAAATACCCTGCTATTGGAACTGCGGGACATGCGTTTACTTATGACGTCGCTCGCCACCCAGGCCGCTGATACGCCGCTTGGGAATGAGGTCCGTCTTGATGCGCTCCGCAGTCTACAGGCTATCGATATACAAACATTCCCTCCTGAGCAGGCAGCTCAAATTACCCAATTACAGGAAAAAATCAAAGCCCTGAATATTCCGGAACCCAAACCCGAAGAAAGCTCCGCATTACCACTGATTACCCGCTATAATGAGACGCATCCTGATGCTCCTGTACCGCCTCAAGTTATCGATCAGATCCGGACCGGAAAGCGGGAAGCGACAGAAACCGTCGCACAGCTCCTGCAAACCAATGACGATCTGGCGTCCATGACCTGGAAAGAATTGACCGGTGTAGACGGATTTACGCGGCTCACTCCCACACCCGGCGTCATGCTCGATTTGGCCGGTATCCCGAAAACCGACGAAAACATGAAAAAAGCCGAAGAAATTTTTGGCTCTGCCGCAAGTAGTATGACAGAACCGGCGCCGGGATTTAAAGAGCAGGCCATGATGGGAGTCATGTACGGAGCACTCGCAATTATGTTCGTGAGCCAGTTGGCTACCGGCGGCGAGCAAGGCGGCGGACACCATTAGACAACTGCAGCTTCTTTTCGGGAAAAAGCGGGGATGATATTTACGTCAAATAGTGATCGGTCGCCTATCCAGGGTAATATCCTCCTGCCGCGACTCATCACTTGACCGTTTTCAACCACCACGTGGCCACCCATAATCTCGTGATCATTATGAAACATGGCAAAATCAACGACACGGGGTGTGCTCCCGTCAAGCACGACCACGGTTACTCCACGGGTGCTTCCGTCTTTGGGCCACCAGGGTTTACCCTCATGGCGCTGTGTCGTCGCGCGTATTTCCAAACCGGCGCCCCGATATAACAAAGGCAAGGTAAATGTGATGCTTCTTGTTCTCAACATATGAAACGCTGATACCCGATCAATGGTCGTTTATTTCCCACCGAACCGCGGACTTGATAAACGGATGCCGTCTGATAATTCATGATCCGGCGCCAACACAACGGACACACCGTCGACAAACAGACGTCCGTCACGAATAACCAGAATATGCATATGATCACGCATTGGTTGTCCCTTATCAAAAAGTGCAGCGGTTCCCGTATTCCCCTCGGCTAACTCGATCTCCCAACGGCTTCTGTTGCGGCGGGGCCAACCGGGAGACGTCTCTGTCGCGACGCGCAGTCCAAGTCCCCTGTGTAGCCGTTGTGGCGGCGAAACGATAATACGCATAGGTGATAATGGTTGCTTTGTATATACCGTATCGCCCCCAACGATGTCAATTGTTATACTGTGGGTATGGCACTTATTTTTATCGCTTTAGAAATTCTCACATTGTATCTATTGTCTAGAAAGCTTTCTCAAAACCTCTATATTGTATGGTTTTTGCTCACGAAATCCCGATCAGTCGCCATAGCATTTCTGTCGTTTCTTTATTTTCCCGGCACGGTGATCCATGAGCTTGCGCATTTGTTTACTGCAGAAATTCTCGGCGTGCATACCGGCGGCCTCACATTGGTCCCCGAGGGGTTGGAAGAAAAAAACCTGCCTGCGCAGGCAGGCGTCCGCACCGGAAGTGTGGCTATCGCCCAATCTGATCCGATCCGACGTGCTGCCATTGGTATCGCACCCGTGTTTGTCGGGCTCATGAGCTTGGGTCTCGTTTCATATTTTATCCCGGATTTATGGCGCCAAGTCAGCATTGATCTTGCAAACGGCATCCTCTTTTCACAAGGATCCGTCTATCTTTTGATCCTTGCCGCCTATTCCCTGTTTGCCATAAGCAACACGATGTTTTCCTCGCGCGAAGATATGGAAGGATTCTGGCCGGTCCTCGTTATCATAACGCTTATATCGGCAGCAGCTTACATCGCCGGCATCCGTATTACCCTCACAGAAACAATGCGAACCAACGTTATGGAATTTTTTGCGGCAGCGGCCGTAACCTTAGGATACGTGACAGGACTCAATATTTCCCTGTTCCTGATCTCAAAAACTCTCATTGCAGGAGCACAAAAGCTCACAGGAAGAACGCTTATTACAAAATCGTAACTGCGATGCAAGAGGGGTCATCATCAAGGATTACCAGGCGGATATTCCACAGCAGGCTCACACAATCCGTATCCTGAAAATAAAGGTTTGCATCTCCAGTCTGCGTCTCGTTTCGCCTTGTATGTCCTATACGTATCTACACAGTTATTCTCTGGATCCCAACTCATACAATCATCCCAGGGATTTACCGAAGGCGTAGGCGATGTCTTGGGCGTTATTGAGCTATAGGGAGCGGCCTTCGACCTGCCCTCAGTATTCTGTTGTGATGCGGTAACAAGGATGATGCCGGTGCCGAAGGAGAACACGAGGAAAAGAACAAAAACCAGAGATCCGCTCTTGATACGCTGCTTTACCATGCAATACCTAGCGTAGCCCCATGAATAGCATCATGTCAACTATGAAAAGAAATCCCAAACTCAATATGAGGTAGCCCGCATTACAACCTTACGCGGGGACAAATTCTACTCTTTGATGAGGCAAAAGCGGCACATTGATCCCCTTTTCCATAATTTGGTTATTCACGAGAATAACATCGCCGGGACACTCCGGTAACACGCGCATTTCGCTGTTGTGGGTTTTGTAAAACGTGTGCATCATTTGCGTCACGTGAGGCTGATCCGTTCCTATATTTAATCCCCATTCATTCATCCGGGCTACAACAGGGTATCGTGTCGTCATTTTTAACCGGACTGATCGACCGAGGATATCAAGTAACCCATGTGCATCCGTTTCCTCCGGTATCGCCATGGGGCGATCCATAACCACCAAAAACCCTTTGGGTATGGTGAATACTCCCAACGACCTTCCCAAAGACACCTCAAGACCGCCTATCTGGCGCTCCTCGTGCGCCCCGTTTACTGATAATGCTTCTAACCAAGGCATAATCCATAATTATATCAAAATATATCATTTTATTCACATTTAACTATCATGCCCTGCAAACAATACTATTCCCTTTTTGATACAGCAAAAATCGCCTCCTCGGCGATCCGCCGGAGAGGCGGAAACGCATCACTCTCTTTTTAGTACTGCAAAAAATGCACTTTGGGGTATTTCCACATTACCGATGCGCTTCATCTTTGCCTTACCCTTCTTCTGCTTATCGAGCAATTTATCCTTGCGTGTCCGGTCTCCCCCATACAGCTTCTTCGTGACGTCCTTACGGTACGATTTCACGTCCGCACGGGCAATGACACTTCCGCCAATCGCCGCCTGTATGGGAACTTCAAATTGTTGCCGTGGGATAACTGCGGCGAGACGTTCGACAATCTCGCGGCTCCTTATAACTGCATCCTTTTCTATGACCAGAAATGAAAAAGCGTCAACTTTTTCTTTGTTCACAAGGATATCGACCTTTGCCACATCCGCCGCTTGCCAGTCAAAAAATTCATAATCCAGGCTTGCATACCCTTCGGTAACGGACTTAAGCCGGTCAAAAAAGTCGACGATCATTTCGGCCAATGGGATAAGGTACGTAAATTGCGCCTGATCCCCGACATACACCAGATCCACATATTCCGCGCGCTTTTCCTGCGCCAGTTGCATGATCGCTCCGACAAACCGTTTCGGACTATAAATGGAAACGCTCATAACCGGCTCTTCTACTTTCTCGATATACGTTGGATCCGGCAATTCTGATGCCGACTGGATGCTGACGGTAACGTATCCCTCAGCATGAGCGACGACATGATTGAGCGTAAACCCGAGCTTATGATAGTCAACTCCGAGCTTGAACGTCACCCTGTATTCTACCGACGGACTGGTCGCCAGCATAGTGAGATCAAACTCCCGTAAAATCCTCTCTTGCACGACTTCTGCATGGAGCAACCCCAAAAAACCACAATGAAACCCGTTGCCAAGGGCAAGCGAGGATATCGGGCGAAACATAAACGCGCTATCCGAAAGCTGCAGTTTTTCCATAGCCTCACGGGAATCCTGATATTCGTCCGCGGACAGTGGGAATAACCCCAAAAACACCATGGATTTGGGTTCTTTGTACCCTGCGAGCGGCTCGCGTGATGCCATGAGCCCCTCATTACGGGTGCCCTTCATATCGCCAAACGTTACGGTATCCCCAACTTTGGCGAGTTTGACGTTCTTGAGTCCGGTCGCAATATACCCAACCTCTCCACAGGAAAGAGAGGGAACCGGCGTCATTTGTGGTGAGAAAATTCCCAATTCGATCGGTGCGATATCACTATTGGTCGCCATACAATTAATCCTCAAAATTGGATCAAATACTATCGAACCATCTACAACACGAACAAATATAACCACACCTCTATGCGTATCATAGTGGGAAGAAAAAATAAGCGCCCGAAGCGGGGCATCCGGTTTCCCCCGGGGCGAAGGAATACGCTCCAATACGGCAGCAAGCACCTTATCAACGTGTTGCCCGGTCTTTGCCGATATTTCGATCATGTCTTCATCCTGAAATCCAAGCAGGCGCAATTCTTGCCGCACCTCATCGACTCGCGCGTGCGGCATATCGATTTTATTAAGCACCGGGATAATAGTGAGATTATGCGCACGTGCCTGATGCAAATTAGCAAGCGTCTGTGCTTGCACTCCCTGGGTAGCATCGACTACCAATATCGCTCCTTCACATGCGGCAAGAGAACGAGACACCTCGTACCCAAAATCCACATGCCCCGGAGTATCGATCAGATTCAAGATATGATCCTTCCAATGCATCCTCACGGGAGCCAACTTGATCGTGATCCCCCGCTCACGCTCTATGGGGTTACTATCGAGGAGTTGCGCGTGCATTTCCCGTTTGGTAACGGTGCCGGTCATTTCCAGTAGACGATCGGCAAGGGTAGATTTGCCGTGATCGATGTGGGCAATAATGGCGAAATTACGTATGTGAGACTGTTTATCCTGAGCTTTGTCGAATGAATCGGACATGAGGCTATTCTACCACGCGAAGAAGCTTGTCGGGGGCACTAACGCCTATTTGACCGGCAAAACACGAAACCATATAATGGGGCGCCGTATGCCGCACACCTCCAAAAGCTACAAAGAACTGTTCGGATGCACGGGCCGGAGCACCGGGATTTGCACGCATGCAAACGCACTGGACGCACAACGTAAAATTTTTCGTGCGTTAGCCAGTCCTTCGCTAGCCGAACGGTTCGGCTTTGGAAGGTATGTCGGACGGCTCAAGCGCAATGTTTTGCCCCACTGCGCTCACCCGGAACAACTCAAAGCATCACTCGAGAGAACCAAAACGAAGCAAGCATAAGAATGATATACCAAGGTTCCAAAAGCCATAGAGCGGCTTATCAAGGAACCAAAAAGCACCTTAACAAACGGGGACGCCTTTCATCTCCACGATACCGGGATCGGAAGCAGTACTGTAAGCAAATATCCCGCTTTACTTACAGTACTGCTTCAAATCTACAAACCGGAGATGATCAAATGGTAAAAAAATTTCTCACTTATGTTCGGAATAACTTTCGTCAAATAATCAAAGCCATATATTGCATACTCATCGGCTCATTGGTCTTTTTTGTCTTTGGCATGTGGATCTCCTATCAGATTCAGGAAAATTCCTATGGGAGATTCAATGGCTTCCAACCAATAAGCAACGCGCTGGGATACCCTATGTATCTCACAACATTTTGCTATCTCCTGGGCGGATGCTTGGGATTTTTCGGGATAGCCATGCTCGGACAACCTGATCCTGATGAATTATCAAAGATAATCGGCTGGACCGTCATTGTATGGAATATTTGTCAGGAGATTGACCAGATCATACGCAACCCGTATCCGGATAGTCATATCATGGATATTATTGTCGGCACTCTTGCCGTCAAGATTTTCTGGCTCTACGTCAAACGTTTCTTTCCGAAACAATCACCATAGTTCCCGTTATCTCTATCGCCGGGCAAACCCTCACATGCTATGGTGGTCATTCCACTCATTCCAGTGTTTGGTTTCCCGGCGTTTTTTTTGGCCCCTTGTGTTTGATTTTGTCTTCCGTATAATACGGAAAGTCTTGCCTGTCACATACGACAATGACTGTTTCTACCAATCCAGAAGCAAAGCTCCGAATACTTGTTGGCAGATCCTCTTTTGATCGGCGGGCGTTCACTATTTGGATTCGAAGTGAAGACGGTGGTCCTCCCAAAAAACACCGAAGATACAGAGCAAACGAAGCGAAAGAAATATTCTTGCCTTTGCGACCCATACAAATCATCATTGCGGATTCCGACGTATCGCGCCACGCGCAGCCAATAGAGGGAGAAACATTCACCGTATCGCAAGCCGACGGTCACTGGACCGTTGACGGAACGCTTATCGCTGACCAAAGAGGATACATGCCACGGCCAATTGCCTCACGGGATCTTCACTTCGACATCGTCAGCTCTGCGAACGCTTCGGCCGCGCGGCCTCGCCGGCGGCGATCGCGAGTGCTCCAACTTCTGCGGTAGAAAAAGCGGCCTTTTTGACAATCACGTGCTCCGTGTCGCTTAATAATTCATAATACGCATTGCGGCCTTCTACGGTAAATTCCCGGCGATTGATAAGGGTACTCTTCCACTCGGGATTGCGATTGGCAGGAACCACCAAAAGCTGCGTAAACTCAGGCGCGACAGTCAGTAGCGGTCGATCCGGCTCTAGCGACTGCCTGGCACGTGCAATTTCTACCAATCCGTGTGATTTGGGATCGGGCAAGGCATTCACCACGTCTACGAGCACCTTAACCCCCCGTGCAAAACCTGTCTCTGACAACTGCTTAAATGACCGCTCATTGAGTAATCCGAGTTTAGATTCCCCGACACCCTCGATGACGACACCGTCTTCTTTTTCGACGATCAAAAATGCCATGTCGGGATTACGGTGATATCCAAGTTCTTTCCCGAGACCATATGCATCAGGGTTGTGTGCCAAAGATAATAACTCCAACTCGAGAGGGTTTCGCTCACCAAAAGCAGGATCGGCATTGATAAGCATTTCAAACAGTTTGCCGCGGAGGCGTTTCCCTGCTCCGATTGAATCGGAGCCTGCTCCCTCACCCGAACCTCCTGATTCCTGGGCCAAGTCATTCAAAAATGTATCCCACTCAATCCGGTCAAATACGATTTCCTGCCTCTTGCGATCGGGTACGTAATCCTTTTCTACCTTTGTCGCAACAAGCGTATCCCAAAACTTTTGACGTAAGGGGCGCTCGGATTCTCTCGTGTAACCACTGACTTCACGCTCTATACCAGTCATATAGGCCTGTAGTATAATACATTCCTCACCTATGGGCAAAGAATACGGCAAACGCGGGTCCAAAAAACAACTCATCCTCATGATACTTGAGGGGTATGCAGGAGATGCCGAAGGAATCCATGCGGAAACGTTTTATGAAGAAGCGGCTTCATTTGCCCGCCTGGACCGTTCAACGGTAGAAAAATACGTACGGGAGCAAACTGGCCAGGTACATATAAAAAACGGCAACATCATCGTAGAATCAGGTGCTATGCTTCTGAGCAACACGCATCGGGTCAGGCCAAGTCGAGATAATGGTGACGGTCGAGGCATCTCAAACGGCGTCAAGCGCTGGAACTGGCATATCGGGAGAACAAGATGAAAGAAACATCCAAAAGCCAACGCATAATTGCCTATCTCGCCAGCCAAAAAGGCTGCACACTCGACACTGACGCGGTAGCGGCAATGTTCGGCGTTCACTGGAGACAGGTACGAAACCTCGCACAGATGAATATAGGGTTCTGCTCGGTGCTCGACAGAGGCCACACGATTGAAATACATGATGAAAACGTCCTCATGCGATCTGAAACAAGTGACTCGAGAGAGACGAAACGTCCCCATAGGAGCCAGCCACACCTGCGAGGACGCGTGACTCGAAAAGGGATCGAATCAACGGATAATTAATTCCTTACGTTGTCCAAATCTTGAGCCTGGATTCCCAATACACGTTGGTTCCGCAACTACCGCACTCTCCGATGATTCCGGTTCCGGTACCGCTATAATCTACATTTTTCGGTAATCCGCCGTGACATTGCATGCGTCGCACGGAAATAACCCTATTGCGCCCTGCATGGGTCATCCCTCCCATGACTCGAGTCATAGGGATAACATCCGGCATGGTATGCGGATCTACTTTGGTTCTTCGGGCGCTAACCAACTCACTATCGCTTCGCTCGCGTCTCTCTGATCGTGCTCCCATAAGAAGGAATTATTGTACACAAAAACCCACAAATAACAACAACAATATCGATCAATAGATAAATATATCAAAATATTGCATTATAGGCTATCTTTAACTATAATCACATTCATGACCGTAGCTCATGAACGCTCATTCGGACTACGACCGGAACCCGTGAACTATGAAGGGGTGCTCAGGCGCATTCCTGAAGCGATAAGTTTTGCTACTATAGAAGCCGAAACTTCGGGACTGGCAAAAACCCCGGAAGGCAAATTCGCCCTCACTTATCTATTGGCAAACCGAAATTTATTGCAGCCAATCCTCTCTGATCTTTCATCCATATCTCCTGATTTATTGCAACCGATCGGGGGCTCAAGCTACAATCCGGAGCGCAGTATAGACGGAATAGGTTCAGCGGTGGCGTTGTATCTTTCACGACAAACAGAAGACATGCCTCATTTTTTCATGCGTACCGAAGAAAGCGTCGGGTGGGAAGCATTGAGCAATGATGAGGGTCTCCCGCAGGACGGGCAATGGTTCGCCATTATCGATCCTCTTGATATGACAAGTTCAATTAGCAAGGGCGACCGCACACAGTCCACGGGCATTGCCATATATAACAGGGAAGGCCAATTGCAAACAGTGGGCATCGTGAGCTTCGTCGATGACGGGTTCGTATTTCTCGAACGCCGTGGTAATGAGATGGCGATATATCCGCCGCGGGAAAACACAAAGAACCCCGAAGAAGATCCGGCGGCCCCCCTTCGTATAGCTACCCTACTCCGGCGTATGTATAACCTCAAAGATCTTCCTATTTTCACCCAGGCGGGGACGTGGAATATGAATTGCACAAGTGGATTTGCCGTACTTGGCATGGATAAAGGGAAAATTGATGCAATCATAGACCCCGTAAAAGGTAATCCGTGGTACGAAGTAGTCATCTGGGGAGCTGCGGCCCAGGGATTGGGATATCCAATGAGCGACAAGGACGGCAATCCGATAGATATATCTGAAATTGTTCGCAAGGTTATTGATAAACACGAAGGAGATACCTACCGTATTCCGTTTATCATCAGCAGAACTCCCGAAATACACGAACAAGTCCTGTCTCTTTTGAAACCTCAGAATCCGACTGGCTAGTAACGTGTATTGACTTACCCTCCGAAAAAGGGCCAAAATTGACTCATGCTCTATTTCGCTGAATTAGCCGGTAAGTCTGTCACTTCCTCCGACGGGAAACCAATCGGCCGCCTCACGGACTTTGCATTTTTGGCAACAGACCAGCCGCTCATTACCAAACTGAGGATAGACACCCGGGTCGGACATATTCTGGTGCCTATATCCAATATGAAAACGCTCAATGGCTCGATTACCCTTACTCCGGGATTTGAAACAAGCGGAGTCGCAGAAAACGAACTATCAGTCCGGATCCATTTGCTAGACCAGCAGATTATCGATATCAAAGGCAACAAAGTGGTGAGAGTAAACGACGTCGTTATCCAGGACAAACCGTATTTCGTCATTGCAGGCGTCGACGTCGGAGTGCTTGGGATTGCCCGTTGGCTCAAACTAGAGCAAGGTTTAAATCGTCTGATTTCCCGCTTCGGAACCAGTCTACGAAGCGATTTTCTCCCATGGGAAAATATCCAACCCGTCGAACTATCCCGCGGCAAAGTACAACTCAAACGGGAAGAAAGCAAGCTTACGAAGTTGGCGCCCGAGGATCTGGCAGACCACCTGGAACGACTCTCTGTCAAAAACCTGACGAAAATTCTTGATTTGCTCCCGAATGAGTATGAGGCAGAGGTTATCCAAAACCTCAACGTGTCACGCCAACGTGAATTACTTCGGAGCATCCAACCCAAACATGCAGCGAGTATTTTGTCGCTCATCGACCCTGACGAAGCGGTAGATATTCTCCTCACGTTATCCGAGCGCAGACGAAATCTTATCACTCCCCTGCTTACGGAAGGTGCAAAAAAACAAATTGATTATCTTCTGAACCTTTCGACTACAGACATCGGTAATTTAGCGACAACAGAATATTTCGGCGCCGATCCGGAAGAAACTGCTGGGAACGTCAGAAGGCGGATGAAACGTGACACTACGCTTGCTACCCCGCTTACTTACGTCTTTGTGATCAACAAGAAAAAAGAGCTTGTCGGAGTGTGTAACTTACATGAATTGTTACTGCAGGATATGGATACACCGATGTACAAATTCATGATTCCCAATGTTGTTGCCGTGTATCTCACAACTCCGCCTGCCATAGCCATGAAAAAAATGGTGAAATACAAAATTTACTGTCTCCCGATTATCAACGATAAACGTCAGTTGTTGGG
>CAZNKB010000005.1:0-115950 GCA_964573695.1 uncultured Gammaproteobacteria bacterium | reverse complement strand
TTCTCCTACAGTGATCAGCTCTGTGATCGTGCTCGTGAAGCTCGGGTAAGAACTCCCACTGGTAGCACTCGTTCCCCATGGGAATTGCCCCTTCGTAGCGTAGTAGCGCAAATTTGCATTATAAAACTCGGAAACGGTATTCCGTAACGATGTGTCACGACCTTTTTTCAATTGTTCGAATGGATCAATGGTGGCGAGCAATCCGACTGCGAGGGCTCCCAAAAGAGCGATAACGATAAGAAGTTCGATCAGGGTAAAACCTTTATTTTGGGCAAGATAATTTCTCATATAATCTAGGTTTATCATTATTTAAATTGGCTTGTCAAGTTGTAAATTGGCGTAATGACCGAAATAACAATGAATCCTACCCCTACACCCAACACGACCATGATGATTGGCTCTATGGCGGTCGTTAACCCTTTGACCAAATTCTCGGATTCCGACGCGAAATATTTACTTAACTTGAGCAGGGTATCATCGAGTTTTCCAGTTTCTTCTCCAACTTTCATCATTTGCGACACAATAGGAGGGAATACGGGATATTGCGAAAACGTCTCTCCCAAGGGAAATCCACGCTCTACTTTCTTGGAGATATCAACGATTGCATTACGAAACAGCACATTACCCAGCGCGTCTTTAAGTATTTGTAGCGCATCCAGTAACCTGATACCGGAAGAGATAAGCATGGACAGCGTACGGGTAAACTCGACTAATATAATCTTTTTCTGCAACTCCCCAAACAACGGCACGTGAAGCACTATGGTGTCGATAACGAGTTCTCCGACTTTTGTTTTGCGCCAGCGCATAAACGCGTAAAAACCACCGACGCCAAGGGCGATCATGAGCCACCACCATAGGACAAAAAATTTGGATATGGTAATGAGAAGCTGGGTAGCAAACGGCAAATCCACGCCAAAATCCGAATACAATTCCGTAAGCTTCGGAATAACGACGGTCATCATAATCATCACAACAAGCCCCATACCGATAATGATGATGACCGGGTAAATCATTGCTCCTGCTACTTTGCTTCGAAAATCACGCTGTGACTCCATGGAATCGGCGAGGCGAGCCAAAACCTGATCCAGTTGTCCTGATGATTCGCCGGCCCGAACCAACGCGATATATATTGCGGAAAAATGCTGCGGATACTTTGCCAGCGCATCTCCTAAATTGCCTCCTCCGACAATCTGATGCTCTATTTCCATAAGAACGCTCGCAAAGGCCTGATTTTGTGTCTGGGCACGAAGGATCGAAAGTGCCTCGGGAAGAGATAGTCCCGCGACGACCATAGTCGCAAGCTGACGGGTAAAATTCACGATTTCACCAAACCCTATGCGTTGCATAGTGTTGGTACCCTTTGATTTGCCGCGTGTTTCGGTTAAGCTAACAATAAATAACTGCTTTTCATGCAAAAGCTTTGTGGCAGCTTCTTTTGATAGGGCTTCTACCAATCCGCTAGCAATCTTGCCTGTTGCATCACGCGCTTTGTAAGAAAAAAATGCCATAAAACGTTACTCTCGCTCCTTTCAGGGCGTCCGTTTGAGTAGTCGACCAAGCTCTTCTGGGCGAAGCGCGTATGATGTCGCCACATCCAGTCCGATTATCCCGGAGGTCACGAGTTGTGCCAAGTTGGTTTCAAGCGTCATCATGCCAAATTCTGCGCTTGTTTGAATAATATTGTCGATCTGATGTGTCTTGCCTTCGCGAATCAGAGTGCGCACGGCTGGCGTAGCAGTCAGAATTTCCGATGTCGGTACCCGTCCACCATTTAAAGCAGGTACGAGACGGAGCGACAACACACCCTCCAGCACATTCGAAAGCTGAAGCCGCACCTGTGTCTGTTGGTTTTCCGGAAATACATCGACGATACGGTCAATCGTCTGTGCCGCCGAATTGGTATGAAGGGTAGCAAACACCAAATGCCCTGTTTCTGCAATCGTAATCGCGGACTGTATGGTCTCGAAATCCCGCATCTCGCCGATCAATACCACGTCAGGATCCTCCCGGAGCACGCTCCGCAGTGCCACATTGTACGAGTGGGTGTCTCCGTGCATCTCACGTTGGGAAACAATCGATTGCCCGGTGGGGTACACGTACTCGATAGGATCTTCAATCGTTACGATATGGGAGGCCCGTCCCATATTGATAACGTTAATCATGGAAGCCAGTGTGGTTGACTTGCCGTGTCCTGTCGGACCCGTAACCAGCACCAATCCTTGCCGAAGTTTTACGAATTGGTGACAGATATCGGGTAATCCCAACGCTTCAATCGACTTAATCTGCTGCGGGATAAGCCGAAACGCCCCCGCAATAGTCCCTTTTTGCATGTATACATTGACCCGGAAACGTCCCACCGATGTCGCGAGCGAATAATCGATTTCCCGATTTGTCTCATAGATATCTTTTTGATCAGCAGAAAACGTACCGTAAATCAGATTATGCGCTTCTTCCTGCGTGAGAATCGAAGTCCCTTCAACGGGAAACAAAACACCCGACACCCGAAGCATCGGCGGAAATCCGACGACAATATGCAAATCGGATGCCTCTTTACGCGCGGCTTCAGAAAATAATTGCTGTATATCCATACTGTATGTGCAAGGCTTAGTCCTGAGCTACCCGAAGCACCTCCTCAATTGTCGTAACAGCCTCCAAGGCTTTAAGGTATCCGTCCTGTTTCATGGAAATCATCCCTTCGGCAAGCGCCTGTTTTTCTATCTCGCTCATGGGAGCTCGTGTGAGTGTCAATTTGCTGATCGCATCGGAAACCGGAAACACCTCGAACACGCCAAGCCTACCTACGTATCCTGAACCTCCGCAGGATTCGCATGCCACGCCGTTTACCGTGCCTTTTCCTTTGTAAAGCATCATAGGCTTATCCGCTGGCCAGAGAGCACCGACCACCTTTTTCATATCCGCAAGTACTGCCTCATCCGGAACATATTCTTCTTTGCACGTCGGACACAATCTCCGTGCTATACGCTGACCCACTACTGCGTTTAGCGCGGACGCGACCAAAAATGGCTCAGCCCCCAAATCAATAAGCCGCGGTATTGCTCCTGACGCGTTATTCGTATGAAGGGTAGAGAATACCAAATGTCCCGTAAGTGCAGCCTGGATAGCCAGCTCTGTCGTTTCTCCATCGCGGATTTCTCCCACCAGAATAATGTTAGGATCCTGACGCAGAAAGCTTCGCAGCCCCGTGGCAAACGTTAAACCCGCTGCCGGATTGATTTGCACTTGATTAACGCCGGTAATTTCGTACTCGACCGGATCCTCAAGAGTCATGATATTTACTTTGGCATTGTTAAGGATTGCAAGCACCGAATATAACGTCGTCGTTTTTCCGCTTCCCGTAGGACCCGTGACCAGAATAATTCCGTGTGGTCGTCGGATAGATGTTTCCAGATGCTTAAGTGCCAAACCCCGAAGCCCCAAATCACCGAGCGTCGGTATGCCACCGGATTTTTTGAGCAACCGCATGACGACCTTCTCCCCGTGCACGGTCGGCAACGTCGAAACACGAAGGTCTACCTCGCTTTCTCCCATTTTGAAATTAAAGCGTCCGTCCTGAGGGATGCGTTTTTCATCGATTTTCAAATCCGCCAAAATCTTGATACGCGATACAACAGCGTCCTGTAATCTGCGAGGCAGCATAAGGCGCTCCTGTAATATGCCGTCTACACGGTAACGGACTCTCGTCTCTCCGATCTGCGGCTCGATATGAACGTCTGAGGCACGAATTCTGATAGCTTGTTCCAAAATGGCAGATACGATCTGTGCGATCGGAGCTTCTCTGATGACTTGTCCCAATTTTCCCGCCTCATAGGTTTTTATCGCCGGCGCAGATTCCTCAAGCGCCGCCGTCACGTCGGCTCCGAGACTCTGGGTATAGAGCTCATCTATTGCGGCTTTTATGTCGTCTGACACGCCCATAAAGGGCTTGATCGGCCTGCCGGACTTTTTCTCCAAAAACTCTATCACCTGAAAATCCAACGGATCGAGCATCGCCACCGACAACGCGCCTTTTTCCGTCGGCTCGATCTGAAACGGCACAAGCGTATATCGGCGCGCGACAGGTTCCGGGATAAAGTTCACCACATCGGGCGTGATCGCACGCCCGGCAATCGTTACAAACGGGATACCCAGCGACTCAGCTTTCGCTTTGGCATAATCTTCGAGAGAAACAATGTGTTTTGAAAGCAGAAGCTGCTCCAATGTGGTATTGGAGTTAATAGCCTCAATTTTGAATTTCTCGGCTTGTTCAGCCGATAGCTTATTTGCAGCAACTAAATTTGAAATGATATCTTGGGCAGGCATATGGGTAACGTTTCACAGCCAACGCATCGGAAGTATTTACATACAACCGACCGCTATATACATTATTCATGGTCGAATCAGGCTTTGCAAGAGGAGAGCAAAGTACTATAGTACAAACCGGGGACGGTAAAGGGGTCATTATAATAATGAGTCTGGCAACCTAATACCCGCTATCTATGCAAACCATTATCATTATCGGATCAGATATTGAGGCCAAACAGCACGCGGTCGAAAAATACCTCGCAATGTGGGAAATATCCCGATTTGACCGTATCACCCCAGAGAGTGACACGCCGTCCATAGGAATAGCTCAGATTCGTAACTTTACCAAAAAGCTCTCACTCAAACCACAGCAGGGGACGAAAGTTGCGGGAGTAATCATGGAAGGCGAAAAACTCACCGTAGAAGCCCAGCAGGCGATGCTCAAAACTCTTGAAGAGCCACCCTCTCACGCATACCTTATTGTATGTGTTCCAAACACCGCACACCTACTTCCCACTATCATTTCCCGGTGCATCTGCAATTATCTTCCCCAAACACCGAAAGAATCCGGATCCACAAAAAACAGCCCGAGAACGCAAGAAATTCTCGCCGTACTTGATTCGCCTCCGGGTAAACGACTGCACTATCTTTCTACCATGGGATCTACCAAAGATGACCTTGTTGTCTGGATACACGAAACGATACACGCTCTTCGGAATGAAATTATTTCAAAAAATACTCTACCGCCGGGAGTTACGCGCCGGTACTCATATATACTTCATCACCTGATTGACGCCCAAAAATACAGCGAGAACAATATTAATTTAGGTCTGTATCTTGAGCATATTTTCCTGACCTTGCCATAACTCACTGGAGGCAACAATATGGCTAGACAAGGCCTCTTACATTCTGTACAATGATCTTTAGAGCGTTTTGTTAGCGCTCGCTTTTTTCTTTTTGAAAAATAAACAGACATGGCAAAAACTTCTGATAAATATACCGCAGATCAAATAGTCGTCCTCGAGGGATTGGAGCCCGTCCGTAAACGTCCGGCAATGTATATCGGCACTACCAGCCAAGCAGGCGTACAGCACTGCTTAAACGAAATCATTGATAATTCCATAGACGAAGCATTAGCAGGATTTGCAAAACACTGCTGGATAACACTTCGAGCTGACGGCGCGACAGTCCGTGACGACGGACGCGGCATCCCCGTCGATAAAGTCGCGAAATACAACGTATCCGCCCTCGAGCTTGTCATGACCAAGCTTCATGCGGGAGGAAAATTTGAAGGTCAGGCATACAAAATATCCGGAGGTCTCCACGGGGTCGGTGCCTCAGTCGTTAATGCGCTTTCGACGTATGTAAAAGTCGAAGTGCATCGGGACGGAAAAGCCTGGGTACAAGAATACAAACGCGGCAAGCCAATTGCACCTATCAAATCGACGGGCAAGGCCACCGATACGGGCACGACAACCACGTTTAGCCCAGATCCGGAAATATTCAAAGAAGGAACGGACCTGAGTTTTGAAATGGTCAAAAAACAGGTACGCGACCGCGCGTATCTTATCGCCGGACTCGCATTTCACCTTACCGATGAGCGGACTGGAGAAGAAGCGAACTATTACTTCGAAGGCGGGATCAAGTCATTGGTTACCGCACTCAATAGGAACAAGACCACGCTGCATGATCCGATTTACTTCTCCAAAGCCGACGGGGATATGTCGATAGAAATAGCAATCCAGTATAATGACGGGTTCTCCGAAACATTGGAGTCGTACGTCAACGTCATACCAACGCCTGAAGGAGGCACACACCTGACCGGTTTCCGTATGGCGCTGACTCGGGTGGTAAACGACTACGCCAAAAAAATCGGTGCAACCAAAGCCAACAACGACACGATGATTGGCGACGACATGCGCGAGGGACTCACTGCCATTGTCTATCTTAAAATGCCAAGCCAATACCTGCAGTTTGAGGGACAAACCAAAGGAAAACTCGGCAATGCGGAGGTACAGCCGTTCGTCGCGGCGGCTACCAAAGAAGCACTCGATACCTACTTCGAAGAAAACCCGTCTGACGCGCGGAGAATTTTAGAGAAAGTGTACTTGGCGGCAAAGGCGCGGCTGGCGGCAAAGGCGGCAAAAGACGCCATAATCAGAAAAGGAGCACTGGAAGGAGCAAGCTTGCCGGGCAAACTGGCCGACTGCCAGGAAAAAGATCCCAGTGTATCTGAGCTGTTTATCGTCGAGGGAGATTCTGCAGGAGGAAGTGCGAAACAGGGACGCGACCGTAAATTCCAGGCCATACTGCCGCTTCGGGGAAAAGTCCTCAACACGGAGCGTGCAAGACTCGATAAAATCGTGGAATTTGAAGAACTCAAAGCGCTCATTATCGCCCTGGGCATGGGAATATCGGAAAGCTTAAATCCCGACAAGCTGCGTTACCACCGTGTCGTCATTATGACGGACGCGGACGTGGACGGGGAACATATCATGACACTGCTCCTGACGTTCTTTTACCGTCACCTTCCGTACATTATCGAACACGGACATCTCTACATCGCTCAGCCGCCGCTTTACAAAATCACCTTCGGCAAAAACAGTTTTTATGCCTATTCCGACACCGAACGGGATGCGATCGTAAAAAAGGAAGGCGGCTCGTACAAGTCACAGCCGGGCATACAGCGGTATAAAGGTTTAGGGGAAATGAACCCTGAACAGCTTTGGGAAACGACCATGAACCCTGCAAATCGGGTTATGCGGCAGGTTATGTTGTCTGACGCAGCCGCAGCCGACCAGGTATTTGCCATGCTCATGGGGGACGAAGTCCCCCCGCGGAAACGATTTATCCAGACACATGCAAAAACAGCGACGCTCGATATATAATTTCTCTCATAAAGGAGGAAACTTATGAAACTATCAACCATTACACCAGGAAAAAATCCGCCAGAAGACATAAATGTCATCATCGAAATTCCCGAGGGATGCATGGTGAAATACGAAATGGACAAAGAAGCCGAAGTGATCATGGTTGACCGGTTTGTCCGGACCACCATGGGATATCCGGCAAATTACGGATTTGTTCCGAACACGAAGTCCGGAGACGGGGATCCGGTCGATGTCATAGTGCTTTGTAGCCAACCGCTTTATCCCGGCGTCATGGTAAACGTCATCCCGATTGCCATGCTCGAAATGGAAGACGAATCCGGCATTGATATGAAAGTCATAGCCGTCCCAAGCGAAAAATCTGACCCGATATACGGCGCGATGAAGGACCTGAGCGACATTCCGGAACCCACCAAAGCAAAAATCAAACATTTCTTTGAACACTATAAAGAACTTGAACCCGGCAAATGGGTCAAACTCAAGGAGTGGAAGGGGAAATCAGTCGCCCAAAAAGAAATCATGGACGGCATTGCGCACACATAACCTATGGCAGCCATTGGCAAAATCCAACCTAGTGAGATCGTCGAGGAAATGCAAAAGTCCTACATGGACTATGCGATGTCCGTCATCGTGGCTCGCGCTCTCCCCGACGCACGTGACGGATTAAAACCGGTACATCGGAGGATTTTGTTTGCAATGCATCAGACGGGCCTTCATCACAGCGGCAAATACAAAAAAAGCGCTACCGTAGTCGGAGAAGTCCTGGGCAAATACCACCCGCACGGGGACTCCTCTGTCTACGAAGCATTAGTGAGATTGGCGCAGGATTTTTCCATGCGGTACACCTTGGTGGACGGGCAGGGCAACTTCGGTAGTATCGACGGAGATCCGCCGGCTGCCATGCGGTACACGGAGTGCCGTTTGGATTCTATCGCCGATGAAATGCTTCTGGATATCGAGAAGGAAACGGTCGATTTCATACCGAACTTCGACGGATCAATCGCAGAACCTGTCTATCTGCCGGCCAAATTGCCCAACCTGCTGCTTATGGGAAGTGAGGGAATCGCCGTCGGTATGGCTACAAAAATCCCGCCGCATAATTTGTCCGAACTCGTCGATGCGATCATATTTATGATCAGCAAAGCAACGATCGACAAAAAAGGGGTTGCCACCCAAAACGACGTCGGGGAAAGCAAACGCTTTGGCATGACGTTTGACGTCTCGCTTGAGGACCTCATGCAATACGTACAGGGGCCTGATTTTCCGACTGCGGGAGCGATTTATGACGTGAACGAAATCAGAAACGCGTACGCCACTGGCAGAGGTAAAATCGTAATGCGGGGCAAGGCAGAAATCGAAGAAATGGGCAACGGCAAAAGCATGATTGCCATTACCGAGCTCCCATACCAGGTAAACAAAGCCAATCTCGTCATCAAAATCGCGGATCTTGTAAAAGACAAAAAACTCGACGGCATTTCCGACTTGCGCGATGAATCTGATCGCCGCGGCATTCGGGTGGTCGTCGAACTCAAACGCGACGCACAGCCGAATAAAGTACTCAATAATTTATATAAGTTTACCGAGCTGCAATCAACCTTCCCGGTCAATGTCGTCGCATTAGTCGACGGCACACCTCGGACGCTCACGCTTCGCGAAATTCTGGAGGAATACTTGAAGCACCGGCATGACGTCATATACCGAAGAAGTGAATTCGAACTCAAAGAGGCAAAAGCCCGCGAACATATCTTGGAGGGTCTCAAGATTGCCGTCGATCATATCGATGAAGTCATTTCTATCATCAAAAAGGCCAAAGACGCCGATGAAGCGAAACAAAAACTCATGGCCAGATTTAAGCTTTCCGATATCCAGGCGACAGCTATTTTGGATATGCAACTGCGGAAACTCGCTGCTCTTGAGCGCCAGAAAATCGAAGACGAGCTTGCTATGATCCGGGAAACGATATCCTACCTCAATGATTTGTTGGCGCACCCGGAAAAAATACTCAAAGTAATCAAAGAAGAACTCACCAAGCTTAAGGAAAAATATGGCGATAACAGACGTACCCGCGTGTACAAAAGCCGCGTGGGCGAACTCTCCGACGAACAGTTGATCCCGAACGAAGAGACGATTATCACCATGACGGAAACCGGATACATCAAGCGGGTACCCCGCAGTACGTTTAAACTTCAGGAGCGCGGCGGCAAGGGAGTGATCGGCATGACCACCAAAGAAGAAGACGCCATTGACCGTCTGCTGTCAGCACAAACGCACGACAACATGCTCTTTTTCACCGAAAAAGGCAAAGTCTACCAGGTCCGAGTCTGGGATATCCCGGAAGCAAGCCGACAGAGCAAAGGACAAGCGGTCGTCAACCTCATCAATATAGAAAGCTCGGAAAAAGTCACTTCCATGCTTTCTTACAGCTTGAAACGCACGGAGCAAAAGGAAAAAGGATTGGAATATATCCTCATGGCTACCAAAAAAGGCGTGGTCAAAAAGACGAAGCTTTCCCAATTCGAAAATATCCGGCGGAACGGATTATTATCCATTAAACTCGATGCCGGCGATGAACTGATTTGGGCAAAGTTAACAAGCGGCAATGACGATGTGCTGCTCGTCACGCACGAAGGTAAGTCGATCCGTTTTAGCGAAAACGAAGTGCGCCACACCGGCAGAGATACCATGGGAGTACGGGGGATTTTGCTCAAACCCGGTGATTATGCTGTGGCCATGGAGGTTATCGGAAGCGAAAACAAGAAAGCCGACTTCCTCACGCTTATGGAAAAAGGCCTTGGAAAGAAAACGAACATAACGGGATTCCCCAAACAGAAACGTGGCGGGCAGGGAGTGAAGGTCGCAGAAATCAAACCGAGAACCGGAAAAATCGTATTGTCCCAAATGGTTCCGGAGGGAAGCGAGGAAGTCATCCTCACCTCAACCAAAGGCCAGGTCGTCAAACTCCCTATGAAATCGATCCCGCAGCTCTCGAGAGCGACGAGCGGGGTCATCCTGATGCGATTTACGGATAAAAACGATACGATCGCTGCCGCCACCTGCCTCACCAAATAATTTCATGATAGAAATCGGCTTTTTCATGCGGGAGGCTTCGCAATTATATTTCACACGAAGACCACTGGAAGTACTTAGACTTCGTCGTGGTTTATACCACGTTGGGGAACTAGATAAAATAAATGCAGGACTACAACTGCCGGTATTTTTAAACCCTGATACTTCTCTTAGCGTAGACTATAATTCACGAACTCACTCGGGACGAGTTATTCTCGCCGGGACAATGAGCTCTAATATTGAACTCAATATCGGCAGAGGAATCATTGCCCGAAGTCTCGACGGACTACTTTCTGTTTCAAATCGTCGCAGCGTCGTCTTTGTGGAATGCGACCAATCATTCAGCCACCCACACTCGGGCACAATTCGCGGAACAAGAAAACTCCGTATTAAAAGTTTATAAGGATTATTTGAGCTCAAACGTCACGGTTACTGATTTGGAAACGGTGCCGCTTCCTGGTTCCACTGCACCTCCGCCGCCTCCACCGCCGCCTTCCATGCGATAAAAGACCGGCTGCTGTGACGCTCCGGCTTCCGTAACGGAAACGACTTTACCCAGCTTGCGTTCGGTGCTTTGTGCCACTTTCGCCGCTTTTTCCTGTGCGTTTTTGTACGCGGCATCCAAAAGCGCGGTGGCCTGTTCACTGGTGTCATCAAACGTAAAATTGGGTCCGTACACATTGGTCGCTCCGCTTTTGGTCAATACCCCGGCCAAAGAAGCCGCGCGATCCACATTGCGAAGCTTGATCTCGACGGTATTACCCACATTCCATTGTCCCGGGCGATATTTCTGTCGTCCGTCTTCATAATACTGGTCCTGATTTTGATAAATATTCATGCTCTGTGTCTTGATATCTTCGCTCGTCACACCAAACTCCTTGACTGCATCGATGATCGCTTCGACTTTTTTGTTTACCTCATTGACCGCCACGGTTTTATCGTCGTTAAACGCATTCACTCCTGCAGAAAATACGGCGATCTGGCTTTTTTCCTGACTCTTTGCTTCGCCGACGACCGTTATGGCGCCGGAAGGGAGAAGCTCGAACTTACCCCAGGAAGGAAGAAACATCCCACCTATGGCAACAAGCGAAACGACCAATACAGCGCTTACGATAATGGCCATACTCACAGATTTATGTTCCATACGAAATAACTCCTCTCTTACCATTCAAGAAGAAATTCTTCCTCCTGTCAATCGCGAATTTGTTATACTGACTGGACACATCATGAAATTTGACGGCAAGGCACTCGCGGAAACCATTCTAGCCACACTGACCCATGAGGTTTCCGAGCACACGAAGGACTGGGGGATCCCGACGCTCGCCGTAATCCTCGTAGGAGATGATCCGGCGAGTTTGGCGTATATCCGGCAGAAACAAAAAGCAGCAGAGCGGATCGGCGCCGCAATACATTTTGACCACCTGCCCAATGCCACCACTGTGGAGGATCTTCGCGAAAAGATATGGAAATATAATAAGGACAAAGCGGTGCACGGTCTCATTATCCAACGCCCTGTTCCTATACAAACGGGAGATACGAAAGGGATATTGGAGAGTGTCGCCAGGGAAAAGGACATAGACGGATTTTTACCGAATTCACCCTTTGACGTGCCGGTCGCTGTTGCAGTAGGGGAGATCCTAATATCAATATATAAACATATCCAACCGGAAGAAAAAAATTATATGAGGTGGTTACAACACCGACGCATTACGGTCATCGGCAGGGGAGAGACGGCAGGGGCCCCGATTGGGCGCTATCTCAATAACAACGATTGTGCGACGTCTGTAATTCATGCATCCACACCGAACCCTTTGGAAATCTTGAAACAAAGCGACATTATTATATCCTGCGTGGGCAAAGAAGGAGTCGTACCCAGAGAAGCGGTCAAACCGGGATCCATACTTATAAGCGTCGGGCTGTGGCGGGACGCCCAAGGCAAACTCCGCGGGGATTACAACGAAGAAGATATTGCGGACATTACCTCTTGGTATACGCCGACACCGGGAGGGGTAGGACCTGTAAATGTCGCTTGCCTTATGCAAAATCTCATAAAAGCGTGTAAGATGAAACAAGGAGGCAAACTATGAAAGATTCCGCAGGGGCCGTAGTACTTTTTTTTGTTCTTCTCTTTGCTTACACCAAGCTTGCCGGTCCCATACCGTTTTCATTAAATAGTGTCACGACTGCCAAAAGCGATACGTTTTCGGTATCGGGTGAAGGAAAAGTGACCATGATGCCGGATATCGCCATAGTATCCGCGGGAGTTACGGCTCAGGGACAAAGCGTTACCAAGGTGCAGCAGGAACTCAATACCAAAATAAATGCAGTAAGTGCCGCAGTCAAAAAACTTGGTGTTGACGACAAGGACATCAAAACAAGTTATTACAATATTTCGCCGACCTATGATTATTCTTCGTCCACCCAGCGCATCACCGGGTACCAGGCGAATTCCAACCTCACGATAAAAGTACGAAAAATCGACACGGTTAACGGAGTGATCGACGCGGCGACTACCCAGGGGGCAAATGAAGTTGGGGGCGTCCACTTCGACGTCGATGACAAAACAAAGGCAGAAAATCAGGCACGGATAGCTGCGGTTGCCGACGCCAAATCAAAAGCCGATGCGGCTGCCAAGGCAGCAGGATTTAAGCTGGGCCGCGTCATAAACTACAGCGAAGGGGGCGGGTCATCACCACGGCCGATGATGTACGATGCCGTAAAATCTCTCCCAATCTCCGGGGGCGGTGAGCCAACGCAGGTTGAACCGGGCTCGTCTGAGCTTAGCGTAAGTGTCACGTTGAGTTACGAAATTCAATAGTATTCGTAGCTAATTAGCCTCAAAGTTAGACCTACTATAGGTCTTGCTGGTCATTTCTGAACGGGGTAAAATGGTTGTTCCAGCGTCCTGCGGAGCAGGATCTCGCTCCGCGAGACCCCTTGTTTTCAAAACATACTTTTTTGTCAAAATACTATGGGTAGATCACATGTCAAACCAATCATGCAGCCGGATGACACAACGTGCGGACCGGCGTCGCTTAAACACGCGTTGAGCGTGTTGGGCATGCGGGCCTCCATGGACCGACTCATCTCTCTTTGCAAAACAGGAAGAAACGGGACCTCCACAAAACATATGATCGAGGCAGCAAACAAACTCGGTCTATCCGTTCTTGTTGTAGAGTATGCCACGCTTCACCATTTGCAAAGCGCATTGAAATACCGACCTAAAGAACCTTGTGCTGTCATCGTTTCTTACTTATACGACGTCAACGAGCGACACGAACCCCAACCGGAGTCCGGACACTGGGCAGTGGTTGCGTCATATTTATCCAGCAAATCCCGCATCGTGCTCCTCGACAGCTCAACCGGAAAACGTAAATCGTACGCATGGAATGATTTCCGCCTGCGCTGGTGGGATTACGATTTCAAACGCAAAAAAGTGAAGAAAAATAGCAATAAATTCCGGCTTATCCGCAAATGGCAGCCGCAGCTTATGCTGGTTATCGCTCGTGATCCCGAATCGTTGCCGTATTTCCGAACGGACACTGCCCGCGTGTTCATCCCGTAATTCTTCGCTTGGCGGATTCCACGATTTCCCAAACGAAATCCGCAAATGTCATGCCAACGGCTTTATAAGATACGGTCATACCGTACTGTTCATCATCGCTTAACCCGGGATTAGAATTCACTTCCAAAAACATCGGCTGCTCTCCGAAACACCGTAGATCGAACCGTGCATAATCCCGATATCCCATATCGGTAAATACCCCGCGGCACATGCGATCCACTTGTCGGGCGAGCTGATCCGATAATGTCGCCAGCACGACCGTTGAATTTTGAAAATCAGGGTGATCTGCGTTCCACCGGCTTTCATAGGTCAGAAATGGCACATTGGTTCCCTTGGTATAGATAACCTCCGCTGGGGGAAGGACTGCAAGTCCGTTCTTCTTTTCAACCAACGTCACCTGAAACTCTCTGCCGGTCAAAAATTGTTCTGCGAGCACCGGCTGGCGAAATGCCGCAATTTGCTTTTTTACAAACGCACGGAGGTGATGAGCATCATCGATGATTGCTTCCTTTGAAAGTCCGACGCTGGAGTGTTCCAGACTGATTTTCACAATGACGGGAAAGGGCAAATCACTCCGTATAGGTTCATCGCCTGTGACAAACTCCTGCCAAGAAGCGGTAGGGAATCCGCCGGCAACGAGTCTCTTTTTCATCGCGATTTTATCGCAGGAGAGGAAATAACTCTCCTTTGTAGCCCCGGTATACGAAAGGCCGCGAGTATGGAGAAGATCATACGTTTGCGCAGCATAGGTGGCATCTGTTCCGGTCCACTCGATCAGGTTAAATATAAGATCGTTTGGTAACGCTGCGACGGTTTCCGGTATGGTGGTTTCCGTAATCGGTACGACAGAAACTTGAGCTCCCTTACTCCGAAGTGCCGCGGCGACTTCATCTGCGGACTCTTCAGTATCCTCCTCTGCTTCCACATTCTTCGTATGGGACGTAAAGCGAGCTGCAGGCTTGTTATATAAAACGGTGATGTTCATCGATATGATACGTGCATTTATTTGCTATGAAATTTGTCGTGAATTTCTTTAAGCTGCGGATTAGTAATGTGCGTGTAAATCTGGGTGGTCGACACATTTTTGTGCCCCAACAATTCCTGAATAGCCCGCAAGTCTGCACCATTGCCCAAGAGATCGGTTGCAAATGTATGGCGAAGTCCGTGCGGCGTAATTTTGATCATCAGCTTTGCTTTTTTGACGTATTTCTCGACGCCGCGCTGGACAGAGCGCGCAGTCAGTCTGATCGATTCGCCCGTAGTGTCATGTTCGTCGGGGGTTTTTCCACTATAGCGGATAAATATTGGCCGGAGATCATC
Organism: uncultured Gammaproteobacteria bacterium; assembly: GCA_964573695.1. Taxonomy (GTDB): domain Bacteria; phylum Patescibacteriota; class Microgenomatia; order UBA10105; family UBA927; genus UBA927. Next base: position 100,809 of record CAZNKB010000005.1, on the reverse strand, counting down.
TTCCCGGGTCGCGATATATCGGCGTAACCAATCAGCCGCGCGCTCGGATAAAAATACAATGCGGGTACGACGGCCTTTGCCGACGACACTAAACTCCCGGCGGTCCAAATTAATCTGATCGCGGTTCAAACTCACGAGTTCCGATACCCGAAGTCCGGTAGAAAATAATACCTCCAGTATCGCTTTGTCCCGTAACCCTTCTTTGGTACTGATTTCAGGCATATTCAACAAACGTTCCATGTCATTGTGTTCCAAAAATTTAATCGACCTGCTTTCTGCTTTCGGCAGATCGATTTTGTCCGGAGAAATAGTCGGGATGTCGCGTTTAGCCATATACTTAAGAAAACTCCGAAGTGCGATCAGGTGATAATTTTGAGTCACGCGTTTGAGGCTCATCCCTTTTTCATCGACGAAACGGGACAGATACAACCGATATTGACGGATGGATTCTGGATGAATATCGGTTATATTCACAGTTTTTCCCGCGAAGCGGGATCCGGCTTCGCCAGACACGGAGGGGGGACTAGTAGGGGAGGGGGCTCCGGTATGCGCTAAAAAGCGCACAAATCGCTCCAAATAATGCCGGTAGTTCCGGATTGTTAATTGCGAAACATTTCGCTCAATTTCAAGATATTCCAGGAAATCTTTGATCAGTTGGTCTAAATCCATAAGACGTCTCTACAACAATCATTGTACGACATGATTAGTATTGTCAATATGCTAGAATGATATAGTGACTCCTTTTCAACAGAAACAGCTTAATCTGATGCGCCAAATGGAGGCAACTCTCGCCAATGGCGCTCACGCGTCAACCATTGTCCCTATGCAAACGGATTATGTGAACGATCCACAAATCGCATTAACATGCATTAGTTTTATAGACAAAAATCTTACTGCGACAATCCAAACTCAACTTATTCAGCCGCTTCAAATCATAGAACCTGAATTTTATTATTACCCTGATAATGCGCTGCATCTTACTATCCAAAATATCAGGGTCATCAACAATCCGCCACATTTTGGCGCGTCAGATATAGCCAAAGCGCAACGTGTATTGGCCGAAGAAATACCGTCATCAGAACCATTCCAATTTACCCTTGCCGGACTCCTCAGTATGCCCACGAGTGTTTCCATTATTGCACTCGTAAGCCCCGAATATGACCAATTCGTCAAAAAGCTCCGCAACAAACTTGTTGACGCCCATGTGCCCGATGACAAAAAATACTTTACCGATGAAATCATTTTTGCCAATATAACGATTTGCCGGTATACCCATAAACCGTCGCCGGAATTTATCGAAAAACTCACGACTATGAAAGATCTGATGATTGGATCTTTTACAGCAACCAATGTCTCCTTAGTACAGATGAATGCCGGCGCCAGCCCCTCAAAAACCGTGATTTTGGGCCAGTATCTGTTTCGATCGATTTAGCCTCAAATTCCTGCCCCTGTACTGACCTACAAGGCCCCTGATTACGAAAAGACGTACAAGTAGACGTCTCAACCAAACCGCACAAATCAATACGGCCCGTAGGACCGGAAAAGTAACAATACGTAACCCTATAAACAGGTCTAATCGTTGCCATAGGAGATCCAAAAAAAACGCGACCAAATCCAAAGGAGAATAGCGAAGCGCCAAAAAAAATAACTGCACGACAATCGCATACAATTTGCTTAAACAATACAAGAACAACGACGCGACAACAAAAGTCCTATTCAGGCACATGCCTGATACTAACGTCGCAAAAGTATTATTGTGCGACTATAGTGATTTTTCTTCCCCGCCGTGAATCAACCAGAAAACACTTGAGGCCGAAACAGGGATAAAAAAACCACGGTGGCACCCCCGGAGGAGAATGCGACCCCTCTCCTCGTAACACCCCTGAAGTGAGGCTAGCAGACGTTACAAATCCTGTGCTCTGCCCAAGACGAAAAATGCGCAGCATTACCTGCGTCTTCTCAACGGGCATTCGGGTTTTTTATGCTATACACAGTTAGCGCGTATTAATGCGCTAATTACACATTTTTGAGGCTAATATCCCACTCCGCTGCATGTCCGATTGCCGGAGACGTTGCAATTTAGAGCATTCATACGCTCCAAATCACTATTTTCAAGGCTGCATGTATATATTATTGCCGCTTGTGAAAAACGAGAATGGAGCATGATAACGCCCCGCTTACAGCATTTCGTGCGTATTCTATCCGCTTCCCGGCGTCATATGAGGCTAATGTTAGCGTTTACGTAACAGTACTGCTAAGCTTGTTTGCTTTTCGGCTTTATTTAGCGCCGTATTATGCTCCAAACTCGTATATTTGAGGCTGCTATTCACTACTCCGGACGTATTGATATATCGTATTTAGCGCGTTACAACAATCCGAATAGTCATTTTATCGCACACTTTGTGTACTCAAAGAAGCGAGTGCGAAGGACCCAAGACTTACTCTACCCTATAGTTTAGCCTCATGCAGGCTGTGGCCAGCTTGCGGTGAGGCTGTGAAAATACTTGTCGGACGCCGTGAAAATAATTATCCACATTATACCCTATAGTTTTACCGACATATATCAAACTATATCAACTATATCAAACTATACCACTCTCCCACTCCGCCTTGCCGGCGAGGCAGGTCCCCGTGTTTTGCACCTCTTTGAAACTTATATGGCGGATCGCCAATTAATTGTTAACAACAAAATCACAAATACGATTGCAACAACGCCGAAGAATTCCCAGACTGTCCGTTTGTAAAGTCGATCTGCGAGGTACTGCTGGCCCATGCCCACGAGACCATAAAAGACGGTCGTAAGAAACAATGCGAGAAGAGTCGTCCTGACGGGAAGAAATGAAAAAACCCAAGCCAACTCTATAAGGATAATACTCACGACAAGCGTTATTTCCTTTATAGACTTCCCTATTTGTGATTCCAAATTGGTAGCCCACAATATTTGTATAGTCAAAGGATACGTCACGATCCCCATAAGCAAGGCGCTAAACCATCCGGAAAAACGATAGGCCAAAATCGTCTGGGACAGTAGGAAAAATGTCGCAAGCGTGAGCAAAAACCCCACCGAGTGTGCAGCGCGAAGAAGTGCAATCGTCCGTGCTGCAGCCACATTATAAATATTTTCGGTTAGGAGCAACGCATACATGCCAATGGCATAGAGTACGACGATCGGAAGCCGGGTCAACCAACGGGTCGGTAACAAAAAATAAAACACCGCAACAGCCGCCGTAAAAAAAGACGGCAAAATAAGCAGCGTGAACCATTCGTGACCGCGAAGATCATCACGCAACGCAAACGCACACAAAAGATAACTCAACACCGCCAACACACCTACCATAGGATAGCGAAAATCCAATGAAACCAGCTGCGTAAGCATGAGCACTCCGGTCAATAATCCGGTTATGATGACAAACTGCTGACGCTTGGTAAACGGTTGCGTGCGTTCCCAGCGTTGGAACCGCTTTGTAATGGAAGTTAACAATTTCTTTGGCATGTCTCCCCTATTGTATGACAAAAATCACTCCATAGTTGTATAAACATTTTGCACGTCATCAAGCGCCTCTAGCGATTCCACTAATTGCTCAATTTTTGGTCGCACGGATTCCCCCGGATTCACCTGGGAATCGGACTGCATGATAAATCCCGTATGATCGATCATCATCCCTGCGGATTCCAGTGCCCGCTTCACCTGAGACAATACCGCGCTTTTGGTAAATATTTCATAGACATCATCACGCTCTACGACGTCATCCGCGCCCGCGCTAAGAGCCACCTCCAGCATCGAGTCCGGCGAGACCGACGCTTTGGATACGAGCACCAGTCCGCGTTTCTTGAACTGATAACTGACTGCCCCCGGCGACGCTAACGATCCTCCCGCGTGATCAAACTCATGTTTGACTTCTGATGCGGTCCGCTGGTGGTTATCAGTGGCAGCCTCTACCAAAAATGCTATTCCTCCCGGCCCATACCCTTCGTATAACAGGTTTTCGTACGCCGCTCCCCCCGAGCCCGCTCCTTTCTCTATCGCGCGCTCTATCGTGTCTTTGGGCATATTAACGGATTTTGCAAATTCGATAGCGAGACGCAGGCGGAAATTTTTGTCCGGATCCGCAATCCCTCCGCCTTCCCGCACTGCTACGGTAATACCGCGTGATGCCTTGGTAAACGCTCTGCTTTTCACCGCGTCTGTCGTCGCTTTCTGATGTTTGACTTTGCTCCACTTGGAATGTCCGCTCATACTCGCCTCATTGTATCTTCTGTCTTGACTTTTCTCAAGAAACTCTGGTAACCTCAATGACCATGAGCGATCCAAATATTTCCGACCTTTCTGCAATAAATGCAGCACTTGCCCAAGACTGGAAAGAGGCCATACGGATCAACTCCACTCTCCTCAAAACCGACAAAAACAACATAAGCTTGCTTAACAGACTCGGGTTTGCCTATTTGCAAAGCGGACAAATCACCCAAGCCAAAAAGACCTTTCTTAAGGTTACAAAGCTGGATGAATACAACCAAATAGCCATAAAAAACCTCAAAAAACTTGGGTCCGTCCGACAGAAAGATCTTCTAAAAGCAAACAAAAAGCAGGTCACACCCATGTCTTTCCTTGAGGAGCCCGGGAAAACAAAAATTGTCGAATGTGTAAATTCTGCACCGCTTTCCGCACTGGCAACGGTGTCACCGGGAGAAGAAGTCGAACTCAAAGCAAGAAATCATGTCGTCGAGGTGAGAAACTCCAGTAATGTGTATTTAGCGGCCCTACCTGACGATTTATCGTTCCGGCTGATCAAATTTTTGGCGGTCGGTAATACATATCAGGCACTCGTCAAATCAATCGGGAAGAATACGCTGACTGTATTTATCCGTGAATTATCGAGAGGAAAACGCTACCTGACACAACCGTCATTTGCATCAACTGCAATGTACGTTCCATTTACCCGATCAGAACGAGAAGATATCGGGACGGATTCTGACAGCGACCCCAAAGAGGCTGATACAGACGAGTAGGTCATTTGTAACGGGCGGCATAGTCAGACCCCAATTCCACAACCAAATCAGCGCCTGTCCCCTTTCCGATACGTTCGTCATCAGCGGCTTGAGTACACAAGAAATACGATCGGATAAACTGAGCGGTCTTGGATTTTTGTGCCTCCTTTGTCCCTGTAATTTTGCATCCCGTGATAGCCGGCTCTGCATTGCCCACAAACACAAGCTGTATACCAATACGGGCAAGTTGTCGTGACGCTCTCGACCCCACCGTCGGAACCTGCGTGGTATTATATACGGCTACCGTCAGATTTTCTGCCCGAAGTCCGGCATCATACAACGAATTCTCTAGTATAAAATCGAGCTTAAATTCATCCAAGGTCGGTACCACGCTTCCGTCGGGTGACTCTATGGGGACAATTGCGGGGGCGATATCAAGGAAAGTTACGGCGTCTGAAGGGATAAAACGAAGCGCATACACTAATCCTACCCAGTCTACAAGCGGAATTGATGACTCCAACCTGCTACTTAACAATTTACCGACACTACCCCATGAAAATACTCTGCGTATCATTTCTACCGATCCTACTCCGTTGGCACTCTCTCCCGGGTTAATGTACCAGGATATCGGGATGCCGATCGCATCGCTTAGACTATTGATAACAAGCGCCCCGCGATGGTTATCGAGAGTATCCAGACTCATAAGAGAGCGAATTGAATAATGCCCATACCCATTTACCGCGGAAACAACCGTATCCTCAGGCAAATCAATAATGGTTAGCGCAGTTCTTGAAGCATTGAGAGACAGGATATGCGTTGGGTTACCCGCGATAACCATAGTCTGCCGGTAAGGGGTTTTCTTAATAGCTGCCCGGAGGCCCAAAATGACAAGGGCTACGATAACGATCCCAATACCGCCAACGATCACGCTTGGCAGTATCCTGGCCACCTTGCGCATCTGAGGGGGCCTATGATTCCTCGTGGCAGATAAACGCATCATTGTACGGTACAATTACCACTCTTTCTTGCCCTTTTTGATTATTTCCACCTGAGGAAGTTGCCAGGAACCCCCTGATAATTGCTTTTGAGCTTTTTTCTCCAAGTCCTTTTTCTTTGATTTTTTCTTATCCCCTTTGTAATAGCCTCCAAATTGTCCCATAAATCCTCCTTATGATATGTATGTATTGTAAAGCCAGTGCTTCTTCATTTCAAGGAATGTTCCTTCTTTGAGCGACTCGCGTATTTGGCTTACCAGATTGGTGACAAAATGAATATTATGGATACTGGCCAAACGATAGGCCAACAGCTCCCGAACTCTAAACAGATGATGTATATAGGCCTTTGAGAAATGGCTGCACGTAAAACACTCGCAGCCCGCTGAAACAGGATGCGTATCTTTTTCGAACTCTTTTTTCGTGACGTCGATCATATAGGCGTGACGGTTGTCTGTGCCAAAACCCGGGCGCACGTAGAGTTTCCCCATGCGCGCGAGCCTGGTGGGTTGCACACAGTCAAAGGTGTCCATACCATGTTCAACCAATACGAAAATATCATCTATCTCCCCGACCCCGAGTAAATGCCGGGGTTTCTTTTCGGGCAAAAGCGGTGTCACCCAGGTAAGCACTTGTTGCATTTCTTCCTTACTCTCTCCTACCGATACCCCTCCTATGGCAATACCGTCAATGTCCATAGCGGCAATTGTTTCGGCGGATTTACGCCGGAGATCTTCGTAAACACTTCCCTGTACGACCCCGTACAACGCCTGATATGGCTTACCTGCTGCATTGTGGATATTCCAGAGACGCTGGTGTTCCGATAATGACCGTGTAGCCCAACGGTGGGTCCTGTCCATAGCCTGCCGCGCATAGGCAGGCGTTGCCGGATACGGCGTACACTCGTCAAACGCGATATGGATGTCGCTCCCTAATTCCCACTGGTGCTGCATAGAAAATTCCGGACTGAAAAAGTGCTCGCTTCCGTCCCAATGGGATCGAAACATGACACCGTCTTCGGTTATCTTCACCAAAGCAGCCTGCTCCTCATCCCGCTGGGTCGGAGTGTATTTGGGCCTGGCAAGAGAAAAAACCTGGAATCCCCCGCTATCCGTAATGATCGGACCGGTCCAGCCCATAAATGCATGAAGACCCCCAAACCGGCGGATGACATCAAGCCCCGGTCGTAAATAGGTGTGATAGGTATTTACAAAAAACAACTGAACACCCAAAGTACTCAACTCGTTGGGAGTAAGGGACTTGACCGAAGCTTGTGTGCCCACAGGGACAAAGGCGGGAGTTTGGATAATCCCGTGTGGAGTGACTATCGTACCAAGCCGCGCGTGCGGCAGAGAGCGAGCCCGCGTTGCGGTAAATGAAAATTGTGGCATCCGACTATTTTACCCTATTCCGTGTTCAATTTTGAGCCGGCTCATGCGACCGGCAATTTCCTCGGCCGGGATATCGAAATCAGTTAATAATTTTGTGACGATAGTAAGCGCTGCTTCAAACTCGGGTTGCACAAGCGTTTGCACTCCAAGTGATTTGAGCCGACGCTGATCTTCTTCGTGGTGAGTGCGGCAAATAATTTTTATTCTTCTATTGAGGGAAAGCGCATTGCCAATGACCATTTCCTGCGTGTGCCTGTCGGGAATGGCGATAATAAGCGACTTCGCATAGTCAACCTGTGCAAAATCCAGCACCTCCTTATCAGCGGGATCACCATACACCGTTTGAATCCCTGCTCCCCGAAGACCGGAGAGCGTGTGCTGGTTATAATCAATGACAAGAAATGGAATGCTGCTCATCTCAAGCGCCCGCCCTATGTATTTGCCGACTCTGCCATATCCGCAAATAACTACGTGGTCACGGATTGGATACCCGTCCGAGGTTTTGCCTTCATTTTGCGGCCCTGATATATCTAAAACAGTCGACTCCGGAAACAACTTAGGAAACCGTTTCATAAACGAATGAACCGAATAATACACCTCATGTGCACGACTAATAAGCGGGCTGGACAATAAAATTGTGATAAACGTCACTGCGACAAGCATGGCGGATTGGTTTTCTGAAAGCGCTCCCAAAGCTATCCCAGTGCCTGCGATGACAAACCCGAATTCACTTATCTGTATAAGATACATCCCGACCAAAAAAGCTGTTTTCCGATGATATCCCAAAAACCGAAGTAATCCGAAAATACTACCCCCTTTGATAAACACCACGGAAAGAGTCATAACAAGGATTGCAGGAAACGACTCAATTAGTGTGCTTATAGGCAAAGACAAACCAAGTGAGACAAAAAACACAACGGCAAACAAATCCCGAAGCGGCCGTATTTCCGAAAATACTGCATGATTCTGACTGGATTCCGCCACCAATAAGCCGGCCAAAAATGCCCCCAAAGAAACAGACAGTCCGGCGGCATAGGTAAGTAATCCAACAAAAAACACGATACCAATCGTAGTCAACAAGAAAAATTCACGATTCCGAAATCCCGCAACAGTACTTAAGAGTGCCGGTACCCCCTTGCTCCCCAAGTACAACACGAGCAGAATGAGCACGCCGGCTTTGAGCATAGCGACAACAATCGTACCCATAACGGGGATAACAGAGCCTGACCCCGCACTCACACCGGCAACAGCCGAGAGCAGGATAAGAATAGGCACCACAGCCAAATCCTGTACGACAAGCCAACCCGTAGCCAACTCTCCCGGAACAGAATCGAGTTCTCCCCGCTCGGAGAGCAACTTAACCACAATAGCCGTTGAGGAAAGAGCCGCGGCGCAGGAGAGAAACAATGCAGGGATAAATGACATCTTAAGCGCTATAAGAGACAAAAGCACAACGAGAAGTGTTATGACCATTTGGGCAATTGCCGGCCAGGCGATAGCGTGAAGAATTCGCTTAAGCCGGTGGAACGAAAATTCCACCCCTAGCGTAAACAGCAAAAGCGTCACACCCGCCTCCGCGATGATTGAGATGAGCTGGTGGTCAAAAACTTTTGAGAATACATTCCCGATGAGAATTCCTCCTGCAATATAACCTACAATCGAAGGAAGTCTCAGGCGAACCGCCAAAGATCCTCCCGCGAGAGCGGCTGCAAGAAGCATAAGAAAGGTGGTTATGAGGGAAAGCGAATGAGACATGAGTGCATTAGATGATACTCTTCATATCATCCGGCACCGGCGCTTCAATTGCAAGTTCTTGGTGACTCACGGAATGGATAAATGAAACTTTCCACGCATGCAACATAACCCTCGGCGCCCATAGCCTATCAGCCCTGGCGGTTTTTCGTCCGGCGTATTGCCAGTCTCCTATTATGGGGTGATTGAGGTACTTAAGATGTACCCGTATCTGATGCGTCCGTCCGGTTTCGGGAAACAAGGAGACGAGTGAAATATCCTCGTCATGGGTATGTGCATATCGTACTACCTGATATTTGGTCACGGCGTCCTTGCCGCCAGGCAGAATACCGAACCGTTCGCGATTCCAAGGCAGCCTGCCAACAGGCGCGTGTATTTCTCCCGCCTCGGGAAGTATTTTGCCATGTGCGATTGCCAGATATGTTTTTTTGACTGTCCGCTCTTTAAATTGCCGCTGCATATCCATAAATTCGTTTGGATGCTTGGCGATAATAAGACATCCTGAAGTTTCTTTGTCGATCCGATGCACTATCCCGGCCCGATCAAAAAAAACCTTTTCTTCCTCGTTTACTGGATTCGCTCCATGAGTAAGCACTCGCGGCTCCGCCCAGTCCTGCACAGTTTCTTCTTTCACTGAATCAGCTCTGTTTACCACAATACCAGGAGGCTTATTTATGACGATAAAACTTTCGTCTTCGTAAAGTATGGGGATATCTAACGTCATAAAAAGGCCCTTCGGCTCGCCTTGGGAGACCATAAGGAATTGGTCACTTTTTTTTCTTGGACTCGCAGGAAAGACACATGGTAGCTGTGGGATGTATCGCCAACCGATCGGTATCTATCATATCTTTGCATTCCACACAAAATCCATAGGTGCCGTCGGTAATCTTCTGAAGTGCCGCTTCCACTTCATCCGCCTGCACCTTAAGCTCAGCGACAAGTGCCGATACACGATCGTGATTACTTTCTTCACTGGCTTCGGTGTCACTGGCTGCGTTATCATTCGATCTGTCCGGATCACTAAACGGATCCTGCACGCTAAGTTCCGAAATACGGGAAAGTAACCGGGATTTTTCTTCGTCCAAGTGCGTCTTTATGTCAATGAGGGTGTCTTTTGGAAATTGATTCATGAAACTTTTTTCCTTTCTCCTGTATAAACGCGATCGTTTTATGTGCAAATGGCCGTAAGCGCTCCCTTCCTCCGCCCCGAACGTACAATACGCCGACGCATTCAGCAAAAATGCCAATCAACATCCATTGATTGGCGGTTAACGTACTCCAGTATACACGAGAATCTTTCAAGAATTCAAGCGCAAACCCGCCCGTTGCGTATAAAAGGAGAAACCATATACCCACGATGCCATACGGCCATTTTTTGACCACCGATACTTGGCCTAACCTGAGCACAACAATACTAATAATGACCAAAACAAGCATTTCGTAAAGCTGTACCGGGTGCTCTACGACAAGGCTCGCACCGTCCCGTTGTATCCATGGGATAGTCGTTCGCACGCCGGATTCAATACCCGTAAGCAATGAGCCCGCCTTCCCCAAAATAACAGGAAGCGGCAGAGCAGCCGCCAGAGTATCCAGCACATGCCCCAAACGGATTTTATATTGTCGGCTCAAAAAAACACACGCGAGCAGCCCGCCAATCAAAGCCGAAACCCACGAAAGTCCTGGAGATACCCATAGCGCCACGATCAGGAGTGGGGATTTTCCGCTGAACAATTCCCAATGAGACACCACAAAACCAAACCGGGAAGCGACAAATGCCACCATAGTTGCATAAAACGTCAGATCAAAAATCCGGTCCTCTTCAACCGCCACAGCGCGCAACCCGCGCCAAAAAAGAAACGAAAAAACAAGCCAAGCAACGATGATAAAACAATTGAACACAATGATGCCGCCGTGCTCGATTGGGATAAGAGTGGGTATCATAGCAAATTCATTACGTCATTTCGTATTTTTTGCGCTCCACTAACAAACGGTAAGCCGCATATAATGTTACCACGAGACCAAGCAAAAAAATAACCTGCCCAACCCCGATAAGGTCTGCGAGTACTCCGCTTATGACCACGGGGAGTATTCCTGCTCCCCCAACTGAAGCCGAAAGAATCCCATACACTCTCCCCCGCATATCGCCTTCTGCTTCTCTCTGAAGTATAGTATTGCTGGGTACATCAAGCAGGCTGTTGGCCACCCCGAGGAAAAAAAAGAGCGCCAGAGCAACAGTCAACACAAGAGGTCGCGGCAACAGAGCAAACCACACTGTGTTTGCGGCCCCGAACAACAGAGCCGTCGAAATCAATATGACACCTGCGGAAAGCACTCCAATATTCATAAGACTATGGGAGGAGTATTTATATCCCCGGTTCCCCACCCAAAGTGAACCACTCAAAATACCCACGATTGTCGGCCCCACGATAAGAAGCGACGCATCCCGCACATCAATCTTGAGCACGGTATCTGCAAACCCGGGCCCTAAAGTACCAAGCAATACAAGCATGATTTGGGTGCCGGTAAGCAACACCACTGCATCGCGAAGCACTCGGGATTTGGCCACATATTGTACGCCCATTTGCATATTGGCCAAAAACCGCTTGACGATATAGAAAAAATCATACTGGAATACTCGGCGAAGCGATTTGATCCCCTCTCCCTGCGGAGGAATGCCAAAAACCGATACCGCAGCAATAATGTAGAGGGAAAATATCAGTATATGTGAGCCGTCACGGCCCAAAAAACGGAGTACGGGTCCTGCCGAAATCAGACCAATAGCCATACTACTATAAAACGTAAATGAAAAAAGGCTATTTGCACTCACCAAATGACTCTTCGGAACAAACTGCGGAATAAGCGGGACTTCAGAAGGTGTGGTGAGCTGATTGATTACGGCGTATGCAAAAACAATAAGGTACACAGCGGAAATTCGCTCACTAACAACCAGCACCGCAAACACCAGAAGCGCCCGCGTGACATGTGCGACTAAAAGCACTGCTCGGCGGTCCAGCCGATCGACAATAGTGCCAACCATAACGCCGAAGAGAAGCGAAGGCAACCCATAGGAAAGAAATAATCCGGAAACAGCGACATTGCTCCCCGTTTTGTGATACATAAGGAGTGCCAGCATGAATATCAGCATGTTGCTTGCGAGCTGGCTGGTCATCTGTCCGATCCAAAGCCTTGTAAACAATCGGTTCTTCAAAACGTCGAGTACCGGATCCATTTTTTGGGTAATTTGTGTGACTTTCATATACGACAGAAGGTCTTCACGCTTTGCAACATAAATCATCTTATCATACAATAGAAACATGACTGCAACCGCTCACGCACTTGTGGCAGGCGCTTTAGCATCGCGATTTTCCGATCCGGGTGTCGCTGGAATCATGGCGCTTGCATCGCACTTTATCATGGATAGCATTCCACACTGGGACTTCGGAACAAACTGGAGATCCCGCGCAAAAAAAACAACTGGATTTTTTGCCATTGCCGAAACTATCGTAGGAATAGCATTATCGTATTATTTTTTCGGCCAGCACTTGCCACTCGTGCTTTGGGCAACGACCGTTATGGCAGCCATAATACCTGACTGGCTTGAAACCCCCTGGTATATCTTCTATGCCCATCAGAATAAACATGCTCCGCTCAAAAATGCCGGTGTGTTGGAAAAAGTAAGTTATGCATTCTATAAAATACCTAACGTATTTCATGCGAAGGCCCAATTGCCCCTGGGAGTCGTCACGCAGGTTGCTACCGTGGTATTTTTTGTATTTCTTCTTGCCTAATACTCGCGTTATCTTACAACCCGGATAAGTCCGGAACACGGAAGAATTTTTATCCCTTCTTTCTCGAACGCATCCAAAAGAAGGTTCATACCCAAACTATCCGAACTCATGTGCCCCGCGATCACTAAATTGATGTGGTATTTAAGTGCTTCTTTCCGATGCTCCTCCCCTGCGTGCATACCGATCACCGTCCCTACTCCTGCCATAGCTAACTTTTCGTAGATAATGTGTGAGGGTTCGGTTCCTCCCGTAAATTCGATCGGAGCAACTTTACCTGCGCGATTCTTTGGGTCTCCCGCAAAAATCATAGGCCCTGCTTTGCCTTTCATGGCCTCCTGATATTCCGGTTCTTTTTTGAGGATATCAAGAACTTCTCCTACGGTATCCGGAGCTGCTTTTTGGAATAAACGCTCCATGTACTGATGCACGAGATTATCCGTCACGGTATGCATACCCATAAACGCCAGCCCGAGTAATTTGGCGGCGTCAATGGCTTCCGCGTGGTTTACCGGACTAAACCTTCGCTGTACTTCAAGGATTCTCTCTCTCATGACTCCCTCGGCGATATTAATAGGGACACCATAATCTGCCCAGATATCCGCCTGGACATCCATGACTTCATGCAATGATGCAAGCGAGGCGCCCTCCGGGTGATGGGTAAGCAAAAGATCGATACTCTCACCTTTCTGGTTCAGGCGGTCGGCAAGCAAAACTTCTGCCGCATTGATATCGATACCCGCCATAATCGAATCCACCTCGAGATCCGGCTCTCCCCAAAAAATGCGTGAATCCGAATATGGGTTAACTAAATCCTCGGGATCATATTCTGCCTGCTTGGATTTCGGAAGCTCATCGAATTCTTTTTTTCGGCGGGCAAGAAGCTTATTTATCCCTTCTTTCCCTCGCGGGTCCGAAGCGATGCCCATATCAACGGCAAGTCTGTAGAGTTTGGATAGTTTCATATATGCTTCACTATATCATAACACCTTGGTGCCGAGGAGAGGAGTCGAACCTCCACGAGGGGTTAACCTCACAGGTTTTTGAGACCTGAGCGTCTGCCATTCCGCCACCTCGGCAATAATCGTTTATCAATATCCTGTTGTGCTGCGGCAACGACCGCAGTGCCACCTCGGCAATAATCGTTTATCAATATCCTGTTGTGCTGCGGCAACGACCGCAGTGCCACCTCGGCAATAATCGTTTATCAATGAAAGTATTATAACCCAAAATACGAATAGACGCAGTAACATTTAGTGAACTGCAGGAGGTGCTTCGGTGTGTTTTCGCTCCACGGAATAAAACCGGATACGATCTCCTCGGAAAATAAGGTCTATTTCGCCTAAGGGGCCGTTTCTGTGCTTGGCAATGCGAAGTTTGGTTTGGATCTGATCTCCCCACATGGCCTGATCCCCCTCCTCCCGATACAAAAACATCACGACGTCCGCATCCTGTTCGATCGAGCCTGACTCACGAAGATCAGAAAGCTCCGGAATTCTTGTACCCCGCGACTCGACCGCCCGGGAGAGCTGTGAACACGCCAACACCGGAATCCGCAGTTCACGTGCGAGGTTTTTAAGGCTTTGAGAAATAATAGACACCTCCTGTACCCGATTATCGAATTTGCGGCCGGGATCACACAATTGCAAATAATCGACGACGATGAGCTTGACCCCATGTTCCACCTGAAGACGCCTGGCTTTCGTGCGCATCTCAATGATGTTCATTCCCGGCGTATCATCGATATAAAGAGGAGCTTCCGCCAGTTCACCCATGGCGTCCGACAACTTGGTAAAATCATCGTCGGTAAGCTTGCCGGTTTTTAGCCTCCATGCGTCGATATCCGCCTGGGATACCAGCAAACGATCCACAAGCTCCTCTTTACTCATTTCGAGCGAGAAAATTCCGGTGGGAATTTTTTCCTTCACTGTCACGTGCTGGGCAATATTTAAAATCATTGCTGTTTTCCCGGTTCCGGGGCGTGCCGCCAAAATTATAAGGTTCGCGTCCTGCATACCCGCAAGCTTGGTATCCACTTCATTGAATCCAGTCGGCACCCCTCGGAGTCCACCGGCCCGTTTATGCAGCTCATCCAAACGGTCAAACGATGAAGCCAGCGCATCCTTTATCGGCATAAAATCTCGCCGTGTAGTGGTCTGGGCAATTGCAAAAATTTCTGACTCTGCATCGTTGACGATCGCCTGTGCATTTCCTTCTTCGCGGAAGGCCATTTCGGTAATTTTTGCCGCAGCTTCCACAAGTCTGCGTTTTGTCGCATGCTCGGTGATGATGCGCGCATATTGCTGTGCGTGAGCACTCGTCGGCACCACATTCACTAAATCAGAAAGATATGCCGTCCCACCGACATCTTTGAGCGTACCTTTCGTCTTGAGCTGAGCCGCCATGGTAACGACGTCGATCGGCTCATGCGCTTCGTACAAATCGATCATTGCCTGAAAAATCATCCCATGCATAGGCGAATAGAAATGTTGGGGGCGTAAAAACTCCGCAACATCGACCATGGTATCTTTGTCGATAAGGATTGCTCCCAACACCGACTGTTCGGCGACGTTATCGTGCGGAGGAACTTTGGGGCTCGTCATGGTTTACTCAAGTACGACGACTTGCATTTCGGCAGGTAGTTTATCGCGGCTTACGGTCAATTTAGCCATGGGAACAACAGATTCTTTGCTCATTTTTTTCAAAAAAACAGAAACAGGATCAAGATTTTTGTTGTGCGTATCCGTTCCGTAATGCATGGGGATGACTATGCGAGGCTCCAAATCGGATATTACCTGCGCTGCTTTTTCTGCATCGATTGTATATGTCCCACCGACTGGCACAAACAACACGTCAATACCGTCAACCTGATCCACCTGCGCAGATGACAACACATGTCCCAAATCTCCCAGATGAAGCGCGCGAACTCCGTCTATTTCAATACGATACATCGTGTTTTTTCCCCGATCAGCCCCCGCCGTCTCGTCATGAAATGAGCTTACTCCGATGATCGATACGCCTTTTATCTCATACTCGCCTGCCCCAAAAACGACGAAGGGATTCCCGCCCACGGCTGCTACCGCATTGTGATCGGCGTGTCCGTGAGAAATAGTGACGATATCGGCGTCCGTATGCTTTGGGAATTTAATCCCCACTGCCTTTTCATCAAAGGGATCTGTTACAACAGTTGCCTGTTTTCCTCGAAATTTAAAAGAAGCATGACCCAAAGGAAGTATTTCCATAGTAGTTGCATTTTATATCAGATTTAAGTATCCTAAGCAACACCCGCCTCGCGCCAACAACGCTATGAGTCGAGGCTGGTTCCCCTGCCCAACATATTTGATATTATTTTTAATACATAGGATATCTCACACAGTATGAACAAGGATGCATTATTGGCAACCGTTATCGGATTCGGAGTGGGGCTTATTATCGCCGCGCTTGTTTTTTTGGGACCTACGATATTTAAAAATTTTCCTCCTTTGCGCTTGCCTGATTTTTCTTCCCTGATAAGTAAGTTTTCGTCCAAATCGGGAACGGTAAAACCCACACCCACACCCAAACCAAATGAAATTCTCAATATCCAAAGCCCCTTGCCCGAAGCTATAGAACCGAAAAACGAATCACTCATTTCCGGCGCTTCCCCGGCAAATGCAATTATCGTTATAGAAGGCGAAGGAACCGAAAACGTCGTCGTCGCAAATGCAGAAGGAGCCTACGCCGGGAAAATTTCTCTCGGGGAAGGAAAAAACGAAATACGGGTAACCAGCTATTCGGGTGCTAGTGTCCAAACGCAGTCAGTTATTGTGTACTATACGCCGGAAGACTTTTAAATACTTATGCAAAAAATACATATACAAACAGGTGTGACAGTGAGCATCCTTGCCTTGATTCTCCTGCAGGGTTCTCCAGTTTTCGCGGCAACAAATGCGACACCGTCTGCCACACCGAAAACCCCTCAAGCGACGGCAAGCGCGCAACTTGAAGAGCTCAAAGTTCGGTTGGCTACCAAGGTCGCCGAGCTTCGTTCCGTCGTCAAACGGGCAATGTATGGAACCGTGAAGACTGTTTCTCTCACCTCTGCAACCGTAGAAACCAAGACCAAGGATATAAAAATCGAGCTTACTGACGATGTCTCTGTGTCTCAAATTATCTCCGGCAAACGGACGAGTCTGGATCTGGAAAAACTGGAAGCAAAAGACACAGTAACTGTTTTCGGAACCTATGACGAAGCACTTGATTTACTCAAGGCACAATACATATTCATCGAAAGCACGACCCTGACAACCCGCCTGTCCGGCGTAGTCGCTGATGTCGATGAAGCGGAATTCTCGCTCACGGTCAACACGTCCGAAGGCCGAAGTGTCACCGTGGATATCGAAAAAACTACCAAAGCGACCTCCTGGACCGCCACAGGGGGCATCGTGAAGGGCGGATTCTCAAAAATAGCCGTTGGTGATACCGTACACATCGTCGGCACATTGGTCCCGAAGTCGGAAAACCGAATCAGCGCTTCCCGCATCCTGGATCTTGGGAATATCACCGGGGCAGCGGTGACGGCCACACCAACGACATCCGCGGATCAGGACGCAACACCGTCTGCCACTCCCAAGGCGACATCCAAGCCAACCGCAAAACCTACGGCAACGCCTACACCATAACGCTTGAGAAACACATATCGGCGTGTTACCATGCTGGCATATGAAAAAAGCAGCAGCTCCCTACCCCTCTGATGCAATGAAG
The DNA here is from genome assembly GCA_964573695.1 of uncultured Gammaproteobacteria bacterium. Classification (GTDB taxonomy): domain Bacteria; phylum Patescibacteriota; class Microgenomatia; order UBA10105; family UBA927; genus UBA927. The sequence goes on along the minus strand of CAZNKB010000005.1, from coordinate 83,160 downwards.
GAACTTTTTGAAGCCATCCGAACAATACGTTCATCAGAGGAAGCGGCTAATTTTTTCCGCGACTTACTTACTATTGCCGAACTCGAAGAATTCGCAAGCCGTTGGCAAATGGTCAAACGCTTAATGCGAGGAGAATCTTATCTTACTATTGCAAAAGCACTGGGTGTTTCTACGACCACTGTCACAAGAGTAGCCCAGTGGCTCAATAACGGAACGGGTGGCTACAGGACGATCGCATCCCGCGTCTTTAAAGAGACCTCTTGACTTTAGACATATTAGCGTGTTACCATGATGACATGCTTATGAACTCGTCTATAGTGATATCTTCATCGCTTCCCCACCATACCCGCATAACATAACGCGGGTCGTTCTGCTGACAATTTTTCTTCAACCATAAATTATCCCTAGAACCATCCGCATTATTTTTCGGATGAGAAATGGATAGTTTATGAAAAAACAAATCACGATATCCGGCGACGGATTAACCATTGAAGACGTGGTGGAAGTAGCACGCAAGCGTGCCCGCGTAGTCATCCCAAATACTGTCATCAAGCGCATTCAGGAAAATTGGGATGCGATAGCGCAAATGCTTGAACGTGGGGATGTCATGTATGGACTAAATACCGGAATTGGAGGGTTTGGCAACGTCAAAATTTCCAAGGATAAAGCAGGAGAACTCTCTACACGCATGCTTCGCGCGCACTCATCCGGATACGGCAATCCGGTAGATGAGGAAACTGCGCGGGCGACATTGCTGCTTCGGCTCAATGTTTTTGCCAAGGGCTATAGCGGATTACGCCCGAAACTGTTTCTTACGTTTGTCGAGATGCTCAATCGGGGCGTCACCCCTGTGTTTTACGAAAAGGGGTCGGTGGGTACCTCCGGAGATCTTGCTCCCTTATCACAAATGGGATTGGTCGTCATAGGAGAAGGAAAAGCCTATTACAAAGGGAAAATAATGCCCGGTAACATCGCCATGAAAAATGCCGGAATTCCCGTGGTACCGCTTGCGTATCGGGAAGGATTGGCAATCATGAACGGCAGCCAGTTTATGACGGCCATTGCAGCTCTTAATATTTACGACACTGAGCGGCTCATCAAACAACTGGAGATCGTCGGTAGTATGACGATCGACGTTTTAAATTGCGTCGAAAGCGCCTACAGCAAGGAATATAACGAAGTCCGGCCGTATAAGGGGCAAAACGCGGTCGCGGCCAATATCCGTCTCATTATCAAAGGCAGTGAGCTCATGAAGCAACCTAAGGCACAGGTGCAAAACGCTTATTCCTTGCGCTCGGTCCCCCAGGTTTCGGGAGCGGCGCGGGACGCGCTGGACTACGTGCGGAAAATTACGGAAATCGAGATGAACTCGGTTGCGGATAATCCGATTTTCTTTACACGGGAAAAAGTCTGCCGAACTGGTGCTAACTTTCACGGTGCGCCAATAGGATACACACAGGATTTACTGGGGATTGTCGTCACGGACCTTGGTAATATTTCTGAACGGCAAACCAATAATCTTATGGATCCGGCGTGCTCCAAAGATTTACCGGCGTTCCTGGTCAAAAGCGCCGGACTGGATTCGGGCCTTATGATCAGCCAGTACACGCAGGCTGCCCTTGTTTCCGAAAACAAAATTCTCGCCAGCCCCGCTAGCGTGGATTCAATTCCCGTCTCGGGCAATCAGGAAGATCACGTTTCATTTGGCACTATTGCTGCCAGAAAAGCTCGAGAGATTATACGTAATACCGAAGCAGTCGTTGCTATTCAACTGTTGGCTACCTGCCAGGCGTATGAATTTCGGAAACCGATCAAACCGTCACCGACGTTCCAGGGAGTCTATGCACTCGTACGTTCAGTAAGTCCCGCAATTACGCAAGATCGGGCGTTTTATAAGGATATCGAAAATCTTGTGCCGCTTGTACGTACCTACAAAGTACTCGAAAAAGCGGAGCAAATTATCGGAAAAATGAAATGAAGGAAGGAGGTGGCATGACATGATTTTTTATGGAGAATTTGGGGATACAGAATCAACGCGGCAGGCTGCCCAAGCACAAGCAGAATCCAAAGAACGGCAAAAATATTTTCAATCGTTGCTAGAGACCGGAGAGATACAGGAAGCAAGGAGATTTGCGCGGAAACAAAAAAGAAACGGTATAAAGATATTCAGTCTGATGTTAAAGCAAGCCGAACAAGACGCGAAGAGGCAAATTAATAGGCCGTAAAAAGTATATAATAGAAATATGATTGTACCGATAGAAAAAGACGGTCTTTTGATCACCAACCCGACAAATATCCGGTACTTGACCGGATTTGTCGGAGTGGAAAACCGCGACGCATATGTGCTTATAACACGTACCACTACGTATTTTTTTACCAGTTCACTCTATGCCGAGCAGGTCAAACACTTATCCCCTATTATCCTTTCTGCCGCATATCCGATTACGCAGGCTCTCACGGATATATCGGTACAAAAAATTGAATTCGAATCGGATAATCTGACCTACGCCGAATACGCACGGCTCGTGGCCTCGGGATTTACACTTACTCCGACAAAAAACAAAATCGAGGCACTACGTGAGATAAAAACCAAACAGGAAATCCAATACATCAAACGTGCTGCATCCGTCACCGACCAGTGTTTCTCATTCATACTCAATCGGATAAAACCCGGAATCACCGAGTCGCGCCTTGCGTGGGAAATAGAAAGTTATTTAAGAGTCAAAGGTGGGGATCTGGCATTTTCCCCTATTGTCGCATTCAACACGAACAGCAGTCAGCCACACTATGTATCTCGGGGTAATAGTCCCTTACGCAAAAAATCTCTCATTCTTCTCGATTTTGGCGCGAAAGTGAATGGGTACTGCGCAGATATGACGCGCGTCATATTTTTGGGATCCCCGAAACCAGAATGGATCAATGCATATAATGCCGTGTTAGCGGCAAACAAAAAAGCAATTGATATGCTCACCAAAGGTGAACGCAACGGAGCTACACTCGACGCTGCTGCCCAAAGAATTATTGTACAGACCGGCCTTCCAGTGTATCCACACTCGCTTGGTCATGCGGTAGGACTCGATATCCACGAGGCTCCCCGACTAACGGTCAAAAAACCGGAAACTCTCAAAACAGACATGGTCGTCACGGTGGAACCGGGTGTGTATATCGAAGGCTCGTATGGCATCCGTATCGAAGATTTGGTACTCTTAACGGATAAAGGGATATACACGTTGTCCCGATCGCAAAAGGAGCTCACTATCGTATGAACACTATTTTACCTCTCAAAGGATTTCGGGATTTCTTGCCCCCGGAGGCGGCGAAACGCAAATGGCTCCGGGATAAACTCGCAGGAATCTGTGAGAATTGGGGGTTTTCACCACTCGAAACACCGACGTTGGAACCGTTGGAAATTTTTGTGGGTGCTATCGGAGAAGATGAAAAATTATTTTTTAAATTCAAGGACCAGGGAGAACGGGACGTCGCGCTTCGATACGACCAGACGGTCCCCACGTGCCGTGTGATAGCCCAATACCAAAACCAGCTCACCTTCCCCTTCAAGCGGTATCAGATCCAACCCGCATTCCGCAGTGAAAAGCCGCAAAAAGGCAGATACCGCGAATTTACTCAGGTTGATGCCGATATCTTCGGCATCAAAACGCCTGACGCCGATGCGGAAACAATCGCACTCTCACTCGAGATCTACAAACAGTTAGGCTTCAAGCGTGCGGTCGTAAGGATAAACAGCCGTGCCCTATTTAAAGACATGCCCTACGAAGCAATTGTCTCTATCGACAAAATCAAAAAAATCGGCGATGACGGCGTGTTACAGGAAATGGAGCGCAAAGGGATCGCGCTTACGAAAGCACGGGAATATCTCTCGTACGTAAAAAATCTCCAACCAAATGAGGAGATCGCGTTTATTTTACGATATCTTAAAAACTACGGCTTCTCTGATGACTGGTATGCATTTGACCCGACCATTGCACGGTCATTCTCGTATTCCATGGGACCTATTTGGGAAGTCGAAATTCCTGATGCCGGGTACAATATGTCCGTTCTTGGAGGAGAGCGATACGACGGTTTACTGGAAAAACTTGCCGGCCGCGACATTGGTGGAACCGGATTTGCTGTTGGCTTCGACCGCACGTTGGAAGCCGCGGAAATCATGGGGCTAATCCCCGCTCTCTCGGTAGGAGGACAGGTGCTCATCACCATATTTTCCAAAGATTTGCTATCCAATGCTCAAAAAATAGCGAAAACCCTCAGAAACGCCGGCGTGACGGCAGATCTGTATCCGGGCTCAGACAAATTGGAAAAGCAGCTTAAGTACGCCGACAAAAATGCTATCCCCTACGTCGTGATCCAAGGGCCCGATGAAGCAGCAAAAGACTTCGTAAAACTCAAAAACATGAAAACAAAGGAGCAAAAAGAGATATCACTTGCTGAACTTCCCAAATTATTCTCAAGGGATTAGCACACATACTGCCATGAACCGCCGTACCACTGCCTACGCCTATCTTCTCCTTGTGTCACTTATCTGGGGAGCAGCAAGTCCAGTCGTCAAAAATACACTCCAATGGTTTAACCCCTGGCTTTTTCTGACCTACCGGTTTGCCATAAGTACGCTGATTGCATTTCCCCACCTCGCCTTTTCCGGCGTACCACTCCCCAAAAAGGCCTCGCTCATCTGGCTTATTATGCTCACGGGAATCATTTCGGCACCACTTTCTTTATTTTTGTTTTTCGAGGCACTCAATAAAACTACGGCACTTTCGGGAAGCCTTATCACGGCATCAGGACCCTTGTTTCTGGTACTGGGCGGAGTGATATTTTTCCATGACCGGATAACCAAAAACGAGAAATTGGGCATAAGTATCGCCATACTCGGCACCCTACTTACTGTATTCGGACCGATCATCATGAATGGGCACATGGACAGCTTAGGAAAGCTAGAAGGAAACGGGCTGATGCTGCTTGCGGTAATTACCGACATCATCGGAGCGCTCTTGAGTAAAGAAGCGATCAAAAAGGGCGCCGCTCCTACACTCGTCGCTCAGGTACAATTTATCATTGGATTTGTCATATTCTTGCCCGCACTTTTTCTCATACAAAGCCCCCATACTGCGTGGCAAATGCTTATAAGTGCCCCATGGGAAGCGCACTTAGGGGTCGCTTTTATGGCGATCATGTCCGGTTCAGTCGCGTATTCATTGCGCAATATCGCAGTGAAATCCATTGAGGTTTCCCAGTCCGCCCTCTACTCCTATCTTCAACCGCTGTGGGCCGCAGTTTTGGCAGTACTATGGCTTCATGAATCGATCACCTTATCATACATTATTGGCGGAGTTATCATTGCAACTGGGGTATTAATTGCAGAAAGGAAAAAGAAATTCACCTAGCGACGTCATTTCTCAACGAAAATACTCACCCAAGCTAAACTTCTGCGAGTTTTACGTGCAGCGATTTCAAACCACCCGTACTTCGTGTCTACATTTGATTTAACCTCTCCTCCGTTCGGAATCGCGACATTTGCATTCACTTCTTTTCCTTCAACGTATGCTCGGGTAAATAAAGAAAAAGATGTTCTACGCTTATTCGGCACTTTCGCATACAAAAATCCATCCTCATCTAGCAATATTTTCCCCAATGTCGGATGACGAAACACTTCACCTGCATTGTACTCCCTTTCAACTGAACGTAATTTTGCTGAGCGATAAGGCTTATGAACAACAGTGAGACGCATAAGTAAAAAATTATATATTTTATCCTATAATATGTCAATTCGGTATCGCAATCCCTAACTATACGTCGTTCGGATTTTTTGCTATAATAGTCCTCTATGAAGTCCGATATTCATCCAAAATGGTACCAAGCGGCAGTCGTGAGCTGCGCATGCGGCAATACGTTTACCGTGGGAGCAACCAAAGATAAAATCCAGGTTGAAATCTGCGGCAAGTGCCACCCGTTTTTCACCGGTGAGATGCGCTTTGTCGATACCATGGGACGAGTGGAAAAATTCCAAAGCAAGCAGAAAAAAGCAGCTACCAGCGGCTACGTCTCCAAGAAAAAGAAAAAGCAGCAATCTTTAGGCGATACGACCCCGAAGTCCCTCAAGGAAATGTTAATGGGGCTTAAATAGCTCCTTATCGCTGTTTTTTTCCATGAATACCGATATTGCTATTTTGGAGTTCCGTGCAGGTCCCGGTGGCGAAGAGGCAAAAATCTGGGCCGCCGATCTCATGCGGATGTATTCCCGTTACGCAGGAATATTGGGTTGGAAGGTAGAACAGTTGGATGACTTCGCTATACGCATACGGGGCACACAAGCATTCACCAAGTTACAGTATGAGGCCGGCACACACCGCGTACAACGAATACCGGCTACCGAACGACACGGGCGCATACACACCTCCACTGCAACTGTAGCAGTGTTGCCGGAAATACCGGAAAACGAAGTATATATCAAGTCCGAGGACGTCGAATGGGACTTCTATCGCGCCGGAGGGAAGGGAGGGCAAAACGTCAACAAAGTAAGCTCTGCTGTACGTCTTCGACACAAACCAACCGGAATCGTCGTCCAGTGCCAGACAGAACGTGACCAATATCAAAATCGTCAAGTCGCACTCTCTATGCTACGGGCAAGGCTCTGGGAACGGGAACTATTACAGCGCGAACAATCCATGAGCGAGCAGCGGAGCATTATCGGCAGGGGCATGCGGAGTGAAAAAATCCGAACGTACAACTTCGCCCAAAATCGGGTGACCGACCACCGGATTAACAAATCCTGGCATAATCTCGAAGACATCATCGAAGGAAAAATGGCGAAGATTACCGAAGCCATGCTCGCTTCATAACTTCCCTTCGTATACTTCGGGTAAATTATTCCTGGGTTCCCAAGGTCACCGTAAGGGTTGTTTCTTTCTCGTTGCGCCAAATGGTGAGACTTATAACATCCCCTGCCTTTTTCTTGCCGACAATTTTTGCAAGGTCGTTGTTGGTTGTCAGTTTGTCACCGTTGATTTTGGTAATGATATCCTCAGCCTGCACTCCCGCTTTGGCAGCAGGGCTCCCCTCAACCACGGTCATAATGTATGCCCCTTCAGGAATCTCGTTTAGCACGGCCATTTGCCGGGAAATCATGCGGTATTCGACTCCCATAAACGGCCGGTTAAACTGACCCGTGGTATTAAAGTTATTTACCGCATCCTTCACAGCACTTATAGGCAGAGCAAACCCGATACCTTGACCCTGTGAGGACACCGCAGTATTTACCCCCACGACCTGACCGGATGAGTTAAGCAATGGTCCGCCGGAATTTCCGGGGTTAATGGCTGCATCGGTCTGGATAACGTTGTCGAGCTTCTCTGCAGATCCGTCAAAAGGGCCTCCGGCAGTAATTCCCCGCCCGACCCCGGAAATGACTCCTACGGTGACTGTGTTTCGGAATTCTCCCAATGCGGTACCTATGGCAATTGCCATTTGACCGACTTTTATCTTATCCGAATCTCCCATTTCGACAGGAGTGAGTCCGGTTGCATTGATTTTGACAATTGCCAGATCATTATCCGGATCGCGATAGATTTTAACCACATCATAGGACTTGTCGTCTTTGGTAATGACGCGATATTTCGCGTTGGGCACCGACACAACGTGTTTGTTGGTAACGATCAACCCGTCGCTACTTATGACGAAACCGCTTCCTATATCCTGTTCAATCGTCGAGCCTCTACCGGGAAGCGATTCCGAAGACGAGGGATCAAACGGATCGAACTGGAAAATATCCCCGATTCTCCTCGTTTGGGATACCCCTACCGTCACGACAGACGGTGACACGCGTTCAACGACATCCGTTATGACGTTTTCCTCTTCTACAACTTTGAGTCTTTCGGAGGGCAAACTTATAGAGGAACTTCCTGATCCGGGTAACTTAAAAAGTTTATCGACCTTATTCCAATTCAGGCCCAACCAGCCTGCGGAAACACTGCCGCCAACCAATAACAGGAGAGCTGCCGTTATGATGAGCACCTGACGCATCTTCATAATAGATAAAGTATACGATACTCTACGTTAATGTTCAAAACTGAAAAATTACTGAAGGAGAAGCTCTATAGCCCTGGCAAGTTGCGCATCTGACGTAGCGGAATATGCTGTACCCAAGGAAACGGTAAGATCCGGAGTTAATCCTTTTTCGCTGATAGAATCGCCACCCGGCAACAGCCATTTGCCTGTGGTAATGTGAACACTGCTTCCCGAAGCCAAATCAAAAGGCGTTTGCACAGTCCCTTTGCCGAAGGTCGTCTCCCCGACGAGCTTAGCGCGTTTACTGTCCCGAAGAGCCCCTGAAACTATCTCCGCGGCCGATGCGCTGCCCTTGTTCACGAGCACGACAATCGACATATTCGTAAGCCTGCCTTTGCGGTCAGTGGGATAATCCTGACGGGTGCCGTCGCTATTGACCTGCGAGACTACGGTGCCGCTTTTTATAAATTCGCTCGCTATGTAGACGGCTCCGTCTAAATATCCTCCCGGATTGTTGCGTAAGTCCAAAACTAATCCAGCAAGTTTTCCTCCTGATTTCTCCGATGCCAGAATCTCATCAACCGCCTTGTTCCAATCTGTATTCGTGTTGTCTCCGAACCTGGTAAGGTTGATATACGCCACTCTGGTGTTCCCTGATTTTGCTTTTATCTGTGCCGCTTCTGTCGCTTGAGAAATCTCCTCTATAGCATTCACGGGTCTTACCCACCAGGTCACGGAAGGCACGGTGATAGTATTTCGGACAATACTGATCTCATGAGGGCCCTCAGAAGAGTCTATGCTAAGCAATGTAAGGCGTACTTTGGTGCCTTTGGGTCCCCTGATTCTGTTGACCGCCTGCTCGACAGTCCAGCCCGCTGTATCATCATCATCGACTTTGAGAATGATGTCGTTTGGCAATACACCCGCTGCTTCCGCAGGGGTGCCTTTGAGCGGGGAAATAATTACGACCCTTCCGTCTTTCATCCCGAGCTGCGCCCCTATTCCTTCGAATTCACCTCCCAAGTCTTCTTTGAATTGCTTGTTTTCCTGCGGTGGAAAAAATGATGTGTAGGGATCTCCTACCGCCGCTACCATACCGGAAATCGCCCCGTATACCAATTTCTGAACGTCAATCGATTTGGGTTCTATATAGTACCGGGTGAGTTTGCCCCACACATCCCAAAAAAGATTGAAATCTACATTTGTACCAGCGGGGGCGGCAGTATTTATGACCGGACGTTTATCGACGAAGTTAAGCGTTGCTTTACGCTCTCCCAATCTGTACCCGAAACCGCCTACGAGGATAAGAATGGAAACAGCAAGAATAACAGAACGTATTTTGGAAAATGGCAGGGATTTCATTATTATGCTCTCACCACAAAGGGAAGAAGCGCTATCAGCCGAGAACGCTTCACCGCTTGCTCTACCCGGCGTTGATGCTTCGCGCATACGCCTGTGCGGGCACGCCCCAAGAGCTTGCCTCGTTCCGTCAGGTATTTGCTGAGCATGCTCGCATCCTTGTAATCCGGATTGCTTTTTGCTGCGCAAAACGGACAATTCGTCGGTACCGGACGCAATTTTCGAATAAATTTTCCAGATCGTTTCATCATAAATTTATAAATAAATTAGAACGGTATGTCGTCAGGGTTGACGTTTTCTGACACAGCGTTACTTTGGTGCGATTCTTCTTCGCTTGCCTCCCCTTTGCTACTCTTTTTTTTGGCCGGAGCAGGTGTCACGCTGGGCACTTCCGCAGCCGTCGCCTCTTCTCCTGTTGCCCCTACCGGCTTTTTCGAATCAAGTACGATCATGTCTTCTATGACGATCTCCGTACTTGTCCGCTGACTGCCGTCTTGGGCCTGCCAGGCAGAAGTCCTCAACCTGCCCTCAACGTACACCTTGCGTCCCTTGGAAAGCAGCTGGCTGCAAAGTTCAGCCAACTTATTCCATGCCACAACCCTATGAAATTCAGTTTCTTCCTTTTTCTCTCCCGCGTCGGTCACCCATGTTCTGTTTGTCGCCACTCCCAACGTACAGACTGCTGCCCCGGTCGGCGTATACCGAAGTTCGGGATCGCGGGTCAGGTTGCCGATCAGTGTCACCTTATTTAAACTTCTGCTGGACATAACATCCCCCAATAGTATCCAATCACTTACTCTTTTACAATCAACATTTGACGCAATACTTCATCCATTAATTTTGCTTTGTTTTCGAGTTCGGCTGATTTGACCGTTCCTTCAATGACTGCGACGAGATAGGTCGCTTCTGATTGTTTCTTGATCGGATACGCAAGGGATTTCTTGCCGAGTGAAGTCACTTCCTTGATAGCACCTCGCTCACCAACAAGTTTGGTGATCAAATCTTTTTGTGTTTTGGTCTCGGTCATATCCACAGACGGGGCGACCAAAACGACTAGTTCGTACGTACTCATAGGAGGAATCTTACCATAAACCACACGCGCTTCTCAATGAGATGTTTAGAGGTTACCCTTATTGTCATATTTACTCCTTAGGCGCCTATTTTAAACTCTACCACGTCACCGTCCTGCATTTCATATTCTTTTCCCTCACTTCTGGCTTTTCCAGCTTCTCTGGACTTTTTCCAACCACCCAAAGAAACGAAATCTTCAAAGGCCACCACATCCGCTTTGATAAACTTCTTTTCAAAGTCCGTATGGATCACGCCGGAAGCTTGTGGTGCCTTCATACCTTTTTCTATTGTCCATGCGCGGCTCTCAAGCTCCCCCGTCGTCAAAAACGAAATAAGACCCAGCGTCTGATAGGCTGTACGGATCAACAGATCCAATCCCGATGATGTAACCCCCAGTGACGCTAGATAGTCTTTCTGTTCGTCCGGAGTCATGGCAGCGAGTTCCGATTCGGTTTGGGCACAAATACGCACGATAGGGCTAAGGTCCGTCTGTGGCGGGTTTCCTAGTTGGGACTCCGAAACGTTTGCAACATAAACGATCGGCTTGGTCGTCAATAGCTGAAGCGGCCGGATAAGATTAAGATCCTCCGGATCGGTAAGAATCTCGAGTGCGCGTTTGCCCTCGTTCATGGCAGACTTTAGCTTCCCTACCAGGTCATACCGCTGCCGATCCTCTTTGGTCGCATTCATCTTGGGTTCTAGTTGTTTGTTGAGGGTTTGCAAATCAGCAAGGATGAGCTCGGTTTCAACGATTTCACGATCACGGCCGGCATCGATAGTTCCTTCGGTGTGGACGATGTTGGAATCCGGAAAAAACCGGAGCACATGGCAGATAATATTAACTTCGCGGATGTGCGCCAAAAATTTATTCCCCAGTCCTTCTCCAACGCTCGCACCCTTTACAAGTCCGGCAATATCCACAAATTCGACGGTCGCAGGCCGGAGCGGCGGTAATGCGTCCAGGTGATCTTCCGCTTTGGTGATTTCTGCAAGCTTCAACAGCCGGTCATCCGGCACAGGAACCACGCCGATGTTGGGTTCAATCGTGGCAAACGGGTAATTCGCGGCAAACGCTACCTGCTTTTTGAGCAGTGCGTTAAATAACGTGCTTTTGCCTGCGTTGGGTAGCCCTACGATACCGACTTTCAGACCAGAACTTGACATAATTAGCTTCAGTTATCGGTAGAAATCCGAAAACTTGCACCTCTTTTTCACTTGCAACGATATTGTTTATAACATTTAATACTATTCGTCTCTTCTGCTCGTAGCCACAAGATTCTAATTTCTCTTTTGCCTTTTGACAGAATGATTCTATCTGTTTATCCGTGGGCTTGGCAAATGGTAAAAGCCGTTGTTCTTTTGAATATTCGGTTAGTTTCTGTTCTAGTGTCGTACGTTTCAGCCGGATATCCTGAATATACGAAGTTAATTGAGCTAACGTAATGACCTGCTTGCCATATGCTTTCGTATACCGTTCTTCTTCAATATCTAACTTCGATATATCCTGCTGTATCGATGCGATATCCAGAGAATGATCGACAGCTTGTGATTTACGATCAAAATATCGAGCGACCTGTCTCCTAAGTAACTGCGGGGATACCATAAGGCGTTTCACGCTATCCCAAACCATCGCATCAGCTATTCGAGCATTTATACCCTTTTCTAAACAAGATGGGGGCATGGGATACCGATTCACCCTACCCGAACAACGATAATAAAGGTGCTTCCCACGCTGTGGTCCTTCCCCTGTTCTTGTTGCCCCACACGTACACCGGATAATATTACCGAGCAAATACTCATTCTTTTTATTACGAACACACCGTTCAAAATTTATCCTTAACTGCTTTTGTACTCTATCGAACAATTCTCTCTCAATAATCTGTTTACACTCAATATATATCCAATCTGATTCCGGCTTATTTTTCCTACTACTTTTAACAATCCGTTTATATTTCTCTGTATTCTTAGGTTTAGTCGGAATTATTCCGATTGTCTTGTTGTAATGCGCTTTTCCGTAATACGTTTCATTTCGAAGAAGTGTCGTGAGTGTACTATTATTCCACACTCCACGCCTGCTTTTACGAGGCGATATATTTTGTTCCTGTAATTTCTTTATAACCTTTCGAATAGTCAACCCTTTATTACCTACCCAATCGAAGATGTCTCGTACAACTCGAGCTTCTTCTGATATTGGTTCAAAATATCCATGCATTTCACCCTGTTTTGGTATATATGCATATCCATACGGGGCTTGTGAGGTCACTACGTGCCCCTCTCGTGCCTTTCGAATCTTCCCTAACCTAAATCGTTCTGCAATCTTAGACCGTTCGTACTCGGCAAATAGTCCTTTTACTCCATATAACAACCTATCCCCTTCATCTCTCACGGGTGGAGTTGTAACAAATAATACTTTTATCCCACGACCTTCTAGTTCATCACGTATAAGTTCTTGATGTGCGTACTTACGAGAAAGTCGATCAGGATCATACACCACTACTGCTTCCCAAAGCTTTTTTGTAGCATCTAAGCGAAGCTGATCAAGTGCGGGACGGGCTAAAATTGTGCCACTCCACCCATCATCCCTGTACTCTTGTACTAAAGCGTGGTTATTGACCTTCAGGAAATCTTTAATTGCCATTATTTGAGTTTCTATCGTTTCTTCAACTTCTTGACGCTGTGACGAAACACGAGCATAGAGAGCTATCCTCATAGATCTTCTCCTTCAGAATTACCCCTAGCTTGATGCATAAATGGAGGATAATCTGCTAACTCTCGCCATAAGCGATCAAAACCCTTTTCCCATGTTTCCATTGCCTTATGTGCTTCAATAAATGCTTTACTGTCAAACATCTTTGTTGGTCCAGTGCCCAACGGTTTCGTAACTATATATTTTTCCAGCTCTCTACGAACTTCCCCTAATAAAGCCAAATGTGCTTTTAATGCTCTATCCAGCTCAAGATATTTCTTCCAATATCCCACTAGCCAAGTATGATATAACCTTATATTTGTAGTACCCTGTCTTTCGGGTATAAGAAGCTTCTTTTCATCCCATCTACGTAAAGTTTTAGTAGAAACACCAAGTTCATTCGCAACCTGTTGAATTGTCATATAGTTAGTCATATTATTCATATGTCCATAGTATACCCATATTCATATTTTGTCAATAGTCCTGCTCACACTTCTTTTATGTTTCCTCATTGGATGATATTGCTTCAACACGTCTGTAAAGTAGCTTGAAGGATTTTTTATCGTTTGCCATCCTTCAACGTGCGTTTTAGTCATTTGATGAATAACACAATTAATGGATTTGGGGGTATAGTGCTGAGCAATATATAACCAATGACCCTCCTTGCTCGGATACATTGAAAACACTATTTGAAGTTGTAATGCAATTTTCTTTGGGCTTGTCCGGTAATTAAATGTCGTTAATTCAATGATTGCTTGTTTTTTCTTATTCGTTTCGTCTACGTTTTCTTGTCGTTTTCCTATACCATTAACACTCCCATTAACACTACCATTTCGTTTGTTCTCTTCTTCTTTTAACTTTAGTATGATTTTCCCATCTTCATCATTAGGGTCTACAGGCGTTGATTGAACTAGGGATTCACAGATCATGAGCTGATCTTCTAGTGGTAGTGCGGATTCAGGATCATACGTGCCTCCAAGTTGTTCAATCCGCCGGATTACATCATCTTTTGATAAACGCGCGCTGTTCATATTCATATTTATTGTTGATACGCTCTGTATCATCAATTTCTATCTCATCAAATATCACATCAAATGCGTCGTCTAGCCTCTTCTGACGGTCTAATTGTTCGTAATCGACAAACGCATATTTAACCGAAAGCAGCTTCCTAACTTTCAAACCGTCAGGAGTTTTCATAAATTCCCTCCGGAAAAAATTAGCTCCTTAAGATCACGCAAGGCACTCAAAAGCCTTCTAGGTTGGATTGACGGAGCTTTATCGGACCAATAATCCGAAACTAATTGCTGGGATCGTTCTAATGGGGAAAAATGGAAAATTACACTCCCTGAGCTATTCCTTTCAGTTCTTAGTAGCCTAATATCAGCACAAACACTTAAATATGAGGCTAAAGATAAATCCTTTACTGGTAGTGTGTCCATATGCATGTCAATATCTCTGTTTATCTATAGAGCTATTTAACAACGCAAACGTTCAGTCCAGCAAAAAAGACCGGTGCGTTTTTGAGGCAAACTTTGGAGTCAATTATTTTGCTAGTGCGTTATTTGGTTACTAGAGGTGCGTTTTTGAAGCTGATAAAATTTATGACTACTTATCAGAGGTAGGCGCTACCATTGTGGCTATTAATGAATAGTAATACTTTGGGAGCGAACCTGTCCCCTTCGTTACTTTGATAATTAATAATTGACGATAACCAAACTTCTTAATTGTCAGCCGTGTATCTCTCACAAGACTCTTTAGATTCGTTGTACCTACCAATCGCATTAGCTCCTTACGATCTTTCGAATGTCCGTCAGCCAGTGACAATAGCAATTTCTTCTGCTTTTTAGGAAATTTACTTATTAACGATGATATAAACGTCTTCTTTTTCAAAACGTGCTTGATTCGCTTCTGTGTAATTTCTCCTAATCGCAAAACCTCATCTCTCTTAACCATTTTTTCCATCAACTCAACAAAGTGTCGTGGCTTATCCATTTTCATATTCATCTCCTTGCTTACAAATACTATTATAGCGCTCTAATTCAAAATTTAGTCATCTGAAATTATTTTAAATACACCCTTTTCTTTATCAGAAATAATCTGTATATTCATTTGATTCATTGATATATCCTCTTTCGATGTGCGACCTGTTAGTTTTGCCAACAATTCTATTGCTTTCATACGAGCATAATAATCTGGAAATTCGTACACTTTACTATGATAGACTTGTTGTCTATTCGCCCTCAAAGCACCCTTTAATACGTCAATTACAGCCTTGTCATCTAAACCATTTTTTTCAAGAAGAAGTATGAACGAATCCTTAACCTTTCTAACAAGCCTAGAAGCCAATACAGAGGCTGTAGCACGATGTTTTTCAGACACTTTATATGCTTCCATATATGCTTTAGTAGCATTTCCCGACTCTAAGTAGGATTGTAGGAACATTCGTTGACGGAGATTCACATCTTGAGTATATAGTTGGCTATCCATACCTATATTTTACCGACTTCAGACAGGTTCTATAACTTTAGGGGTAAGTGCTACCGGAATATATATACCTATACCCCTATATGTAGCTAATATTTGAAGAAGGGGTTATACTTGCTTCAAGTTATACTAATGATCAATTTCGACCCATGCATTGCTCTTGATAAACGGGTTGACTACGTACAAAATTTAGCACCTGATCTTCAACATGTTCGCCCGGATAACCATTTATGGCGTTATAAGTATCAAAAAATCCTTGTATTTCAATAGAAGAATTATATTTTGACTTTAACCAGCTCCTTTCTTCATTTTTAAGTGCACCAAAAAATAGAATTCCAGATAAGAATGCTTTTGCTTCATCACCATAACAATTATCTTCTGTATATGCCTTATCTAAATTCATTCCAGACATAAAATTATAGAATGACAGTGCGTGCTCGATTTCATGCCTGAGTAATAGCGATGTTATTAATGTGTCCGAATTTTTATATCTTGGCGAAACTTCTATTAAGTAACGTTGATTAAATGGATTAGCTATGAGGTTAAATACACCCTCCGAGTTATCTATCAAAGAATCAGTTTCCGCATATTGAATATCAAGGCAGTTTATAAATTTTAAAATTTCATTTGCTTTCGTCTTGTTGAGTGAATTTACTTCATTGTAATCAGTATTAGATGAATTTAATCTTTCAACAATTAGATCAATACTGTTTCTGAATTCAGTTGGAATAATAAAGGGTTTGTTTCTTTCACATGTTGCAATTAGGCTGTTATTTTCTCCTAAATATTTCCACTTGTTATTTATTTTTCGCATGATATATGTTTTTCGTATCTCAAATCTATATTTTGGAGGACATGTATCGATTAGACATATAATGGAGGTTGCGTCAATATAACCCCCGTTGTCTCCTGCTAAATAAGTTTTATGAATTATTCGTTCAATTTTCGCCGGAATTTGCATGCGTTCGTAATTTGCAATATATTTTTCTTCACTTATCTTTACTGCAGCAGTAGTGGGCTCAAATTCATCATATAGGTCTTTGAAATTTCTGGAGGTAATTAGACTTGTTGCCCGTAGAAATGATCGATTAAGACTAATAAGTTGAATCTGATCGAATAAATACTTTCCAATTAACATGCTTGCTAATATTATGCAAGTTATAATTACCCAAATTGAAATACGTGAGTTTGAAGGTTTAGATTTGTTATCACTTTTTCGTTTCATATTATAAATCTTTATACTAACCGTAAGTATAACCCAAACCATAAAAAAAGCTAGATATATCTGGTAAAGAAATGTCTGGTAAGTAGCTACTCTGATATGTAGCTATGAACTACGATCCACTTTACCGTAAATTTGGAGAGAAAATTGAGAAATTACGTCGCCAAAAAGGAATTACTCAGGAAGAATTAGCTGAGAAAGCAGGGCTACATAGAGCGTATTTCTGGGATATTGAGAATGGAAGAAATATCTCAATTAAAACTGCATATAAAATCGCTCACGCATTGGGCGTAACGCTTGCGGATCTATTCACTTAATTACAAATACTTTCACAAGGCACTCCATCGCTATCACCATCTCTTTTTGAACATCCACATTGGTTAAGTTGAAAATATGCCTCTTCACAAGAAGCTATTGCATCACAGTTTCTACTACAGTTACATGAATAACTACCTGTATTTGGCTGCGTCACAGGCTGAACATACGTTGCGACAGTAGGATTGATCGTAGAAATTATCTGCACTGATGCAGGTTTTATCGTAGGCGTGGGTGTGAGACACGCATTGTCCGCCCATAAACCTTTCTTACCCTCTCTTGCCGATTGTTCAGCTCTGATATATTCAGCCTGATATTTATACGGATTATTTTGATAGGTGTATTCGTGAGCATACCCTTCACTAATCATGTATTTGTTTACACTCATCCCATTTTCTAAATAAATATATCGAAGTAACCGATCATACTTGTCTTTATCTCCCTGAGTTGGATCAGCTTCAAGATTTACACTTTTCTCAGTAAGTAACTCTTTTGCTTTATTTGAAGCTTCTTTACCAAAGCACTGCACAGGTTTTCTAGGATCAACAGTTTCGGGAGAATCTATACCAATAAGCCGTATTGTCTGGCTTTTTCCCCCAATTTCAACATTGACTGTGTCACCGTCTATAACTTTTAATACTTTGTTTAGTTTACGATCTGCTATTGTGTGGATGGGAGTCACCGGTAGCTGTATTGTTGTAGGTGATGAAATTAGTGTTGGAGCAGGAGTGGGTTTTGGTAGGTTGTATGAGACTGCAGTGCCACTGATGAATAAAATTGCGTAAGCAACTATAGCAATAATGATAGGCATAAGGGGTATTATAACTCTTGAAGTCTATTAACAACTAAATATTGAGGTACGAATTAATTCTCGACATGAATTCAGCTTCCATCTTTCGTTCATCCGCGCATAAATTTTTTTGATTAATATATACGTATATTATATGTATACTATTCACGCAGAATATTATTCTGACTCCATCACTTTTTCCCTTATTATTAAGAGCGTATCTCATTTTTCGAATTACCCAACCGTGGTGTAACAAATGTTGACGATCATATTGATCTGAAATATCATCAAGATTATCAGGCAATTTATTAATAATTGTATTCGAAATTGCATGTACATAAGGTATTGAATTTAGCTTGATCTCATCATCTGAACTCTCAAACTGTTCTAAATTAAGCGTGGTTTGAAGGTAGCGAAATTTTGTATGTTTATACAAATCCTTTATATCTCTCCAAAAACGGGGGCATACATTAACTTGCGGCTGCATAATCGGGATATGAATCTACGAGGTTATATGCCGTAAAATATTCAATTATACCTCCATCCTGTGTAGATAAATATGGTTCCTGATTATGACAAATATCCATCAGTTCCTTATATGATAGTTGACCATATTTATTCAGAACAAATTTAACGGTCTTTTTTTCTTCTGGTGTCAAATCGGTATCAATGTCTTTTGCCACCTGATAATTATATTTCGGACTCTCTTTAATAAATCCGGCATCTTTTAACATCTCTATATCTTGACCGAAAGTCCTTGCCAAAGGACCCTGTTTTTGGCGAGTGTAAACTAATGATTCGTCAGATACCGGATTGCTATGAAAGGCATAATGAATAAAATCAACAAAATATTGTATCTTTGCTAATTTAGTCTTATCCTCAACAACGCGTTTCTGTTTAATGATATAGTATAATAATTGTTGTGATTTACTCATATACCTATTTAGATTATCTCACAGACCGTCAACTATTGCATTTAGACTATTCTAATAGGCTAAAATGAAACTAAAAAATTTCATTAAGGAACCTGTAAAAGACTTAGATGAAGCGGTAACAGAGTCGCCTTCAGTTATTGGCGTTAGAGGAACAATTCATTTGATGTAGCTGTAATAGCTAATGAAAATCTAGGAGTTGATGGCGGTGTTCAGGTTGTTGGATTAATTAAAGGGAGTACTAACGCTAGTATCTCAAATCAGACAACAACAAGATTACAATTCGACATTCAAACTAAGAAAGCAATTAACCCTTCTCAATCTAATCCCTATAATCCTGCTAAGCACTGATTAAAAATCAGAAATGGATAAATGCTCACCTTCAAGAACCACAGCGCTAACTATTCGCCCATTACCTAATCGTTGATTAATAATTCTCGACTTACAGGGAGGAGGTAGTCTAATTTTCAAATCAAACGGGAGGCTGTTATGTCGAGTAGAAGTCGTGGCATCCCGATTTTTAAATTCATTCCAAGATTGTATCATGTGTTAAACGTATCCACACCCCAAGTATGGGTGGAACAATTGTCCAAATACCCCTTAATGCTATAATTATCGTGAAATGAATGAGTCCCACAGACCACGACGAATTAGCGTAGACGACGAACTTAGCTTTATTCACGCTAACCGTGATCGCCTTCAGACACACTTCCTGACCCCAGCAAAAATAGCATGGGCAAGCCAATGGGGTCATTCAAGATCCGAATTCGAAGAAATTGTGACAACTGTTCTGTCAATGGATCAAAGACAAATCCAAAAGCTGCGACAGGATAATAGAAAAAGAGATCCACTCAAGGGGCAAAGAGAAACACAGCTTCAGTTGCTTCACAGCATTGATTTATTTATTACTGGCGTCCTCAAATTTCCAGGAGAATAAGACGCCCATTACACAGACGCCAATAATATTCTACCGCTGATTGCCCCGAAGATTTTTTCGGTCTACAATAACGTTGCAACCCTATGCTGCCCCAAGACCAGATACTTGCCGACATCAAAAGCCTCAAGATACAGGGAGCGACCAATGTCGCAATCGCCGTCCTAGACGCGCTCAGTCAAGCGATCAAAGATCAGCCGGAAATTTCGTGCTATGAACTTACGAGGCTTGGCGAGGCACTGGCCTATGCCCGTCCCACGGAACCGCTCGCGCAAAACGCCGTCCGGTATGTGAGCAGCGGATGCACAGCGGACGCCAAAAAACGTATCGCCGAATACAAAATATATATAGAAAAAGGGAAACTATCGATCCCGCAAGTAGGTGTGCCACTCTTAGTCGACGGCGGCGTGTATCTTACTCTCTGCCACTCCTCGACCACGGTGCGTCTGTTTGAAGCCGCGCGAAAACGGGGTGCGTATTTCTCTCTGTACGTTGCCGAAACCCGGCCGCGATTCCAAGGAAGAGTCACCGCTTCGGAACTTTTGGCTGCCGGCTTTGACGACGTCATCATGACTGTGGATGACGTGGCTGTTTCTCTCATAGAGGGACGTGTCGGTAAAATAGATGCCGTATTTATCGGAGCGGACCTTATAAATGACAAGGGATTTGTAAACAAAATCGGCTCACTTGCCGTCACGGCTGCTGCCAAACGCAAACATATCCCCGTATACGTGCTCACGACGCTCCTCAAGTATGACCCTGCACCATTTTCTCCTACGATGATCGAAACAAGAAGCTCTGAGGAAATTTGGGAAGCAGCGCCGACAACACTTAAATTTTATTCACCTGCTTTCGATTATGTGCCTTACATGAGTAATGTCCGCGTGATCTGTGAAGCCGGAATCTTAACGGGCAAACAGATCAAAAAAGCCGCAAACAAACACTACCCTTTTATATTCGATACGGGGTATGATAGATATCTGCACTATGGCAAATCGGTATATCCATTATCTCGCCCTTAACGAGCCTGTCGATAAGACGAAACACATCATCGCTACCTTTACACTCAAGGTCGAGGGCGAGCCGTTTGACAAAACAGCAGGCGGAGTGGCTGCAGAATCCTCTGTCGGCACATGGACGGACATAGGACTTGAGGAAAAAAAGATATGGGACAAACTTCATGCCAAGGTAATTGCCATGGACGAAACATCCGGCTCGATTACTATCGCCTACCCACTGGACTTATTTGAGGCAGGAAGTATTCCGCAGCTTCTCTCTTCCATAACGGGCAATGTATTCGGGCTAAAGGAAATCGTGGGGCTCCGGCTCGAAGACCTGGAATTTCCGGAAGTGTTTGTCAAGGCGTTTCCTGGCCCTGCTTTGGGCATCGAGGGCATACGTAACCTTACGGGAGTCAAAGACGGTCCGCTCACCGGCTCCATTATCAAACCCAAATTGGGACTTACCAGTGTCCGCCACGCACAGGCATGTATGGAAGTATGGGACAACGGCGTAAATCTGGTGAAAGACGACGAGAATCTTGCCAACATGACATTTGATAATTTTTACACACGCGTAGACGAAGTTACCAGCCGCATGAAGGAAAAAAACTATCTCGAAATCGGTAACGCCAAAGTACATGCATTCAATATCACGGCAAGCTACGAAGAAATGATGAAACGCGCAAATTATGTGCGGGATAGTGGCGCCAACTGCCTGATGATCGATGTACTCACCGCTGGATTTGCAGCAACCCAAGGCATACGCAACCGGAATTATGGACTCATGATCCATGGGCATCGGGCAATGCACGCTGCATTTACCCGCTCCCGCCAGTACGGCATTTCCATGCTCGTGATTGCGAAACTCGCGAGACTTGCGGGCATCGACTCGTTCCACACGGGAACGGTCGTCGGCAAAATGGAAGGCGGCAAAGAGGAAGTAGTCGCAATCAACGATTTCCTAAGAAGCGAATGGTACGGACTCAAAACGACGCTCCCCACCGCCTCCGGCGGACTGCACCCGGGGCATATTCCCGATCTTGTGGCTATCCTGGGCAAAGACCTGCTTATGAATTTCGGCGGCGGCATCCACGGTCATCCGGACGGCACCCCGGCGGGAGCACGCGCGATCGTCCAGTCACTCAAAGCAACGCTCACAGGAATTCCGCTTGCGGAAGCCAAAGACAGTCCTGAACTCAAGCGCGCACTGGAAAAGTGGATGAAATGACTATCTCCGTCATCACGCACCCAAATAACAAACGCCCGAGGATAGAAGAAGACCTGACCGGCATGCTGCATGTGTACGTGAACGCGCCGCCATTAGAAGACCGAGCTAATCAAGCGGTGATAGAAGCGCTTGCTTTACACTTCGGGATAAAGAAAAATGCCGTCACCCTCCTTTCCGGCCATAAATCGAAAAACAAACGGTTAGAAATCAAGGGAGTCTAGCTTCACACATCGGAGGTGTGAAGGGGTTAGTATGAGAGAGACATGGAGCCGTCGTGGGTAACCCCAGCTCCCTGGCCGGTAAAACTAATAGGAACGGCTTTCGTACCTTTGTTTACCACCCCGTTATACGTCGCGCTCGCCGGTACCTTCACAAAAAACGGGTCACATGCGCCAGAGATTGTTCCGGTAATCGCCCCGTTGTCTTGTCCGTTATACGTACCCTTCGCCGTGCCGTCGCACGCTCCCGAAATCGTACCGGTAACTGCTCCCCCTTCGAGGGGAATATGTAAAACAAGGGTAACGCTGTAATCCTGATACGTATATGTTCCTGTGGCTGTCGCGGATCCTTCCGGTACCGGCTCCTCTGACCAATCAAGCATACAATCCATGATATCTTCTGCATCGCGACATTCGGACATATAATGCCCAAGTGCTTCATTGGATCCGACACCTATCAAAAGTACCAGGATAATGCCGAAAATAATTGCCGGTCCGCAACCGACTTTCTTCTTGGTGACACTACCCAGAGGTTTTTCTTCCATAGGAATAATCAGTGCTTATGCGAGGACAGATGTTTGTTTGACGTGCGAATCTCGTCATGGACATGATATAGTCCCGCAAGCACGGCAAGCGAAAGATACACGTTCCAGATCGGGATGTCATAAAACGGCGGGCACGGACTGCCGGACACGGGAGATACCATATCGCATACTGCTTTGTAGGTCAGCCGGTCGAGGTTAAATATATCGACAGCCCCGACGAAAAAGAAAAGAATGAGGTAAACGAAGAATAACTTATGATGACGGATCATGTGATCCAACATATAGCTATCATACACCACCGAAACCAGAATGCAAGGATGTTCTACCCCGCCAGATACTCCCTATCGCAAAAAAGTCGACCAGACAATGACAGAAAGCACGCTTGCTGTGGCAACCTGAGTGATGATCCGTGATGCCTTGGGACCGAAGAGTTCCGACAGGCGGATCACAAATACAAGCAGGATAAACTGCGCCTCCCATACGACAAGCGGAGGCGCATACACACCCGAAATTACCGTCTCGCTCCCCGGGATCACCCAGAGCATTATCGTTTTGTACTTGAGGATAATGACGTGTGCACAAACCAATACAAACGCAAGTCTCGCTCCCCAATACTGTATCTGCCACCAAAGTTTGGCTCCCAACATCTTTGTCGCCCAATTTGAAGACAACAGAAAAAGGACAAGCAGCACTATAAGCGCCTCGAGTCCCGGATAGGCGGAAAAAGGCCTCGCCCGGTACAGTCCCCACGGACCATTTCTGGCAAGCGGAAACATGGCAAGATACACATGGACAGTCGCGGTTATAAATGCCATGATGCCAAGTTCTTTGCGATATTTAAACGCCCAATCAAATACGGCAAACATTCGCGAAAGAGGCCCTAAGAGAAGAACGAACCCAAGGAGAAAAAGTGTCCCTGCCGCCAAACTCACATTCAATACGGACAGCCCTGATTCTCCGGAAGTATACGACTCTACGGCATAAAGACCAAGAATAAGCAAAAGGGAAAACAACGCGGAAAACGCATACTGCAGGACATCGTCTTTTCGTATCATGTAACCATTGTATCATTGGTTACAGTCGGGCTTTCAACCGAAGCTCAGGCAACATATGCAGTATTTCTTCGGAATTTTTTGTCGCCATGGCCCGAACACGCCACTCCGTCGCGCCATGAAATCCATTCACGTATATTTTATAGAATTTTTTGAGCGTCGCGTAATTTTTCCTTTCCCCCCAAGTTTTGGCAAATAACCTAATATGCCGCTCCATGACATCTAACAATTCCGACGGTGTTGCCGTGTGTGGATTTTCTGCCCGGTCAAATGCCCAAGGGTTGGCAAATATACCTCTGCCGATCATCACCCCGTCCACGCCATATCTTCTCTGTTTCTCCTGAGCGTCTTTGGCGTCTCTTACGTCTCCGTTGCCCACTATCACCGTTTTTATCTTCATCGCGTCACGGATAGATACTGCTTTTGCGATTTCATCCCAGTGGGCCGGAACTTTGGATAATTCTGCGGCAGTTCTGCCATGCACCGCTAACGCGCTAATGTCCTGTTCCAGCAAAAAACTGATCCAGGATTCGGTGAGTATTCGTCTGATTCCGATACGCGTTTTCACACTCAGCGGAATTTCTGTGCCGCTATCCTGTATGCCGGCTTTTGCCGCGGCGATTACCTTGGCCGCAATGTCCGGCGTATCTATCATCGCGGCACCACCGCCATGAGCCATAACCGTTCTGTCCGGGCATCCCATATTTATGTCTATGCCGGCAAATCCCATGCCGGCAACCGTTTTGGCGGTTTCGTAGATCGTTTCCGGATTCTGACCCCATATTTGGGCGATAATCGGCTGTTCCACGGGGGTAAATACGAAGTTTTCCTCCACCGCTTTTCTCCCAGGCGAACAAAATCCGTCAGCGGATGTAAATTCGGTTACAAAAACATCCGGCTTGGCCGTAGAGGCGACGATCTGCCGAAACACCGTGTCTGCTACTCCTTCAAGTGGGGCGAGCATGAGAAACGGACGTGGTAACGTGTTCCAAATCATCTGCAAATTGTATCAAAACCGGATAGTAATTGTTACACTGCCCAAAATCGTAACAGCCGTTCACCCCGGATGTGCCCTTAGATCATATAAGGCTATTTACAATAGTTTTCACATTGTGTATCGTGAAATATAGAGAGGGGTTCATATGAAATTATTTGCAAAAATTCTGGTCCTCGTCTTGCTTTCCGTCACATTTTTCGCGCGCGCAGCCCACGCAGATGACGCCCCTCAACAAAACTCCGTAGTACTAGAACGCAAAGAAGTCATCAACAAAGACTACTTCGCTGCAGGTGACACTGTCCGGGTGTCCGGAACCGTCAATGGAGATGTCTATGTCGCCGGGGGCTCCGTCGTGATTGACGGAATTGTTAATGGCGACCTCATCGCGGCCGCAGGCACCATACAGATAAGTGGACCGGTCAAAAACGACATCCGGGTAGTAGGCGGCTCGCTTACGCTGGGAAGTACCGTAGGAGGAAACGTCACCCTGGGTGGTGGCACGGTCATGATAAGTCCGGAAGCCAAAATCGCCGGAAGCGTGTTGGCCGGAGCCGGTAATATCGGTGTTTTCGCGCCGGTCGGACGAGGAATCACTGCTGGAGCAGGATCCCTCACTATAAACGACGCTGTCGGCGGGGATATGCTTGTCGCATCTGATGAGTTCATTATGCAGTCCAAAACAAAAGTTGCCGGCAATATCACCTACTGGAGTCAACAAAAAGCTTCAATCGCCGACAATGTCGCGCTATCGGGCGAACTTGTCTACCATGAAATGCCAAAAAACGAAGCGAAACAGGCAGAGGTTGCCAAAGGGGGGCTCAAAGCGCTTAGTGTCGCGTTTGCCGGCATGGCGATCATGATGGCGATTGTCGGAGTAATCGCGATGTTTATATTGGGCCTGATCATTATGGCTTTACTGCCTGCATTTAGCGATAGAACGATCCGCGGAATGCAGAAAAATCCCTGGGGATCATTCGGGCTTGCTATCGTCACGACAATCGTGTTGCCGATTCTAGCCGTCATGGCCATGATGACGGTAGTCGGCATCCCGGTCGGAGTGTTTCTCTTTATGGCACTCGCGCTGCTTTGTGTTGTCGGGCACATTTATGCGGCAGTATATATCGGAGAAAAGGTGTTCACCGGCTTTAAGGCTGACGTTGCCCGCGGGTGGCAGCTTTTCGTAGGGCTTATCGCGCTTGCGATATTCACCATGATTCCGGTCTTAGGCTGGCTTGCCAGAGCGGTTTTTGTCCTTATCGCCACAGGGGCCCTTCTCTTTGAGAAACAGGCGACGTACCGCCAGATGCGCAGTAAACGCCTAATCTAACAATCACGCACTGCCTATGTTTATACAGACGTTTCCGGTGATAAGTCCCCTATTGTTTGCTTGCGTGGTAGTCATTCTTGGTTTCTTGACTCCGGGCTACAACCATATCAACCACACGATAAGTAGGCTCGCCATAGAAAAATACGGCTGGATACAGTCACTCAATTTTTTGCAGCTTGCCGCAGGCGTCACCCTTCTTGGCAATACGCTATCCAAAAGTCTCAAAACATCATCGTCCCGGGTAGCTGCTCGCACTATATTTTTCCTCTGTGGCTTATTTCTTACCGTTGCCGCCCTTGCGCCGACCGACCCTATAGAAAACGTGCCGCTCCGGCTATCTCTTTACACTCCGGTGGGACTCGTGCACGCGGGCGCGGTTATTCTGTTCCTCGTTTCTTCCCCGCTCGGTATCCGCCGGCTTGCCCGGATATTGGCTTCGGAGCCTCATTATAAAATGTATAGTACACTTACGACCGTCATCGGTTATGCGTGTTTTGTAGCAAGCATCGCGTGGTTTCTGTTTTTTGTCTTGGGAATTGGACTTGGGTATCGCGGAATATTCCAGAAAATGATCGCTGTTCCCGTCATTTTTTGGTTCACACTCATGGGTGTAGCCACCAGAAAGCAGCGCAACGTATAATATCCTCATGAAACCCGCGTATAATCCTCTCTCTGACGAAGAATCCTATGTCATAGTGAACCGGGGAACGGAAGCTCCTTTTAGCGGCGAGTATGATAATTTTGTCAAAGAAGGGACGTATATTTGCAGACGATGTAACGCTCTGCTTTTCACTTCCCAAGCGAAATTCGACGCCGGATGTGGCTGGCCCGCATTCGATGACAATTTTCCTGATGCGCTGCGCAGGCTCCCTGACCCCGACGGACATCGGGTAGAAATCAGGTGTAGTAACTGCGATGGACACCTGGGGCACGTTTTTACCGGTGAACGGTATACGCCCAAAAACACGCGGCACTGTGTCAATTCACTCTCGATTCGGTTTGTTCCGAAGGAAACCCCGCTTCCTGAAATCATTGCTTTGTAACTGCATCTACCCCAGCTAGCATGGGGCAAATGCAACGCTTATGTAGCAGGTCCACTTTTCGGATCAGATCCTTTCTCGTGCCTATTGCTAAGCTCGTCCCGAACTGTTTGGATCTTCGTTCGGCGATGAGGTACGTGCGTACTCAATCTACCGTGACCAAACATAATCCGGCGCCCGGAAGCGACTTCTTCTATATGTTCATACACAAGATCCAAATACGCTTGTATGCCTCGTAGTGACGGGTGTGGTCTCCGCTCCTGATTACCACTCATATATCTCACCTCCTCTCTTGCGTGAGTATACGGGCGTATATTGGATATGTAAATTTTATAAATAATTGTTACATTTGACTAAATATGTTATATTTATAACATATGATCAAAATATCCCAGGTAATAGAAGAAATTTTCAAAGGAGACGACATTGCGCGTGAAGCGCTCAAACTCGGCTACCTCAACATGAGTGCATATGCCAAAAAAATAGCACCCCAAATCAGTTCTCGGCTCTATAAGCCGGTATCAGTAGGATCAATCGTCGTTTCCATGTCTCGGATACGGGGCAAATTCCTCGATGAGCCGGATTATCGTCCCCCGGTGAAAATCGAAGAATTGTCGCTTCGGGCAAACCTGAGCGAAATAACATATGAAAAAACCAAGGAAGCTGTGATCGCCGCGGCAAAGCTCAACACACTCATCGTCAACCCGGAGGCTTTTTTTGCCATAACGCAAGGAACACACGAACTGACGGTCATATGCGACAGTGCGCATTTGGACCAAATCGTAAACCAATTTCCCGCTCCCCCGAAAGGCCGGTATATGGATTTGACTGCCATAACAGTACGGTTTATCGAGCAGGAATATATAGAAATTCCCAACATGCTCTTTACCCTCATATCGGCACTCGCCTCCTCACGCATCAATATTATCGAAATCGTCTCCACATATACGGAGTTATCGTTTGTGGTGCGAAACAACGATGCTCAGCGCTTAATAAGTGCTCTTTCACAATTTTTGGTGCCCCAAAAAGCAAAGGAGATAACCTAATGGAATCTTGGAAAGATGCCATGAAACGGTTAGGCGTTGATCTTGATGCTGTTCGGTACAAACAACGCGAAGAAGATCAAGGCTGTGTCATTCGCGCATTTAGCTCTGCTGTTGGCGTGCGAGCCGAGGAAAGCGACTACAGAGAGCGCCTCATACAACTCGACCCCCAGGATGATACCCAATTCGAATATGAGTACACTTCCGCCAGGCGCATGGGGCAAAGGAAATCCTCAGCTCTCGGTCACCGACTCATGTCGAGAGACAACGGTCATATACGCCGTTTGCCCCGATTACTCGCGCAACGTGGCACACCGCTGGGCAAAGCATTAGGCGATTATCATATCGTAGAAAAATCCCTTTCTCTTCCCCAAATAGACGACGAGGTAAGAAACGGCAATCGGGTCGTCGGCATATTCCTCCTACAAACCAAACGCGGCGGGGAAAAACACGCAGCTCACATTATCCCTGATATAAAGACGCATGCCGTTACCCTCGTGTCAGACGAGGGAGCACCCGCGTTACCACTACCTATGGGAGCTCTGATCAACACATTTGTATTTAAGTTGCGGCGCTCAAGGCGATAGGAGAATCCTGGTATTCAGTGCGATCTAAAAAATTCTACAGTCCGCTGCATTGCTGTGGGAAAATTTGCTCCCGAAATATTATGCCCTCCTGAGGAGTATTCGTATAACCTGTGCGTCACATCTGTCTCATCTAATAGTTTCATAAGATTACGGCTGTACTCGACACTTACCACCATGTCGTCAACAGCATGGTGAATCTCCAAAGCGCCTTTGAGATCTTTAAGATAATCCGTAACGGCAACCTGCCGCCAGAATGGACTACTTTCCGTAAACTCCCCGTACGTATCTCGAAGCTGTTGGCGCCTGGCTTGCCGTGGCGTCGTAAGAAGCGGCGGCCGGTAACTCGCGTCCGATATTCTATAAGTAAGTAAATCCGTATACGTATACCCTGCTCCCGCCCAAATGACTACCGCAGGAATATCTGGCCGTGCTGCAAACGCACGCATAACCACGTTGCCCGCCATACTATGACCCCAAAGGCCGATCTTTGTCTTGTCAACAAAATCCGAAGATGCAAGAGCCGCCCGCGCATTGAGCGTATCTACCACGTAATCGGAAGAATAATACGCGCCTCCGGGTTCTCCCTGAGACTGATCATGACCACGAAGGTCAATTTTGAATACCACAAAACCGTTTCTTGCAAGCGAATCGACATACGACACGTAATTCTCTTTCGTGCGGTATAGTGTTGGAGGAATATACCCATGGACAAAAACTATGGCAGGCCAGCCTTTTTCAGGCATCGTCCCCTTTGGAATCGTGAGTAACCCCCGAATGTTTAGTCCGTCCGAATCATACCGGGTAACGTAGGACGTATACGATGCCGCACCGTCGGAAATTTGCTCTCGCTCTCCAAGGGCACTTGTATAGTTACGCTGTCGTAAATACGGTATCGTCATCTCAGAAAACGGAAACGGCGTCGGGGTCGTCATAGACCCGGGAAGGGTAAAAAACGATTTGGCAACTTGCTCCTGATTTTTTCGCTGCCTCAAGCGATCAAACAAGAAAAGACCCAGCACTGTCACGACGACAAGGGCCGCGACCGACATTCGTTTCTTCATAAGGATTATCCGACCAAATCGTATTTTTCAAGCGCGCGTGAGCGCTCTTCCTCGGAAGCCCCCAGGAGCGTCTTTTGAAGCTCTATCATGCGCGCATAGAGGCCGCGCTTGTCCCGAAGCAGTTCTGTCGGAGAACCGAATTGTCCAACCTCCCCTCCCTGAAGCACCAAAATCTTGTCGACACCCGAAAGTGTCGATAAGCGGTGTGCGATGATAATCGTCGTTTTCCCACGGGTCAGATGTGCAAGTCCCTGCTGCACCAATAATTCAGATTTACTGTCGAGCGAACTTGTCGCCTCGTCTAAGATAATAAATGGCGCATCATGGAGTATGGCCCGCGCGATAGCAATCCGCTGCTTCTGGCCTCCGGAGAGCTTGACGCCCCGCTCACCTATGGTCGTTTCATACTTGTGCTCAAGTGTATCGATAAATTCTGTAGCGTTTGCTAACCTGGCCGCTTCGTACATTTGTTTATCGGTCGCGCCGGGAGTTCCGTAGCGGATATTTTCCGATATAGTTCCCGAAAAAAGCAACGCATCCTGAAATACTATGGAAATACATTTTCTGAGCGAATCGCTTGTTACACCCGAGACGTCTTTGCCGGCAAGCGCGATCATCCCCTTTTGCGGAACATAGTAGCGGAGAATTAAATTGACAAGTGTTGACTTTCCCTGGCCGCTTTCTCCGACCAGCGCGAGCTTCTCCCCGTGGCGAAGCGAAAACGATATATGCTTGAGCACTGCTTCGGAATTATTTCCATAGGCAAAAGAAACGTCGCGCACGTCAAGCACAGATCCTCTTGTCGATCTAGGCCAAGCGAGCACTTTGGCTCCCGGCTTATCAAGGATAGCCGGTCGGGTATTTAGCACCTCAAAAAAATCTTTGCTTCCGGCGTCTGCCTGTTGGATTTGGCCGATGATAAATGACATGGCAAAAAGCGGCCACCTCGCCTGATTGACAAGCTGCAACAACAGCGTCATCTCGCCAAGTGAATAGATACCGTGATATGTTTCATACAAGATATATGAAATGATGATAAACAGAATAACGTTTAATACTATCCGGCGGTAAAAATCGAATACGTGCCACTCCTTCGTCTGTTGCCGGGTGATTTCTTCTATCTTATCCCGTGCGGCGACAAATGTTTTGAATTCAAAAAGCTCTCCTACGAACGCTTTAACCACCCGTATGCCGCTAAGACTTTCGAGTGCTCTGCCCTGAGAAATATCCCCGATTTCGTTTTTTTTGCCCTCATGCTTACCCCATGCTACGGATGAACGGTGTGTTATGACCGTGTAAAGCGGAAAGAGTGCCGCAAGCAATATGCCGACTACCGGAGAATACATCATGAGAATACCGATCGTAATAAAAGCCGTGAGAAAAAACGGCAGAAAGTTATTCGTCGCGTTCTGGATAAAGCTCGTAATGCTGGCGATCCCTCGGTACAATTTATTTGTAAGGTTACCTACGGCAATACTGTCAAAATATCCGACATCGAGTGATAACACATGACGATAAAACCGTGAGGACAGAAACGTCTGAAGTTTGACGGCCAGCTGATCACCGATCCACATGCTGTAGGCTGTAAGTACGGTACCCGCCACATCAGAAACAAGCAATATACCCAATGCCCAATAAATTACCGTGATCTCCCCCCCGGAGCCGGTTATTTGCAGGGTAATTACGTCGACAATTTTTTTGAGTACGAAGGGCGTGACAAAATTGAGCAGTGCCGACACGATGATAAAAAAACTCATCGCTAGGTACCAGCCCCGAAAGTTCTTGGTAAACCGGAATATACTGACGATATTTTTCATTCTCTCTGTAGGATATCTTACACCTTTTTTCCCCTTCTCACTAGAATCGGATATAATGCGAAAGACGCTCTATATGGAACATAATCCCTTGCTTGCGCCACTATTTGCCCTCACACGATTTGGTCTTGGCATACTTTATGTACTCCGCGATCTATGGCACCGGCCAGACCGTACTTATATTGAAGGACCCGCGCTCAAAGTGGCGCGAGCCGCCAAAAGCCGCATGCTCCATGCTGCGGATTTGCCGTCACACCGATACGAATTCGGAGCTGCTGCAATCGGAGAGGTCATGTATGTTGCGGGTGGTATTTTTCAGCCCTCGGTATGGCTGCCGACCGCCAAATATGAAAGCTACGACGCGCGCAAGGGCACGTGGATGTCGCTGCCTAACGTACCGCATGTGACCCACCACCCCGGAGTAACTGCGGACAAGACATATCTCTATATCGTTGGAGGGTGCGGCATCCGTATCGCGCCATTATCCCTCGTGTGGCAATATGACCCGAAAAGCCTCTCGTGGCGACGTTTACCAGACATGCCAACTCGCCGGGGTGCGTTGGGAGTAGTATACATACATGGCAAGCTCTACGCCGTAGGAGGTGCCGACTACAACCGTAAATATAAAACGCTCGAAATATATGATATCGCCTCATCATCCTGGTCACGCGGACAAGACATGCCCACGCCACGGGAACATCTCGCTGTTGCAGTCAGTGGAGGGAAACTCCATGCGTTAGGCGGCTATAACACAGATCGTTTCGGCTCGCTTACGACGCATGAAGTATATGATCCGAAATCAAATATGTGGCACACCGCTTCCCCGCTCCCGATGCGGTTGTGCGGATTTGCCGCTGTGGGATTGGGCAGTAAGGTATTCGTATTTGGCGGAGAACAAGGGTGGGCAGTATCACCGTATGTATTCGAATACAATTCTCAATCAGACACCTGGACGCGGCATCCTGATTTACGGGAAGCTCGCTATGCCTCTACAGCAGTTGCCATAGGCAAACGAATCCATTTACTCGGAGGAAATACGAGAATGTTTAGCGACGATTTCAGTAAGCGTCATGACATATTTGTGCCATGAATATACGCGTCTACGATCATAGTTTCCATGAAGTTGTAAGCGGCGGAGATGTCATCGCGGCGGAATTTACCCGTGCTTGGAATGCTGCCGGACACACGGCTACCGTGTCCATAAGTCAGGACGCCGTCGATTTTTTTCGTTTACGCGGCATAGCTTCCCACCAAATGACCGTAGCCCGAATTCTCAAAACCGACTACAAGAGCGTACTCCTGGCAAGTCTTGCGCACATCCTAAATGCCGTTATTGACGTGTATAAACGTCCCCAATTGGATGCAGCGATTATCTTTGCCGGGTCGTGGAGTTTACAGGATTTACTCCCTGCGCTTATCGATGCGCACAAACACCCGCGCGCATTGCTTGTGGTAGGTTGCTATATATTTCTTCTTCCCCCATGGCGAAAAACATACGGCTCCAATCTGTTTAACCGCTGGGTGTTTTGGCTGGAGTACCTCATCGGGATCACCCTTATGAGGCTGTTTGCAGACACCGTCTGGACCGCAAGCCCCGTAGACGCAACCTACATACGAACCCACTGGCACAAACGCGCCACAGCCATAAGGGGAGGAGCAGATATAAAAGCCGCCACGCAAGCGAGGCTATCTGCCCACGAAAAAGTCTACGATGCCGTCTACATCGGAAGATTTCATCCACAAAAAAACATCACAGAGCTCGTCGACATCTGGAAATTGGTAACCCGAATATTGCCCCGTGCCCGACTGGCAATCGCCGGAGCGGGATTTCTAAAGGGAGCGCTACGCCAGGCTATCACAGATTGTAAACTCGAAAAAAACATTTCACTCCTAGATCAAATCGACGGAACCGACAAATTTAACCTTCTTGTATCCTCACGGATGTTTATTTCGTCGTCGCACTATGACACGGGAAATCTCGCTCTAGACGAAGCGCTTGCATGCGGCGTGCCGGGAGTTGCCTATAATTTACGAAAAATCGTCTACCCCAAGGGGGTTATACTCGTAAAACTATTTGACGTGCCGGAATTTTCCGAGGCGATAATTCGTTTACTCCGAAATCCCGGAAAGAGAGCGGATCTGGGCCGCCAGGCCAGATCATTGGGCGTGTCACTCGATTGGAATACACAGGCCGCGCACGCGCTTGACACTGTACTGCCCTACATTGCACAATGAGTACATAATGAACAAAAGACCTGATTCCATGGTCTACGCGATAGCACTCGGGGCCCTTATCATTGTGGGGGTAATCACGACCGCTATTATAAACGTCGTCAAAAATAACCAAAGTTCGGCAACGGACATCCGAGCAAAGGCAGGAGTCATAAACACGCTCAAACTCACGGGAACAGTCGATCACATCGACGAGACAGCCGGAACCATAACAGTGCTGGACGTCCAGTTTGCTGCCGAAAGCAGAAGCGGTAAGCCGGTCAACTACGGCACCTGGACAGTCACCCCGCCACAGACATTTAGCCTGTTTACTGCAGTACCGGGAGCAAAAGTTACCTTCACGGTAAATTCCGATTCCTTTAACGTCGTCTCAAAGCAGGTAACGGCGGCGGACGTGGCTATTGTTCAGAAATAACCGCAAGTGCTAGGCTCACGAAGTATCACCTCGCCCGGACAATAGTACCCGAAGAAGCATCCTCTATATCGAATCCAAGTGCGGCGATCTCATCACGAACTGCATCGGACTCTGCAAACCGCTTGGCTTTCCGCAGCATATCGCGTTTTTCTACCAAAGCTCTCACACTCTCCGGAACTGCCGCATGCTTAGTCGGCGTTGCAACGTGGGACAATTGAAGCCCTAGTACTTCGTCAAAATCCATAAGAAGGTCATATTTGTCCGGACTTGGGATGTTTGACTTGAGTGTTTCCCAGACTACCGCCAGCGCCTGTGGAGTATTCATATCGTTTTCCAGTGCCGCGTCAAACTTTGCCCGGTACTCATCGACCTTATGAAGTTTCTCTTCGCTTAAACTTTGGCGACCGGTCGTATTTGCTTTGAGTAGTACTACCTGTTTCTGGAGTTCGACTAAGGCGGCTGCAGCGGCCGATAATGATTCCCAGGTAAAGTTGAGCTCGCTCCGATAATGTGACGTCAGGTAAAAGTACCGAAGCGCTAAAGGATCGACCCCTTTTTTCACAACGTCATCTATCGTAAAAAAATTACCCAAACTCTTGCTCATTTTTTTGCCATTCACACGAAGGAAATTATAATGTACCCAATACCTAACGAACGGTTGACCGGTCGCACCTTCGCTTTGGGCAATTTCATTGGGATGATGAACGGGTATATGATCAATGCCGCCGGTATGGATATCAATCGAATCTCCCAAATATTTCATACTCATCGCCGAGCACTCTATATGCCAACCGGGGAATCCGTCGCCCCAGGGACTATCCCAATGCATCGCATGGTCGGTAAACCTGCCGACACGCTTAAACCATAACACGAAGTCAGCTGCGTGCTTTTTATGCTCGCCTTCATTTACCGTTTCCCTCACTGCCGTCTTCTTTTCCTCAAGGGTTTGGCGCCCAAAAAGCAACGCATATCCCGGAAATTTCGTCACGTCAAAGTAGACGGCTTCTTGTGTATCATACGCCAAACCATTGGCAATTAATTTTTCTATCAGCGCAATTTGTTCCGGTATGTGCTCTGTCGCTTTGCATATAACCGTCGGGCGCAAAATATGTAGTGCATCCATGGATGCGTAAAATTGTTCTGTGTAAAACTGCGCCACTTCCCACACGGTCTTGCCGTATTTTTTGGCACCCTTTTCCATTTTGTCTTCCCCTTCATCAGCATCCGAGGAAAGATGGCCCACATCCGTGACGTTTTGGACATGCGTTACCAAATACCCGAAACGGGTGAGAGTTCTGCGCAAAATATCGTCCCCGACGTACTTCCTCCCGTGCCCTATGTGTGCAAAATCATAGACGGTCATGCCACACGTGTATAAACTGACCTTCGGCGGATGAAGCGGCCCAAAATCCTCTATGGTGCGTGATAACGAATTGTACAGTTTCATATTGGTGCTGAAATAATTAATCCTGGCGTTTCGCTTTGTTTTCCATGTTGGTTTGTTTCGCTTTCTTACCGTATAAATCTCCACGGGGCCTCTTAGCAGCCGGCTGAGGCAATGACTGTTTGGCCGCCTGTTCCTTTTGTTTTTTCTCCATTTCTTTCTTTTGCTCTTCTTCCTTTTGGAGTTTCTCCCATACGCTCATTTCCCGGGGTCGTGATTTGCCGGACAATTCCTGAAGCGCCGCTCTCGCGATTGCGCGTTTGACCTCGTCACTCGGTCCGTTTGAAGGCGCTGCTGCCTCTGAAGTACCGGCCGGATCACCCTGTTTCGGCACAGACTGCCCTGTCTGTTTGGGTTTTTTGCCACTTGAAGCTCCCAAACTTTCAAGCGCCGTACCGACGATGTCTTTGGGGGCCTGCACTGTTTCGCGCGCCACATCTTTCGTTAGCGTTTCGAACGACTCACCAATTTGATTGAGAATGCTTCCCGGGTTAGCCATATTATACAAATCCCAACTGTTGTTTAGCGGTTTCGCTCATGCGATCGGTATTCCATGGTGGATCAAACGTCAGCTCCACCTCAACAGCCTTTACTCCTGATATATTTCCTACTTCCCGCTTAATAGGCTCTGATATAAGGCTAAATAATGGGCATCCGATCGTCGTGAGCGTCATTTTCACGGTGACATTCCCCGTCTTTTTGTCTATCGTAACCCCGTAAATCAATCCCAAATCCCACAGCGATACCCCGATTTCAGGATCGGGTATCGTTTTTAGCACGTCTTCAATTTGTTTTTTGGTCACCATAGCTAGTACTGCCTTCTCCCTTCCAACGCCCGAGATAATGTCACTTCATCAGCATATTCGATGTCGGCCCCGACAGGCAACCCATGAGCGAGTCTGGTAACTATTATCTTCGGACTGTTGCCCAGTATTTGCTTCTGTATATACATACTTGTTGCTTCACCTTCCATATTGGGATTTGTCGCCAATATGACCTCTTCGACCGGGTATGTCGCCGCCTGGACGCGTTTGATAAGATCGCCGATATAGAGTTCGTCCGGACCAATGTTATTGAGCGGGTCTATGCTGCCATGTAACACATGATACACGCCGTTATACTTCCCGGTTTTTTCGATCGAGAGCACATCAGTGGGCTGCTCAACCACACAAATGATCCGCGTGTCTCGGTTCGGGTTGCCGCAGATAATACACGGGTCTTTCTCTGTTACGTTTTTGCATAGGGAACAAAGAACCGTATTCCGTTTGAGATTTGTAAGAGCCTCGGAAAACGTATCCAATTCGCCCTGCGGCACA
The DNA here is from genome assembly GCA_964573695.1 of uncultured Gammaproteobacteria bacterium. Classification (GTDB taxonomy): domain Bacteria; phylum Patescibacteriota; class Microgenomatia; order UBA10105; family UBA927; genus UBA927. Next base: position 46,028 of record CAZNKB010000005.1, on the reverse strand, counting down.
TGAAGAAGATAAAAGGCTAATCGTTGCGCCGTCTTTGACCCCACGCCTGGGAGACGCTCAAACGATTCGATAACCCGGGATAGTGATTTGGGAAGCAACGCCATAAGATAGCATCATTTTACTTGGTCTGAGTCCGTATTGCATCAGCAAGAAGTGAAGAAACCGAAACCACGATAAGTTTTTCGAAATGTTTCTCTTTCGGAATCGCAATAGTATCGGTAACGATAATTTCGTCTATGACGCTTTGCGCCAGGTCCATACACGCGTGACCCGCAAGCACTGGGTGCGTCGCCAGAAAATACACCGATTTAGCTCCGCTTCGTTTTACAAATTCGCCTGCTTTTATCGCGGTTGATCCCGTATTTATTATGTCATCAAAGACGACAACCGTCTTTCCTGAGACATCGCCGTCAATCCCCGTTATCTTCACTTCCCCGCTTTCGAAATCACGGGTTTTCGTAAGATATATGACCGGCAGGTTTATATTTTTTGCAAATCGCTCTGAACGTGACATCCCGCCTTTATCCGGTGAAACAACCACCATGTCTGCCTTCGGCATGTCGGGGTGAGCAGTAAACAACGCGGTGCTTAAAAGCGTATGGGTAGAAAGCTCGAAAACAGGAATATGGAAAAACGGTAATACGTTCTCTGAGTGTAATTCGCTTGTTATGACCGCATCGAATCCTGCCGCCTCGATAAATTTTGCGACCAGCTGGGAAGAGATAGCTTCTCCTTTTCGAAACGCCTTATCCTGCTTACTGTAGCCCAACCACGGAATAACGGCAGTAATCCGACGCGCGCCCATATCCTTGATGGCGTCAGATAACAGGCACAGTTCAACGAGGTGCTGATCGGCTACTTCGGAGAGCGACTGCAAAACATATACATCCTGACCTATGACGTTCTCTTTTACGAACACCCTGCATTCATTATCTATAAACCGTGTTATTTCCACATTCCCGAGGGACGCTCCGAGAGCTGAGGCAACATCTTGTGATAACGGCTGATTGGAGGTGCCGGAAAAGAGGATCATTTCTTTAATCCTAACAAGCGGAGTACCCTCTCGTCCAGAAGCGTGTCTACTATGTAATCAGGTTTCGAGGCAACCAGCTCGTCAACCGGCACGTCCCACCCCGTAGTCACGATGACACTGACCGCTCCGATTGCTTTGGCGCATAACACATCGTTTACCGTGTCACCCAAAATAATCACATTATCCGGCGATATGGGATGACCATAAAATTCTTTCGCTTTGGGGAGTAACAGCCGTGCAAGATCCTCTCGCGCGTCCGCCTCGTGACCATAGACGCCAAACGCAAAATCAGGAAGACCTGCATTATGTAGCTTCCAACGGGCGGACTGTCCTAAATTCCCCGTGAGCACTCCTTCGGAAAGATGCTCTGCTTCGATCACCTTTTCTACCAATTGTTTTGCATCCGGTATGACTTCGTACGAACTCCCTCCCGAAGCGATGCTGTCAAGATATTCGGAAAATGCGTCACCTATTTGTCCAATTCTGTCCAAGAATGCATCTTTGCTGACTCCGAAAGGCTCTATGAGACTCCAGAGGATAAAACGATCCCCTTTGCCGTTAAAGTTTCCTTTTTTCCAGCGCTCTTGGGTAATTTCTCCTATATCTATGCTGAATATTTTCTTTAGGCTATAGCGGAATCGCTGCAGATTATCCACCGGCCGAAGCGCGCGGATAAGCGTGCCGTCGATATCAAAAATAACAAGTTTGTTTTGTGGCTTCATATAAGACAGCTACTCCAAATCCAGTAGGGCAAGCATTGGCCTATCCATAAGCGTACGAACGACAACATCGCCGCCGGCTTTAACCAGCGCTTCGTATGTCTCGGTTATACCTGTTGCGACTCCTACGGCTACCACTCCGGCTTTTTTTGCCGAGGCTATGTCATGAATGGTATCGCCAACGACGATAATATCCGTTTTATCATATGTTTCGTTGTAATGAATACTTGAATTTTTTACCGCTTCCAACACCAAGTCTCCCCTGTCTTCTATGACATCACCAAATCCTCCCACATGAAACGGGGTATCAAAATTTGCACTCGCAAGTTTCAACCACGCATTTTTTTCTATGTTGCCGGTAACCAATCCCATACGGATATGTTCTGTGGCTGAGAGGATGCTGACCAGCTCGTAGGCTTCCTTTACCCTGGTAAAGGTAATATCCTTTTTCTGTATATGATACTTAAGGAGCGTGTGGAAATAAGCGGCGGCGTCCGGAAAATTTTTCTCAAACTCATTTTTTGACACGCCGAGCATTTGGGCTATTTCCCGAAAATACCGTCGCTCCACTTTGCCGTTGACCTGGGCTATATCAAAATCAACGGACAAATGTTTGCCGTATATTTTCCTAAATACTTCAACGACCCTAATTTTCCACTGGTCGACACTGTGCTGAGACGCCTGAATCAATGTGCCGTCGATATCAAAGAGTACGAGTTTCTTTGTCCTGTTTTTCATTGGGAAACAGCTTCACACTTCCGATGTGTGAAGCTAAGTGTTGTATACCGTTAAGGCTTTCTTCAAAATATCTATGCATCGCGCTATAGCAGAGGTATTCAATACGTACGCAATGCGAACTTCGTTTTTTCCTTTGCCCGGCGTGGCATAAAATCCGGCGGCAGGAGCTAACATAAGCGTTTCGTTGTTGTCACGGAAATCCGTGAGTAACCATTGACAAAAATGCTCGGCGTCATCTACCGGCAGCCCGACAATCGTATAAAAAGCGCCCTCGGGTTTCGGAATGACCACGCCCGGTATCTGCTTCATCCCTTCATAAAGCACATCACGACGTTTTTCAAATTCATCGTGTAAATTCTGTATATATACATCGGGAACCCGTATCAATTCGGCTGCCATTGCCTGGTCTACTAAACCTGCCGAAAGCCTCCCCTGACCAATCCGTAACACTCCTGACATGACCTCGGTATTTAGAGAAACCAGCGCCCCGATACGTATGCCGCATGCGCTGTATCGCTTGGAAAGACTATCGAGCACAATGGCGTGATTAGGAATCTCCTGCATGTAGGAAAGTAATGACGTTTGCTTTCGGCCGTCGTACGCGTATTCCCTATACACTTCGTCAGACATGAGGAATAATCCATGTTTCTTAGCAAGTGTCACCAGCATTTCCATTTCTTCTTTCGTATAAACCGTACCAGTCGGATTACTTGGAGTACATATGAGAATCGCTTTCGTTTTGGGGGTAATCTTTTTTTCTATTTCATCAAGTGAGGGTAAATGAAAGCCGGTTTGAGCTGTCGTTAAAACCGGAACCAATGTAACACCGTGAACGATTGCATAGGAGTTGTAATTGGTATAAAACGGCTCAAAAACGATAATTTCGTCCCCCACCTCGCACGTTGCAAACATCGCCCATGAAATGGCTTCCGACCCTCCCATGGTCACTTGGATATTCCCCGTTTCAAGAAACGTCGCACCCAGACCGTGATAGTATTTCTTAAGCGACTCCAAAAGAGCAGCTTCCCCATGCGAATTAGCATACCCTATGGGATTTCGTTGCCACGCGTGAAGCACGTCAATCATCACATCGGGAGTCAGCACGTCGGGATCCCCGATATTGAAGTGATATACCTTGACCCCTTCTTTTTTGGCGGCTTCGGCAAACGGCACAAGTTTCCGGATCGGAGAGGCCGGAACAGAAGCAAATCGCTTAGATACAGACGCAGGTGGTTTCATTGAGATATTGTAGCAGAAATTGGCCTGGTCTTGTAAATCAGGAGCCGAGATCAAGACTATAGACTCCAAAGACCAGAAGTTTGTATAATACCGCACATCATGTTTAGCGGCGAAAAAATCATCATGCAGAAAGAACGGCTCCAGAGAGACGTGAAATTTCTTGTGGCAAACGGAGTTATTCCGGTCGCAAGCAGGTCATTCGATATTCCACTCATTCACAGAGAATCTTCACGTCAAGAAGTGCGGGACGCGGCTGAAGGAATATTTGAAGACATGCTTGACCATGTCGATATCCGTGTTCCTCACGAGATTTATTTTCCATATCGCCGCAGATGGGAAGCTTCTGATGCCCGTGCGACTATGAAAGCACTCGATGAGCTTTGCGGTAACCTGCATACCCAGATGAAAGCCTATGACGTATCACGAGAAATGTTTGCATTTCGAGCCAATATTTTTCCCTCTTTGCTTCCCTGGGCAGAACGTCGAAAGAAAGTGCTTGTCGCTGACATATCACACGGTATATCAACGCGCTTAGGTGACGGACAACGATATCATGTCGGCGACGGGCAGTGGGCGTTTAGCCAGATGAAAGGGCTACGAACTCACACCGGGCACCTCTACATCCGCAGTATTGCCACATAGATACTGCTTATGTCCCCTCCTGCCAGCTGTGAAGGTACTTGCGCTGGCTTGGCGTCAACCGATCAAAACGCATACCCATAGCGCGCAGTTTGAGACGTGCGACCCGCTCATCTACTTCTTTGGGTAATACATACACACGCGGTTTTAGGGTCCCTTTCCGTTTTACAAACCAAGCCGAACCCAGGGCGTGATTGGCAAAACTCATATCCATAACGTCCGCAGGATGCCCCTCTGCGGCGACTAAATTGATAAGTCTGCCCTCACCCAACGCATAAATACGTTTACCGGTTGATAGGGTAAGTTCCTCTAGGCTATTGCGAAGGATTCTTCTTTTTTTAGAAAGCGCGACTAATCCATTGTAGTCAAACTCCACATTAAAGTGACCGGAGTTTGCGATAATCGCACCGTCTTTCATACGCTTAATATGGGAAAGAGATATGACATCCTTATCCCCGGTGGCGCTGATGAAGACATCCCCATATCGACTTGCCCGACCAATTTGATCGACCGAAAACCCATCCATGGCCGCCTCAAGCGCCTTGACGGGATCAACTTCGACAACGGTAACATGCGCTCCCATACCATGCATACGGGATGCGATACCCCGTCCGCACCACCCGTATCCGACGACCACGACCCGCTTTCCGGCCAGGAGTATGTTTGTTGCCCGTATGATGCCGTCGACAGTCGACTGTCCAGTGCCATAGCGATTATCAAACATATGCTTGGTATCACTTTCATTTACTGCAAGTGTCGGAATTTTAAGCGCGCCGTCTTTGGCCATAGCACGCAAACGTATGACTCCTGTAGTTGTTTCTTCTGCGCTCCCGATGACTTCGGAAAGCTGGCTTTTACGTTCGGTATGGAGCAAGCTCACTAAATCTGCCCCATCATCTACCGTCACTTGCGGATGATAATCCAACACTTGACCTAGATGCTTATAGTAGGTTTTTTTGTCTTCCCCGTGAATCGCAAACACCGGAACGCCATAGTCGCTCACAAGCGAAGCCGCTACCATGTCTTGTGTAGAAAGCGGATTACTGGCGCACAAAGCCACCTTGGCTCCGCCGGCCATATAGGTAAGAATCAGGTTAGCAGTTTCACTCGTTACATGCAGACAGGCCCCAATGGTAAGACCCTTAAGCGGTTGGGTTCGCCGAAATTCCTCTTGTATTTGTTTTAACACCTGCATGTTTTGTCCTGCCCACTCAATCTTCTTCTTTCCTTCAGGTGCAAGACGCACGTCTTTTATGTCATAGTCATGTTTTTTTGCCATATCGCTCCTCCTTAAAAATATTTATAAAGTTACCGACCTAGTCTTTTTATACTCTGCGGCTTGTCCTGTCAAGAATATTTGTGTATGGTTTTTTGTGTGAAACCTTACAAGAATTGAGAATTTTGCAAAAATGCATGTTAAATTTCTTACGGTAGTGATGCTAAAGACTGTTTTAACGACCCAAACCTAAAGGGGCAGAAAATAATGCACCTCGCCAATATATTGTCCTCTGTATCCGACTGCTCCCGGAATTGTCCCTGCTTTCTGAAAACCTAACGTTTCATACATATGAATCGCGGGCGCATTTGTTTCGAAGCACGTTAACGTGAGCAATCGTAATCCATGGGACTTCGCCTCATCGATAAGTGAACGCATAAGCTCGGTACCTATTCCCTCATCACGATATTGACTACGAAGGGATATTCCCATATTTCCTACATGCCGATGACGATGCTTCCCTTTCGTCACCCTCCCATTACCTGCAAATACTCCGTTAACGTACGCCATGATGTAGATAGCCTCTTTATTTTTCACGTCGGCAATCATGCCGTCAAAAAAATTCCGTTCATCTTTTTCGCTAGGTGGAGCGTCTAAAGCGACGGACGTATCCTCGGAACCAATATCACAGGCAAAAGACCACATATCATTAAAATCATTTGGGGTGGGATACCGAAACTCTACCTTATTACCTTTTTTGCTTGTAAATGATTTCACCGTGTCGCTCATGGGAGGCGTGTTACAAGACGAGTGACGTACCGAAATTTTCTCCGTAGCGTTTTATGAACTGTTCTTTCGTGTATTCATGCGTCACCGTGCCATACGCTTCTACAGTGTAAACTGCTGCAAGCGAACCCATTTGGCCGCAAACCGGTAAGTCGTAGCCTCGCAGGTAACCCGCCAAAAACCCGCCGCGGAAGGCATCCCCCGCGCCGGTTGGATCCGCCACTGACTTTGCCACAGCAGGCTTTATATGGATCGCTTCGTGTCTAGTTTCTATGATAGATCCTTTGCTGCCAAGCGTCGTGATTATCGCCTTTGGGCCCAACATGATAAGCTCTTCATGGCTCATATCCAACTTTTGTTCAATAAGGGCTATCTCATAATCATTACCGATAAGAAGCTCGGCGCCTTCTATGGCAAACCGTAATTCATCCGGAGTCATATTCCCGATCTGAAATGCAGGGTCGTACATATAACGATATCCCAATTCCCTGCATTGCTTCACGTACTCCTTCATCGCGTCCGGATCATTCGGACCCACCACGACAAATTTCGGGGTTTCGGCTTGCCGCAATGACAAGTCCTTATTAAATTTCATGGCGCCGCTATAAAACGCACCTATTTGATTATCATCCTGATCTGTTACCACATGATAGGAACTGCATGGCTCATCGGGCGCAATACGGATGCCGTCTGTCGAGATCTTGTGACGCATGAGAAATTCCCGGTAGTCGTCAAAGTCGTTACCGGCTGTAGAGACGATATAGGGCTCCGCCCCGAGAAGCTTTAGGGTGTACGCGAGGTTTCCGGCTGTACCGCCCAAATTTTTCGACAGCTTATCTGCCAAGAAACTTAGTGACAACTGATGAAGTTTGTCCGGCATGATCCGGTCGGCAAACCGACCGGTAAAATTCATGATATAGTCGTATCCTAACGAACCCGTAACAACTTCCTTCATTATTGTTGGAAATTTTTGGAAATTTCAGCAAGCTTCATTGCGGCCGCCTGCTGACTTTTTTTGATTGCTTCGTTGAGAGCGGCTTGCACGTCGGCATTTACCTGCCCGTCAATTTCGACAACTCTCACGTTTTGATTTCCGGAAATAACGACTCGCACAGCTCCATGTACGACCTCAAATTCTTCCTGCTCGAGCGCTTGCTGTATTTGTAATGCCTGCTTGCGCATGGCGTTTACATCTCCCAAAGCTTTGAATGGATTAAACATAATACTCCTCCTTCTTTTATTTTTTACCTAAGACAATTTCTATTGTAACCTTCTCGCCGAATAATTTCTTGAGCACCTCACCGAGTACCTGTTTTGTACGGATATCGGCAAGCTTTTCCTGGTGAAATTTGTAAAACGCCTCGATCGTCACTATACCACCTTCGACCGACTTCGGTCTAGAGGACCGGAGTACGCCCGCCACAGAGTGATTGGAGGGCTTGGTAGCTGCGATAAAATCCGGCCAGTGCTCCACGAGCTTCTCAAGAGTTAACAGTCCGAGCGGCTCAATTTTTTCTGATGCGATTACAGAGGGAGGCATCACTGTCTTGGGTGTTTCTGGGGCCGGAGACGGTGTTTTGAGCGACGTACCGGATGCGGTCGGCAATTTCACCGGTTCTGTGTTTTCAGGTTGTTCATATTGGAAAAGGTCGATGACTGCAAGTTCAACGGGTAACTGCGGCACTGGTGCATAACGCATTTCCCCGTACGCACGGGTAAATAATACGATTGCCTCCTGCATTTTTCTCTGATCTGTAAACGTCAAGGTCGGCGAAAGAGTGCCGTGTATGCGAGAAATCAGGTTCGCCCTCAAATACAAAAGCACATCCGTTACGAACGCACGCATATCGATGCCCTCATCTCCTGCTTCCTTTATCTGTGCCAATGCGTTTGGCAGCGACGCGTCTTTGCCGTCCAGAAACGTCACAAACCGTGCGATCGTAAGGCTTGTAGACAGTGAGAGCGCCTGGTCTATATCGTCAAGTTCTATAGTGCCTTTGTGGAAACTCACCTGCTCCAAAAATTTCACCGCATCACGGAATGCCCCGTCTGCTACCGTGACGATACGCTCCAGCGCCTTATCTGATATGGAAATTTTTTCGGATTTCACCACACGAGCCAGCGCGTGAAGCAATTCTTTTTGAGACGCCTTCGAAAATCGAACCACCATGCAACGCGAAATAATTGTAGCTGGGACTTTGTGCGCGTCCGTTGTCGCTAAGACAAAAATTGCGTGTACCGGCGGCTCTTCCAGCGTCTTGAGCAGGGCATTAAACGCCTCGGTCGTTAACATATGCACTTCATCGATAATGTATATCGTGTAGGAAGCGGTTGCCGGAGAAAGCCCGATTCTCTCCCGAAGTTGCCGTATCTCATCGATGCCCCGATTACTCGCGGCATCCATCTCCATAACATCCATGCTCGTTCCGTTGGATATGGCTTCGCATTGTTCGCACTTGCCGCACGGGCCGGATTTGGTTGGCTTGACACAATTAAATAGTTTCGCGATGAGACGTGCTGCCGTCGTTTTTCCCGTTCCTTTGGGACCGGTAAAAAAATACGCATGAGGCAGCTCCTTGCGGTCTTTGGTAAGAAGCGACAATAATTGTTCCCTGACTTTTTCGTTGTCTATCTCACCGATAACTTGAGGCCGATAAATCCTGTAAAAAGACATACTATATGCGGGCAATACCTATTTATTCCTCGTGATGATTACCGAGCAGATGCTCCAGACCATGGAGCACCAGTTCGACAATTTTTTCATCGACCAGTTTATTTTCTTCGGTCGCTTCGCGTACCGCCTCGGGATAAGAAACGACGATGTCCCCAAGTCTCATCACTCCATCAGGAAGATCGACAAATGGCTGCGCCGGTTGACTGGGATCATGTTGCGGAAAAGACAGCACATCGGTTGTCGCATCCAGTTTACGGTAATTCGCGTTTAGCTCCCGCATGCGCCTGTCGCCAACAATCGTGACGCTCACTTCGACAGCGCTTGTCACACGATTATTGAGCACTTTGGTGATCGCGTCCGTCACTACGGATTTTTTGACCGGAAAATGGGACTCGGTTTGGAAAAGGACGGATATCATTTTGGTGTCTGTACAATATACCAATCGGAAATTATTTTAAAGTGAGCAGTTGTTTGAGCATCGCGGAAACGCGACCACCGTCTGCCATGCCCTTTACGGCAGCCATACCGCGCCCCATCATGGGGCCGAAATCCCCTCCGGAAATGGCTACGGGCTCCAAAAGTTTCCGAAGGTCATCGTCACTCAACTGCTTAGGCAGGTACTGCTCGAGCACGGCTAACTGTGCTTGTTCCTGGTTTACCAGTTCCTGTCGCCCCGCCTTGGTGAATACCTCGATCGATTCGGCATGGGTTTTAACTTGCTTTTTGATAACGTCGAGTATATCCGTATCGGTTATTTTCGCCTCTCCCTCGGCGCCATATTTGGCAATCGCTACGTTTCTGACCGCCGCCAAAAGAAACCGCATGGTTTCAACGGTGACACTGTCCCGATTTTTCATTGCAGCAGTAAGCGTTAATCGTAAATCGTCGTATAACATATCAGGATAACTTACCGCATAGCTAATTTGCGGTTCCTTCTCATGCGGCGCGCAAGTTCCTTTTTCTGTTCCTTGCGTTTCTCTGCCGGTTTGACGTAATGTTCACGCTTTTTCAAATCCTGCAAAATGCCCTCATTGAGGACTTTGCGCATAAATTTGCGGATAAGTGCGTCTGATGTATCGCCTGGTTGTGCCTTAACAAATACCATAGAAATAAAAACACCTCACTTTCCAATGTGTGATCGTATCTTCCCTGCCACGAGTGTGAAATCGTTATTCGATAATTTTTTACCGGGAAGGGATTGTATTATACCACCCTCATCGCCCTCAAAGCGAGGCATAATATGGATATGGAGGTGTTTGACTCCTTGCGGTTCGCCATGATTGATACCAATAGTCAAAATCCGAGTTTCAAATGCTTTTTCTATCGCAGCGGCCACTTTCTGTACGCTCGTCCATAAATCACCAAGCTCTTGGGACGTATACGACAAAATGGTTTCACCGTGTTTTTTAAGCACGACCATAGTATGCCCGTCTGTCGCGCCATATATATCCAAAAAAGCGCGCGTCTGCTCATCTTCGTAGACGGTATACGACGGAATTTCATTGGCTACCAGCTTACAGAAAATACAATTACTCATGCACACACCTCTTTCATAACTTCTATCAGCTCCGTGAGAGTTTTTTTGGACGGGCGCATATCCGGATTTTTGGCGCTCCCATTAAGCACCATGTGGCGCGATGCATGAAGAAACCATGTGGCCTCCGGTTCATCGGCTTTCAGACGTTCGTAGAGCAACGTAAGATCAATGTCGTCTTTTGGAAGCGATTTGATGCGGACGTAGCCTTTCTTGGCATCCTTGCGGATAACAAGCGCAAATCCGCGTTTTTGAGCTTGATGAATAACTTCGTCATTGACCGTCTCAAATCCTATGCCTTTCCCGTAACGGCAATTAAATTCCACGGCGTGCTCCATTTCCTTCTCTGCCCAGATTTTGTTTAGCATTACCTTGTAAATGCTATCGAGCGACTGAAACCCCAACTCCATAATCTCTATAGGGTTATCCGAATGGATCAATCGCCACCCGTCTATCATCGCCACCAACCAAAACTCCCAATAATCCGCCGAGGCATTCGGATAATACACTTCCCGAAAATGATCCACGTCATTTATCACCGTCATCATGCGTTCTAGTGCCGGGTCCGCACCATGAAGTTTTTTCACTTCCGCATACACGAGCAAGGAAGCGCAGGTATCTGCGTCGGTTTGGTGGTGATCAAATCTACCAAACCCCGTATCGACATGGATGATTTCGGGATTGACGTCCGGTTCCATTTTATTTAGCGTTGTACCCGCGGGTACAAATGCCAAACTCGCCTCTTCCCAACCGGGCCAAAACGTCTTGATCAGCCAGACGCTCGTTATGGCATCAAGATCGGGCCCGATATGCGTAACGACTGTTTTCATGAGTGTAGTATACCAGATATGCGACTGCATTCTGAAGGATTTTCTTGACAATAAATGCCCACAGGACTATGATCCCAGACTATGTCGAGCTCTGTTCCTATTGAAGCACGGGTAAGTATCCTGGGCTTACTCTTCGGCTATCGGCTAGAAGCACAACCGATTTCACCCAGATTAAGTCGACAAAAACCCCAGCCGGCAGACACGTCATGGAAGACAATCGGAGCGCGTTTTCAGCCGGAAACCTCCATGAGAATCCGTGCCAACGGAGGATTATTTGGACCGACGGCTGAAATAGAAATTTACCCGAGGGGCCAAAAAGTCCGCACGCCTGACGATACACGCCGCGCACGCAGACAATTGCCCCCATACGTACGCACATTTGGAATCCTTATGATAAGCCGGGGTTGATGCTATCGAGGAGCATGCGGCGGCTTTCCTGCAATGATATGCCCCACGATATCATCGATTTGTTTCTGTTCGGTGTTTCCTTTCTGTGAACTTATAATGCGCTTCCCCTCGGGGGTTTTGGAAAGATACGTCCGCCATTCCTTTGCGGCTTTCCTGATCTTGATCCGTTCATGATGAGCAGGACTCCGTCCGGAAAACATCACGACAATCGGTGCAAAAAACCAAAGCTGTGCGATTTTGGAAGCCGCATGCCACTTTCCCTGAGTTTTGAAATCGGAATCAACAGCCGCCATCTGGGTGGGAATACGATTTTTTGCCTGTTCGAGCGCTTCCCACGCTTTCCCGTACGGAATGGCATCTTGAATCTTGTTTATCTGGCGAATCGCTTCTTTGGATACCGGGCCAACCGGACGGAACATATAATCCATTCGGTCATGGAACCGCTGACTAAATGAGCGCTTCCTGTATTCGGCTTGCTCCATATATGTATCAGTATGACTGTCCAAAAAGCCACCGTCTCGTAGCGGCTTTACCACAATGGACACATACACCCTTCTCCTCAGTAGCTGTCAGGGGTAAACATCGAGTCGCGGCTTTGGTCAATTCTTTGATCTGCGCCTCGCATTCACTTTCTTCACACCAAAAAGCCCGGATGAATCCTCTGGTGGTTTTCATGAGAGATTCAAACTCGGCAAACGAACTCACGTCACGGGTGTTATCGTCAAGGTGTTTTTTTGCATTGGCAAAAAGCGACGCTTGGATATCTTCTAGCACCTTTTCGATCCTGGGAAGCATCTCTTTACGCTCCACAAGCACCTTCTCTCCGGTGTCACGCCTCACCATGGTAACCGTACGATCACCCATCTCTTTTTGTCCTATCTCAAGACGCACGGGCACACCTTTGACTTCCCACTCATTAAATTTCCGGCCGACAGACTGACTGTCCCGATTGTCTAACCGGGTACGGATTCCCTGCCCGACTAATGCATCCCGGACCTCACCGCAGTACTCAACCAGCCGCTCATGATCCTGATCACCTTTCCATATCGGTATGATGACAACCTGGATAGAAGCTATTTTGGGAGGAAGCACAAGCCCATTATCATCTCCGTGCGTCAGGAATAATCCCCCCAAACTCCGGGTAGAGAATCCGAACGATGTCTGCCAGACGAAATCTGATGCGCCTTCACGAGATTGAAAGGAAATTTCAAATGATTTGGAAAAATTCTGACCCAAGTTGTGACTCGTCCCTCCCTGGAGCGCTTTGCCGTCTGGCATGAGCGCCTCGACCGTAAAGGTCGTTTTTGCCCCCGCGAATTTCTCTGATTCGCTTTTGCGGCCCATGACAACCGGGACAGCAAAATAATCCTCGTAAATCTGACGATACCAATCAAGCGCCTTCATCACCATGGCAAGTGCTTCTTTTTCGGTTTCATGGGCGGTATGCCCTTCCTGCCACAAAAATTCCGTAGTCCTGAGGAACAAGTACGTACGCTTTTCCCACCGCACAACATTATTCCATTGGTTTATAAGAACCGGCAAATCACGCCAACTATGGACCCACTTGGCGTACATCTCATACATAATCGTCTCACTCGTTGGGCGAACCACCAGCGGGTCTTTGAGCTTCTCTCCGCCCCCCACCGTCACAACCGCCAGCTCCGGCGAAAATCCGGCAACGTGCTGTTTTTCTTTTTCAAGGAGCGAGTGTGGAATGAACAGCGGGAAATATGCGTTTTCGATACCGGCGGTTTTCATCATACGGTTTAGCGCATCCTGAACACCTTCCCATAGCGCATATCCGTATGGACGAATCACCATACAGCCCTTCACCGGTGCGTAATCGGCTATACCTGATTTCAAAATAACATCGGTATACCAGTCGGAAAGATTATCCGATTTCTTCTTGAGTTCCTTCTTTTCAAATACTTGTTTCATATTAGTAAAGTCTCCCTCCCACCATTGCAGCATGTTTATCCGGGACAATCAAGATACATTCATGATGTTCGTCCGGAACTCCCAACGTAAGAACTTCGGATATAAACGGCCCTATTTGCCGGGGTGGGAAATTTACGACGCCAAGAATTTTTTTCCCGACCAACTCTTCTTTAGAGTAATGAGAAACGAGCTGCGCACTTGATCGCTTCTGCCCTATCTCGGAACCGAAATCTATTGTCAGTTTGTACGCGGGTTTCCGGGCTTCCGGAAAATCGTCGACTGCAATAATTGTACCGACGCGGATATCCAGTGCTGCAAAATCATCATAGGTAGCCATATAGTCTCCTTTCGTGCCACAATGGTTCGTGGCGCCAAATAAAAACCCTCTCCTACACATATCAAGTATTATTCTTGATATATAAGGACGAGGGTATCTCGTGGTACCACCTTATTTACTTCTTCATCACCGCTATCACGAGCTTTCCCGTCTCCGTTATTGGCGGAGCCGCCTTGTTCCGGTCGGATCTCGGAACGTTACGCGTTTTTCCTAACCATATGGTAACACGGCAACAACAAACGGTCAACCAACTTAGTTATTCTCGTTATTATTGTTGTTATTATTGTTATTATTGTTGTTGTCGTTATTATCATTATTGTCGTTGTTGCTATTATTCTGCCAGTTATTATTATTTCCGAAATTATTATTATTATTTTCTGGCGACGGAGTACTGGTCGGCACTGACGTTGGGACGCTGGTAGGCGCCGTTGTCGCTGTCGGGAGCACCTCGTCCGGTACAACGTCCGCCTGATCCGAAAGATCAGTAAGATCATTTATCGTATCATCTATCTCTTCCTGAATCGTATCTACCGGGTCGTTGGTAGACGGAATAGCCTCTGCCGCCTGCTCCTGGACAGCTTCCGCCTGGTCTAACCCCTGGTTAATCTGCGCCTGAAGCCCCGGATCAACCTGTACCTGCGCCTGCGGCTGCTGGGTTAGCTGCTGCTGTAATTGTTGCAATTGTTTCGCCTGCGTTGATAGCTGGGCTAGCAATTGTTGCGTTTGCGGGGCCTGGATTTGCGATTGAAGCTGTGCCTGCATCTGCTGTATTTCATTGAGCTGCGTACGTAATTGATCCTGAAGCTGTGACTGACTTGTCCCGGCTGTTCTGGTCGTTTTGTTAACTTTCTTTTGCTGCGATTTGAGTTCCTGCGACACTCCTTGGAGCGTGGCGATATACTTTTTGGCCGCTTCGCGCTTTTTTTCCTGCGTGGGAGCCCGCTGGATCATTTTTTTCGTCGATTTAATCTGCTGAGATAAATAGGTCAATCCTTCGGAAGATTGGTTTTTCGCCAAAAGGACCTTCGCCTCTTCCATGCGGCGTTTGGTAAACTGTGCATTGAGTGTGGCTTCTGTTTCATACGAAGGTCTGACTGCGAGTAATATCGCCTCCTCAAACGTGCGCTTGACACCAAACATAGGCGAACCGGGCAAACTACTCCATGAAGCCATGATAAGCACCGTGGGAGCTGCAAACAAAAGAATAAATCCGGTAGTGAGATAATCAACAACTTTATTCACTAATAGTAGAGTACGGGAAGAATAATGGGTATGTCAACCTTTGGAAAAATACGTGTGGTTCATCCGCGGACCAGTCTGAGGATATCATTAATAGAAACGAGAAGAATAAGTCCCAGTAGGATGATCATACCAACCTGATGCGTTGATTTCTCGAATGCGGGCTTTACCTTCTTCCCCAGGATCTTTTCCAAGAATACAAACGCCAACCTTCCGCCATCCAAAGCCGGAATCGGAAGGATGTTAAGGACAGCGAGATTCAAAGAAAGGATACTGGCAAACTCAAGCACCGCCGCCCAACCGAACTTCACGGCCTGTCCGGTCACCTGGGCAATACCTATGGGACCGGCAACATCCGCTTGGGGAGGGCGAAGCGTGATCAGCCTCCATACTGTAGTTCCCAATGAAATCAGCATATCCCGAGCCCGCGTAATATTTATCGTCAATGCCTTGCCCGGAGCTTGTGAAAGTGGATATTTCTTAATCATCAGATCGGACACGGCTACCCCCAGGGGTCCTTCCCCTGCAGGCACCACGGTACGCGGCGTCAATTTCACTGTCCGGTATATTCCGTCGCGATCCACGATAAGGAAAATTTCCGTACCCTTATGCGCGTTCACGAACCCGATAAGATCAGCAGGAACCCGAATATTACTTGGAGATTCGGGTGTGAGGGCCACCGTTCTGATAACATCCTGCTCCATAAGTCCGGCCTCGGCCGCAGGAGAACCCGGAACAACATGCTCCACATGGACGGTGCCGGAGGGTTCTTTAACCCCGGTAATAAGCAGTCCCGCCGTGATCAAGACGGCGAGCGCGAAATTCATGACAACTCCCGCAACCAAAATCGCAGAACGCTCTTTTTTGCTGCGGGCCCAAAAATACTCTTTTACCTTCTGACCTTTTACTTTTGTTTTGCCAGAGGAGTCATCGTCTTCCCCGGCAAGACGGACAAACCCTCCTATAGGAAGCCAATTGAGGGAATAGACTGTCGGGCCGAACTTTTTTCCCCAAACTCGCGGCGGCAATCCCAAGCCGAATTCCTCTACGTGTACGCCGATAGCCCTCGCAACCAAAAAATGACCCAACTCATGAATAAGCACCAAAATGGTCAGGATAACAAGAAATGTAATGGCAGTGAGGATCATTGGGTGTTTAAACCTGCATCAATTCCGCTTCTTTTTTCTCTCCCATGGTTTCTATCTCGGCAATCATCTCGTCAGTGAGTTCTTGAACTTTTTTCTCTCCCGCTTTCTTTTCGTCTTCCCCGATATCTTTGCTTCCAAGCGCTCCGTCAAGCTCCTTCATCGCATCATGACGGACCCCTCGCACCATGACTTTACCCGCCTCGAGCTTCACTTTGACGAGCTTGATGTATTCCTGCCGCCGCTCTTCGGAAAGCGGAGGGATACTGATGCGCAGAATCTCTCCGTCTACTATCGGGTTTAACCCTACATTTGCACCGGCTATTCCCCGCTCTATCTCAGCGATAATCGAAGGATCATATGGATTTATCACGAGCGTTTTACTATCAAGCGTCGAAATAGTCGCCAGCTCCATAACTTTAAGATGCTGAGTCGCTCCGTAGACAGCAACGACAATATGCTCAACAAGTGCTGGTGTTGCCCTGCCGCTCCTTATTGAGGAAATATCCGTCCTTGTGACTTCAATCGCTTTTTTCATGCGGTCACGGGTGGAGTTAAGAAGTGCATCAATCATGAGTAGAAATATAGTAGCACACCTTTTTGGTCTTTGCGAGAAGAAATAACCTGTCACTCGCCAAGCTGCATTCTGGTAAATCTCGCGACGGTAATATTCTCCCCGACTTTGGCAATCGTGATTTTCACGAGTTGCTCCATAGTCTGTCCTGCATCACGGATATAGGGACTTGCAAGAAGCTCCTTGACATCTTTGGGGTTCATCGCGGCGATCTGAAGTGTTAACTCATGTGCTAAATTCTTGAATTCGTCCGTGCGTGCCACAAAATCCGTTTCGCACCGAAGCTCGACCAATACGCCTACTTTGCCGGTTGCATGGACATAAGAAGCGACGATACCCTGTGAGGTTTCTTTGCCTTCTTTTTTGGCTGCTTTCTCGAGTCCCCGCTCGGTCAGAAGCTTTTTGGCTTTCTCATAATTTCCTTCGGCGTCTTCTAACGCCTGACGGCAATCTGCCACTCCCGCGGATGTTTCTTCCCGAAGCTTTTTGAGATCATCAATGGAGATTTTCATACGTTACTCTGCTTTTTTGCTTGTTTCCTTTTTGGCCGGTTTTTCTGCCTGCGTGGGCAGGTTTTCCGGTTTAACTTCTACTTTTGGCTCTTCCTTGGCTGGCTCTTTTTTCTGTTCTGCTACTTTTTTGGCTTCTTCTGCTTTGGCGGCAACTTTTGCTGCTTCTTTCTCCATGCGTTCGTGTCCTTCGCGATACGCATCTGCGATTGCAGTGACGACGAGTTGGACCGAACCCACCGCATCATCGTTTGCCGGAATAACGTAATTGATATTAGAAGGATCCGCATTGGTATCAACTACCCCGATCACGGGGATGCCCAAGCGCTGAGCCTCACGCACGGCGGATTGCTCCTTACGAACATCAATGACGATGATCGCCTTAGGTAACTCGTGCAGCATAAGGACGCCTTCATAATCGACATTGAGACGACTTAAGTATCTCGCCATTTTTGTTTGTTCATGCTTGGGAAACTTTTTCCATGCCCCGCTTGCCTGATCTGCCATCATTTTGTTTATCTTCTGAATATTTTTGTGTACACCCTCCCAGTTGGTCATGAATCCACCGATCCAACGCTGTGTGAGGAATGACGCTCCAGCTTTTTGGGCCGCTTCCTTGACAACTCCGCGCGCCTGACGCTTGGTTCCTACAAATAACACGGTGTTTCCAGCTCCCGCAAGGAGCGAAACAAACGAAAGTGCAGCATCAAGCCCTGCTTTGGTTTTGGCCAAATCGATAATATGTATACCGTCTTTTTCGGCCCATATAAATTCCGACGCTTTTGGGTGCCAGCGCTCTGCCTTGTGACCGAAATGACATCCTGCTTCTAATAGCTGTTCTAACGTAATTTGTTGCATAATATAAAAAAACACGCGATACGCGTGTGTTTATCTCGCGTATCTCTTGACCTTCCACCTGATGCCCTTATAGGGAGAGATACATAATTCAGGTGTGCAATGTAAAAATGATTATACCCGATGACACCAAGACAATCAAGGGCGTTAAAAAGACGCATCCAAAAACACTAGGGTACCAGAAAATTCTGGCACAACAGCTTCACGTCGCTCGCAATCCCGGTGAGCGTAGTATTACCCGCTAGTTCCCGCTTAACGCCAGAAAGAAACCCCTGGCGTCCTTCCTTTGTATCCGGTAAACGATAGTGACTTACTTCTCGTATGACTTGGGCAATCCATCTACCGATGAATTTCATTTCCCCTTCCTTCATTCCCCTTGTCGTAATTGCTGGAGTCCCCAAGCGAACTCCCGAAGGGTAAAACGGCGGATTTGAATCGTGCGGCACGCTGTTTTTGTTTACAACGATGCCTGAAACTTCCAGCGCTTCGGCGACGATATTGCCGATCACTTTCTGCGGGCGGAGGTCAATAACCATCAGGTGATTATCCGTTCCTCCGGTTGTGAGAGAAATCCCTTGGTTTAACAGCGTTTCGGCAAGCACGGAGGCGTTTTTTACGAC
Organism: uncultured Gammaproteobacteria bacterium; assembly: GCA_964573695.1. Lineage (GTDB taxonomy): Bacteria > Patescibacteriota > Microgenomatia > UBA10105 > UBA927 > UBA927. The sequence goes on along the minus strand of CAZNKB010000005.1, from coordinate 26,995 downwards.
CTGATGCGCATATGTGGTAAACGCCGGCTGACTTGCTTCTTCAAGCGCCACAGCTATTGCGGCGGTTACATTGTCATGCGGGCCTCCCTGTAGACCGGGAAATACCGCTTTATCGATTTTTTCGCCCATATGAGGATCTTTGGCAAGTCCGGTCTCTGTGACGAATAACATCGCACCTCGGGGACCTCGCAAGGATTTATGCGTCGTGGTCATAACAACATCTGCGTACGGCACCGGAGACGGGTGCACTCCCCCCACCACCAATCCCGCAATATGAGAAATATCTGCCAGCAAATATGCTCCGACACTATCCGCTATGCGACGCCAGGCCTGCCAATCATAAATCCGGGGATACGCGGTAGTCCCGACAACGATCATCCTTGGCGCCTCCTCTTTTACCATAGTAGTTACCTTATCCATATTGATCATGCCGTCTTCTTCCACGTCATATTGGTGCGATGTAAAATATTTGCCTGAAAACGTGATATCGGGGTGCCCATGCGTAAGGTGTCCGCCACCAGAGAGCTTAAGCCCCATTATGGCATCACCGGGCTGTAACAGTGCAAAGTACACGGCTGCGTTGGCCGGAGAACCGGAATACGGCTGGACGTTTGCATACGGAACTCCGAATAATTTTTTGGCCCGGTCAATTGCGATATCTTCTATTTCGTCGATGAACCGGTTTCCCTGGTAGTAACGTTTATGAGGATAGCCTTCGGAATATTTGTTCGTAAGCACTGATCCTAATGCCTCACGAACCGCAGAGGACGCATAATTTTCAGAAGGGATCATCTCCAGCACGTCCTGTTGCCGTTTTGCCTCGGCCGCGATAAGTCGGGAAATATCACTATCCATAAAAAGATTATACCACTTAGCGCGTCTTGGTCTTTTCTGCTAGACGAATGACGGCCGGCTCGAAGGCGCCACAGATAAACGGGCGAAGAGCCGTGTCCGGTACATGTGCCCAGGTTTCATATCGCAGCAATTCCTGCTGCGCTTCACCTAGACCGTCCTGTACGGATATGGTGAGAGGTTTACTCGTATCAAAAAACTGACGGCCGCCATTTGCAAGCGAAATCCCGCCGCCGGTATCCGGTATTGTTTTGTTGCCGCTGCCTTTCGCGTATTCGATAAGCTCGTTACGGGTAAATGGCAACATTGTGGCCTTGGCACGTACGATAACGGTTTGAGGCTCTGATACCCCATGCTTATCACACCGAACTGCCGTCAATGCACTGACGATTTCCACGGTTTTTCCCGATTGATCCATAGCTTCAGGGGCAGTACTTGCCCAAATAACCGGATCACCCTGTGGTTTTTCATGAATAGTAAGCCCGCCGTCGGGCTGATGCACAAACTGCACGGAATCCGTATAAAGATACATATGTCCACGCTCAGATTTGATTTTCTGGGCCTGCGATATAACTGTCTCCGATAATCCGCATACCGCGGCTACCCAGGCAGCATCTTCACGGGCTTTCCCTTCGGCTATGTAGACGGGGCGCTCTTCCGTATGCGGGGCTTTTTGTTTAATTCTCCACTCACTGAATTCCGGGTCTTTACGGTCGATTTCCCATTCTGGCAACGCGGCCTTATAGATGCGGTCTTTCTGATATCCGCCGTTTTTGGTGACAATGGTAATGGTCGGTCGTTCGGTATTCATATCGTTAAAACCAAAAAAGACCCTTGTCAGAGGGTCTTACCAAAATGAAAAAACTATAAATACCGGTGACCTGTTTTTTCGTTTGGTGAACCCCTGACATCCCGCTGTGCGGGAATCTAGCTAATCCAGCTGCTCGCAAGCGGCCGGACGGGCTTCGTTTCTTGAGAAAAAACCTATGTTAAACTAAAAAACGCTCAAAAAAGCTTTCGAGCGCTTTTACTATTTATACCACCCGGGAATCTCTTTGTCAAGTGGCTACTATAGGATATACTTCCGGCTTGCTTCCCTCCCCAAAAACCAGCCTGTAGCCTCCGGCAAGAGGGGTTTCGATCGTGCGGCTGACCGTAAAATCTATGGGCATCCCGAGGTATTTCATGAGGCTAAACCGGATCGGATCGCCATGGCTAACCACGATAACCTCTTTCCCTTTGTGGCGTGCACGGAAGTCCTCCAGAGCACTCCACACCCGCTCAGAAAGAGCCTGCATGGTTTCGGCTCCCTTTGCCGTATATTGAGGCAAATAGGACAATTCGCCCTTTGTATCGTCAAATAGCTTCATCGATACACCTTCCAAGGTCGTTTTTACCTCCGTAAGGCGGTCATCGAGCTGAATCGGAAGCCTGAGCGCGTTTGCCAGTATTTCCGCGGTTTGCCGGGTCCTGAGCACGGGACTGGAATAGAGGGAAACGATTGACTTACCAGTAAAATACGGTATCTTCTCCGTAACCTGACTCCGCCCGTTCCCGGATAAGGGAAAGCCGCTGTCGCTTGTCGGAAACACGTACCCGGGATTCTCGTATTCCCCGTGCCGGAACAGATAAAGCGTCGTCATGGAATGAGTTTCTTCTCCTGAAGAACTGCCAGAATTTTTTTGTGAATTGCGTCTTTGGAAAGAATCGCGCCGTTTTCCGCACACTCGACCGCCACCCAGTTGTTCCGCGTTTTAGCAAGTGACAGATACATCATCTCCGATTGCCGCCGGTGCTTTTCATCCGCTTCTAGAATATCTTTCCCTGTGCCCAAATAAGCGCGCTCGCCTTTCTTTTTGGTAAGCTCCATGCCGATTTTCCACGGAACATGGAGATAAATCACGATATCCTCACGCGGAATTTTATGGACCTTGTATTCCAGTTCGTCAATCCATTCCAAAAACTCCGCCCGCATATTTTCCGGCAATCTCGCCCCCTGGTGAGCCATGTTACTTGTCGCATACCGGTTACTCACGATAACGCCGCCGCGGGAAAGCCACGCATCCATTTCCTCTTTTGCCGATGCGCGGTCCAGCGCATACGCCAGCGATGCAAGATACGGAGAAACATCGCTGCCGAACTCGCCCGCCAGAAATCTGCCGGCAATTTTTCCGTGAAATGAACTGTAATATCTGGGAAAATCGAATCCTTTCACCGCTACATTATGTTTCCCGAAATAATCCATGAGCAGCTGAGCCTGCGTCGTTTTTCCGCTGCCGTCGCCGCCGTCAATCACGATAAGTTTTCCCCGGCGGTTTTTTTCAACCAGTACCTGTTCCAGAAAATGTTTAAGCAGTATCGGCATACTGTCTTCGTCATAATGCTCAAGGAATAAATGATCCGACGGATTGCCGGAAATCATGGCAGACAGTTCGTTGGTCGCATCTTGATAAAAAAGTGCCAACACCGACTTGTGGTGCGTAAGGGCATACACTAGCTCTCCGCCTACCCCGCTACTTGGTTTGGTCACTTCCGCGACCACGCAATCCGCCTCTTCGATTGCCTGTTTTTCCCGATAGAATATTTCTTCCGCGCTTGTTGCCGCATCTTTGGCTAGTTCCTTGTGATCCAGGATCTGTTCGCCGGAGGTGAGACTATGACCCAAGCGTTTAAGCTCGGCAATAATCGCGGTTTCCTGAGAGAGATAATCACCGTTATTGGTGGTCGCCGCCGTAAAGAAAATGCGCATAGTGTTATCCTAGCACATTCACAATATCATACACTTGTGCGAGCGTGACATCCGCAATATTACTCTTCGTATCACTCCAAACAAGACACGTATGGAGCCCAAGTGATTTGGCGGGAACAAGATCAACGGCCTCCCGATCTCCGATCATCATGTGTGCATGAGCCGGAAGACCGGTTTTGCCAGTGATATACAAAAATCCTTTTATTCCCGGCTTGGTTTCGCCTACAATCTCACTCGTAACAATCTCACGAAAGAAAGAAAGATCGAGTCCTAATAGTTTTGCCCCGCGGCTGACCGAATCCTGGGTGCCGTTGACCAGCATATAGTGTTCAAGATGAGCGAGTCTTTCAAACATGGTCGAAAGCCCCGGGTCTGGTGTTAAATATTTGCCATAGTCGGTATACCTGGACGTTTCGATAGAGGCTTGCTCATTGCTGATATGCGCAAGTATTGAGGTGGTTTTTGTTCCGCTCGGAGTCGTCACTCCGTAAATTTTATAAAATTCATCGGTTGCTTTTTTTTCGGTCCAACCGGTGTGCTCCATGATAACCCGAATTTCTGATGCCCTGATTTCATTCCATAACGCGGGCTGTCGCCGATACAGTGTCCCGTCAAAATCCCATATACATACGGAAATACCCGAAATGACGTTGGCCATATACGTTAGTGTACACTACCCGGCCTGGCGAGCGCATGACGGACCAGAGAAGTAAACTGCTCCTGTGCATCCTTATTCCTTGAAATATCCAGCGTGTCCGTGTGTACTACCACAACCGGAATGGTAGTATTTTGCTCCAGCCATTTGCGGTTTAACGTATCGAGAAGCTTAAGATAGTCAGTCGGAATCGCCTGTTCGAATTCCCTCCCCCTGGCTGCTATACGATGTTCTATCGCAGGAATAGACGTATCGAGAAAAACAATAAGGTCGGGATTGGGAAAATGAGGAGTAAATTCGTGGTAAATCTTCTGGTAAAGAGCCCATTCAGCATCATCCATATTACCCAGCTCGTGCTGTGCCCTGGCGTATGAATATACGTCTTGAATAATAGGGGTATCTTGTATAACCGAGGTTTTTTCGAGCAAATGCTTGGTCTCTATCATCTGACGGATTTTCTCCATGAGAAAAAACACCTGCGAATGAAAAGCCCAACGCTTCATGTCTTTGTAAAACCTCGGCAAAAACGCATTCTCCTTGACGTTTTCTTCGATGAGTGTAAATTGGAGCTCCTTGGCAAGCAACTGAGCAGCCGTTGTCTTACCGCTACCAAGCGTGCCCATAACCGCAATATATTCATGCTGCTCTTTCATCATCGTCGTTTTATCATACCCATACTTTCTTGACAAGAATATCGTTTCAAGAGTAGCATTGGGCTAGAAAGGAGTACCCTAAACAGAGAGCGGAAATTGTCCCGCGAAGCGGGATCTGGCTTTGCCAGAGAAATTAAAAGCGTGTGGTCCCGATAAAGGGTTCATCCTATATCGCGGAATACGAGGAAGGGGTCCAGCCGCTCGCGAGCGGCTGGAAATCGGACCTCTCCGGCAAAACCGGAGGGAGCATCTGCGGAAACCCCTCGGTGGCACTCCCCACCGCAATACTTGCGAGAAATCCCGGTGTAAATCGGGACATAGAACGCCAAGTAACGGAGCCGCTTCTCTTCATTCATCTACTTATTTATTAAGAGTATCTTTACTCTGCTCCCTAAGGAGGTTCTATGTGTGGCATTTTCGGATATATAGGTAAACAAAAAACAGCTCCCTCAATAGTATTGGAAGGGCTTAAGACGCTCGAATACCGTGGCTACGATAGTTGGGGTGTGGCGGTAGTACCCGGTGGTACCACTAGTCACGCCATCGTGGTGAAAAAAAAGGCCGGCAAGATCGGCAACGCGACGGTCGGGGATCTTCCCAAAGGATCGCTTGCATTCGGACACACCCGCTGGGCAACGCACGGCGGCGTGACGGACTCCAATGCCCATCCGCACCTGGACTGCACAGGGTCGATAGCTGTCATTCATAATGGTATCGTAGAAAACTACGAAAAGCTCAGATCCCAGCTTATTGCCAAGGGCCATACGTTCGTATCGGAAACAGACAGTGAGGTCATCGCCCACCTGGTAGAAGAGTACTTCAAGCGGTTTGCGGTGCTCCCCAGGGACGCAGCTCCCGCCTTTTCCAAAGCGGTCCAGGCAACATTCAATGATCTTGAAGGACTTAACGCGATCATTCTCATCAATACCAGAGCGAATGAAATGGTTGCAGCGAGGAACGGTTCGCCGTTGGTTGTGGGCTATGGCAACGGAGAAAATTATCTCGCAAGCGACCCGTCTGCCTTACTGCCTCATACCAAGCAGGTCCACTATCTGGAGGACGATGAAATGGTCATTGTAAACTCCTCGAGTATCCATATATTTAACGCCCGGAGCGGACTTCGGGTCAGACCACGGAAGCAGCTCCTTACCTGGACTGCTTCAGAGGCGGAAAAGGGCAAATATCCGTTCTTTATGCTCAAGGAAATGTACGAGCAGCCAGGCATGCTTTCGGAAATAGCCGCAGAGTCACCGGGACAAGCGGTCGCCGTTGCCAAACGCCTGGCAACAGCACCCCGGGTCTACGTGGTGGGAAGCGGTACGAGCGGTCATGCGGCCAGAGCAGCGTCATATTTGTTTGCCCAAATTGCCCGCAAGCTCATAAACTGGGGCATCGCAAGCGAAATAGATCACCGGGTCGATATCATGCCGACTGACGGCGTTATGGTCGCCCTGTCGCAATCCGGGGAAACCATGGATTTACTGGAGGTAGCCAAAAAAGCAAAAGCTCGCGGGATCACCCTTATATCGCTTGTAAACGTGGTGGGATCCAGCCTGTGGCGCATGGCGCAGATGACCTTGCCTATAGGTGCCGGACCTGAAAAAGGAGTGGCATCGACCAAAGCGTTTACGGCAAAAGTCGCGCATCTTATCCTCATCGCCTATGCGATGAAAGGAAATGTGAAGGCTGGCCAAAAACTCATAGCAGCGGCTGCAAAAGCTGCCAAAAAAGTCGTCAGTCAGTCGCATATAGAGCAGCTCAAACGTATAGCCCAAGAGCTCAAGGATGCCGAGCATATTTTTGTCATCGGTAAAGGACTCTCCTATACAACGGCGCTGGAAAGCGCGCTCAAAATCAAGGAGATATCCTATATCCATGCCGAGGGTGTTGCTGCAGGCGAACTCAAACACGGACCGCTCGCTTTAGTCACAAAGGGAGTACCCTGTATCGTGTTTGCGCCCAACGACCAGCATTACCAATCGGCGCTTGCAAACGCTATGGAAATGAAAGCGCGTGGCGGCTACATCATCGGGGTATCACACCAACCGGACGAAGTATTTGACGAATACATACCGGTTGACGATGTCGAAGAAGCGACCATTATCCCGAATGTGATTGTCGCCCAATTGCTCGCATATTTCCTGACTCTGGAGCGTGGATTTGATCCTGACATGCCACGAAACCTAGCCAAAAGCGTGACAGTGAAGTAACGAAGTGCTATACTATGGGCCTCTATGACGGCTATTACCTGGGAGAGGCTCTCTATTCACTCAATACCTGAGCTCGCAAACGCCCCAATGGGATTTTGGGAGGGACGTGTGCGTAAGATCGAGCACCCGGAATTAAACGCCTTATACGTGCTCCCCGATAGAAACGAAGCCGCGCGCTTCACCGCGGAAAAAATTCTTGAACTCGTCGCGGACAAGCCCGACGCCGCTATCAGCTGGCCCTCCGGCTGCCAGGGCAACGACGTGATAGACATGGTCGTCCGCCTGTCGAAAGAGCGTGGCATATCGTTTGACCAGGCACATTTTTTTCACCTGGATGAATACTTCCCTATCGATGCAACTGATCCCGAAAGTTTTAGGAAAAATCTTCGCGAGCGATTGTTTACACCGCTTCATATCCCGCCTGAGCATATTCATGAAATTCCGGCAGACCCGGGCACAGACGGACACAGCGTGGCCCAAACCTACGAACAAATGCTTGCCAAACAGGACATAGACCTCGTGCTTCACCCCATAGGGCCGGACGGCCACATGGCGTTTGACGAAGCGGGTACTTCTCGGGAGAGCGTCACACACCTAACACCTCTTTCTCCAAAAACCGTACACCGTGACCGGGTACTCCGCAAGCTCAACAGTCCGGACCATGCGATAACCCAGGGGATTGCGACGATACTGCGCGCAAAACATATCCTATTTATAAACCTTTCCCCTGAATACAAAGACGACATGAAACAAGCCCTGTTTGGGCCAATCGGCGAACACAATCCCTCATCGCTCCTAAGAACCGTAGGCCACAAGGTAGACGTCGTGATGACTCGGGAAATCGCGGATCACGTCATTACCTGATTTGGAGTACAATACCCTTACTTCTTCCCGTATGAACAAACGTGTGGCCATGATCAGCGTCCATGAATGCCCTTTGGCATCGAGCGAGGGAAAAGAACGCGGGGGCATCAATGTCTATGTCTATGAACTTTCCAAGGCATTAGCCCGTTTGGGTTGGGAGGTGGATGCCTACACGCGCATACAAGACACGGTCAATCCCCGCGTTGTGCCTGTCAGCGACCGATTCCGCGTGATCCATATCCCAAACGGCAACCCAATGCCGCTGAGCAAAAAGGACATCCTTGCCGCTGTCCCTGAGTTTACAAACCACATGAGGAAGTATATGGAAGAACACAGCCTTTCTTATGATGTTTTTCACGGACATTATTACCTCTCGGGATTAGTCGCCTCACAACTTCGTCAAGCATCGGATACACCCCTTATCATGACGTTCCATACGTTGGGACTTATGAAACAGCTTGTTGCCCGGAGTAAAGACGCGCTCGATCCGATCGAGCGGGTTCCCATAGAGAAACGCCTGATACACGAAGCAGACCGTGTGATTACCTCAAGCGAAACCGGCAAAGAATATTTGGCCGCACTCTATGACGCTCCGGAAAATAAAATCGTCACCATTCCCCCGGGAGTGGACACGACACTTTTTCACAACATACCCATGGGAGAAGCCAAAAAACATATTCATGCGGACCCCAAACACCGTATCGTACTTGCCGTCGGAAGAATCGATCCGGTGAAGGGATTTGACGTACTCCTGGTCGCCCTCAAAATGCTGCTTCGGAGACGAACGGATCTTTCTGATCACCTCTGTCTCTGGATAGTCGGCGGTGACATAGGACAAAACCAAACGCAGTGGAGCCGGGAACTCAAAAAACTCAACCACCTGCGCGAGTCACTCCACATGTCTGCCACAGTAAAATTTGTTCCTCCGCAGCCGCAGGAAGAACTCCCCTACTATTATAATGCGGCAGAGGTTCTCGTCATGCCGAGTCATTATGAATCATTTGGTATGGTTGCGCTCGAAGCTATCGCGTGCGGCAGGAATGTGATCGCAACCGATGTAACGGGCATATCCCCGATACTCAAAGACCTGCCTCAGGGCCATGTCATCGGCGCCAATAATCCGATCGCTCTTTCCGATCAAATCGAACACGTCCTCGATCACCCACGCAACCAGAACGTGACGAATACTTCAGTAGAATCATTTGACTGGAAAACTATTGCGGGAAAGGTTGCGGGAGTATATACGGATATCTCTAGCTTACAGCGCTGACGCGTCTTTTTCCAAAATTTCTATATCAGAAAATCCCGTATCATTTGCCATATCGAGTGCCCGACGTAAATCGACGACCGGCTGGGTCGATTGAATACCGTCAAAACCCACCTTCGGCTTTCCGTTTGAATCGGAAAGGCCAGGAAGCGGTGCCGGTGTCGGAACTGCGACCGAGGTTGACGAGGAAGAATCCGTGACAAACTTGGCTGCAAATACGGCCCCTACGATAAGACCTATCACAACAAGCGGAATGATGATAACTGTTGAAGATTTCATGGTGTCGGTGTTACCTCCTCGACCGCGTTGGTGAGTACTTCCACTCCATGAAGCGCCAGACTCACCGCTTGGTATGCTTCGATAAATGCGGCGCGCGCAGGTTCAAGCTGTGCTTTCAGCGCGACGACAGCTGCCTGGACATCCGATTTTGCACTCGTCTCGTTGGAAACGGATACATTCGTCGATAGCGAACCTGCAAGCGCAGTGATAAGCGACGTTGCGGTCGTCACCTTGGCCTGGGCGGAACTTACCGAGGTCTCGATATGACTCACATCTTTTCCCTGTGCCTTCAAGGCACCTGTTGCTGCCGTGATACGGTCTAGTAATGCGGTCATGGATTCTAATTTCTTCTGCATGTCGGTCAACCTCGAGGTAATCGTCGACTGGTATTTCGCGGAAAATTTAGCCAGCTTCTCCTTTTTCTCCTTATCCTTAAATGTCTTGAGCTTTGCTTCGAAGGCTGCTTTGGCAGCTTTGTCCTTTTCCAGTCGGGCTTTCTGCTTGGCTAGAAAATCGTCATGCAGCTCTTTGACACGGGACTCCGATATGTGGGCTATGTTCTTTTCCCGCTTCGCCCGCTCTTTTTGAAACTCCTTCTGCTGCTCTACCGAAAGCTTCGGCCGCACGATTTTGAGTCCGCCGGTAGCTTCTTTGGTGTCATCATCATTGAGGTCATCATGGATATCATCATCTGAAGAAGTGCCGGCAGACGATGAAGTTGCTCCGGTCGCATGATCATCGGTATCAACAGAATCGTTGGCACTACTTCCCGAAGAACCGGTGGATTCTGTGGTATTGTCGTGGTCACCAAGTACAACGGGAGGCAAGGACTTTTTCACCCCCAACCCGAAAAGAATAAGTCCGAAGATAGCATCCAACATACATACCAGTATGGGCTAGCACACAAATAATTGTCAAGAAAGGTTACAATGCTTTGTTTGCGGCGGGGTCCTGGCTAAATTTTTCGGCGATACCGAGCTTGATATAATACTCCGCACGCTGTAACTCGCTTCCTATGTAAATCGCGTGACTCGGTAGCACCAAATAGTCTCCGAGGTTGACGAGCTCAATATAAATTTCCATAGCCGTCTTTCCCCGCCATTCCTTAAGGAGCAATCCGCCGTTGGGGGCATATATCTTGAGCACGATTTCATACTCTTTGTCTGTTGGCTTCACTGCATACTTCGTAGGTCTTCCTACGGATTTGGTCCCAACTTCTTCTATCTCGATCGTGATATTGCCTCGCGGATCATCTTCGAACATTTGGCGGCTCGTATACCCCAATTCTTTTTCATAGTTTTCCTTGAGTATTTTTTCGACAAGCTCGTAGTCGTCGCTGTAAATATGCGCGCTGTGGGTGATCATGACAAACGCCCCCATGGGAACTCCCGACTCATCGCAAATGAGTTTCTGAAGTTTGCGCAAGCTGAATACGTTGCGCGGCCAGCCATGCACCATATCCTGACTCCGAAAATGTGTGGTCATAAACAACTTGCCGTCCTGGATGCTGCAGAGAATCTGGGTAAGACACGGCGTATCGCCTTTGTTTACCACCGACCAATCTTCTTTGATTTTGGCCGTGAAAGCCACCATTTTTTTGCTAAATGGGCGAGTTTTTATAAGATCGATGATGTTTTGTATTTGGTCTACACCGTCATGATCCCGTAGCCGTTGCCCATACGTGTAGGCTATCCCCGGGATCTGCTTGGCTGACAACACCTGCGGGTAATACGTCGTTAAATCCTTTTGCGAAAACGGGAAAAAATGAGGCAAATACGGCTTATCGGGATCTTCTTCATATACAACTGCCATGACGTTAAGCAACTCTTTGAGCTCGTTTTCCTGAGTGTATCTGGTCGTTTTGTTCCGGCCGTAACGCAGAATATTGTTGAGAATTTTAAGCCAGGTCTGCGCCGCGGTCTTGCCGTGAATACGAAACCCTATCTGCTCCGAAGGGAACGTAAACGGCTTGGGCCGACTCGTCGGGAATACTTTGGGTTCGGTAAATGGCGCGGGCTTTTCGCTGCTGTATTTCGCTACTGTTTTACGAAGCTCATCGGGTGATTTGCCGCGCAAGTTTATGATTTCGACGCTCGTACGAAACAGATCTATCGCTTCTTTGCCGATTTCCTTTTCGATCTGTCCGCCTTTTTCGTCTCCGATGATAAAGAAGTTTTCATCCACGCCATTTGCCATAAGTGCCATAAGTGCAGCCCCACTTCGGGAAAGATCAGCTCCCCAGAGGATAATTTTCCGGACATGCGGATTGGCATAGACATTCCTGATCATGGCGGAAATACCGGCGGAAGAATACAGGTTACCGATTGCACAATAATTTTCATCCTTGAGCATGTCAGCCACCACCTGCCGTTCCGTCCACATGATAGCTACCCCCACCGGATTTGCGGGGTCTTTGACATGAAGCACTTGTTTGTAAAGAATTGGCCAATCCATATACGTTTTAATTCCCCTTGTTTTGTTCACATACCTTAAACGCTTCCGGCCTGATCCGCCGCATAAGCCAGGTAAATCCCGGCAACGCAATCACGGTTTTCCATGAGGCGATCACCGCTCCTCGATCTATGGCTCTTCGCGCCATGGCATGCTCTACCCTATCATTCGACTTCCAATGATTCCGGCAGGTACCCGGACAATCGGATCTGCGCACGAATAGGCAGGGAACCTTCTCGGCTTTTTTCGCCATAGACTATCTTATCGTTCTTCACCGATTTTGCTCGCCAAAGGAGTCTTTTGCCCGACATATTTGGCCGCCTTTTTCTTGGAATACGGCACCGCGGCTGAGGACGATAATTCCTCGAATGTCATGCTGCAAATCCGCATCCCCGGGTAAAGCGCTACCGGCATGCGTCCCATGTTCCCCAATTCCATAACGACCATTCCCTGCCAGCCGGGATCAAAGATTGACGCCGTGGAATGCACTACAATCCCCAGTCTTCCCAGACTCGAACGCCCCTCGAGTCTCCCTACCAAATCATTGGGCAATCCGACAGTCTCCATAGTGGTCGCCAGTACGAAATCCCCTGGTTGCAGGATAAAGGGCTCCCCGTCTTTGAGCTTAACCTCTGCCATCATATCGGTAGCCAGCTTGGGATTATTGGGGTCGATGTATGCGAATTTGCTATGGTTGAAGATGCGGAATTGCTTACCCAGCCGCAAATCCACGGAACACGATCCTAACTGGGTCTTGGTATCGATTTTCGGGGCTATCTTGATTCTTCCCGTGCGGAGGGCGTTGGTAATATCCCGGTCTGATAAAATCATGGAGGAAGTATAGACAATTTAGTCAAATGAAACAAGCATAGATAATTTTTATACTTCTTGACCGCCCATAGCGGAAACCCTACTATCCGATTGAGATGCCGCCAAAATCAGAAGTCAAAACACTGTTCTTATACGGACATTGGCGACCGGAACGACCAGACGGCCGCATCGTAGCTTACGTCAAAGTCACCCTCCCCAAACGTTATCCCCGGCAACAGGCGCTCGATCTCGCACTTGAGCGTGTTCCTGAATTATTTTTCATCAGCGCCGTCACCAACCGGCAATTCAGCAGACGCGACGGCGGCGTCCGGGGTTTATGGACACGCGACGTCAAAGTGATGCATCACCACAATGCGGGGTGAGAATATGTTCCCGAATTTGGGATAAATCGTGCATGATGACCGACGTAGCGATGGCCATACCGTCGCGTCTATCAAGAAGCTTGGTCATGTCGACCACCCGTGCCCCCTGAGGCAATCGCTCTAATCCGTGCGCTTCATGCAGTGCATCCCTCTTCCTCAGCCAGGCCAACTCATCTTCATACGAGCCGGTTGCAGAAACTCCACGGATCATCCGATATCCCGCCGATACACGCGGGTCAGTCACCACAAGCATGTACTTTCGATGCGCTTCCGGTACGAAATCATCTACATTTTTGGCTACCATGACGGGCCCGCCGAAGGCTATGGCCGTTTTACGAAGCAGACTGTCCACTTCGTGGCGAATATCAGGAACTATGGCAACCGCTGCTGCCGCTGCCTCCAACCTCATTTGGCTTGTAAAACTCCTTCGCCTCGGGCGAATAACGGCTGTCATATTCCTCCCGTCAAAATGAAACTGTGCGAGCCGGTTCCGCCGCTCATCCGGCAGGTATCCAAACCGTTTTATTCCCCGAGCGAACAAGCCGAGTATTTCCTTCACCCCTCGTTCTGTAAGACACATCTGCCCTTCCTGCCCAGATTCAAATAACCCCTGGCGAAGCCCTACCCAGCCGAGAGAACGGTAAACATCTCCGGTGATAATGCGCGCCTTGCCTAATCGCGGAGCCACCCAGGCAGACAGCTCATCCTTCCCGACGGCAGAAGGACCGGAAAGCGTAATGGTAGAAGCGAGCGAAATCTGTTCTGACCGACTCAGCGCCATAATTGGCGCATTATAGCACTCTGCTTAACCCCTATCGCACGAAGGAAATATAGAAGACGGCGTGCTCAAGTTCAAAAAGAAAGAAATCCTACTATCGTCGCAAGTATCGACTGCGTCTGTGACAACACTTCGCCGCTTAAAGCAGACACCGTCACTTGGCGATCAAGCGTGACGGGTACAATTCCTAGGAATTTCTCATGCTTCTTCCCTTCTACTTGATAGACGAGATTTCCCTCGCGAAGCGTAAGCTCAACTGAACTTGCCAATGCTCCCGACCCGCTTGCCATAGTAGTAGCCGAGCCCGAGGCGACCGGAGTGAGCACTCCCGCAGCAAAAAGCCGTCGCATTGCTTCGTCGGGCAATACAGCGACCGTGCGTTCGCCGGCAGGCGTTATCACGATAAGATCTCGAGTTACCGGATCGACGGACAACGGAAATCCGAACCGTGCCGTAACCGCGTTATGCTCTATCTCCATATGTCCGTCGTCGCTGGAGATTTTTATATCTTCATCTTCCAATTCCTGCTCCAGCGCATCGCGTTCCTTGAGGTGTTCACGCGTGCGGACCTCTTCACCGTCTTGTGTTTCCACCTTGAGCTTCAGTTCGCCGTTTTCCTCCTGAAACGTATAGTGCACATCTTCCGACTCTGCCTCGACTTTCAACGCTCCGTTGTCTTCTATTTTTGTTTTCACCTTCACGCCACTCGTGGTTTCGGTCTCCGTTTCGCTGCGCTGGGTGTTCGTATTGCCACTCCCGGAGTTTTGTGAAGATTCTCTCTGCTGCTCTTCCTGATTTTTTGCTACTTCTTCCTGCTGCTTCGCAGCCTCTTTTTGTTGTTCCTCCTGCTGTTTTTGTTGTTCCTCCTGAGCTTTATCCTCATCGCCCAAGACATTGCTTGCAAACCGTTGGGTGTAGGTAAGCTGGGAAGTTGCAAGAAGTGCCAGTACCGCAAACCCGAGAGGCAAAAAAATCCGCTTGATGTCCCACTGGTCTTTCTTAGTCCTGACTACCGGCTTTCGTGAGCTTTTGCGTGAGGGTTTTTTCTTTTTTGCCATACATCTACAATACCAGAAAATGAGCTCTACTTGTCAAGAGGAGGTATAATAGTGCTGGTATGACCCACGCTGAACGCGCACGAGCGGGCGGATCCGGGCAGGACACTGCAAAAACGGATATGGGCCACACAAAAGGGCCTGCGGAAACACCGGCCAGCAGGGTAGAATATCATCACGACAAACGGGAAATCACCCTCTATCACTCTGACCTAAACGAGGATATATTGGAAAACCCCGCGCTGTACATAGGACCTACTGATTTCTAATTAAGCCCCGATTGGGTTATAATACGCTTTTCCTATGGCAACCCACGAACGGCAACCTATCGGACATCAAGAAAAACCAGCCTGGACAGAGCGCTCAAGCAGCCTGGCGTCGGTTTCTATCTTCTTATCCGACGAACAAGGCCGATTACTCATGGTACAGGATCTGGACGAACACGGAGGCAAATGGTCGCCGATTGCAGGATACGTGGATGACCTGCTGGGCGAAGAACCGGAAGTAGCGGCGCTTCGCGAAGCGAAAGAGGAATTGGGCCTAGACATCCGATTGGATCAACTGCTGGGAGTATGGCACTATTATGAAAAAAACGGCATCCATGAAGTCCCGTCCGAAACGACCGCAGAGTCAAGTAGCCCTAGCAAGGTAAAAATGCATGTAGGGTATGCATTCCGGGGAACGATCCTGGACGGAACATTCAAAATGCAGGCAGAAGAAATCCAGAACTACGGATTTTTCACTCCCTCCGAAATCGAAACCATGCATGCCGAAGGCAAACTCAAAACTCCAGAGTACAATTACGACGGGTTCAAATTGTGGGAAAACGGCACCAAACACCCCTTAGATATCGTGCGGAGCAATACACGCGCACGCCTTACTTGATCGTAAATCTGCTATCGATAAACGAAGCTATCCTCGATTCCAACGCCGTCATACCTTTGCCGTCGCCACTGATATACATACTCGTATCTATCGCGAGCGCATCCACCGGTCTGTCCAGCAATCCGTTGGTCCTATCCATGCCGTCACGTTCGCGGATATAGAGCTCTTCCGTACTCTGGTGCATAAGTGACGTCGGATCATGTGTCACGCGGTAAGCCGCTGACGCTTCTGGGCTAGCAAACAGATAGAGTTTAATCGGAGCGTCGGGATAGAGATCTATTCCCGTCTTTCTTCCGATGACGATCGTGCCTCCCAACTCTTTCACGGCTTCGCGCCACAGATGATAGAGTTTGTCCCGTACAAGCGGGCTTGCGGCGATCACTCCCGCGAGATTGTCCACTGCTTTTTGCTTACCATAGGCCAGCAGCTCCCCTCGCATCTCACGATCCCCGATCATGAGGCGGGCAGTATGTTCGCCGTCACGCGGCTTTTCTATGGTGAGTTTTTGGGGCATATGCTCATAGAAGTCCACAATGCGCTCTGCGAAATCAACAGGAATCCGAGTGACATTTGTCTGATCTGTACCGACCAGGTTATTTTCTATAGCCAGGAGCGCTAACGCCCGAATGGTCGTACCCGTATTGAAAACCGTCAGATCATATCGGTGAGCCAGACGCTCGGCGACCACGCGCTTGCCCGCCGTCGTAGAGCCGTCCACGGTGATGACGAGCGAATTACGGTCCAGAGGCTCTTTTTGCGGGGTAGCACTTCGTTCGAGTGATAATTTCATAACGGGTAATTAAGCGACTATTATACGCGGTTTTACCGGTAATTGCACGATTTACACGAGGGATTGCTTATGGATATGTTTATGGAGAATTTTCATGGACAATATTACTCCGAGTGCCGTAGTCAAACTCGCCGCCAAAAGCGGCAACGGAATCGTTACTGTAGCCAAAAGCCCGCCTACTAATGGACCCAAGATTTGACCTATACTCTGGTAAGAGGCGTTGACCCCCATGATTGTCCCCTGACTCCGTTCGTCTGTTTCCTTGGAGAGCAGCGACTGAAGCACGGGCATGGGAAATCCGTTTGAAAACGCCTGTATCAAAATCCCCGCCATAAATAGCCCGTAGCTGCGTACGCCAAAAAGACCAGCGAATATAATCGTGGTAAGGGTAAGCGATGCGATCAGCGTTTCACGTTCTCCGAACCGTTTGACTACCTTGGGTATCACCGCCCCCTGTGAAATGAGCCCGACGACTCCGATAGCCGTGAATATGTACGAAATTTGCTGCACGGATAAATGCATAAGCTCTACGGCAAACGGCTGGAACGCATAGATATAGATAGAAAATGCAAACGTCACAAGAAACGATACCGCAAGCGTCAGCCCTATGGCCGGATCAAATAACGAATGGAAGAGTTTGTGAAAATCAAAGAGGCGGCGGGAAACAGCAGTGCCCTTGTGCATATTTGTTTCCGGCAACAAAAAAATCACCAGAAAAGCAGCCAGCAGTGCGATACTTCCGGCAACGATAAACGGGGTACCTATTCCCCACCTCAAGGTCATTGCAGAAATTGCTGGACCGAAGGTAAATCCAAATCCGAATGAAGCGCCTATGATGCCAAAACCTTTTGCCCGTTCTTTGGGCTCGGTCGTGTCTGATATGACGGCAAGCGCTACCGGAATATTCCCGGCGGTAATTCCGTCGAGTAAGCGGGCCAAGAAAAGAAATGCCGCATTGGGGGCTATAGCCATAAGGAAAAACGATCCGGCAGTACCCAATACGGATGCAAGAAGTAGCGGCTTACGGCCCCAGGCATCAGACAACCTACCGATAATAGGAGTCGCCACAAACTGACCTATGGAAAACACCGAAAAAAGCAGCCCATTCTGAAAATCCGTCAATCCGAACGACCGCGAATACGAGTACAACACGGGAATCACAATGCCATATCCCAGGGCATTCACAACGGCAATCAGCGCAATAATCCAAAAGGTTTTTTTCATAAGGGAAAAAGTTATTATACCAAATATCCCGACTGCATCCTCACGGACAATGATATGAGCAAGTAATTTTACTAAGGCTGTTACATAGCTCCAACTTGCTCTCTGGTGCCCAAATTCACTATACTATCGCTACTATGATCACTGAAGTGATCTTCGATATAGAGACCAAACGCCTATTTTCTGAAGTCGAGGGAAACGATCCGAGCTTGCTGGGGGTGTCGATCGTCGGAGCCTATATCCGCCAGGTAGACGCACAGCAGCACGAAATATCAGGAGAGCTACGCTCCTTTTGGGAAGAAGATCTCTCGGAACTCTGGTCCATCATGAATAACGCCAAGCGTATCATAGGATTTAACACGATTAAATTCGATGTGCCGGCTCTCCTTCCCTATGCCCCGGAAAACTTCTCCAAACTCCCGCATTTTGACATTATGCAGCATGTACGCGCCAAACTTGGACATTCCCTTAGTCTATCAACACTGGGAAAATACACCCTCGGCCGGGATAAAACCGACGTCGGTACAAATGCCGTTATCTACTGGAACCAACAGACGCAGGAAAGTCTCGAGAAACTCAAAGAATACTGCGAGGCAGACGTCATGCTTACCCGGGACCTGTATGACTACGGGGTCATCAACCGCGAACTCAAATACATCGATAACTGGAATAACGTCGCAAGCTTTCAGGTCGATTTTTCCTACCCTAAAGACGTCATCGACTCTACCCGTCAAATCGGTCTTTTTTAGCTTCACACATCCGATGTGTGAAGCGAAAGTGTGACACTATTTCATCGGACTCATGAGCTGGAAGTAGTTGCCGTCGGGATCGGAAAATGTGGCGATCCACATGCCTTTCATACCTTCCATTTCGTACGGCTTAGCGACAACCGTAGCCCCCAGCTTTTTAATCCGGTCAAATTCCAGCGAGACGTCCTTGGTTTCGAAGTTCAGTAATATCCGCTCAGGCTGTACTGCTACACCTTTCACTTTATCATGCGGACCGACGCTAAAAAATCCGCTGCCGACCTGAAAGCCTGCCCAATCTGCCTCTGCCCAATCCGGTGTTTTATCGAACACTTTGGTATAAAATGCGATCAATTCTTTTGGATTGCCCGAAGAAAGTAAAATAGAATTAAAATTAAGCATATACCCTCCTTATACGTAGCTTATCAACTTGTAAGACATATTACAAATATGTATTCCCTTATAATCCCGGGTATGCGATGTTGTAATCTTTCACTTGTATAAGCGGGTTAATGGCAAATCTCCACAAAACAAATGGCTGAGACTCATAAACCTTTACCCGTTTTCCCGTAATATAATTTCTGGCTCCCAAAAATCTCGTCACACACATATCCTCCTGTTCCTTATCAAATCCCCGATTATCGCATACGACATAAAAATAAACAGGCGCCTTTACCACGGGCACGAAATTCGTTCCGTAATCATCAAGATTGATAAGCCTTCGCCCGAAGTAGTCTTCCAAAAAAAACCAGAGTGAACCATTTCCCCATCCGTCGTAAGGCAGATATTTTCCTGCGAGTATCGCGAGTGCGATTTGAGGAACCTCCGGCGACGCCGGGTCAAGCGCACGATAGTCCTGATGAATTATTTTTGACACATCACGGAGCTGCTCGTAATAAGATTTCCTCGGTGCTTCCCCGACGACTGTCAGCGCCTGCTCCAAAAAAATCCACACAACGATTAACATGCACACAACTCCGACATACCTGTTCAGAGCCATAAGCGAACGAAGCCCGATACCGGTAACGACAATAAGAATCGGAAGCGTACTCAGTAAATAAAACGGATGAATGATATCCCCATGAAAACCGGCGATAATCGGAGGAACAACAACAAACAGCAGCATCCACCAATATTGCCCCATGGCGAAACCGGCGCCCTTTTGCCTGGCAGCGTACCACACGGCAACGCCTATAAAAAACACCAGCATCCCCAAAACGACACTAGGGTCTTTGCCCCACCATAAATTATCTGCCATTCCTACCCATGCAACTTGAGCACGGGCAAATACGCGTATCCAGTTATAACGAACTTCGTTATACAGAAAGAACTGCTGATCGAACATCGTGCGCCCGTACGTAAACCATGTCCATGTCACCAGAAAATATTCAACCGTCAATACCGGAATGATTTGCCAAGATAATCCCGAGTTTTTTTGGGTGAGTTGCTTATACCAAACCGACGCCAACCAAAGGAACCCCGCCGGAAGCATGAGAAGGCTTCCGTAATGGAAATGCATCGGGATCATAAGAATCCCGATAAGCAAACAAAATTTCCATAACGTCATGGGGGTTTTTTTCCAGAACAACAAAAGAAATGCCGAAGAAAACAACGGGAGCAGATATGGTTGCGAAATATGCCGGCTATTGCTGATAAGAGTGGGTTGTATGGCGAACAATCCCGCCAGAATAAGCCCCAACTGCCTATCCCAAATCTCCACGCCTACCCGATATGCAATATACACTACGGACGCCAACACCAAACACCAAAGCAGCAACACTGCCGGTGACGACCGGCCGATAAACCAAAGAATCGCCATAAAATAGTAATAAAACGGCGAGTTCATAAGTTGATTCATGCTCCCGGAAGCTAGCGGGCCACGCCAAATCCAATCGCCGTACTCAACGATGTGCCGGGCTACGAGCGTATCGCGACTTTCGTCATACCCCTGAAGCATCCATACAGACCCGTTGATATGGAAATACCGAAGCCAGAGCGCGACGCACGCTATCAGGATAATGGCTATTACAAAACGAAGGCTCAAAACCGCCGATATGTTTGATTTTGTTTTCACTATGTCCACTATACCCCAAAGAGAGAAACAACAGTGATACAATAGTGTTTTCTCATTCGCGCCTTAGCTCACTATTATGAAAATACTTCTGCGTTATCCGGCCCTTACGTCTCGCGACTATATCCTGCAATGGGTCGGCCAATTCGTCTCCAATGCCGGCACCCAAATGCAAGTTGTCGCGCTCAATTGGCAATTATACGAAATGACCCGCTCTCCATATGTACTGGCGCTTCTCGGGGTATCGCGTATCCTTCCGATTATTGTATTTTCGCTTGTAGGAGGGACGCTCGTCGACGCACATAATAGGAAAAAAATCCTCTATGTGACCCAACTGAGCCAGGCATTCCTTGCCGCCGCCCAGGGAATACTCACCGTCTTGGGGTTGGCAAACCCGCTAAACCTCCTTATTATAAATGCCGTCCTTATCGCCATATACAGTCTGGACGGACCCGCGCGATCCGCCCTCCTTCCCAGCCTGGTCAAACGGGAGCACTATGGCAATGCAGTAAGTTTGAACATCATAGGCTACAACATATCGACAGTAGCGGGCCCGGCAATCGCCGGATTTATCATCGCGTATTTAGGCATCGCCCATGTATACTTTTTGGATGCCGTTTCATATCTCATCCTCCTTGCAGCCCTTGTTGGCATGAGCGCACACGGTGGAATCGAAGGCCGCCGGCAGCCAGCAAGCCTTTCGGCAATATGGGAGGGACTACGGTTTGTGAAATCCAAAACGCTCATCTGGTCGACCATGTTGCTGGACTTCTTCGCCACTTTTTTCGCCGAGGCCACAATACTTCTTCCCGTGTTTGCCAAAGACGTGCTACACATCGGACCCGAACTCCTGGGGTTTCTCTACGCGGCACCATTTATGGGAGCTACGATCATGGGATTTGTCGCCGCGTCGGTCGGGAAACGGCTTCACACCGGTACCATACTTTTTGCAAGCGTTGCGGTATATGCTGTAGGCACCATTATCTTCGGTTACTCGACCAATTATTTTACGAGTCTCTTCGCTTTGGTCATTATCGGCGCAGGCGACGGGATGAGTGCCATTATACGCAATATCGTGCGTCAGCTTTCCACACCGGATCATATCCGTGGACGCATGACTGCTATAAACCAAATTTTCTACACTGGAGGCCCCCGCCTGGGCGAAGTTGAAGCGGGATTATTGGCAGGCCTCATAGGTGCCCCGACAACAGTTGTCATCGGCGGGATTGGGACCCTCATTGTGGTCGGTATCATGGCCCTCACTATACCTGCGCTCTTGCGATACAAAGAAACACAAAGGTAACGTTCCCCCCGTTATACCCACTCTCTTTCGTTTTTCCAAATTGTCCTCTACGCTAAGTTCTGATAGCCTAAAAGATATGAAGCGCCATGTAGCGGCTGTATCTCATCATGCACGCCATATCGTCCGACACTTACGGCATAACCGAATCCTCACGCGACGCAATATCTTGGCCGTATTTACCATAATTAATGCCGCATTTCTACTCATTATCGGCGTCAACACGCTCAGCTTCCCGAATACAATCGTCGGGAAAATAAATGTCGGTCTCAAAACCAGGCAGTCCATACGGGAACTCCTGACTCAGAACTACCAATCCACGCTTCGACTGACGATACATGCACAGACATACGACCTTTCCTACGAACATATAGGTGTCTATATGGATCCTCACCAAGTGATCGATGAAATATTTGCCCCTAATACGCTCCCCTGGACTTCTAAACTCGCAACATTGTTGCGCCAAATAATCCAGCCACGAGTCGTCAATGTACCGTTGTCGTTTTCCCAGGAATTTTACGAATATATTTCCAAAATAAATGAAGCGGGACTCTCCAGTCAGGATATCGTGTATCTCGACCAGGATAATAAACGCGCCACGCTGTTTGCTCCACAACAGCGGTACATGGTGGATCTGGAACTGTTCCAACAGGAACTGGTGCGCCACTTTGGGACAAACGAAAATCCGCTCACTGTTCCCCTAGTCGAAACTCCCAACGTGCTGGAACAAAAAGTTGCATCGGCAAATACCAAACTGTCGCGCGTGTACAGTGACCCACTCACTATCATCGTCGGCCTAAACGGATCCAATCAATTCATGACACTATCTCCTGAAGACTTGCGTCGTTATACCACTGCAAGTTTATCAGCAGATTCGGAATCAGTAACGTTTTCCATAAATTATGAATCCTTTCTTCCTGACCTTACTACTGCGCTATCGGTATATCGTGCATCTTTTAATCCGACCACAGCTTATGAACGGGTTGGCAATGGCGTGAAAAACGCGTTGTCGACACGGTTTGAGGGAGGACCCGCGGAATCGGTAAAAGTCGGTATAGACAGCGGCCCCAATACCGAGGGAGAAATTGCATCCAAATATATCGAGATAGATATATCGCAACAAAAATTATTTACCTTCAAAAACAACAACGTGGTGAAAACGTACAGGGTATCGACCGGCAAAGACTACCCTACTCCTGTCGGATCGTTTAAAATCCTCAACAAAACAGGCTTGGGATTTTCCAGTATTTATAACGTCTGGATGCCATATTGGATGGGGTTTGAATTCTCCAAGGAGCTTCATGCGTATTTTGGTATCCATGAACTTCCCTATTTCTATTCCGGACGAAACAAAATACAACGGCCGCGTGAGTTCATCGGCGCCCCCAACACCGGAGGCTGTGTAGCGCTTGACATAGGAGACGCCAAAGAGGTTTACCAATTTGCCGACATAGGCACGCCGGTAGTGATTTATCAGTGAGCCTTATGATACAATAATTGCCAACTCACCCGGGGTGCGTAGTTTCTGGCAAAGCCAGATCAGGCTTCGCCTGACAGTGGTATGTACTATGTATATGTCCTCAAAAGCAAGGCTAATAATGATGTATATATAGGATCAACCGGGGATTTACGTATAAGATTTGCTCAGCACAATAACGGCGAGGTAAAGTCAACAAAAGGATACAGGCCTTGGATTTTAGTATATTACGAAGCGTATAAAGACAAAAAAGATGCATTGACGAGAGAAAAGAAACTCAAAATGCATGCGCTAAAAGAAGATCTAAAGACGAGATTGCATAGTAGTTTACTGGGTGCGTAGTTCAGTGGTAGAACGCTTTCCTGATAAGAAAGAGGTCCATAGTTCGATTCTATGCGCACCCACCAATCGACTCATTTTTTTCATATCTTCGGCGCGTTGGCGAAGTGGTAACGCAGGAGTCTGCAAAACTCCCATGCGCCGGTTCAATTCCGGCACGCGCCTCAAAATTTACGAAGTCTATGAATAGGAATTTTACCTCGGTGTGCAGCAATCACGTAGAACCGGAGGTTCACAATCCAGGAGTTAACAAGCGGAGTCATCGACGCGAGTATTACTCCTGGTGAGTGCCGAGTATTCTCGGCATTCCGGCACGCGCCTCAAAGAAATTTTTCGCTCTTTTTCCCCGACTTCGGTAACAAAAATATCGCCCAAAGGGCAATACTTACTCCGCTTGCCATAAAACCTAATCTCACAGAATCAGGCTGGTAATACATACGGACCTTATGAGCCCCTTTCGGGATAATGATGCCGCGAAACGCATAGTTTGCGCGATACACGCTCGCCTCTTTTCCGTCGACGCTCGCTACCCAACCGGGATAATATGTGTCGGAGACAATAAGAAGCGAATTTGTCATAGACGATACCGACATTTCTACCGCATTCGGTTCATATGAATCGACTGTCACAGTTCCGGGTATACCGCTACCCACGTCTATCCCGGACAAAGGCGCTTCAACAAAAGCCGTTTTCCGAATATCGGTGTGAGCAGAAAACAACTCTTCAAGCAGCAAACCGGGATCGGGTATCGATCGGACGTCTGTAACTATATACGCGCGTGGCAATGCCGATGGCCGCTTCGTTACCCTCCAGATATTATCCTGCCACACTACAAGGTCCCGAAGTGTTAACGCATCACTTATTTTCGTCAGGAGTATGCTTGTTCCTGTCATATCCCAAAACCGTTCTCTCCTGCTTGAAAGCTCTGCGCTCACCGTGGCATCGGACACGACATTCACATCGCTTCGGGACAATCCCTGACGCCGATCTCCTGTGTTGACATACGAGACAAGCTCGCCATATCGACTGATATACAGCGGATTATAATAATTCGTGTCATAAAAACGATACTGTGTCGCTAGATCTGTCGGCAGGTGTGTACCCCGATAACCGACCCTTTCCGGTTTCATCTTAGCTAGTGAGGATAGCAAAGGATAAGAAGGCATCATCTGATCTGATTTCGTCAACGGCACGAATTTATATGCGTTATATATGCCGGACACGAGCACTATACAAGCGGTGCCATATAACACGATGCTTCGCGAGTGCATGCGAAAAACGTGCAGTGCCACCACCAGTAATCCGACGGCAGTAAATACAAATAACTCCAGCAAACTGTTTCTTAGCGCTGTGGTGTAACAGTTTGTGATGACAGGGTTAGCACACGATACGTGTGTTACCTGCAAATAATACGCGACAATGCCTATACCGACTAACGCGCTCCACACAAAAAACAGATTATTTCGGACAACCTTCGCATGTTTTCCTGTGAGGTACTCGTGTATTCCTATGCCGGCCAACATTGCCAGTGAAAATGCCGCCATCCCCAAAAGACGTGTGGGCACTCCTGTCGTAAATACCGGAATCGGCAAACGATATAACCACTGGGTAAACGACGATCGAATAACCAATAAAAGTGACACCCCCAATGCTCCCGCAAAAAACACGCTAGGGAATGAGAGTCGTTTTTCTCTTACTCCCCACGAGCACAACGCGAAAAAAATAGCCACACTTCCTATTGTTCCCGCTGTTTCCACATAATCAGCGTATCCCCAATAATTGTATGTTGCCGGATTACCGAAAAAATTCGGAACGAAAACTGACAGAAGATGAGAAACAGGCATAAGAAATGTGCGGATGATAAATGCGGAAGATTCTGTCGTAATGGCGGCAGCTTTATATAACTCGTACATTGGAGCAAGCTGCGCCATAGACATTCCTAGTCCTAAAAGCCATAATCCCGAAAATCGGAGCCAACTGCTCCATGAATTGAGTGTACTTTCGCGCATACGAAATATCATATAGGCTACGGTGACGAGAAAAATATAAAGTGTCAGCTGAGGAAACCCCGTGAGCACAGTCCACGCTACAGCCAGTGGAAATATCACCTCTCCGATTCGTCTATTTCTAATGCGCATTTCGATACACCACAGAAGAAGCGGTAAACCGGCGTACGAATACAAAAAAGTTGCGAATAAAGAATTTGCAATAACGAAGCTGGATCCTAGCAAGAGCATACATGCTATGAGTGTAGCCAGGGCCGCCAATCCGATTGCTCCGGCGTACAGAACAAAAGTCAGTGCTATGGCGACAAATTGACCAACGAAAAGTATTGTCCAAGCTGTAGCCGGATCGAAAACAAATAACGCGAGGTTCATGGGATTTAACATCGCGTGTACTCCGGCGGCAAAAAGCGGCTGACCCGCACCGTTGTAGGGATTCCAAAGAGGCATATGCCAAGATCGAAGTATGTCAATTGATAGCGCCTTAAACGGGTAAATCTGGCGGAATACATCGTGTCCTACTGGTTTGTGCGGCACCGTAGGAACCCCATGTACTACCGTCTCCGATCTCCAGGGTTCGTACCATGCACGCATAAAATCACTAGGGAACGGGGTGCGACCTATATAAACGAGCACGCCCGTAACGACAGCGGCAACCAAAAGCACCCCGAAATAAATATATCTAGCACGTTTTCCGTTCATCCACGTCCCATTCTACAATATGCAAGCCACAATGGTTTGCTGAAAGAAAATCACTACGCGAAGCAAACCATAGTATTCAGTAAGCTCACGAATAAGCATTCGTTCTCAGGTAGGCTACTATGGTTTCAGTTATATGATATACGCTTTGCGCGAAACCATAGTACTCAGTAAGCTCACGAATAAGCATTCGTTCGCTAACTGACTACTAAAAATCCCGCCGGGTGGCGGGATAAATAGTTTAACAATCCAATGGTGATAGGGATCCAGAGCACTACGTCCAGCCACACCGCATTAAGCGGAAGCAACACATGACGAAATGCATAGGATCTAGGGTTTTGAGAGAAAAATATCAAAGATCATCCCGCTAAATGCGGAATATCTCGATCGATCGATATTTTTCAAATAGAAAGGAGGTGATCCATCCCCAGCTTCGGCTAGGGATACCTTGTTACGAC